>DDVH01000025.1:77469-82892 GCA_002345215.1 Anaerolineales bacterium UBA2317
ACCATCGTTCAAAGTCTCATCCCAAAATAAAACGGAATAACTTCTTGCGCGTGAGTCTTCTGGAATTTGGAAAGTGATAGTAACAGTCCCATCTTCATTGAGAATGGTATTGCCTTCGCCATCTGTCAAACTGGTAGAAATACCAGCCACAAACTCTACACCGGCTCCTAAAGATGAGGGTAAGTCTTCTTCAAGCACACCTTCTAAATTACTAAACCCTTCAAACGGACAGCCAACTTTAATCCATGTGCCATTGGGCAATTCTAAAATGGTATTAGAAAATAAATCACAATCTTGTTCTACTGGCGTACCACCAGTAAAGGGTACTTGCACAACATTATTAGGCTTTGTTGGTGGTTTGGGTTCACTTGGTTCTTTTTCTGGACAATTTTCTGGGGCAGTTAAGTCGAGTAAATAATCACCCAAGCCATTGCCACCGAATGTAGCAGGGTTGACGAATACCAACGTACCTTCAGGTCCGGGCACAACCACCAAACCATATTCACCATTATTTGTATATGTTCCGCCATCCACATTCACAGCAATATTGATGACATCATCTTCAGATTTTATACAGCCATTGGTTTGAGATGTATAAACTTCGACACCATTGACGCCATTCTGGTCGGCAGTCACATTGACTAAATCTACTTGTTCTTTCGCTACGATGACTAAACCCGCTTCAGTATTTGACTGGAAGATGCTATCGCTAACGAAGACGTTTAGCCCTGATAGGAATGCGCCAAATTTGGTTATATTATTTCCAGTAACGGTCACATCCTCAACATTCACTTCACCTTGGCTTGAGGTGGCATAAATTCCATAACTACCATTTTCTACAAAGTCACCACCGGTGATAAATACATTTCCAGAACCATAAGCATTCAAATATGCACCCTTTGAAGCATTATTGGATGCTTCAACATCTGTCAGGGTAATATCGCCATCATACGTTTTGGCTTGAATACCAAAAGTTCCATTGCCGTTAAATTGACTGGTATCTGATACTGATACATTGCCAGTTCCATTGGTTAACAAAACTACACCAGCACCAAATTGATTGTTATTTGCAACTACATTGGTCAAGGTGATGTTTCCACCATTGCTCGTAGCATATAAGCCGGGGTCTTGCGGGAAGTTGAAATGGACATTGTCATTAAACTGACTGTCTGTTACTGTAATGTCGCCCACTGCGTCCAAGTACGCACCATTTGTCCCGTTGTATGAAGCGATGACGTTATTGAGTGTAATCGTGCTTCCAGAGTCAATGTGTAAACCAGTCCAAGTGTTGCCTGTGGTATCGCTGTCACCAAATGTGCTATCGTTTATATTAACATATCCAGTGCCGTACGTTGAACCTAACACTGCGCCAGTTCCGTTATTGTTTACGGTTACATTGTCTAGGTCAATGTTCCCATCGGTGAGAACATCTAAGCCATATCCATTTTGATTATCAGAAAATTCACTATCAGAAATGTTGACGTTGCCTGTACCGTTATCATCAGCGCTGGTTAATAAAGCGCCGTCTAAGTCATTACCATTTGCTTCGGTATTGTTAATAGTGATACCGCCACCAGAATCAACAATCAAACCAGTGAAACTATTATTATTGAATACATTTGTTGTGCCACTAGTAATCGTTACTGAACCATTCCCATCACACAAGCCAGAGACATTGTTATAAATACAAGTATCTATAAAAGCACCTGTCAACGTGTTGTTTGATGCTGAAACAGTTTCCAGTGTTACTGTTCCACCTGATTCAACTTGTAAACCATTGGTTGCGTTGTTATTGAATTCACTTTCAGTAATGTTGACATTACCAGTTGTATCAATGACTGCACCATCACCGAACCCAAATGAGTTTGTGGTTGTGCCATTCACTGAAACATTATCGAGTGCAATGTTTCCAGTATTGCTCACAAACAAACCAAAGCCTGCGCCATCAGTTGCGTTAATGTCAAGGTCGTTCAGCGTGATATTTCCATTCCAATTAACAAAAACCATAGAAACATCTAAAGAAGATGTGCCTGTGATATTGCCACCACCATGTACACCATCCCAACCGCCATTAATAGTCAGGTTGTTATTACTTAAGTTGGTCAGTACATTACCATCAAATTCAATTTGGGCATTGTCGTTACCATCATAGCCATCTTCCACCCAGATGACACCGTTGCCAGTGTAGCTTCCGCCATTTAATTCAATTAATAAAGAAGCAAAATCTGAAAAAGGAGGAGTACAACCTACGCCACCAGGGTTTACACCTTCTGGACACCACATTGGGTCACTGTTTGAAATAATTTCTGCGGCTTCTTCAGTAGCTAAAGGCTCTGCTTCGCCCTCTTCATTTACTACGACAATTTCAGTTCCTTCAGGAGCTTGTTCGAGTATTTCAGGAACAGTAATTTCTTCTACAGGTTCAGTTGTTTCTTCTGTAGTTTCATTTGTAGTTTCCTCACTAGTTGGTTCAGGAGGTGTGCCTTCGTCGGCATATACAACAGTCGGACCAATTGCACTTGCTACCAACGCCATAATCATTGCCAATGTTAGCATCATTAAATTGATATTGCGTTTCATAAATCCTCTTCTTAATAATGAATTTGTAAAAAACCTGCAATATCGTAGTTTGTAAGTAAGTCAACGTCAACAAATTTTGCAATTATTTGATTAACACTTCTGTAAGTCAAGTAAATGAATCACTTAAAATATATTTTGAATGTATGTTAACAAGCAAATGAAGGTTATACTATTCGGTATCATTAGTACTCTGGTTATACAATACTTTACTAAATTGATAGGTGACTCATGTTTCTCTTCCAAGTTCCCCCACCCACTCGCTTTGACTTAAACTTTTCTGTTGCAGGGATTCGTGTACGCGTGCATCCGCTGTTTTGGGTAATTGCACTTCTATTAGGCACAGGCTCTACAAATCTTTTGCTTATTGCGATTGCAATTTTCGTTATCTTCGTTTCTATCCTCGTGCATGAGTTGGGACATGCTTTCGCATTCCGCAGGTTTGGACAAGATTCATATATTATTTTGCACATGATGGGCGGTTTGGCTGTGCCAGAATCTTCTCCTTATGGAGAAAACGTGAGATTGACTCCAAATCAAAATATTTTTATTTCATTGGCAGGTCCAATTGCAGGTTTTTTACTCGCATTAGTCGTCATCCTACTTGGCATTGGGCTTGGCGGACAATTGGTTTTCTCTGTTTTTTTTAGATTCCTCCCCATCCCTGCTGTGGTTTTGCCTTATGAGTTTGGCATGTTAGATAGAGTGTTTGCTTTGTTTGTATTTATCAACTTTTTCTGGGGACTTATCAACTTGTTACCTGTCTTCCCCCTTGATGGTGGTAATGTAGCACGCTATACATTAATCCAAACTGACCCAATCAATGGTTTACGAAATTCGCTCTGGCTTTCTGTAATTACCGGTGCGATTATTGCCATTGCAGGTTTTGTCCTATTGGGTAGCATTTATATGGCGTTTTTGTTTGGGTATTTGGCGTTTCAGAGTTATCAGGCACTGCAATACCGGTTTTGAGATTTAAGAGTTTAGCCACAGAGAACACAGAGTTCACAGAGATTTTTAAAAGATTTTCTCAAAGACCTCTGTGAACTCCGTGGCTAACAAATCTAAATTCTTCTTATTGCCAACATCGTCAAATCATCCCCCAATGGAACGGATTCGATAAAATCATTCAAGCACTCTTCAATGGCAAGTAAAGCCTCATCAGGTGTGTTTGAGTTTAACGACTTCATCACATCTAACAAGCGAGTTTCACCAAACAAATCATTATTGGGTGAAAAGGCTTCTGTTAAACCATCGGTATAAAGTAGCAAAGTTTCACCGACATTTAATAAAATTTCCTTTTGATTAACATTCGGGCTTTCAGTTGCACCTAGTGCCACAGCCGTGCGAGATAATTTCTCAACTTCATTATTTGCTCGTAACAAATACGGCGGATTATGACCTGCATTTACATAAGTGAACTTTCCTGTTTCAACATTTAACTCACCATATACAGCCGTTACAAACATACCTTGTTGTGTATCAGGCAATAACAAATCATTCACGCGCTTTAATGCTTCGGCTGGTGATGTTGTTTCTAATACAGCCGCACGCACCAATGTTCTCGTCAATGCCATGAACAACGCGGCTGGCATACCTTTATCTGCAACATCGGCAATAAAGATACCAAGTTTATTATTTGGCAATTCAATCAAATCATAAAAGTCACCGCCCACTTGACGTGCCGTGCGCCAACGGGTTGCAATTTGCCAATTGGGATGCGTCGGTAAAATGCTGGGGATAAACGTCTGTTGAATTTGGCGAGCAAGTTGAACTTCAGTCTCGAGGCGTTCGCGTACTACCATCTCTTGTTGTAACAAATCATTTTGAATCGCAAGCGCGGCTTGTTGAGCAATACCTTGAATAATTTCAATACGACGCGAGCGGAAGCGTTGTCCGTTTTCTTTTTCTTCGATTAACATCACACCAAACAAATCATTTTTGATAGATAACGGAACCGCGATTAATAAACGGTCAGCATTCATCATATCCGCTTCATCCTGGAATTGTGGCTGAATCTGCAACCAATCTTTTGGCTTCGCCTCAGGCGTGAGTGCATGTGTTACCAACATATTTTCTTGCAATGTAAAACCTAACAACGGAAAAACTTCTAAAGAAAATTCTTTTTCGGTCATAATGGTTTCTTCATCTTCTGAAAAACCATATTCTTGTGAAGCATCAAAAGTTTCGTGTTCATTATCCCAACGATATAACGCCACACGTTTTACACCGACCAAAATCGGCATGATACGCACAATGGAATTTAAGATTTCATTCAAATCACTTGACCCAACCACTGCTTGCGCCACTTGCAACAAAGCGGCGGATGCGTATGCTTGTTCTTGGGCTGAATCAAACAAACGTGCGTTTTCAATTGCAACGGCGGCATAATTTGCAAACGTAGCAGATATGGCTTGTGCTTCGTGACCGTATCTGCCCGGCGCATGATGCGCCAATGTTAACAAACCTAGTTGTCTATCACCAACTCGTAATGGCGCAACAATAGATGAATAGTTTTTGTCGTACCCTGCTGTAATTCCGCCAGGCCACATTGGGTCTTCTGGCTTGCGAATGATAGGAGATTCAGACATCATAGCATCTATCATCGAATATAAAGAATCAGGATAAGCCATGCAAGTTGATTCAAGTTGTTCAGCATCAATCCCACGCACAGCCGAAAGACATAATTTATCATCTTCTAACAACCAAATCGCAGAAATATCTACGGGCAAGTTGCGGTCTAATTCGGTCAGAATGGTTTGCAATACTTCATCTACACTCACGTTACTAGAAACCAAACCTGCTACTTCTCTTAAACTATCAGCAATTTGCCTACGCCATTGTTC
>DDVH01000025.1:83167-85152 GCA_002345215.1 Anaerolineales bacterium UBA2317
TTTAATTTATCAGACTGAATATCTAATAAGCCTACAACTTTTTCATTAAATAATAATGGTACACATAATTCCGATTTTGTGTTTTTCGGTGGCAAAGGTGAAGGGATATAACGCTCATCTTTCGTAACGTCATTAGCTAAGACTGTTTTTCCGTGTTGTGCTACCCACGGCATAATTCCCATGGTGTCGTCTAATGAAATTGTATAACCTTCAAGTTGTTTACTGCGTTTGCCACTTCCTGCTTGATAGGCAATCAATCTTCGATTGGGATGAACTGTAAACAAAGACACATACGGGTACTTAAATTTTTCATGGATTAAGTTCGCCGCATCACGCATCAATTCGGATAAATCAAGTGTAGAGGTGACGCTTTTGCTAACTTCTGAAACCAATGTCAATTGGTCGGCGCGACGACGTAAACTGCTGTATAAACGTGCGCCTTCGACTGCACGAGCAATGTTATCTGCTAGTGCATGAAGAATTAATAAATCATTCGGATGAAACCCACGCAAGCGATTACTTTGCACATCAAGCACACCTAAGACTTCATCTTCTATTTTCAAAGGAATAGCAACTTCCGATTTTGTCTCAGGCAAGCTATCAATAAAGCGAAAACGCGCTTCCTTTTGCACATCATCACAAACAATCACTTCACCAGTCTTTGCGGCTTCACCAATCAACCCCTGACCAACTTCTACTTCCAATGCAATGGAGGCTTTCTTCATCCCTTTACGTGGAGCAACTGCACTGGCGCGGAATCTCAACCAGTTTGAATCTGGTTTCAATGTAAAAATAGCAACATAATAAAAATGGAAAGTTCTTTGAATTAGTTTTGTCACTTGCTCGGCAAGTTCATCTAAATCTTGCGCGTTGGCAATTTGAGCACTTACATCGCGTACTAAATTCAATTGGCGTAAACGAAACTGCTCCACTTCAGTTCGATGTGAAGCCGCTAAACTCATAGAAATAACTTGTGCTATCCCTTGCAGTAAGTTTAATTCCTCTGCTGAAAAAGCAGGACCCTTTGGGCGTGTAACGTACAATGCTCCAAGCGTAGACTCTTTATCGGCTAGCGGAATCGCGGCATAGGTCAAGTTTGAAGCGGTACTTTTCGTCTTACCATTTTTTGTAATTAACTTTCCCGCTTTAATCGCATGTTTCATCCCATCAATCGTTGGTTGTGATGGAAAGATATGTTTCTCGTTCCAATCTGGCAAACGGAATATTTTTTCTTGCAACCAAACATCTACCTTGCCATTCATTAACTGGCTGGTCATGGCAATAATTTGGTCGCGTTGTACAGCGAGTGAATGATTACTACGAAGTTGCTCCCCCAGGCTGGCAAGTTGAAGCCAATCCCAAGATGTTCGGGTGGCGGGAGACATAAGTTATTCCCTTCGTTTGGTCATCGTCAGCACATTGCCAGACTTAGATGATTCATAATGCACACTATCCATCAACTTTCGCATCAGATACACACCCAAGCCACCAATCTGCCGTTTGGCAAGGTCTGTTTTTAAGTTTGGTTCTTTCACAGCACTCGAGTCAAATGGTTTGCCATTATCTTGCATCACGATAATAATTTTATCGCCCTGCATTTCACACGTCACAGAAAAAGAAGCGTTCTTAACCCCAGCATAAGCATGTTCAATAATATTTGTTGCGGCTTCATCTGCCGCAAGTTGTAAAGAATAAATTGTTTTTTCTGAAAACCCGCCTGCGCGAGCGGTTTCAGCAACCATATCGCGGATTTCATCCAGAAATTCAAATCTGGCTTGGAAAGTAATACTTGGCATAAAATAAAAATGATATGCCGCCTCTTGATACGACGAGACGGCATTCTCCTGTCTTTCTATTAAAATTGCGCGATGCGCCTCATTCTTAAGGGTCGGCTTGATTCTGCTAGTCGAATTCTTTCTAGCCTAAAAACTGCCGACAGCTTCAGTCACATCATCAAATGTTTTGAAGAGTTCAGTAAAACCTGC
>DDVH01000025.1:85433-111638 GCA_002345215.1 Anaerolineales bacterium UBA2317
CAGTTACGTTGTGTAGCAAGCAAAGCCCGAAACCCAGCACTAGACATGTATTCTAAGTCACTCATATCTAGCACAATTTTGTAACGTCCATTGTTGGTAGCCTTTTCAAGTTCTTTTGTAAACTGAGGTGCTGTCGAACTATCCACACGCCCTTTCACTGTAATCAGGTCGCAATGTTTAAATTCCTGTGTAGTGACTTCCATAGGTTCTCCTTCGCCAACAAATGATTTTTTGAGTACTGAACGTTCAAATTATATCACGGCTCATAAGCATTAAAGGGGATTAAAACACTATGCTTGAAACAGGCAAATGGTTTACAATAAGCAAAATTAGAAGGAGAAAAGAATGATGGGCGAACCTGTACTCGTTATGCTCGTGGAAGACAATGCAGACCATGCTGAACTTGTAATTCGCACCATGGAAGACCATCGCATTGCCAATCGAATTATGCACTTCACCGATGGTCAAAGCGCATTAGATTATCTTCTACGGCGTGGGCAGTATGAAACCCCAGAATCTAGTCCACGCCCGCACATGATTCTTTTAGATTTACGTTTACCCCGAGTTGACGGGCTTGAAGTTCTACAAGCCATCAAACAACAAGAAGAAACCAAAAGTATTCCCGTAATTATCTTAACCACTTCCGAAGCCGAAAGAGATGTTGCCCGTGCTTACGATAATTATGTAAACAGTTATCTTGTAAAACCAGTTGGGTTTGAAGAATTTAGCAAACTTATGAACGATTTAGGCTTTTACTGGCTTGGCTGGAATACAAATCCACACGCCTAACTTACCTATGCCTGAAGATACGTTTCACGTTCTTCTTATTGAAGATGAAGACCCCCACGCAGAATTAATACAACGAGCCTTTGAAGACCAGTCTGACCGCTTCACAATTCACCGAGTAAAATCGCTCACCGAAGCCCGGGCATTTATCCAAAAACAAGAACCTGACTTAATCATCGCAGACTGGCGTTTGCCAGATGGCGAAAGCATGGAATTGCTTCCTAGTCATCACGACCCGTTATTTACCCCCATCATTTTAATGACAAGTTATGGCAATGAGCGCATTGCAGTCGAAGCGCTCAAATCCGGCGCGTTGGATTATGTAGTTAAGTCACCCGAATCCATGCTCGATATGCCACACATTGCAGAAAAAGCGATTGACGCATGGCGTGCACGTGCTGAGCGTATTCACATGCAAAAGGCTTTGCTTGAAAGTGAAGCTCAATTCCGTTTGTTAGCCGAAAACGCCAGCGACATGATAGCCCGCCTCACCACTGATGGACGCATGTTATATGTTTCCCCAGCCAGTAAAACCATTCTTGGTTACGAACCAGAAGACTTAACCGGCAAAATCAGTTTTGAATTAATGCACGAAGAAGACCGCCCCTGGGTAATGAGCTTGTTTGAAAAACGCCCATCCCAAACCTCTTACACAATTACTTATCGTGCCTTACATAAAGAAGGTTATTACGTTTGGTTAGAATCATCTGCTCGTGCTGTGTTTGATAAAAACAGTGGCGAATTGACGGAAGTCCAGACCGCCTCACGCGACATTACCCAAAGAAAGAAAAATGAAGAAGCGTTGCAACTCGCACACAGTCGTTTGCAAGAAGCGTATGAGAAAACTATCGAAGGCTGGGTGCGAGCGTTAGATTTACGTGACCGTGAAACAGAAGGTCACACACAACGCGTGACTGAATTAACGCTTCGCGTCGCCGCCAAACTTGGTTTCAGTGATGAAGAAATGGTACATATCAAACGTGGTGCCTTGTTACATGATATGGGCAAAATGGCAATCCCTGATGAAATTTTACAAAAGCCAGGTCCATTGGATGAAGAAGAATGGAAAAAGATGCGTCAACATCCTGTATATGCGTTTGAGATGCTTTCAAATATTTCCTATTTACATCCCGCGCTTGAAATTCCATTCTTTCATCACGAGCGCTGGGATGGAAGTGGTTACCCGCGCGGCTTGAAGGGCGAAGAGATTCCTCTCGCCGCTCGCATGTTCGCCATTGTGGATGTATGGGATGCTTTATCTAGTGATAGACCTTACCGAAAAAAACTGCCGCGCAATGAAGTAATTGCATACTTGCGCGAAAAATCTGGCACATTGTTTGAACCACGTTTAGTAGATATTTTTCTTGAAATGATTGAAACAGAAAAATAAAATTGACACGCGCACTTCATTCGAGTATCCTTACGCCCGTCTGGGCAGGTCTGACGCGGCGAAACCTTGTGAACCCCGCCAGGACCGAAAGGTAGCAACGGTAAGTAAGCGTCTTCGGGTGCCGTCAGTAACCTGCTCAGATATTTGTTTATAATTCCCTTATGTCTTCTTCCAATCTTATAAAAATCATTATCGCACTCGCCATCGGAATTGTGTTGGGTTTAATCTATGGCTGGGTAGTTGACCCCATTGAATATGTAGATGTGACACCTAATATTTTGCGTGAAGATTATCGTGTTGACTATGTGTTAATGACCGCTGAAGCCTATCAAAAAGATTTTGATTCAGAAACTGCCGCACGCAGGCTTGCCATATTAGGAAGTGAATCGCCTGCTACCATCACAGCCAATGCATTGGAATATGCAATCGCAAATAATTTTACAGAAACAGAAATTCAATACTTGCAAACCTTGTTAACCGCCATGCAGACCTATTCCCCATGACTCGAAACTCAACCCTTCACATTATCTTCGCGCTTCTTATCGGACTTGGGCTTGGTATTGCTTATTCATGGTTTCTCTCGCCTGTGACGTATGTAGATGCAAATCCATCTATCTTACGCGCAGACTTCAAAGACCAATATCGAATTGCAATTGCCGCTTCTTATCAATCTACACAAGATTTAGCCCGCGCCCAAGCCAGATTAATTTTATTAGGCGATGCCGACCCGATTGGTGCATTAAGCGCCCAAGCACAACAGATGTTAGCGGCTGGTGAACCATTTGAAAAAGTTCGTCCATTGGCACAACTCGCAACTGATTTACAAGTTGGTTATGTCAGTAACCCAAACACACCAACTCCATTACCTACATCTTTTAGCACGCCACAAGTTGAATCTACTGTTGAGGTGACAGAAACAATTATCCCCGTGACGGAAGAAGCGCAAGCTACATCTATCCCCACTTTGTTTTTTGAGCAAACTCCGCTTATCCCAACTTTTTCTGAAACCATCACACCACGTCCAACTTCAACAATCAATCCTGTTATCAGCATTCCATTTACATTAGTTGGTCAGGAATCATTTTGTGAACCGAGCCAACCTGCATTAATGCAATTGATGTTTATGGATTCGCGTCGCAATCAAGTGGCTGGCGTGGAAATTATCGTCACATGGAATCAAGGTGAAGATAGATTTTTTACAGGCTTCAAACCTGAGCTCGGAAATGGCTACGCCGATTTTGTAATGCAAGCCGATACAATTTATAACATCCGCGTAGTAACGGGTGGTTCTTCTGTTTCAAATGTTTTTGCAGAAACCTGCACCGAACCTAATGGATTTCAATATTTGGGTGGGATTTTGCTCACCTTTCAACAGCCATAATTGTGCAACCAATTCATGTTTTCATTCGTAAATGTTGGTGATAAAGAATTTAAGGAGTAACGAATGAATACTGAACAAAAACCTGGCTTAGTAACAGCCATCGCTGTAATGACGCTCGTCAGCGGTATTGTCAATCTTTTTTGGGGCTTTGTTGCCTCAGCCACAGCACTTGGCACAATTGTTGGTGTAATCTGTTTACCCATCACTATTTTGCCAACCATCCTCGGCATATTTGAAATTATTTACGCCGCCAAACTCTTAAGCACACAACCACAACCTGTGCAACCTTCCACCCCGCTTGCTGTGTTCCAAATCCTCACAATCTTTTATGGAAATATTTTCTCCGTCATCGTCGGCATCCTCTTGTTGATTTTCTTCAACGATGTAGCCGTGAGAGATTATTTCATCCGCCTCAACACAAAAGGGACACCTGCTCCTCAACCTCAAACAGAATCTACACCTGTAGTGATTGAAGAGCCATCCGTTCCTGAAACTCCAGAAACACCTAAAAAGCCAAAGACCATTCGCAAAGTGGCTGGAAAATAATAATCAGCAAAAAAAACATCCCGAAGGCTAAACCTTCGGGATGTTTTTTTTCTACACCAGCAAGCCGGCTGATTTCAAAATTACGGTTCAGAAATCTTGACGTAATCCACTTCAATTTGTACAGGGACAGCACGTAAAGCGGAAATAGAGAAACCAACGCCACCTTCGCGAAGGCTATATTCACTTTCTTTATATGGGCTACCTTTTGGTTCTTCGCCATTAATAAAGAAAGAGATTTCATCGTCATCGCAGACTAATGAATATTCATTGACAGCCTTGCCTTGATTAATGTCATTGGAACCACCGTTGGTCAAGCGGTCATAACCACCACTAACAGCATATAAGAACCACAAACCATCACTTTGGACAGCAAATTCATACCAGCCATTTTCACCAACACGGCACACAAGGCTCACTTGTTGTGAGTTGACACCACGATTCTCGACGCTAATATCCACACGGACATTGTCATAAGAATAGCCTTCATAAATATAGTAAGCATATAAGAATGATTCTGGAATTTCAAAAATCATCAGGCTATCGTCAAACTCAACAGAAACACTATCTGGGTCAGAATCTGGATTATCTTGAATGACTTCGTAATACCAATTTGGGTCGGAGTCAAATTCTTCGGTGAAGAAAGGACCAGATGAAGAAGATTGTTGCTGTTGCTCTTCAGTTGGTTGTTCTTCTTGCTGTTGAGGTTGTTGTGGTTGCTCCTGTTGTTGCTGAGGTTGTGGCGGAGCGGTAGGCTCATCGCCAAAGTCAATGCCGCAGGCTAAACTGACAACAAGAATTAAGATTGCAATAAAGATAAACGGTCGAAATACTTTCATAAACATTCTCCTTTGTTAAATTTAAGTGTATTTTAGCACCAACCCAATACAATTACAAAGTACATTGGTCTTATTCAGTGCTAGAATTATTTTATGGCGCTCATAGATATTCGACCTTCTGCTCTCGCTGGAACTTGGTATGAAGCCAATCCCAAAACGCTTGCCGCCCAAATTGATGAATGGCTGGGAAAAGCACAAATCCCAAATTTGAACGGACAAGTATTAGGAGTTATTGCTCCGCATGCTGGGCATAAGTATTCAGGCTTTGTCGCCGCTCATGCTTTCAAAACCTTGCAAGGTCTCACGCCAGATTATGTTGCGGTCATTTCGCCGTTTCATAATTATTCACCCTACCCAATTCTCACTACAAGTCACCAAGCCTATTCCACGCCATTAGGAAACATCGAAGTCCATCATCAACTTTTAGAAGAAATACAAAAAAAAATTGATACTCCAATTACCAAAATTTCAAACGACAAGGAACACTCACTTGAAATTGAACTTCCATTTTTACAGCGCGTCATAAAAAAAGACTTCAAACTTTTACCAATTATGATTCGCGCACAAGAGCCTGAAATCTCACAAAAACTTGGCTTGGCTTTAGCAGAAAATTCTAAAAACAAAAATATTCTATTTGTGGCTTCTACAGATTTATCCCACTTTTACGAACAAAAAATTGCAAACAAATTGGATAAAGAAATGCTCAAACGCTTTGAATCATTCAACCCTGAATCCATTTTTGAGGCTGAGCAAACAGGTAAAGGTTTTGCTTGCGGACGCGTAGCAGTATCCACTACTTTATGGGCTACCCAAAAACTTGGCGCGGATAAAACCCAAACACTCTATTACGCTACATCAGGCGATGTGACAAAAGATTTTTCATCAGTCGTTGGGTATGGCGCGGCTGTGATAATCAAAACTAAGTAAGTTGATAAGTGTCTAATTTTTGGTTTTTATTTCTCTCCATTAACCAACGCGCCACACCTCTTAAAGCATTGCGACGTGTTCGATTAAAAGTTCCTTCTGAAATATACAAACGCGCCATCACTTCTTTATTCATTACCCCTCTTACATAGGCATCATTTAAGACTGCATAGTTATACCAATTTCGCGGCAAAGGTTCTTCGGGGCGTGAACCTGTTGGGCGTAAGGCTTCTACACCTTCACGTAAAATATTTTGCAATTTTTTTCCACGCTCAATATGCGATGTACCATGTACTCTTAACCAGTCTGCTAACTCAGATTGACCCAATTTTACATAATCTGGAAATTTCCTTAACCCATCTTCTGTCATCTTGATAATCTTTTCATCAGGTACATGAGACATGGTTTCTATAATTTCTGCTGTAGCAATTTTATAGAAAGTTATATCAATCCCTTTTTTTATATTTGCATCAACAAACAACATGAGGCTCACATAATCGGCAAATTCTTGCAATAGGTCTAACTCGCCACTTGAATAATCGATTCGATTCATCGGCGCACCAATTCCAACAAACGCAATTTGATTATTATTCTCGAAGATAGTTGCCACCCATTCAATATTTTGGATATTGCCATTAAATTTTTCGAGAGCAGCATCTGAATCCTTTGGATAAGGAACTTCGCTTCCTATACTAACGGTGTTATTGGTTGCTGTAACGACAAATTTATCCTTATTTCGGGTTGCAACAATACCAGCTTGAGCATTAATCTGCTTACAAAATAACTCTAAGGCATCTTGCAAATAGGTTTGCGATTCCTGTGGTTTGAGCTTAAACACTTGCTTTCTAAATTGTTCTTCTTGTTTGGAACGATAACGTTCTAAAAATTCTCTAACCAAATCGTAAACTGAATGCGTAATAATAACTAAACCAACAATGTTGGCATATTGATTTCTCTCTACTTGAAAATAAAAAATGTATACGAAACATAAAGCGGTAACCGCAAAAACCGTCAGTGGAAAATCCTGAAAAATAGTACGACGCTCTAGCAGGCTTTGATATCTTAATACTGAAACGCCTAGCATAAAAAAGCCGCTAAAGACCAAGCCATCTTGAATTAAACGCGGGAAGGCGATGTCGGATGCAAAAAACGAAATGATTCCATAAGCAACTGCCAGTGAAATAGATATTGAGGAAAGCAGGAACAACCTTCCCTGTGGTGTGAAGCGAATTTTTTTCTCTGTTAAGAGGTTAAACAATAATCCAATGGTCAAAGCCAATTGTGTAAGGCTGTAGAAGATATAAACAATGTTGGCATCTAATTGGGTTACATTTAGTTCATTATCAAAACGGCGGGGGAAATTCGGTTTGTATAAAATGATTAAAAAAATAGTGATGAATAATAAAGCGTACACACTGTTTTGCACCCATTGGTATTTTTGTTGGGTTTGTTTTTCGAGCAGTTGATAAGTGGCACTATACCATCCAGCCATAGCAAGATTCAGCAAAATAGCTTTATAGTAATTTAACTGAGGTTGTGGGTTGAAGAAATTATTGTAGGTAAGCCAAAAGAAGATTGCCATTGCCAGTAAGGCAAAGACTGCTCTTAAAGCAAGACGGTTTGGAAACCCGCGGGCAAACAAATAAAAAGTAAGCCAAAGTGCGCCGCCCATTGAAATAAGGCTAACTACGTAAGTTAAGTATGTTAACACTATAAGTCCCTTTGGGCAACCAAAAACTACTCATATTTAAAGATGTCAGTTTTTGGCAGTTTTTGTATTCACCAAAGTATACAATATCTAAGGCAACTTTGCCACCATCATGTATTCAGGAGAAAAAATGAAAAGACAATTTAAATATCCATCTATACTTTTCCTATTGCTATTGGGTGTAAATTTAGCATGTGGCGGGCTAACCACTGTTGAACCTACAACAATACCAACCCAACAAGCAACAAATACCCATACGCCTTTACCTTCTAACACTGCTAAACCTACAAATACCCCCAGACCTACTGCTACAGAAATTCTGCCTACTTCTACTGCTGTTCCAATTAAGTTGCCAGCCATCAACGAGCAGTATGAGGTAAAAGTATTATCTTCAAGGCTTCTGGATAGTGCAACTACAGGCGGCTTAATATATACAGCAAACCCAGGATACAAATTTCTTGAATTAGCTGTTTTAGTTACAAACTTACAAGTTGGCGAACAGCAAAGCTTTTTTTGGGGAGATGTTTATATTATAGAAAAAGATAATTTGGCATCATATTCATTTTTTTCGGGTAGCTTCATTCCTAAAAACAATGAACAGGTCAATGCTGCTATATTGAACTTTGAAACAACAAGCCCTGAACAAAGTATCACCTTTGACAATATTATATACCTACGCCTAATTTGGATTGTAGCAGACGAAAAACCAACCTCGTATCTTTTTGGTTTTGATACATCACCATTAATCGAAATACCAGTTAAATAATAATACAAAGCCAAAGGGTAGTGCAAACTACGGCTTTGGCTTCTCAATGTACTATAATAAACTTTAAGGAGAATCAGAATGAACAAAAAACCGAAAGCTCTATTTACGTTTTTATCTTTGTTGTTAATAGTAAATTTAGCATGTGCTTCATTGGCGTCAGCTACTGCAACCCCAATCCCAACCAATACACCAAAGCCAACCAATACCTCGGCACCCACTGCCACACCAATCACACTATTTGTAGATGGTACAGCGGAAGATGCTTTGGAAGAAACTATCTTTGAGCACGTGACTGGAGCATTTGAGTTTAATGCCCCCAAAGGCTGGACGATTGAAGAATATGATAATGATGTTTATATTGAATCACCTGAAAGTGTGTTCTTTTATGTAGCAGTGACAAATACCGGCTATGAGTTATCTGCCGATGAATATGAAAGGTTTATCCAAAACTCAGAAGATTTTTTCTATGGGTATCGTGATGGATTTCAAGAAACTTTGCGTGAAGCTAACGAAAGCATTAGCTTAAAATTAATTGAAAAAACATACCCGGTAGATGGTGAAACATATTTCGCCCGCTCAATTTATCAGAAATTCGGACAAGCCATTTTCATTGTTGAAATGTTTGGTAGCCAAAATGATATCTTAAGCAACCCCAGTTACGACCAAATTTTCAGCGCCTTCTTCCAATCACTAACCGTTGACTCAGGCGCAGCCACCTCACTCCCTGTCTATGCACTGTCTTGGACTTTTCAAACTGCAGATCAGGCATATACCTTTCAAGCTCCACAAGGGTGGAAGTATGATTATATTGAAATCAATGGAGTCTTTAAATCAGTCGAAGAGTTAATATCACCTGATGAACATGCCGTTATGCAAGTGTTTTCCTCATTTGATACCGTAAACTATGGAGCAGATGACCATCTTAATTATCTAGAAGGCTATACTGAAAGATTATTAAAATCGGACTATTCCGGTAACTCGAATGATACTCAAATCTTAAATAAAGATACAAAAAACGGAAAAATGCTACTCCAATGGAAATCAAACACCACTTCAATTAACGGTTATGCTCTTATCATAGAAGCAAAAGACTCTAGCGAACCCTTGCTAATTCTTATCTTTTGGGACCAACCATTCGATGAAATTTACAATCAACCTGCACTCGATATTCTAAATAGTTTGTTTCTCAATTAATTAAATCAAAAAACGAGACTAATTGTCTCGTTTTTTGATTCTTCACTATGCTACAATCCATTTATGTTTGCGCGCCTTGCTGTCAATATTCCTGCAATTTCTGGTATTTTTGATTACGCCATCCCAAATGAACTTGCATCACAAATCCAAACAGGATGTTTAGTCACTGCGCCGTTTGGAAATCAAATTGTGCAAGGGATTGTGATTGAGTTAACTGATTCGCCTGCGGTACAGAATCCTAAAACCATCATTGACTTGCTAGACCCACAACCGCTTCTGACTCAGCCTCAAATTGCTCTTGCACTTCAACTTGCAGACTCTACCTTGAATCCACTTGCCGCAATTGTAGGCTTAATGATTCCTACAGGTTTGAGTCAACAAGCAGATGTGCTTTACGAATTACGAGCTACAAATTACGAATCTCCAGATTTAAAAGTTGCCACAAGAATCATCAACTTACTAAAAGAACGCGGAGCATTACGCGGCAGACAAATTGATTCTCATTTCGCAAAAGTGGATTGGCGTAAAACTGCAAATTCATTGGTCAAAAAAGGTGTGCTTTCAGCAAAAAACGTTTTACCTCCGCCGAGGGTAAGACCAAAGCATATTCGCGTTGCTCAACTTTCAGTCACGCCAGAAGAAGCGGAAGTAGAGATGGGGTTATTGGGGTCAACGAGTCAAACACAGGCGCGCAGAGAATCGGCTTTAAGATTCTTAATCAAACAACCTGAACCGATTAATTTATCTTGGGTGTATGCCCAAACAGGTTGCAACTTAGCCGATTTGCAAGAACTCGAAGAACGCGGTTTGATTCGTTTGTTTGAGAATGAAATTTTTAGAAATTCTTTGGAGAGACTAGAAACTAGAGAGTTAGAGAACAAAGAATTACAACTTACCCCCGAACAAAACTTTGCGCTAGAAAAAATTCTTTCTTCTTTCCTGTTTCCTTCTTCTTTTCTTTTATACGGAGTGACGGGTTCTGGCAAAACAGAAATTTATTTACGTGCTGTTGAAGAAACAATTAAACGTGGAAAACAAGCGATTGTTCTAGTTCCAGAAATTGCTTTGACTCCACAAACTGTAAAAAGATTTTTATCACGCTTTCCCGGGCAAGTGGGTTTGATTCATTCCAAACTTTCGGAAGGCGAACGCTATGATACATGGCGACGTGCCCGCGATGGAAAATTAAACGTCATTATCGGTGCACGTTCGGCTTTGTTTTCACCCCTAAAAAATATTGGTTTGATTGTTGTTGATGAATGTCACGATAATTCATACTATCAAGCCGAGCCGCCGTTTTATAACGCGGTGACTACTGCCCAAGAATATGCAAAATTATGCGGTGCAGTTTGTGTACTAGGTTCTGCAACACCCACCATTGAACAGAGATTTCAAGCAGAAAATAATCAAATTCAAAAATTGGAATTACCAAACCGCGTCACGGATTCGGATTTGCCGCCTGTGCAAGCAGTGGATATGCGTGAAGAATTGAAAAATGGGAATCGCGGAATTTTCTCACGGGCATTGACTGAATCAATTGCTGAAGTAATTTCACGCGGCGAGCAAGCGATTCTCTTCTTAAATCGGCGTGGTACAGCGACTTATATCTTTTGCCGAGATTGTGGCTTGACTTTGAAATGCCCGAATTGCGAAACGCCACTTACTTTACATTTGGATAAAAAAGAACATTTGCAATGCCATCACTGTAATTACACACGTCAAAAGCCAAAGACTTGCCCAAGTTGTGGAGGGAATCAAATCCGTGAGTATGGATTGGGAAGTGAAAAAGTTGAAGAAGAAGTAAAGTCACTTTTTCCACAAGCGCGGACTTTACGCTGGGATTGGGATACAACGCGCGCAAAAGATTCGCATGAAATTATTTTGACTCATTTTGCAAATCACCAAGCCGATGTGTTGGTGGGGACTCAAATGCTTGCCAAAGGTTTAGATCTGCCTTTGGTCACTTTGGTTGGTATCGTCTTAGCAGATGTTGGATTAAATCTTCCAGACCCATTTGCTAATGAAAAAGTATTTCAGGTGTTGACTCAAGTGGCTGGGCGTGCAGGTAGGTCTGCTAGAGGTGGAAAGGTGATTTTGCAATCTTTTACACCAGAAAATTATGCGATTCAATTTGCATCAGGACATGATGTAAACGGATTTTATGAACGCGAATTGAGTTATCGAAAAGAATTGGGCTACCCACCATTTACAAGATTGGCAAGATTGGAATATCGAAATGCGGACAACGTAAAGGCGGAAGAAGAATGTAAGAAACTTGCGAACAAGTTGAACGTAAAGATAGAGACGGAGGGTCGTCATCAAAGCGAGTTGATTGGACCTGCTCCATGTTTTTTTGCAAAGGAAAATGGTGAGTATCGTTGGCAAATTATTTTGCGTAGCTCTGACCCGATTTCGTTGTTAAGAGATATGAAGTTGAACGATTGGCGCATTGAAATTGACCCGATAAGTTTGCTATAATCAATTTACTCAAAAGGAGAGTGAAGTATGGAAAGTTTTTCGCGCGGTTGGAATTTTTTGAAACAAGCTTGGAGCATGGCATTCAAAGATAGAGATTTGCTCAAGCCATCTATTTATGCTTTGATTGTGGGCATGATTGTCTCAGTGATTGGAATGATTCCGATTATCATTTCTGCATTTTTGTTTATGGATACACAATTTGGAAATATCGTTTTATTTGTGTTAGGTGCAATTTTGATGTTTGTGCAATTCGTCATCACTTACGTTTTTTCGGGTATGACGATTCGTTTAATTTATGATTACCTCACCAAAGGCGGTAGCAATATGAGTGCCGCCTGGGATATTGTGCGCCGTGACTTTTTTGATATCTTAACTCTCGCGGCAGTTTCAACAGTTGTCGGTTTGTTACGTCAAGCCGCACAGAGAAATCGTAATAGTGTAGGTGGGAATCTTGCGCGCGCGGCAACAGGTTTGCTTGAAGTGTTATGGACTCAAGCCGCCGTACTAATTTTGCCTGCCATGATTATTGATGATTTGAATCTCAAAGACGGTGCGATTCGTGTTGGAAAAATCGTCAAAGAAAATCTTTTGTTGATTGGTATCGGTGCAGTCGGCGTGCGTGCTGTGACGGGTCTCATCGGCTTCATCGTTGGTGCAATTGCATTATTCGTTGCTATTGCAATTGGAGCTGGTTTATCATTTGCTTCTGGTGGCAACACCACGATTAGCATTGCTGGAATTGTAGTTGCGGCATTGTTTTTCTTTACAGTCGTGATGTTGTTGAGCGTGTTTAATTCTTACACCACAACTGCTTATCATGCTTGTTTATATATCTGGGCACGTGATGTAGAAAAAGCAACTGTCGAAGGACGTGTAGCAAATCAAGTACAAGCCCCTGCTCCATTGGCGGCAGTTTTAGGATAATTGTTTGTAAGGGCACAGCAAAATGATTTAATGTCAAAATCATTAATCAAATCGCTGTGCCCTACTTTATAAAATATGAAACCTGAACCTCGCAGACAAGAAATCGTTTCATGGGAAGAAGTGGACAAATTAATTGACCACTTGATTCCGCAATTCAAACGCGAATTTACGGCTATGGTATTGATTACGCGTGGCGGAATCATTCCGGGCGGTCTATTAGCCGAAGCGATGAACATCACACACATCCTCACCGCCGCAGTAGATTTTCCCGCGCAAATGCAAAGTCAACAATCAACTGCATTTATGGCGTGGCCCGAATTTATCCAATTCCCTGCTGATGATAAATTGCGTGGCAGACCAACTCTCATCGTAGATGATGTTTGGGGTTCAGGAAGAACTATCACGGCGGTAAAGAATCGCGTCTCCGCCGCTGGTGGTTTTCCAGAAACATGCGTCTTACATTTCAATCCATATCGAAATTTATTTGGCAACGTCCGCCCTGATTATTATGCCGCCATCACGGATGCATTTATTGTCTATCCATGGGAAATTAATCGTGGTGCAGACCAAGTTTTGTTAGGCGAAGTTTAAATAAAAAATGCGGACTTTTCATCCGCATTTTTTATTTTACTTTTATTCTAAAACTTCAAAGTTGGAAACATCAATCCAAATTTCATCATCTGTAGCTTCGGTGATATAATCCACAGCCACACTGGTTGGGAAGCCATACGTCGCATCATAAGTGACTTCAACTTTATCGGCATTTGCAAGCGCCTCACCTAACCAAGTCAAAAGGCTATCCACGTTTGCATATTGTGACAATGTCACATACACAGGGTCAGTATCCAAAACTTCTGCGCCATTCGCGCCAACCATCGAAACAATTTGACCATCTCGCACTTCAACGGTTATCGGATTAATATCCGCAAACGGACAAAAACAACTCACACCCACTTGCATACGATAATGACTAATATTTGCATCATTCCATTTGCTCACATTTTGATCAAACTCGCTCGATGCACCCCCACTTCCACAAGCCACCAAAACTAAAGCGATTACAATAAAAATTATTTTCTTCATTTTGTCTCCTATGATGTTTAAACGACAAGCTGACAAAAAAGTTCCCTGATGAATCAGGACAAGCCCCGCCTCTTTTCAGACGGGGAAACTTGATTCTGCTTCTTCAACATTCACCTACGGGTGACCATGTTCCTCTCCCCCCGCTTCTTGCACAGGCACATTGACTGTTAAATCTGGATAATTCTCAAAATGAAGTGTGATTGAAATCTCATCACCGACATTCAAATCTTGTTTCAAGTTAATCAACATAATGTGATACCCACCAGATTCTAAAACCACCTCACCACCTGCTAGGATTTCAATCTTCTCCTGCGGAGTCATCGTCATCACATCATTTTGCACTTCGCTCAAATGCAATTCTGCCGCTTCTGCCACATCCGTTGAGATACCAATTAAAGCATCATCTACATTTGTATGATTATGCAAAATCATATACACAGCCGTTATCTCACCTTGATTTGCATTCCGTACCCAAGCCTCATGTGATTCGATAACACTACTTGTAGAACATGCACTTAGCAAAAACAATACAACCAAAAACAAATTCCCCACTTTCCACTTTCTGCTTTCTACTTTTTTCTTTCCTCTTTCCTCTTTCATTCACAAAACTCCTTAAATCCTAAAATCTCAAACTATTTTCACCGAACTCCCCCGCTCGGTCTTCTCAACTTCAATTCGATTTGGAAATGCATCTTTTAATTCATCCAAATGCGTGATGATAAATATTTTCGAAAAATCATTTTTGACCGTATTAATTGCTTCGACCAATCTCTGCCTTCCTTGCACATCTTGCGAACCGAAACCTTCATCAATGACCAATGTTTGCAAACGAGCGCCTTTTCTTTGTGCCAAAATTTCAGAAAGTGCTAGCCGAATCGCAAAGTTGACACGAAAAGCCTCACCGCCTGAATACATTTCATAATCACGCGTGCCAAAAGAATCGCTGATTTGAATATCCAAAGTCTCTTTCAAATCATCTCGTTTTTTGTCTTTATATTCGGCTTGAGTCACAAAACGAATCGTCATTCTGCCATCACTCAGCCTGTCAAGCAAATCATTCGCCTTCTGTTCAATTTGCGGCAATGCTTGCTCTATTAACAAAGCAGGCACACCATCTTTTCCAAATGCACGCTCTAAAGATTTATGCTTCAAAATATTTTGATTCAATTCCTCACGTTGAGATTCATAATCCGTTTTGCGAGTTCGCAACGTCGCTAACACATCCACTTTTTGACGTGCCGCCCCAACTTCATCACGGATTCTATTTTCATCTTCTTTCAATTCATAAAATTTACTTTCAGCCTCATTGATATTGGGCGCATCCGCTTCGGATTTTTCTAAAGCCCGAGCCGCCTTTTCATAATTTTTTTCGTTTTCTTTCACTTCCTCTTTCTTCTTTCCTCTTTCTTCCTCTAATTCTTTAATCTCTTTCTCAATCCTCTTGCTCAATTCTTTTACTTTATCCAATTTAGAATAATCTTCTTCAATGGCTCGCAATTCCGCTTCTTCTTTTCGTTTTGATTCATGTAGAGAAATATCATAGCCAAGTTTCGCAATTTCTTTATCTAATTTTGCTAATTCCTTTTGAGAATCGAGCGCATACTTTTCGCTTTCCAAAATCTTTTCAATCTCTTTCAAACGTTTTGCACCTGTCTTTTCCCATTCCTTATTTTGAGAATGGACTGACTCTAACTGCAAAGATAAAGTTGATAGAGAATTAGAGAATTGCAAACGCTCATTATCTAAGTTCTTATAATTCGTAATTCGTAATTCGTAATTCGTAATTTGGCTTTCTATCTCTTCAAGTTCTTTTTTATTAGCACGAAATGTATCGCCTTTTTGTTTGCCATCTTTTTCCAATTGTTTCAATGTTTCTTTTCGATGCGACTCACTCAATGGCTGTCCACACAATGGACATTCTGCACCATCCGCAACTTTCAAAGAATCAATGCGATTTTTCAATTCATCCATCTCAACTTTCAAAGTCGCATTTTCAGATTTCAAACCCGCTAATCTTTCCTTCGCTTCATTTCTTTGATTTTCAACTGATTCTCGTTCTTCAATCTTTTTCTCAACCTCAGCCAATGACTTTCTCGCAGACTCAATCTGCTTTTCCAACTCACTCACAAATGCTAACTGCTCACTGATGACGGAATACTGATTACTCAAAACACTTTTTTCTTTTTCTAACTCATTCTTTTCAGTATTAATCGCATCCACCAAAGGTTGTCGCTTTGATTCGTAATCACGCGCCACAAAAGAAGAATTCTCCAATTCTGTCAATTCTTCTTTTACTTTCTTCCATTTTTTATATTCAGCTTCAATTTCTTTTGCACGGCTGACCAAATCCGCATAATTTTCTCGTTCGGATTCTTTTTCAGCAAGTTTGCTTTCTATATTCGATAATGAAAAGCGAGAATTATTCAAAGTTTTTTCAAGCGTTTCGACTAATTCTTTTTGCCCTTTCAAAACGGCAGTTGTATTTTTGATATTCTCAACAATTTTTTCCTGCGCCACCCGAGCAGACGATAATTGTTTGAGATTATTTTCTAATTCATTCAAACGTGCCCTGCGCGTATCTTCTTCTGCAAGTTCAGCATCAATTTCAGCAATGCGCCCATCAATGGTATTGACTTCGTTCTCAATTCCCTTTCGCCTTTCTGCAGTTCTCGCTTTATAAGTTTCCCAAATTTCCAAACCCAAAATAGAACTGAGTATCGTTTTTCGTTCACTCGCTTTCTTTTGAGTAAACTGGTCGGCTTTGCCCTGCAAAAAGAAAGAAGCGTTGATAAACGTCTCATAATCCAATTGCAAAGTTTGCTCAATACGAGATTGTGTCTCACGAGTTGTTTTTTCGGTAAGTGGTCTCCACTGACCACTGTTCACTGACAACTGATTACTGTCACTACCGTCCAATACTTGAAACTCCAACACCGTGTTTTTATTTCTCGGCAACGTCCGTTGGACGCGATATACATTGCCTTCATATTGAAATGTTAAAACAACTTTCGCTTCTTTCACATCTTGATTCAAATTAATCACATCCATGCCTTTGCCACGCGCTTCACCAAAGAGTGACCACGTAAAAGCGTCGAGGAGTGATGATTTGCCTGCGCCGTTATGACCAGATATACACGCAAGGTCAAGAAGCGTGAAATCCAAATCTACTGCATCACGATAAGATAAAAATCCAGAAATAGATAAACGAATCGGAATCATTTAACTGAATTATAATCGAAGCATTATGCTAGACATCGAACCCTCTAAACGCACACGTCGCCGTATGAGATTACTCGCGGCAATCATTGTCACTATTCCTTGTTATTGCGCAGGTTTTGTTGCACTTTCTTTCGCGCCTGATACACGCGCTACACCTACACCTACTATCACCATCACAGAAACAGGTACACCCACTACACCTACTGTAAGTGGCACGCCTTCTATTTTGACAGGCACAATTACATTGACACCTACTTTTACAGAAACACCCACAACAACGTTAACATCAACAATTACCAATACACCTTTCTTACCAGTTACTTCTACGTTCACATTCACACCATCTATCACGCCATCAATTACGCCGTCCATTACACCGTCAATCACGCCATCGAATACATTTACACCATCTGTCACGCCGTCCATCACACCGTCATTAACGCCATCCAATTCACCCACACCAACCTTGACCCCATTCGGCGGATAAGATATATGAGCGACATCACCCCATTTCTAAAATCCTTAATTTCAGTAGCAGGCTTATCAGGATTTGAAGCCCCCGTTGGAAAATTAATTAAACAAAAATGGACTCCCTTGGTTGACGAAGTCAGCGAAAGTAAACTCGGTTCAATTCATGGACGCAAAACTGCTACACTAAAGGGACACATTCGCCAAGCCCCATCCGTTTTGATTGCCACCCACATGGACGCGATTGGTTTAATGGTCTCACGCATTGTGGATGAATTTCTATACATCACCAACATTGGCGGCATTGACTCTCGCGTGTTACCCGGCACACCAGTCACCGTCCATGCTTCGGGCACAAACGAAGATTTATATGGCGTGATTGTGATGCCACCAAGCAATTTAATCCCAGATGGCGAAGGTGGCGGAGTTGTTCCATTAAAGTATTTGATGATAGATATGGGATTAACTTCTAAAGAAGTTGCCCAAAAAGTTAAAGTTGGTGACAGAGTTTCGTTTGCAACTGAACCTGTCGAAATGTCTGGTGGATACTTAAGCGGACACACTTTAGATAATCGCGCATCAGTCGCAGCACTGACTGTTTGTTTAGAAGAATTACAAAATAAAAAACATAGTTGGGATGTGTGGGCAGTTGCCACTGTTCAAGAAGAAACAGTATTTGGTGGTTCGTATACATCTACATATCAAATCCGCCCTACAATTGCAGTTGCAGTAGATATGACCTTCGGAAAAGGTACGGGTTCTAGCGGATACCAAACTTTCCATTTAGGCAAAGGTATCACTTTGGGAATTGGTCCCAGTGTAACGCCGTATTTATATAAACGCTTCAAAGAAGTTGCAGAACGAATCGAAATCCCCGTGCATGATGATTTAATGCCCGAATATTCATCTACCGATGCGGATGCCATGCAATTAACTGCTGAAGGCATACCTTCTATGGTTTTGAGCATTCCGCAAAGATACATGCACACGGCGGTTGAATTAGTCGCCATGAAAGATATTCAACGCGCAGGCAGGTTATTAGCAGAATTTATCGCTTCACTTGAAACAGATTTTATGGAAAAAATTTCTTGGGAATAAGAAAATGTCATTGCGAGGATTGCTTCGCCTTCGGCTCGCAATGACATAGAAAAATAATATGTTAACTATCGGCAAACCACAACTCGACCTGCTCGAAAAACTATGTAACGCCATGTCCGTCTCTGGGGAAGAAGGCGAAGTGCGTCGTATTGTCTTGGAAGAAGTCAAACCGTATGCAGATGAAGTCAAAGTAGATGCGCTTGGCAGTGTTTTGGTCACAAAAAAAAGCACAAATAAAAAAGCTTTGCGCGTTTTGCTTGATGCCCACATGGACGAAGTCGGTTTTATGATTGTGCATGATGATGGGGATGGTTTTTATCAATTCCAAACGGTTGGTGGCATTGATGAACGTCATTTAGTTGGAAAACAAGTCATCGTTGGTAAAGACCATACGATTGGTGTCATCGGTGCAAAACCAATTCACTTAACCACTTCTGATGAACGCAAACACACTATTGATGTTGACTCAATGCGTATTGATTTAGGTCCAGAAGGCAAAGCCAAAGTTGGAGACCGTGCAACATTCGCCACAAAATTTAAACGCGTTGGTAACTCCATTATGTCAAAATCTATTGACGATAGAATCGGCGTGGTCACATTAATTGAATTGCTCAAAAACGCGCCGAAAAATATTGAGCTATGTTTATCATTTAGTGTACAAGAAGAAATAGGTTTGCGTGGCGCAACTGTGGCTGGATATTATTTCAATCCAGACCTGGCTATTGCTGTTGATTCGACTCCCGCACGTGATTTACCTGATTATGAAGGCAGAGAAAATTTTACCTACAATACAAAATTAGGTTTAGGTCCTGCCATTTATATGGCAAACTCTTCTGCTATTGACCATCCAAGCCTTGTGAAATTTTTAGAAGAAACAGCCATCAAAAATAAAATTCAATATCAATTACGTCAGCCGGGCGGTGGCGGAACAGATGCAGGTGCAATTCAAGGTGCGCGTGGCGGTATCCCCGTTGTTTCGGTTTCTGTGCCCCATCGTTATACTCACTCACCCATCAGCATTTCACGCATTGATGATTGGAAAAATACTTTGAATTTATTGCACGTCGCATTGAAAAATATAAATCGTGATATATTGAAAAGATAACATGAACGGATATATTGCATTATTAGGTTCTGGCGAATATTTATCTGTGATGGATGAAGTGGATAAATTTTTGCTTGCCAATTGCGGAGCAAAAGATAGAAAACCAAAAGTTATTTGTTTACCGACTGCGGCTGGTCAAGAAGGTGATACAAGTGTGAAGCGTTGGATGAAGATGGGCATTGACCACTTCACCCGCCTCGGCGCTGACGTTCAAGCTGTTCCTGTTACAGACGCAGAATCTGCCAACAAGCAGAGTCATGCCTCCACTGTGGAAGAAGCGGATTTTGTCTATTTTTCAGGCGGGAATCCTTTGTATCTTTATGAAACCATGAAAGATAGCTTGGTGTGGAAATCTGCCATGAAAGTTTTTGAACGCGGTGGCGTGTATGCGGGTTGTTCAGCAGGTGCAATGATATTAGGAAAAGAAATGCCAAACTTTCGCAGGTTGGGGTTAAATTCTGTGCCTGCATTTGATTTTGTTCCTGCTGTTATCATTCCACATTTTGATGCAACGCCGATGTTTTTCAAACCGATTATCAGTGCGGCACGCATGCGTTTGAAAGAAAATGATTTGATGATTGGTATTGATGAAAACACAGCGATGGTTGGCAGAAATAGTGAATGGACTGTGATGGGCAAAGCAAGCGTACATGTGTTTACAAAAAATGAAAGCAAGAGTTATGCCGTTGGAGAAAAGTTTAATCTATGAAACAACTTCTAAAAACACTTACAGAAACATTCGGACCTTCTGGTTATGAAGATGAAGTGCGAAAAGTGATTGCTAAAGAAATAAAATCTTTAGCAGATGAAATGAGTGTAGATGCACTTGGAAATTTAATTGCTCGCATAAAGCCAGCAAAAAATTCTAAGAATCCGAAAAAAATTATGCTCGCCGCACACATGGATGAAATTGGTGTGATTGCTAGCCATATTGATAAAAACGGATTTGTGCGTTTTACCAATATCGGTGGTACGTTTGGCAGATACACTCTCGGCGCGCGTGTACGATTTACAAATGGCGTAACTGGTGTTGTTGGCTATGACAGACTCGAAAATATTGATTCGGTTTTGCCGATTAATAAAATGTATATTGATGTGGGTGCAACCAGTAAAAACGATTGCCCTGTAAAAGTCGGTGACTTTGGCGCGTTTGAACGTTCATTTATTGAAATGGGAAATCGCTGGGTTGCCAAATCAATGGATGACAGAAGTGGCGTAGTGGTGTTGATTGAAACCATGCGTGCCATTAAATCATCTCCGCATGATTTATATTTTGTATTTACTACGCAAGAAGAAGTGAGTTTGAAAGGTGCAAAATCTGCGGCGTATAGCATTGACCCTGATATCGGCATTGCAGTAGATGTGACTGCTACAGGCGATACACCCGCTTCGATAAAAATGGCAATGGAATTAGGCAAAGGTCCATGTATCAAGATTAAAGACGCAGGTATGCTTTCTGACCCGCGTGTGATTAATTGGATGATTCAAACGGCTGAAAAATCTAAAATCCCCTATCAACGAGAAGTTTTATTAGGTGGCACGACTGATGCCAGCGTGATTCAAATCTCACGCGCTGGTGTGATGGCTGGTGCAATCTCTATTCCTTGTAGATATGTCCATTCCGCTTCTGAAATGATAGACGTGGATGATTTGAAAAATTCTATCAAGTTGTTGACTGTTATGCTGACGAAAGGATTAAATTTTTAATATGGGCGATTACAATCGTTCGACTAAAAAAATTAAGTTTGAAGAGATCACACCCGATGTGATGCAAGCGATTCAAAAATATATTGAAATGCATAATCTCGGAGATATTTTGAGCAATGTTTCGCATTGCATTGTTTCTACTTCAGACAAAATCAAAAAAGGTTTATTTGGCGGACCTGGTCCTAATTTGTTGGTGCAAACTGTCATTCTGACCGATCGCTGGTTAATTTTGGCAGACCGCGTTGACCAAAATGCAATTTATATTAAGTCTATGCAATTGGCAGATATTGTCGTTACAGATTATCAGCAAACCGCATTTCATGGCGTCATCCCTGATAGTGGTCTGAATCTTGTAGGCAAGTTCACTGACGCGAGTGAGCAAGGAACGATGTTTATGCCACTTGGTGAGGATGAAGCAGGTGATGAATTCAAAGAAGCAGTTATCAAGTCAGTGCAAGAAGCGAAGAAATAAAAAAGAAATCGGAAGTTTCAAAACTTCCGATTTCTTTTTTATCCATTATTTTGAATCTTCTTTGTTTTCTTTCTTCGGCATGAAAGACATCAGAATTGCCACACCTGCACCGAGTGCAAATGTACCCATGGAGCCGGGGCTGGAGTAATTCGTCAGCCCGACGAGTAAAGCGAAGAAGCCAACTGCCAATGCGATTTGCACTTGCCAAGCCGCATTTTTATAAGCGTCCATTGTGAAGCGACCAATTGCAAAACCTAAGACGATAAAACCGAGTGCCCGAATCACGAAACCAACGACTGATAGTACTTGTTGAAAATCTTCCATTTTGAATCTCCTTTTGTTTGATTATAACCAAGCCCACAAAATCCAGAACACAATCATCACGATACCGAGACCAATTTTTGCGGCTACAGACCAACCCCAGCCAGTCATCCAGGCTTTGGTGTTGGCAAAGGCTTGTGCCTTATCTCTGAGGCGACGCCACTCTGCAAAGTATAGCCCAGCCGGTGCGGCTAACATGCCAGCAATTGGAGTCATTACCAAACTAACACCCACACCTGCAATGAACGCCCAAATGATGGAACTCCACGGCACGTTTTTATCGCGTACATGTTTGGCGATGATGATGTTATCTCCAATGTTACCGCCAATCATCAAGATGGTGATAAGCACAAACAATAACCAATCTACCCAAGTCATTGCGCCTATGGAGGCTTGGACGACAGCATAAATTAATGTGCCAATCCACATGACAGTTAAGCCGGGGAAAATGGGTATCAATAATCCAAGTAAACCAAAAACTAGCAAGGTTAAGACGACAACTTGTAAAATTGTTTGAGCAAATAATTCGAGTGTTTCTGGATCCATTTATTCTCCATATGCTTGGTCGAGACGCAAGCGGTCGAAATCAACAATTTCCAAAAGTAATTTTGTTATAAAAATTTCTTTATTTACTGGTGGTTTCGATACGACACTCGCTTCGCTCGTATCTACTCAACCACTGACTTTACTTAATCACATCAATCCCGCCCATCCACGGGCGCAGAACTTCCGGCACAACGATTGAACCATCGGCTTGTTGATAATTTTCCATCACGGCAATCATGGTGCGCGGCAAACCAAGCCCTGAGCCGTTCAAGGTGTGCAAAATTTTTGCTTTGCCACCGTCGGCGGGACGATACTTTATATTCGCACGACGCGCCTGAAAGTCGCGCACATTCGAGACCGAAGATACCTCTAACCACTCATCACAGCCCGGTGCCCACAACTCTAAATCGTATGTCAACGCGGCGGCGAAGCCTATATCGCCCGTACAAAGTTGCTTCACGCGATATGGAATCCCTAACAGGCTACAAGTCTCTTCGGCATCTTTCAACATTTTTTGATGTAACGCCTCAGACTCTTCGGGTGTACAGTAGGTGTACATTTCAACTTTATCAAACTGGTGACCACGCTTAATGCCACGCACGTCACGCCCAGCACTCATCTTTTCACGGCGGAAACAAGGCGTGTAAGCGGTGTACAACTTTGGCAAAGATTCTTCTTCCAAAATTTCATCCATGTGCAAACCGGTGAGTGGAATTTCAGCAGTCGGCACGAAGTAAAAATCTTCTTCATGGTCTTTATATAAATTATCGGCAAACTTTGGCAATTGACCTGCTCCATACACAGTTGCAGTCTTCACCATGAATGGCAAATATTCTTCTTGATAACCTTGTTTGATGTGCAAATCTAACATCCAAGCAATTAAGGCACGTTGTAAACGCGCACCTGCTTTTTGCAAAATGTAAAAACGTGAGCCGGTCAATTTTGACCCGCGTTCAAAGTCGAGGATTCCAAGAGCAGGTCCAAGGTCCCAGTGTGGAAGCGGTTTGAAATCAAATTTGCGTGGCTCGCCGACAGTTTTCAAAATCACATTTTCATCTTCACTTTTTCCATACGGCGTGCGTTCATCAGGAACATTCGGAAGCGCTGATGCAATGGCGTTTAATTCTGATTCAACTTCTGCAACACGTTTATCTAACTCAGCAATTTTGTCGCCGACCAAACGCATCGCCTCAATTTTGGATTGGCGTTCTGCGGCATCTTTCATCTTGCTGATTTCTTTCGAGACGACATTGCGCTCGGCTTTGAGTTTTTCAACTTCGTTTAGCAAAGTGCGGCGTTCTTCATCTAACTTCAAGATGAAGTTGATGGGAGAATCATCCATTTGCCTATCTTGTAATGCCTTGCGGACAATTTCTGGCTTTTCACGAATTAAGTTGATATCTAACATGTTTTCTCCTTTTGGAATCAACTAGCTTGCTGGTGTTTTCACAGGAGCAAGCTCCTGTACTCCAAACAAACTTAACAAAATACGCCCCTCATCCGTTTGCAGGACGAAGGGGCGTCTCGTGGTGCCACCTGCTTTTATTGTTCTTTTGCAAGAACAAACTTGGGGTGTACTGTAACGGGTACTTCCCGATTCTCTTATGACACGTGTCTCTGCGAGAATGACTTGGCGAAGTGGATTTCATCAATGCGTTGGTTGCTTTGCACACTCCAGCAACTCTCTGTACAACTATTTGATTACTTGTCTTCACGCTTGTCTTTATGATTTGCTTTCAGTGCCCCTACGGGGATTCGAACCCCGGTCGTAGCCTTGAAAGGGCTGCGTCCTAGTCCACTAGACGATAGGGGCAATGAGTTAAGCGGGCGAATTCTATCATCCCCCGCATTAAGCGTCAAGAAGAATTATGGATTAATTTTCTGGTTTTACGCGTTGATGTAACAACGCCATAATATCCACTGTTTTGCGGTTAATCAAAATCCCAGCGGATTCAACGCGCAAATTTGGAATCAAAATCGCGGTCAATGTGGCATTGAAGATGGGAATAAATTCACGCGTGCCTTCTGTTATCAAAGAGGTAAAGTCGAAACGACCGGGCAATTCCATAATGCCTTCAATTTCAAACATTTGAGTCGTTAAGCGAATCTTATGTTCAACCGTACTCACATATCCCCCACGCACAATGGCATGTGGACCTAAATCTTCTCTACGAGACATGCACATGGCATGTACTTTATTTTTCATCATGCGTACAATTTCAAAATGGTCAACTAATTTCGTAGGCATAAGCAAACGCGCCATGCGTGCATCACTAACATCCACAGATGAATGTGTTGTGTCATTCATCATGCCCATAGCACCATGGCTTGTGACTGCCACTTTTCCAACAGCGCGATATCCCGACGTGAAAATATCCACAGTGATAAAGCGTGATGTGCGGGGAGAAATACTGCTATCTAAAGACATGATGAAAAATGTTTCGGTTAAGAATCCTGCATGGGGTGTGAAAACCCGCTTCGAGGTCGAGAAAGAGGCGGCGTACGTCTTTTGGCTTGCGTCGGTTTGCCGGCGTTTGGGTCAAGCATAGTATCTAACCAATGAATTGATTGTTCATCATATTCACGCCTGCCACAGACATCGCAAATATAAGCAGGGAAATTCTGCACTGTGATTAACTCATTACCCAGCCGCGTAAAATAGGTAACATAACGAGAGTGCATCATACCTGCATGACATTGATTGCATGAGTAATTATTTGCAGTGTTTTGATTCATGTAAAATCCTATTGTACGGCAAACACATCTGTATGTTCAATGACATCCCATAAATACCAGGGCCAATAAATAACGGCGGCTTTGCCAACAATATTTTCCATTGGCAACAAACCCCAATCTTTTGAATCGTTTGAATTGTTGCGGTTATCACCCAACACAAATAAATAACCATCAGGTACAAGCCATTCACCTGAATAGGCAGGCGCTTGTGAAATATAAGGCTCATTTAACTGTTGACCATTCACAAAGACAAGGCTATTTTGAACGACAACAGTATCACCGGGTAAACCAATCACGCGTTTAATTAATTCCTCTTCAGGGTTGATGGGAAAATGAAACACAATAATATCGCCACGGTCTACGTTGCTCCACTGATAACTTAATTTATTAACCAAAATAAATTCGCCATCTTCCAATGTCGGTTGCATACTATAACCATCCACCCGCACTCGTGCCGAAATTGCATTGATACCCACAAACAAAATCAAAGCCATTAATAACGTTTGAAAAATATCAA
>DDVH01000025.1:111907-185434 GCA_002345215.1 Anaerolineales bacterium UBA2317
TTGATTCAATGTATCCAACGTGCCTCCAAATTGCTGAGGAAATTATAATGCCATTTTTTGAACGGCTTATCATCCTTAATTCTTACTCATGCAAATGCAATTTTTGGATGAAAACCCGCCTCTTTTTTGACCTTGAACCTGATGCATTACCTCATCCTCAAAAGTCACGCTAAAAGCGTGACCTACACCCACATTTACCCTTCGCAAAACTTCTGTCCTGATTTGTGATTTGCATTCGGAATTTCCTTCCAATTGCGCACAAATTCAAATTGAATTTGTGTTTCAGGAGAAGTGGGGTAATAACCTTGCGGACGTGTAATAAAAAGATTGTGAACCTTCTTCAAAGCCTGCTCATGTGAAAGTCCGTGGCGGATAAAATAACACGCCACCGTGATTCCCGTTCGCCCCACGCCTCCCCAGCAATGCACATAAACTGGTTTTCCATTTTCAATTTCACTATCGATCGTATCTAAAATCTTCTTCATCGTTTCATTTGATGGGATGTTATGGTCACGAATCGCAAAGCGCTGATAATTGACATCCAAGTCATATATTTTGGCTTGTTCTTTTAATATAGGTTCATAGGGCACAAGTTCGTGAGATTGAGTCAAATCAATAAACGAGCGAATGCCAACCTCAAGAAATGCTTCAATTCTTCTACGGGCTGATTGGGCGTTGTAACTAGCAGGATATTCACCTGCTAGAAATTTATTTTCTACCGCCCAATAGGATTCAGGAATAGGGAGTTTTGTCATTTTTTAGCCATAGAGCGCACAGAGGGTCACAGAGTTTTCAAGAGATTTTCTCAAAATTCTCTGAGACCTCTGTGCGATTTTTATTGCGGAAATTCTACACAAAGATTATTCAAAACTTGTGTACGCATTTCAATCAATTCAGGATATTCATAAAAGAACAGGATTTTTTGTTCAGCAATGGTGTCTCCATCTGGTTTTTCTGCAAAGATGAAAAAGCCAAATGATTCAGCAATATCTTCAGCAGGGTGAGTAACAGCGTAATCTGTCAGGAATTGGTCTTCATATTGATAGTAAAAATCATCGAGTTTTTCGTAATATAAATCTTCGTCTTCTTCTAAATTAATTTCGTTCCATTCTTCGTAAATATCAAACCAAAAACGGTCATAAAATCGATTAATGTATGAATCTGGGTTGGAGCAACCTTCACCGGGATGAAACGTGGAGCAAGCAGAAATTTCTTCTAAATATATTTCGTTGTCTTCTGGGTTATTGAAAATGACAAGGCTGGGCGGCACTTGACTCGGTGACAGCGTGAGCAAGTGAGCAAATTCATGCATCAGCGTAAATGTAAAAAAGTAATAATCATACGAGTCAGCGATATCTATTTGCAAATCCCAAAGCCTCGGGTCATCATAAGTTTGTGCTACAGCCGCAAGGATGTTTCCTTCGCCGTCAGTCATTATAGAAAATTCGCCTACATGTGCGCGATATTCATACGGTATTAAGGCGGTGAAGTAATTCCAAAGTTCTTCATGCTTGGCTGTATCTTCGCGTTCGTCTTGTAAATCTAATGAAATGGGCGGGTAATCTGGATTTGTAAGTTCTTCATTTTCAATTGAATAAATGACAATATAAGACTCTTCATTTTCTTCATTACTAAAATCAGTTGACTCTATCTCTTGCGGAGAATTTAAGTGCACAATTGTTTCGGTAATTGCTGGGCAGGATAGATTCTCAGGTGTTGGTGTGACGATAAATGAAGTATCAGGAATCACGGGTTGTGAAATTGGTTCAGGTGTACCAAGTAAAGTGACGCAGGCTAAACTAGTAATGAGGGTTAATGAAGCAACTATAAGGGTAAAAAGACGCGGCATGTAAATCCTTTAATCAAATAGTGAGCAAGTTCCATTCAAAATATATTGGCGTAATTCAATCAATTCGGGATAAGCATAGAAAAATAAAATCTTTTGTTCTTTAATTGTATCGCCTTGTGGTTTGGGGCTAAAGACAAAATAAGTAAACGATTCGGCAATATCTTCGGCGGGATGTGTAGTAGCGTAATCATCTACAAATTGGTCTTGATGTTTTAGATAAAAATTAAACAAGCCATCATAATAAGCAGTTAAATCATCTTCGTATTGCAAAGCATCAATGGCTTGCCACTCTGGCGCAACATCAACCCAAAAGCGATTATAAAAAGCGCGGATGTATGAATTTTGCATACTGCATCCGCCACCAGTAAAGTAAGTGGGACAAATAGAATCTTTGCTGGTAAGTAAATCTACATTGCTCGGGTCAGCATAAATTTCTGCATCCACTGTAGATTGTGATGCATTCAACGTGAGCAAGTGAGCATATTCATGCACCATTGTAAAAATAAAAGCATGTTTATCTTCAAGGTCAGCAATATCTACTTCAACAATCCAATCGGTTAAGTCAATTGAGGTTTGGTCAACTGCCGCCAATGTATTCGATTCGCCATCAGTGAAAACATTGTATTGCGCCACCATAACACGGTCTTGCGGCGGAATTAATGTGGTAAAAATTTCCCATGCTTCTTTTTGTAATTCTGAATTGGTTTGTTCATCCTCTAAATCAGTCGGTACTTCGCTAAGTTGTGGATTCGCCAGTTCATCCCCATTGACAGAATATATGACCAAATAATACGTCTCTGGTTCAACATATTCTTCCGATTCTTCTTCATCACCCATTTCATATACATTGCCTTGCGCACTAGCAATAATATCTTCCATCACTACCGGGCAAGCATTGACAGACATATCTTCTTCATAATTTACAAGCGTAGATTTTCCCCATTGATATGCACCAAAGGCAATCAAACCGAGAAATACTAAAATAAAAAATGCTTTAATTTGTGAAGACATACAGCCTCCTGATTGATTATGGACCGATCCAGCCCATATCGGCAAAGAAAAGATATAGATAACCAAATAACATAATCATATAAATTGCCATTTCAAAACGTCCCCAAAAACGTTCCAATGAAAAAGAAAAATTATCTCGAATCGTACCAACAATACTTTCTAAATTTTCCATCTTACTGCGTAAATTTTCTTTCCAATCTCTTAAGTACAATTCGCTTTGAATGGCTTCATATAATTTTGCCGAATACCAATCACCGATTAATAATAAATTTTGTTCGGCGCGTTCAAAATCAATCATCACTTCAAGTTTGTGTTCGGCTAACTGACGAACCACATCACTGGTTGGGTGAAAACGACTTTTGCCTTTAAAAAAGACTTCGTTAATTTTATCGAGCATGTTTTCAATCGACTCATCTAACATGCGATACCGCAATAATTGATAATTTCCAATTTTCAACAAGGCAATATCAGAAGCATAGTCCGCATTCGGGGCAATAATCACCGCACCTTCCCAATCCACAACGGTCATATCTACATCAGAGTATTGCGTGCGCGAAACTAAAATTTCTCCAATTTCAGCGGCATCTAATTTTTCTTTTTGTGAACGAATAAATTTAGCAAGTGAAGCGGCGTTTTTCTCAACCCATTTTTCTGGCGTGGGTTTTGCTTTTTGCACCAATAAAACAGTGTAATCTTCAAACAACCCACTTTGACGAATCCTTTCAGGAATATATCTACTTTGCAATGCCGCTTGAATTTTTGTACGCAATTGCAAAACAGATGGCGCAAACGGGTCGGTTAAATCAAAACGACATTCAATCATCTGCACCACACCATCATAACGCTCACGTCGCACTGCCACAGCATAGCCTTCAATTACAATCGTCTCTTCACCGAGGCTAAACAAATCAATATCAACTGGTTGAAAGTATGGCGCATCTTTCAAAACTTTAAACTGTTCTAGCGCAGGTGCTTTGCCTTCATCAGAATCAGGAAAAGCAATTAAATAACAAATTTCCATGTGTTAAGTGTACTATACTATGTCATTGCGAGATTGCTTACCACTTCGTGGCGCACGTCGTCACTTCGTTCCTCGCAATGACATACCACAAACGGTGAATTATGACTCTCAATGAACAATATAAAAAATGGAAAGAAACAACGCTAAAAAAATCTTTGGATAAAACCAAAGAAAGAAAAGAAAGATTCGAAACCACAGCAGGGATTGAGATTCCGCGCCTCGCTCTCCCGCCTCAACCTGATTCAACTGCGGAGAAATTAGGCTTCCCCGGAGAATATCCTTTCACTCGTGGCGTGCAACCCACTATGTATCGTTCACGCTTTTGGACAATGCGTCAGTATGCTGGTTTTTCTACAGCAGAAGATTCAAATAAAAGATATCGTTATTTATTGGAACAAGGTCAAACGGGGCTAAGTGTTGCCTTTGACCTCCCAACTCAAATCGGGTATGACGCGGATGACCCAATCGCTCATGGTGAGGTTGGCAAAGTTGGAGTCTCGATTTCATCCATCCATGATATGGAAACTTTATTCAAAGAAATTCCATTGGACAAAGTTTCTACGTCTATGACGATTAATGCACCTGCTGGTGTTTTGCTTGCCATGTATATTGCCGTTGCGAAAAAACAAGGCGTGGACATGAAGCAACTGCGTGGCACGATTCAAAATGATATTCTCAAAGAATATATTGCGCGTGGGACGTATATTTTTCCACCTGCGCCTTCGATGCGATTAATCACTGATATATTTTCTTTTTGCGCAGAACATGTGCCGAGTTGGAACACAATTTCAATTTCGGGTTATCACATTCGTGAAGCGGGCTCAACATCGGTGCAAGAAGTGGCGTTTACATTATCAAATGGAATTGCATACATTGAAGCGGCATTGAAAGCAGGTTTATCGGTAGATGAATTTGCTCCGCAACTTTCGTTCTTCTTCAATGCCCATAATAACTTTTTGGAAGAAGTTGCAAAATTCCGTGCGGCACGTAGACTGTGGGCAAAAATTATGCGTGAGCGATTCAAAGCGGGCAAACCATCTTCATGGCAATTGAGATTCCATACACAAACAGCAGGTTCAACATTAACTGCTCAACAACCTGAGAATAATGTGGTGCGTGTGACTATTCAAGCATTATCAGCAGTTTTAGGCGGGACACAATCTTTACATACCAATAGCATGGATGAAGCCTTATGGCTCCCCACTGAAAAAGCAGTGCGAGTTGCATTAAGAACGCAACAAATTATTGCTTACGAATCAGGCGTAGCGGATTCAGTTGACCCGTTAGCAGGTTCTTATTTGATTGAATATCTGACCGATGAAATTGAAAAAGGTGCCGAAGAGTATATTTCCAAAATTGACGACATGGGCGGCGCGATGCAAGCCATCGAAAAAGGATTTATGCAAAATGAAATTCAAAACGCCGCCTTCACAGCCCAAAAAGCAATTGAACGAAAAGAAGAAATTGTTGTGGGTGTGAATCAATTTACTGTCAATGAAGAGGTTACGTTAGAACGCTTGAAAGTTGACCCTGCCATTGAGATTGATGCTCGTGAAAGGTTGAAGAATTTACGGGAATCGAGAAATCGGGAATCGGTAGATGTGTTATTAGGAAAGTTGGTCAATGCCGCCAAAGGGAATGAGAATTTAATGCCTTTGTTCATTGAATGTGTAGAAAATGAAATTACACTTGGAGAGATTTGTAATACTCTCAGAAGTGTTTGGGGTGAGTATGTGGCGGAGGGGTTTTAAAATCCAATAGACCCTTTCAAATAAACAGTTTTGTATCATAAGGAATAGATATACAGAAAGTCATTTGAATATATGCTTTATGATTTATGTACAAATTAAAACTTCAATATAATTAAGGATATGTAAACATTGGAAAAGAAAATTCTTATAAACATTGGTGTTTCTGTTTTGATCTTACTTCTTCAGCTCTTAGTACTTGAACCGATATTAGGTACTAGATGGGGATGGGTTTTTATTGTTTTAATTTTGTATTTTTTATTGGTGTTCGAATATTATTTCAATAAGCTATTTCCCAAAATAGGTCTTAAGAAATTTAGTTACTATTTTGATGCTTCAATTAGTTATATAAAAAAACTTTTGTCTCCTGTGTTTTCTGCTTTAAAAATAGCTAGTAAAAAAATTTTAGAATTATCAGCCTATTTCGTAGTCATTTTTTCATTTTTAATAATATTTCTTTGGGATGCATTATTTTTTCAACTTGAATCAAATATCTTAGAATTTCAAGAAATATCTGGAACTTCTTTTTCTCCAAAAACATTCGTTTCTATAATTTTTATTGCATGGTATTTTTTATCTTTATTTCTGCTAAGTTTCATCGAAGTGAAAATAAGCCAAGTGTCGCGTGTAATCGTAACCGCCTGTACGGCAGTTGTTGTACTAACTATCTTCTCTTCTATTTATGGATATGAGTTTTTAGTTAAGAAAACCGAATTGGTTTATCTGGCGATTATTTTAGCAACAATATGGGTTGTTGCATTGAAAGTACTCGCTAGTCAAAATAAACAGTTTGAATATTTAGATGATATTGTGACATTTCTAATGGATGTTCCAGAAATCTCAAGTCTTTTTACTAAAGAATCACTTAAACTTACAAAGATAATTCAAAAAGGTTGGTTAAAATTTATATATCACCCTTGGGCAGATGATTATATTTCCTCAATTAAAGACTGTATTCCTATAAAGTGTGAAGGATACTTACTTACAATAGGATATATGACTTCGCAAGAAGAACGAATGTTAGAAAATGTACAATCTGCTTTACAAGAAGATATTCAAAAATATTTTAAAATCAAGAGACTGAAAATAAGATTTGAAAAGATCGAAATTAGCGATCATAGGAAAATAGTGAAAATTTTGAGAAAATATGACTCGCAGGTAGGCAAATAGTTGTTTTTTGGGGAATGAGTGATTCATTTCCTGATAGCCTCTGACCGCAATTGATAGCACTACTCACTATAATCCGTGCAGAGGTGCAAATGAACAAAAACAAATTTCCTTTTCACGGCTGGCTTGGTGTGGGGCTCATCATCATCTTTTGGATTCTCAATTGGGCATTAGATGGCGCGCGCACACATTGGGGCTTCTTTCCATTATGGTTAGGGTATTGTCTCGCGATTGATGGCTTGGTCTTCTGGCGCACGGGCACGTCACTACTAACCCGCAGTATCACAAAATATATCGGTCTATTTATCATCTCCGCGCCTGTGTGGTGGATTTTTGAATTGCTCAATCTGCGCACCCAAAATTGGACGTACGTCGGTGCAGAAATATTCTCCCCGCTTGAATATGCCTTCTGGACGACGTTAAGTTTCACAACCGTCATCCCTGCTGTGTTTGGTAGTGCTGAATTCTTCGCCAGTTTTGATTTTATTCAACGCTTCAAAAATGGTTTGATAATTGGAACTGACATAAAGACCACCGCTTCTTTTTTTATTTTGGGCTGGGTGATGCTCCTTCTGCTTTTGATATATCCCCAAATATTTTTTCCATTTATATGGTTATCCATATATTTTATTCTTGAACCAATCAACGTTTGGCTAGGCAATCGCTCCCTCGCAGATTGGACCAAACAAGGCGATTGGCGACCTGTCATGGCTTTGTGGCTTGGCGTTTTACTGACCGCCTTCTTTTGGGAAATGTGGAATTACTATTCGTTTCCAAAATGGATTTATCACGTCCCCTATGCAAATTGGTTATATATCTTTGAAATGCCCTTGCTAGGTTATGGTGGCTATTTGCCCTTTGCGCTTGAGTTATATGCACTCTATCATTTGGTGATTCGTGATAAGAAAAGTGACTATGCAAAAATTGTGAATGACTAAAATAAAAACCGCCTCATTCTTGAGGCGGCTTGTTTATTAACCTTTGACCTTTATCCCCGCCGCACGCAGTTCTTCGAGCAAGTCTTCATCCACGCCGTTCATGCGCATTTCGAGTAATTGTTCAAGCGTTAAATCTTCACTGTACTTTGAGCGCATGTCACGGATAAAACGCGGAGTGACATGATGAATGGTCAACTCTACCAAATCATCTACTTTCAAATCTTTAAAGCCAAGTTCGTTTAATTCACGCACGAATTTTCCGCTGACGCCATGGTTTTGTAAATCTTCTAAGTCACTGACGCTTAAGTCTTTCATCCCAGCCTCTGTCATAGACTTAATGAATTTTGCAGAAATACCTTGGTCGGCTAAATCAATAAAATCTTCGGTGGTGAATTGCTTCATACCCAATTCACGCATCTCTGCAATAAAGCGGGAAGTTACACCATGATCACTCATTTCTACTAAGTCATCTATATCCAAATCTTTCAATCCGAGTTCACGCAATTCGGCTACGAATTCTGGTTTTACATCATGGTTGCTGAGTTCTACTAAATCATCAATGTCCATGTCTTTGAAGCCGAGGCTTTGGAACGAAGCAATATAATCCGCTGAAACACCGTGATTACTCAACTCAACCAAATCATCAATGTCAAAATTTTTCAAGCCAAGTGCTTGTAATTCGGCAATGAATTTCGGAGAAACATCATGGTTGCGAAGTTCAATCAAATCTTCTACATCAAAATCTTTAAAGCCTACACTTTTTAATTCAGCAATATATTTTGCGGAAACTTCATGGTTGCTCAATTCAATCAATTCATCTACATCTAAATCTTTTAGCCCAGCATTTCTTAATTCACTAATAAATTTCGCCGAAACACCATGATTGCTCAACTCCGTCAATTCATCCATATCCAAATCTTTTAAGCCAGCATCTTTCAATTCGGCAATATATTTTGGTGAAACCCCTTGCAGATTCAAATCCACAATTTCGTTGGCGTCTAAATCGGTAATGCCGAGGTCGCGCAATTCACGCACATAACGCGGTGTGATGTTATGAATGCGAAGGTTAATCCATTCACCTAAACCATCAGGCTCAACGCCGAGAGCCAGCATTTCACGAATGTATTCAGCGGTTAGGTTATGCGTTTGAATCTCTTGCAAGTCGCTCATGGTCACATGGTCAATGTCGGCATCTTTTAAGGCGGCAACTAAATCTTGCATACGCACATTGCGAGCATTTACAGGCGCAACGGCAGATACAACTGAAACTGGTGCTACAGGAGACAAAGCCGCAAGGGTAGATAAATTTGAATGTACATGAACATGCTGAGGCGAGTCAGAGGCGGGTTCTTCATCCCCTACTTCTTCCATCGCGTTAAAAAGTTGCTCGGCTTCTTCAGGTGAAATTTTTCCTTCGGCAAGCATATCCAAAACCATCAGGCGTTCTTTTTGTCCGTTCATTTTTTATCTCCTTTGATTTGAGAGAGTAGTTTGGTGGCTTCTTGCACAGTGATTTCGCCACTGCTTAGTTGTGCCAAAATTTCTTGGCGGCGGGTTGAAATTTCATCTTCTTTTGTTTCGATGCCCATTTCAGCAATCACTTCATCAAGTTGGCGGCGAATTGCCCAATACGATTCTCCCGTTTCGCGTTCCATCTCTTTCACATTGCCGCGATTGCGAACAAAGAATTCAAGAAACTTCAAACTTTCGGGCGAAAGGCGAAAAAACGGCGAAAGCTCAAATTTGCCAACCACGCCTGTACCACACGAGGTGCAGGTAAGTTGGGTGACGGCTAATGCGGATGAACAGCTCGGACAAGATTGCGGGACTAAGGGCATTTGGACTCCAATGTGGCTATATTAGCAAATATTTTTGGATTTGTCAATATTTTTGATTCAATACAAAATATTTTTGTTTTTGTTAAATTTATTTGTATTTTCTGGCTTTTTGACCTATTTCTATTCCCATAATTTGACTACACGACATAAATCCGCTTCTTTGCTCGGTTTGGCTTGATTCATGAACCTCAACATTTGACTTGATTTAATTAAAATAAAAACTCACTCTCTTGAGTGAGTTTCGTAAGGGTTATTGCACTTCACCTTCACAAGCGATAAAAATATCTTCCCCTGCCCCGCCTAGGCAAATATCATTCCCGTCGCCACCAGTGATTGTGTCATCCCCACCTCCGCCGACGATGCAATCATTGCCGCCTAGCCCATCAATCGTATCTATGTTTGAGCTAGCGAGAATCAGGTCATTACCTGCGGTGCCGGTGATAACTCCAGAACCTGTAATCAAAGTCGTTAAGGTTAAACCTGCACAAGCAGAAGGTCTGAGGTGACCAATCTGAAACGAGAGTATTACATTGTCCAGCCGTGTAGGCGGAATTGTATTGGTAGTAGCAATGGCTGTTAGTGTGCTTGCAAGGACAATCACGATAAGGCTAAAAACCAAGAAGCGAAATATAAAGCGCATGGTTATAGTTTAATCCTTGGTAATACAGTCTCTTGGGCAAGTTCAAACTCTATTTTTCCAGTTTCAATACTATATTCAAATTCGCCAAAACTTTCTTGAATTTTCGGTTTGGCATTCACACTCTGTGTGTGTGTTAAAACAGTTTGAGGCATTTCAGGCTGTGGTTCATATACATAAACGATACGCGGTTTTTGTTGATGAGAATCTTCAACAGGTTTTTCTTGTATCAACTGCGTTGGTACTTTGATTGGCTCTGTTGGTGTAGTAATCTCTACGATAGGCGTTTGAACTTCTTCAACATGTTCGTGCTTCCCTGTCAGCATATAACGATACGTCGTCCCATTACTTTGGACAAAATAATAATGTAAAGAATCTCGCATTGTGTGCAATATCATTGTGCCATGTCGCTCTGCAAGGCGGGCAAGGTCGTTAATGCTATGGACGTCAATAACAGAAGAAGTCTGCGCAAGGTTTTGCTCATATACATCTACCAACATGCCACCATACTTTAATTGGATAAGCGAATGTTGATTTTGATTGACTTTTCGATATAAATTCACGCCTGCGAAAATAGCACTTGCGAGTGATATCCCAAATCCTAACAGGGAGACGAAACGCATCATCCACACGGGAATTTGGAATCCTAAAACCGAAAGGGTATTCTGCTCAGAAGCAGAAGAAACTGCCATCCCAGATTGATTGGCATAAAGCGGGTCAGGTTGTGATATTTCTTCAGAAAGATAAAAATGGATTTTGTCGTATTTAAATACCATCTTTGGTGAAAATTCATCATTCACCAATATGCCATTCGCATTGGCGGTGAAAGAAGCATCAGAAACAATCTCTAAGGTGTAAGCAGTTTGCTTTAATCCCGTCTCTTGTTCTACAAGATTGACAATAGATTCAACCTGACATAAGTCTAAGGTTGTGGTGGCAAAATAAGTATTTCCACTAAATACGGTTTCTGGGGTGAGAGGGATGGTCCGTTGCCAACCACTTTGTGCATCAAGAATGCGTGCATACATACTTTGTTTACCAGCCATGCTTTGTAAATTGTTGCTTAACACGTTGTAAGTGAAACCAATATTCAGGTAACAAGTGAGTTTAGGGAATACAGGTTCACCAGAGCGGACAACTTCTGTGTCATAGACACCGGGTGTTCCCGTAGCAGAGTAATAGAAATAGCCTTCTTGTTGATATGAAATATTTTCAGTAGGGCGGTTAAGCGGGCGAGTAAAGGAATAAATTCCCAATATCAGAAATAAGAACGCAAAAAAAACAAATCCAATTATTGTAGCTGTTCCACTAAAGGAGAATGCAAGAACTGGATTTTCTTTTTTATTCTTTTGTGAAGGGGTTTGGAATACATCTATCATAAGAAACACTCCCATCAAAGCAACTGTGAGCACCATATTTAATGGCGCTCGCATCCACTCGATGAATTTACCAACTTTTGGAATATGCAACCACAATTTTCCAATAACTTCTGCTTGGGTTGGCTGATATGAGTCCAACCATGAATTGTTATCCCCTTGGAGAACGAAGCGGTCTAATTCCATTCCAATAATGCGATGAAAAACATAACTGCCTATGTTTGGGTCGTGATATACAACCGCATCCCCCACTCCATAACTTGGTTGTGTACGAACAAGTACCAAGTCGCCCAAATGAAATCCAGGCTCCATGCTGATCCCATCTACAATAACATAAGTCACCCAACCGCCAAGTTTAGCGGGGGCAAGCGTTATCCAGAAAATGATGCAGAGGAGTAATGAAGACAACGCAACAAAAACAGAGGATTGGCTTTTGCTGAGTTTTATCATTTTGATTCAAAGGGGAAAATTTAGAACTAGGTTTGCTCAATGCTCCTGCCAACCTTCAAAATCAGGTGACACCGAAACAAACCTAGTCTTTTGAATTACAAAGATTCCAATTTAGTTGCCGGTAGCAACCACACGTAATTGGTTAATAGTGGAAACTGCTAAACCAGTGGTGTCACATTCCCAAACAGTGCCAGCATCTAACGTGCAAGAATACCAAGTACCAGAAGCAACCAATTGGGCTTCTACTTGAGTTGCGGCAGCGCCTAAATCAAATGAGACGCTGTCAAGAGTTGAAGGGTCACTGGCATTCAAGGTGTAAGCAACACTGGTTACAGTGTAACCACTTACTGTACCAGACCCATCACCAGCACGGGTATCAGGCACTGTATTGGATGCAGCAAAGGCGTAAGCCGCAGCAGAGATGGCAACGATAACGAACACGGTCAACAAAACTTTCATATTTCTTAACATGGCATTTCTCCTTAAAATTTGGTTTTAATGAAGGTTGTATGCCATCCGAACAAAAAAGCTTGGCTTCTATTAAAGCCAAGCCAAGCACAATGCATATTGTGATCTTCGGCGGCTTGGCGGTCATGGTTGATTTACAACTTTAGACCCATAGCTTTGCGTCTCCAGCTTTCACTGGATTTGCCTTTTTCGGATGTCTGACAATACTATAGCACATCTTATTACATTTTCACCTTACAGGAAGTTTGCAAGTAAAAAAGGGCTTCAGATAAAAAATAGGCATTGATTAAACTGATTATTTTATTATTTTGAAACATCTTTTTTAACAAGAATTTGAGGCAACATTCGGTAGATGTAAATAGATAAAAAAATTAAGAATGGAATCATAGCCAAAATTGGACGCGGAAATCCCTCTACCCATTGCATTTGCCAAGCGTAATAGACAAAAGTTGTTAACACAATCCCGCCTAATAATGAACTTAGTCCAAGCATATACCATGAATATGCTTTATAAATTTGAAATAACATAAACAAACTAAAGAAGATAACTGTCCCGAAGAAGATTGCAAATCTTTGAGTACGTAAAAAACCTGTGTCGAATAAACCAAGTCGAAGCACGAAAGCTAGTTTTATTATTACGGCAATCAAAACGACATCAAATAATATTATCCCCAATTTATTTGAATTATTCCGTACCCAATCTCTGGCTGGAACTTCTAAACACTTATAAATTAAGACACACAAAATAATCGTGACGGGTATATATATCACCAAAAATGCATGGGGAGATAATGTAATAGAAAAATAACTTAAGATACGTTCAAACCACCAACGAAATGGAACATGCAAGATATACAAAGCATAACTAGAATCTCCTAACAAAACCAACCAGCGATGACTCAAAAGTTTAGATAGTCCAGTTGAGTCTGATGCTAAGGCTAGAATGGTGATAAGAAAAAGTGGGGCAAGCAGACCTACATCTAATGAAAAGGTTCTCCCAAAAATATGTTGAACATCTCGAAAATATAAAGCACTGAGAACAAACAACATGGAAAAAAATATCAAAGATAGATTTACAAAGGAAGAAGTATTTTGGTTTGCTCGGTGCTTCAAATACCAAATCCCTCCGACAAAGCCAAGCAAGAAAGCATTGAGGTGAAAAGGTGGAAAATATCCCAGAAAGTATCTGGTTGTAGAGTTTAGGTAACCAATTAGCAGTGTAGAATGAACGAGTTGACTCAATGCCCAAAACATCACAGAAAGCCAGATTAATCTCTTAACAGGTTGATTTAACATAAAAAACAAAAAGACAGGAACAAGAATATAAAAAAATACTTCAACAGATAATGACCAAGCCGCAATGTTATAAGAAACCGAATATTCAGGAATCCATGCTTGATATAAAAACAAGTTAGCAAGAAATTCTTTTAATCTTGTTTTTGGCACAATATCTATGTAATAAAAGCAAGTGACCAAGAAAGAAAAAATATAAACTGGATAAATCCGTGAAAATCGGGTTAGCCAATATTTCCGTGTTTCAAAACCTGAAGGCGAAGGGCGGTAATAAACATAAGCCATCACAAAGCCTGATAGCACATAAAAATAACTAACAGCCGTTAATCCAGAAGCAAATATGGATGGTATTTGAAAAAAGCCAAAGTCTCTTCCACTATGAAAGAAGACAACCGACAACGCGGCGAGAAAGCGAGTAAATGTAAGCTGATTAATCTTTTCAGTAGACTGTTGCATCCTGTAATTTTACTCTTTGGCTAGCAACATCGGGTAAACTTAAGGTCATGCCATCCAACATTTCATCTTCCCCTCTCATTGAAATTCAAAATTTAAGAAAAGTGTATCAAACCCCCGCTGGTGACTTTACAGCTGTCAACAACATTGACCTTGAAGTGCAACGCGGGGAATTTGTTGCCATCATTGGTAAATCTGGGAGTGGAAAATCCACTTTCATTAATATGATTACAGGCATAGATCGCCCCACTTCTGGTGAAATTATCATTGATGGTGCGCCTGTACATTCTTATAATGAGTCGCAAATGGCGGCATGGCGTGGAAAAAACTTGGGAATTGTTTTTCAATTTTTTCAATTATTTCCAACGCTCACCCTTTTAGAAAATGTAATTTTCCCCATGGAGTTGAATAATCTCTACACGAAAAACGAACGCAAAGAACGAGCGATGGCTTTGCTTGAAAAAGTAGAGATGACTCAACAAGCGTATAAACTTCCTTCGGCTGTTTCAGGCGGGCAACAACAGCGCGTTGCGATTGCTCGCGCCTTAGCCAATGACCCGCCTTTGATTGTCGCCGATGAACCCACAGGTAATTTAGATTCAAAAACAGCCACGAAAATCTTTTCACTATTTGAAGATTTGGTTGCTTCGGGAAAAACAATCTTGATGGTGACACACGATAGCGACCTTGCCCGCCGCGTGAATCGGACTGTCTTAATTTCTGACGGTGAAGTGGTTAATGAATATCTTGTGAGAGCATTATCAAAATTAAATCAAGACCAGTTAGTAGAAATAGCAAGGCACGTCAAACCGCAGACTTTTCCATCAGGTGCGAATATTATCCGCGAGGGAGAAGTTGGAGATAAGTTTTATATTTTGTTAGATGGCAAAACGGATGTATATATCAAAGAGCCTGGTGGCAGTGAGTTGGTTGTCAACCAGCTTGAGCGTGGACAATACTTTGGTGAAATGGCATTGCTCGGAAATGGAATCCGCACTGCGACGGTGAAGGCATCTGCTGAGGGTCCAGTATCAGTTGTCGCTTTAGATAATGAAGCGTTTAATCGTCTCATTGCTGATTCGCGTACGTTAAGAGAAGAGTTGACGAGCATCATCGAAAAAAGAAATATCTATAATCAATTGCAAGCGATTTCATCTTTCAATCAAATAACGTTAGCAGAAATTCTCAAACAGATGAAACCGATTCAATATGAATCAGAACATGAAATTATCAAGCAAGGCGATGTTGGAAAAACTTTTTATTTGTTGCTTGATGGTCAAGTGGATATTTTGGTAAAAAATGAACACGGCGAAGAAGTGCGTGTGAATCAATTAAGTAAAGGGGCATATTTTGGTGAGATGGCGATGATGGGCGATAAACGCCGCCAAGCGACGGTGCGTGTGAGCAAGGGAAAATTTGCAAAAGTGATTGAGTTGACTGCTGAAGAATTTGAAAAACTTACAGAATCATCTGCTGAATTTAAAACACATGTACAAAAAGTTGCTGGTGTACGCAAAAAAGAAATTGAGGGCAGTAGCAAACGCAAGGTGCGAAAATGAGTGTTCGCGCAAAAAAAATCTTTCGTGATTTAACTGTCAACAAAGCGCGCAGTTTGTTGATTATTCTTGCTGTGGCGATTGGCGTTGCCGCATTCGGTTTAATGTTGACTGGGCGAATTGTGTTGGAAGAAAATTTACGCGATGGTTACGCGGCGACAAAGCCTGCTCAAACTATCTTAACGCTTTCAGCATTTGATGATGATTTGTTAAACAGTATTCATGAATTAGATTATGTGGAAGAAAGTTTTGCCTTCCGTTTAGATTCTGCTCGCCTCCAATCTTCAGGTGATGTTTGGTTGAGCATGGAAATTTATACTTTGCCTGAGTTTGATTCAATCCCACTCAACAAATTAAATTCAGAAGATGAGTTAACAACTCCCCCTCTAAATTCTATTTACCTTGAACGCTCGTTGAATAATGTCATGCAAGTTGGTGATTCAATTACAGTTGAATTATTAAGTGGTGATTTGCATACGCTCAAGGTCGCAGGTTTCGTCAATGACTTGTCTCGTCTGCCATCTGAAATTAGTTTAACAGGTGTCGGTTATATCTCACTTGAAACTGCCGAAGAACTTGGTTTTGACACTCAATATAACCAATTGGCTATTTCGTTTACTAACGCAAAATCAAGAGCCGAAATTGAAAAAGAAACCACAAAATTAATTACAGAAATTGAAGCTGAAAATTATTTTGTTTTGCGAGCTTCAATTCCACAACCAAATAAATATGTGCTTGGCGATAACATGACTTCAGTTTTGTTCATCCTAAACGCATTAGGCATTTTGACATTAATCTTGAGTGCGTTTTTAGTGACGAGTGTTATGTCGGCTGTGATGTCACAACAAATTCCACAAATCGGGATTTTGAAATCTTTGGGTGCTCGTATTTCGCAAACCATGTCAATTTATTTTCAAGAAGTGTTATTGTTTGGCATCATCGCATTGATTCTTTCTATTCCAATGGGATTAATCGGCGCATATTTTCTCGCCGATGGCGTTGCTACGGGAATGAATTTTGATGTCACTCAATTTCATTTACCAACCCAAACTTTAATATTACAAGCATTTAGTGCTTTGCTTGCACCGTTATTGGCTTCTTTGGTTCCAATTATTTCTGGTTCGCGCATCACCATTCGAGAAGCAATCAGCAATTACAAACCTGAAAATACAAAAAATGCAAGTCGCTTTGGTGATTTGCCTCAACTCATAAATTTATCCATTCGCAATACATTTCGTCGCAAAGGTCGTTTGTTGTTAACATTTTTTGCTTTGTTGCTTGCAGGCGCAATGTTTATCGCCATCATCGGTATTCGACAATCCATGCGCAATGCAGTAGCAGAACTTCAAGGTGATTTGAATTACGATATCAGTTTTGATTTTGCTCAAGCGTATCCAATTGAGTCAATTAAAGATGAAATTGCAAAAGTCAATCAAATTGAATCAATTGAAACATGGGCAGTCAATGATGCGCGACTTGTTATCAACGACGAACATCAAACTGGAAGCATTATCATGTATGGCGTGCCAGAAGATACCACAATGGCGCAACCTGCTGTCATTCACGGCACATGGCTTGATGAAAATATCACGCGCGGAATTTATGTCAACGCCGATTTTATGGATTTATCACCCAATCTAAAAATCGGTTCGGTTATCAAATTAAATATCAATGGCACAGAAGAAGAATGGACTATCATCGGCTCAGGCGGTCGCGGATTTATTCCGACTGCTTATGTTTTTTATGATGACTTAACTGCACAAACAGGTTTAGATGGCTTCGCGAACCGCCTCGTTATACAGACGGGTCAATCTGATTCTGTTTCTCAATCTCGAATCCAATCTGACGCATTGTCTCACCTAGCAGAGAATAACTTCTTCGTCGTCAACTCACAAACTACGACTCAACTCAAAGAAACCACCGCCGCTCAAATGGATATTTTAATTATCTTATTACTAGCCATGGTGATTCTTATCGCAGTCGTCGGTGGACTTGGTTTAGCGATTACGATGAGTTTGAATGTCATCGAACGCACTCGTGAAATTGGAATCTTGCGTTCGTTAGGCGCACAAAATGGAGTTGTAAGACGCGTTGTGATTATTGAAGGTTTAGTAATCGGATTAATCAGTTGGGCAATTTCTATTCCATGCTCTATTCCACTTGCAATATGGCTTGGAAATTCATTAGGCAACTCCCTGCTCGCCAGACCTTTAGATTATATTTTTTCAATTCCTGCCTTATTAACTTGGCTCGGATTAACCGTTTTCATCTCAATCATCGCCAGCATTCTACCTGCTCAATCTGCCGCAAAATTAACCATCCGTGATGCGTTGGTGTATGAATAACGACTAGAGGGGCCAAAAAATTAATAATAATGGGATAGACACAGCAAAGACAATAATTTCCAATCCCAATCCCATACGCCAATAATCGCTGAATTTATATCCACCTGGTCCCATCACAAGTGTATTGGATTGATGCCCAATCGGGGTTAGAAAATCACAAGAGGCACCAATCGTAATTGCCATGAGGAAAGGGTCAATAGAAGCGTTCATGCCGTGTGCAATTTTGATGGCAATTGGCGCCATTAAGACAACTGCGGCGGCATTGTTTACTAATCCAGTAAGAAGCATGGATGCAACCAGTAAAACAGTCAATGCAAACACAGGTGGAAATTGGCTAGAAATTTGTAAGATGCTATTTGCAATTAATTCTGCTCCACCAGTGGTTTCTAATGCGGCGCCGAGAGGAATCATTGCGCCAAGCAAAATAATAATGGGCCAATCTACACTTTCATAGGCTTCTTTTAGGCTGACAAGCCTTGTAATTAGCATGAGCAACACGGCGATCATAAATGCAATTTGAACAGGAATCATTCCAAGCGCCGAAAATGCCAAAGCCGAAATAAAAATTCCAAGTCCAGCAAACAACTGTCCCCGTGTTTGACCGATGCGAATGTCTCTTTGGGCAAGTGGCAGACATCCTAGTCTTTCCACAACTTCTTTCAATGTTTCAATATGGCTTTGTAAAAGTAGTACATCGCCATTTTGAAAACGGATTTTATCCAAACTGGTTCGCAATAATTTTCCCTGACGCGAAATGGCTAACAGATTCACGCCATAACTGCCGCGTAAATTCAGTGTGCGAGCAGTGTTGCCAACCATAATTGAGTTTGGCATAACAACGCCTTCAACGAGCGTGACATCATCCGAATCTAAATTTTTTGCGTGAATTTCTTTTTCGGCGACCATTTCTAAGCCAAGCGACTCAATTATTTTTTTGATGTTCTCGGCATCAGCACTCACAATCAACACATCACCACTTTGTAATTTGGTATGCGACGATGGTTCCATGCGTCGTTCATTGCCACGAATTAAACCAACAACCAAAACTTCTGCCTTTGAAAACTCGCTGACTTCATATAACCGCTTCCCATTGACTGAAGATTTTTCAGGAACGCTTATTTCGGTGATGTAGTTATCAATGTCAAATAATTTTTCATCCGCCGTATTGCCTTTGCGAACAGGAATAAAACGCCAACCAATTAAAGAAATAAATATCAACCCGACAAATGTTACACCAACACCGACAGGTGAAAAATCAAACATGTTGTAGGCAGGCAAACCTGCACTCACGCGAAATGAAGAAGCAATGATATTTGGTGGCGTGCCAATTAATGTGGTCATGCCACCAAGTAACGAAGCAAAAGCAACAGGCATAAACAAATAGGAAGCGGGAATTTTTTTCGTTTGAGAAATTTTCACCACAACAGGTAACAGCAATGCCAATGCGCCAACATTATTCATAAAGGCTGAAAGTAACGCCACAAACCCTGAAAGCGCAAAAACTTGTGTGGAAATTCCGCCTTTGAGATTTGATAACCAACCACCGATTATTTCTACGATTCCAGAATTTTGCAATCCGCGGCTGATGACTAACACCGCCGCAACCGTGATGACAGCTGGGTTGCTGAACCCCGAAAATGCTTGCTCCGCCTCTACAAGCCCCGTGAGTGTGACAATGACCAACGAAAGCAATGCCACAACGTCATAACGCCAGCGACCTGTAATGAAAAGGATGAGGGTTAAGAGAAGTGTGCCGAAGATAATTAATTGCTCGATTGTCAAATCAAAACTCCTATTGCGTCACTACAATTTGAATAAAAATCAAATCGCCAAAGAAATTACCATCAGGGTCAACGGCTTGCCAAGCGGATTCGTATTCTCCAACATCTGTTGGGGCTGTGAATAGGATTCTAATTGTGGCTTGTGTGCCTGCACGTGCGGGATACAAAGCCTGTGTTGTATTTGCAGACATTGGGTCACCGCCTACCCATTGAAGTTTATAGGTTGAGTCCCAATCGCAAGTGCCATCGTTTTTGATTAACCATTGTTTATCAATTTGTGCGTTGGGTAAAAAAGATGTTCCATCTTCTACGGTTACATCGTCAAGGAAAGATAACACATTCGTACAAACACTTTCAGTTGGTGTAAAAATTATTTGTTGCGTTGGTGTTTCAGTAATAGAAAAAGTAGTTGGAATAGGTGTTGATGTGAAAATAATTTGAGTAGGTGGAATCGAAGTTGGCGGGCGGAAAGGTGTAGGTGTAGTCTGCTCAGCACAGGCGGAGAGAATGATGAATGACAGAATCAGGTTGAAGGTAAGAATGAAGCGTTTGTATCTCATAATAAAAAATGGACACGATGTCGTGTCCATTAATTTTACTTTATGCTTCTTCTTCGCCGCCACCTGCGTCACCGCCAGCATCAGCACTTTCGCCCATATCAAGCGGAAGAGCAATTTCGCCGCTCAACGCTTTTTGGCGAATGACGCTTTCAATTTCATTCATCAAATCAGGATTGGAACGTAGATAATCTTTTGCATTTTCACGTCCTTGGCCGATGCGAATATCACCATACGAGAAAAATGCGCCACGCTTCGTGATGACTTCAAACTTGGTTGCTAAATCCAAAACATCACCACTCTTGGAAATGCCTTCGTTGAACATGATGTCAAATTCAGCAGTGCGGAACGGAGGCGCAACTTTATTTTTAACAATTTTGACACGAGTACGATTACCGATAACTTCTTCACCAACTTTGATAGATTGAATACGACGAACATCCAAACGAAGTGAGGCATAGAATTTTAATGCCTGACCACCTGTGGTTGTTTCGGGGTTTCCAAACATGACGCCAATTTTTTGACGAAGTTGATTTGTGAAAATAACAGCAGTTTTGGTTTGGCTAATCGCACCGCTTAATTTACGAAGTGCTTGAGACATTAAACGAGCTTGCACACCCATAGTGGCATCGCCCATATCACCTTCGATTTCGGAACGTGGTACAAGTGCGGCAACGGAGTCAATGACGACGACATCTACTGCACCAGAGCGCACAAGTGTTTCAACGATTTCAAGCGCTTGTTCACCTGTATCAGGTTGGGAGACAAGTAAATTATCAATGTCAACACCAAGACGTGCGGCATAAACTGGGTCGAGAGCATGTTCCATGTCAATAAATGCGGCGGTGCCACCCATTTTTTGGGCTTCGGCAACCACATGTTGACATAACGTTGTTTTACCAGAAGATTCAGGACCATAAATTTCGGTGATGCGTCCACGTGGGATGCCGCCAACGCCTAATGCAATATCAAGTGAAAGTGAGCCTGTTGGGAAGACTTCAGTCACCATGCCATGCGCTTTACCAAGCGGCATGATGGCACCTTCGCCATAACTTTTGAGGATATCACCCACAGCCTTATCAAGCATGGCTTGTTTGGCGGAATCTATGTTTGTATTTTGAGCAGGTTGTTCAGCGGAAGCACGTTTTCTAGCCATTTTTATTCTCCATTTTATGTATAGGGTCACTTAACCACGAAGGATAAAAGTTCGCAAAGGGTTAAGGAAATTAAGTGTAAAGCGAGTATAGCACAGATGTTCTGCTCGTCAAGAGGGAAAAATGAGGTTTCAGGTTATGGTTGAGGTGTCGGCGTAGCAGGCAAATCCAATGGAACAAAATCCAAAGTTGCGGCAGGTGGGCGTGTTGAATCAAACCCATTTTCGCCTTTGAAGGTAAAGTAACTTACTTGCCCGGGGAAAATCTCTACCCAAGTTTGCACGCGTTTCTCTTCATATCGAAAAGTAATTTTATATATCCCGGCGGGTAAATCACCAAGCACCATGTTTTCTTGATAATACGGGTCTGGGTTAACTGCCCCACCTTTGCCATAAGTACGAATTGTGAATGTTCGTCCACCCTGTTCAGGTGAAACAGTCACTTCCACTTGTTGAAGCAGTTCGCCCTTAGTATCCATGATGCGCCCGGCTAATACTCCCCAACCTTGTGGCGGAGCAATCCACAACTCTGGATTGTACGTATAGAAAAAAGAATTATTTGGCATACGAACTTCAAAATGCACATGCGGACCCGTCGTCGCACCTGTTGTACCCACAAAGCCAATGATATCTCCAGTTTCTACATGTTGCCCAACAATTACACTCATCATGCTCATGTGTGCATAAATTGTATAAAGTTGTTGGTCGTTGTAACCAAAATCATGTCGAATAGCAACTGCTAAACCATACGGGTCACTTTGATTGCCCGGCGTTTCGGCAAACAAACCCCAATCAGCCCAAACAATGGTGCCGGGTCCAGCCGCCATAATAGGTGTGCCTTCGGGTGATGGAATATCTACGCCAGTATGCACAATATTTCTTCCAAAAAACACGCCACCATAACGATAATCTGCAATGGGCCAATTGATTTGGTCAGCCGCAATGGGGCGCGTAAAAAAGAAATGGTCATACGGAGCAATTGCCCACGGCACAGGATACAAAGGCGGGCGCCAACCTGTGATAGGTTCTGCCCCCGGCGTTGGAAGACTAAATTGAAATGGTGCAGGTGATGGAGAAACCACCGCCTCATTCGTGGCTTCAACTTGATTCTCAACCTCAGCAATCACTGCCGTTGGAGTTGAGTCTGTCACTGCATTTGAGCAAGCAGATAATATAAAGATAAATAAAAGTATCGAGGAAATTTTTTTCATATAGTAAATTGAAAGAGTGCGTCGCGTTTCTAAACTTAGAATATTGCTAACATCAAAAAGCGCGACGCACCTATTAGCATTACGGAATCACTGTCGGCGGTGTGGGCGTGATTGAAGGCAAAGGCGTAATCGTTGGTGTAGAGGAAGGCGTAAATGTGATGCGAGGCGTGCGTGTTGGTCTTGGTGTTGACGTAAAGGTTGCTGTCGGCGTCGGAGTCAAAGTCGGCGCGAAAACTCTTGTCGGTGTGGCTAACGCTTCGGCTGGATACAACTCTTTCATGGCATCGTACCAAGTTAATCCACTTGTCAAAGCAAATGTAGAAAATCTTGCGCCTTTGTAGTATGTTCTCCAATTCGGCAGTGAAGGCAATCTCTCCCATCCATACGCAGAGACTAAAGATGTAATATCAATCCAATAACCTGACGGCACAAGTGAATATTCGCCACCTTGTTCGTATGTGACAGGGTCTAAATCGTAACGAGCATTCAAATTCCATGGCGCGTTATGAATCGGCTCACCTAATGAACCATCTTGCACACTGGCGCGGATATAAATTCTCCAATACGTTTGCGAGCCAATATCTTCACGCAAAGTCACCATCCAACCCGCATTTGCCATCAACGAATTAATTGCAAACGCTCTACCTGTGTACAACCAATCATTATCAAAACCAGGTTCAAGACTTGTTGTCAATGGAACAAAGGCATTTTCTAAACTTGCTAACGCATCCCAACCTGTTTCAATAATGACTCGTGTTCGTAACGCATTAAATGATTCATCTACCAAATCATGCAATTGTGGAAATGGTGCCTGCACATCTTCAATATTCACCACATACCATCTCTGGTTTGGAACTTCTGCGCCGGGCGTAACAATCGGCGACCATAACGGCGTTGGGTTTACATTTTCCGCCTGCAAAAATGAATCAGGCAATGGGATTGATAACTCCGCATTTCCCCAAGTCATTCCACGCACTCGTCCACTTAAAGGAAGTGATGATTGCAAAACTTTTCCTTCTACATCATACGAAGTTACAAAATATTGATTCGGCGCACTAACCACTGCAACCACTTGACTTGCATTTTCATTCCATGTGCCGATATAACCATCACCAATCCATTGCGCGGCACGATTTGGTTCATTTGCATCCCAAACATACAAACCGCTAAAACCAACAGTTTGCGAAATTGAACTCCATAACAATTGTGAGCCATCAAAATTCCAAACAGGATAATTTTCAGAAGCGAATGGTGTATTACTTAAATTTTGATAACGTTCATCACCGGCAATATCTAAATCTGCTAGCCACACATCACTGTCACCACCGCGTGTTGAAATGAAAGCAATATGCCGACCATCCGGCGCCCAAGTTGGCGTATGGTCTGAAGCGGAATCATACGTCAATTGAATCACTTCACCATCCGTCACATTCACCACAGCAATTTCTAAATTGTCATTGATGTATGTTTCATACGCCAAAAACGAACCATCTGGCGACCACGACGGCGCAGAATCATATTCATCTGAATTTGTAATTTGAGTCACTTCACCAATTTGCAAATCCATCACATACAAATCCCAAAAACCACTTCTATCTGATGCAAATGCAAGTTGAGTTTTATCAGGACTCAATGCTGGCGATATATCATTCCACTCGCCTGTTGTAATGCGAGTTAGCGGATAATTTTGTGGATGATATAAAAACAGATGAGCATATCCATTTTCTTCAATGGATAAAAACACAAAATCGCTTCCATTACTTTCGGGGATAACTGCTTCTGTTTCCTCAACATTTATCTCAGGGACGAATTCCGTCGGTGTGGCATTTTGACTCGACTGGTTACAAGCAGAAAGTAAAAGGCTGGCGATTAAGAAAAGATATAAAATTTTCAAACGTTGGGAATTAACAAAGAAAAACATAAAATATCAATTATTCAGGGAAATTTTCAACATCAGGTTCAGACGATGGATAGACATCAAAAGAAATTGTATATGGCTCTGCACTTGGACCTTCAAGATAATACAATTTTGCAATTAATGTGTATGGATTTTGAATCTCACCGCGAATGTGCATGGTGAATTCAAGTTTGAATCCAAGTGTTTCAAGAATATTTGTGGAGGCAACTTCTTCTCCATTTGCATTTTGCAACTTCACTTCCAAACTCGGGCGTTTTTGAAACGGCGTAATTTGCATATTCACCAACACCCGCCGACCATCTGGGCGAGGCTTGGCTGTGAGATTTGTAATTTTTGTTTCTTCGGGGGTAGCGCGGGTCAGCCCGTCTTTTGATACGAAAAAATCCATGCAAGTATTATAACTAGAAAAGAAATGAGAGGATGAGAAACGAGATTACAGTTTCATTAGTTCTTATGCAACTTTTCTTCCGTTATCTCGTAAAATAGTCAACTAAAAAATCACTGAGGAATAGTTTATGAAAGCAATGGTTTATCACAAATACGGCTCGCCAGATGAATTAAAGCTTGAAGAAGTAACAAAACCAACTCCAAAAGATGATGAGGTGTTGGTGAAAATTAAAGCATCGTCTATCAATCGCGCAGATTTGTATATGCTGAAAGGCAGTCCGTTTGTGATTCGTTTGGAAAACGGTTTCACACCAAAGAAAAAAATTCTTGGGGCAGATATTGCAGGTCAGGTTGAGGCAGTTGGGAAAAATGTAAAAGAATTTAAAGTCGGTGATGAAGTCTTTGGCGATATTTCTGCAAACGGTTGGGGCGGATTTGCGGAGTATGTGTCGGTGAAAGAAAATGCTTTGGTAGCAAAACCAACTAACATCACGTTTGAAGAAGCGGCGGCTGTCCCGATGGCATCCGTCACAGCGTTGCAAGGTCTACAAGATAAAGGTCAGATTCAGCCAAATCAAAAAGTTTTGATTTATGGCGCTTCAGGCGGAGTGGGAACTTGGGCGGTGCAAATCAGCAAATCATTCGGGACGCATGTGACCGCCGTGTGTAGCACGCGCAACGTGGAAATGATTCGTTCACTCGGCGCAAATGAAGTGATTGATTACACCAAAGAAGATTTTTCTGAAAATGGAAAGAGATATGATTTAATTCTCGCCGCAAATGGTAACCTTCCGCTTGCAAAATATAAAAATGCATTAACCTCTAATGGGATTTATGTTTGTACAGGCGGCTCGCTGAAACAAATTTTTAGTTCGCTGATTTTTGGAAGCAAACAAGTTAAGAATTTATCATCCAAGCCGAATAAAAAAGATTTATTATTTGTTCAAGAATTACTTGCAAACAGGAAAATAAAATCAGTGATTGATAAAACTTTTCCTTTGATTGAATTAGCTGATGCGTTTCGATATTTTGAGTCTGGAAAAGTTAAAGGGAAAGTGGTGATAAGTCATTAACCAATTGTAGGGACACAGCGAGTCACTTAATGGTTTTGATTATCAATCATTCCGCTGTGTCCCTACTTTATTCAAGGAGCAAACATGGATGAAATTCAAATCAAACTTTCAGGTTTATGGGTTGCCACGATGTTGATTTATCTTTTAGGGGATGTATTACGCTTGTTCAGTGGTGATACAAAACCAGGCGAAATGGCTGGGCAAGTGGTCAGCAAAAATATGTATTTGATTGCCGCTGTATTAATGTTGATTCCAATTTTGATGGTTTTGTTTTCTTTATTCCTAGATTACCCCGCCAATCGTTGGTCAAATATTATTGTGGCTGGGTTCTTTTTGTTATTCAATCTAATTGGTTTGCCAGGTTATCCATCACTATATGATAAATTTTTGTTAGCAGTTAGCCTTGTATTTAATGGAATGACCATTTGGTTGGCATGGAATTGGGTACAATAAGCGCAAGGAGAATTATTATGCGACAACGAAATTGGCGTTTGGTGATTGTAGGAATATTTTTTATCGTAATTGGGTTTGCAATTTTCTTATTTGTTCCATCCCTCGGGCAGTATTCCACAGACCCTGTTGAATTTACGAGGTTAATTGGCAATGTCTCTGAAGTAGTGATTGGCGTGAGTGTGGCTTTGATTATTTTCGGTTTAATTGGCACAAAACCGAAGCAATAAATCGTCATGTCAATTTCTTAAGGTGACAGTCACTTAATAAGTGACTGTCACCTTTTCATTTGGGGGTATGATTAATGGGTTTCGACTGCGTCTCACCCATCAGCCCTCGCAATGACGATTTAATCTTGAAAGGAATTTATGTCTCGTAATCGCATCATTATTGTCACGATTGGAATTATGCTCAGTTTATTCCTCGCTTCAATGGAAGCGACGGTTGTTGCAACTGCTATGCCGACGATTGTTGGTCAATTAGGCGGGTTGGATAATTATTCATGGGTGTTCGCCGCGTATATGCTCGCTTCAACCACGACTGTTCCTTTATATGGAAAGCTCTCTGATTTATACGGCAGAAGAAAAATTTATATTATCGCCATGGGATTATTCTTGGCGGGTTCTGTTTGGTGCGGAATTGCAAATAGTATGACCGAGTTAATTATCGCACGCGGGTTACAAGGAATCGGTGCAGGTGGCATAATGCCAATTGCATTTATCTTAATTGGTGAGATGTTTACATTGGAACAACGCTCACGCATGCAAGGATTCTTTTCTGGCGTGTGGGGTTTTTCCTCAATTATTGGTCCGTTGTTAGGCGGATACATCGTTGAACAATTAAGTTGGCATTGGGTATTCTTAATCAACATCTTTCCGGGAGTCATAGCCGCAGGGTTGGTGGTGTTTGGGTGGCGTGAACAGGCTCAAGGTCAAGAAAGACGCGCTATAGATTATGCAGGAGCCGTTTTACTTTCAGCGGCTGTTGTCGCGTTATTACTCGGCTTGGAATTTGAATCATCAAGTGGTTTGATATTGATTGCAATATCTATTATTTTGTTCATTGCTTTGTTATGGGTTGAAATGCGCGCATCTGACCCTGTGGTGCCGATTCATCTTTTCAAAGACCGTTTATTTTTTGCGACAATTTTTCACGGCATGTTAACGGGTTGGGCATTGTATGGTTTTATTTCATTCACGCCGTTATTTGTGCAATCGGTACTTGGCACAAACGCCATGCAAGCAGGCATCACCATTACGCCATTGTTATTGGGTTGGGTAGCAGCGAGCATCATTGGCACACGTTTGTTATTAAGAGTTGGTTATCTTAAATTAGCATGGCTTGGTACAAGCTTGGTTGTGATTGCATCATTTTGTATGTCAACCGTTTCTGCAAACACGGGGCAAACATGGATGATGATTTTCTTAGCATTATTAGGCATTGGCATGGGGTTGTGCATTCCCCCATTTTTGATTGCAGTGCAAACAACCGTTGAACGAAAACATCTTGGCACTGCTACATCGTTTATGCAATTCAGTCGTTCGATTGGCGGGACATTAGGTGTGAGCGTGATGGGAGCTGCCTTAGGCGCGCGACTCGCTTCGAATTTATCCGCTTCGGGTCTTGACCCAAACTTGGTGACTCAATTACTGGAGCCTTCATCTACATCCCAACTTGTGATTGACGAAGGCGCACGACTCGCAGTTGCAAATTCAATCAATTTAGTTTTCACTATCGGATTCATCGCCGCCGCACTTTCATTATTGGCTGTGTTCGTTGCTCCAAGAATCAAATTGGAAGATAGACCACAACCAAGTCCAGTAAGTGCGGATTAAATAAAGTTGTTAGATATAATGTGAGTAGTTATAGGAGTTCAAAATGAAAGTCCCTTAGAATTTATGATTTTAAGAGCAAAGATTAATTTAATAATCAATATTGAAAATTATGCCTAAAAGATATAGATCTCTCCTAACAAACCATAACTTAAAGCAACTCAAGAATGCTTCACCTGAAACTCGAATAATTTTATTAGTAACTATAGTTGGAGGAGCTATATTTATTACTGGATTCTGCTTGCTTGTTTCTTTTGTTGGTTTTCTAGAAACAGCAGGATTAGGAACCGATTTTAGTAACCCGTTATCTATTTTGGGGATTTTTGTCTTAATAAGTCTAACTTTTGTTTTTATAGTTGGTATGTCTATATTCTTTATTGTTAAGTACAATAAAAAAATAGAACTACAATATAGAGGCTTGAGGATTGCCAATATTGATGTAATGTCTGGAGTTGAATTTGAACAATATCTTAAGAGAGTTATCACAAATAAAGGCTATAACGTTACCACAACAAGTGTAAGTGGTGATCTTGGTGTAGATCTCATTGCAGTTCGTAATACTGAAAAAATAGCCATTCAAGCAAAACGCCACACTTCTAAAATTTCTCGTCGAGCCATTAGCGATGCTGTGGCTGGAATGCATCATTATGGTTGTAACAAAGCTATGGTAATAACAAATAATTATTTCTCGCCAGGTGCTATTACTCTTGCAAAATCAACAAACTGCATACTAATTGATCGTGATACTCTTGCTAAATGGATAAACGAATTTCAAAATATCAGTGAAGGAAATTGAAACTGCTTAACGAAGCATGTGCATAATTTTTAAAGACCTGGCATGTCTCATAGACTCCATTATCAACTAAAACCTTTGCGCGGACAAAGATGTGAGTCAATCTAATTTTTCCGGAGACATGTCAGGTCTCATTGTATAATTTCCAAATCTCGGAGGAGCAATGAATAACAAGAATAATCAACGCGTTTTTGGATATAAATTTGCAAGTATATATCCAATGTATATTCAAAAAGCAGAAAACAAAAATCGTACTAAAAAAGAAGTGGACCAAGTCATTTGTTGGTTAACTGGCTACGACCAAGCAGGCTTAGAAAAGCAAATTAAACAAGAAAATGACCTTGCAACCTTTTTTGCTCAAGCACCTGCTATGAATCCAAATGCTTCGCTTATCACAGGTGTCGTGTGTGGAGTCCGCGTGCAAGAAATAGAAGACCCACTCATGAAGAAAATCCGCTATATGGATAAACTGATTGATGAACTCGCCAAAGGAAAAGCCATGGAGAAGATTCTGCGAACAGCCAATTAAGACCTGACATGTCTGCATAGAAGTTTTGCAAATCAAAACTTATGACCATGCAAGCTTTATGATTAACATTCGTCATAATGAGACATGTCAGGTCTGGTAATCAAAGAAATCGGAAGTCTTGAAGACTTCCGATTTCTTTTTGTGGGGTGAGAAAGGCGTTTGCCTACGCGCAGACCATACTCACCTGTTCTTGATTAAATAGGTGATAATAAAATTCAAAAAACTTAGAGACTTTATCAATGAAAAAAGATTTTTCAAAAATACATCCACAACTTCAACAATCCGCAAAAATGTTTCCGAACTTAACGTATAGCAAATTAAATGTTTGGCTGATTAATCTTTTATCACGCTTTATGCCTGCATCGAAACCTCCACAAGATGTCAGCATTGAAAATGTTTTCATTACAGGCAAACACGATAAACAAAAGATTCGGTTACGAATCTACAAGCCGAAATCTAGTAATGAGGCGATGCCTGTGTTATTGTGGATACATGGAGGTGGGTATATCCTTGGTAGCCCAGAACAAGATGATGTCAGTTGTATCCAATATGCTCGTGAGTTAGGTATTACAGTTGTTTCAGTAGATTATCGCCTTGCCCCCAAATATCCATTTCCAGCCGGGCTAGAAGATTGTTACTCAGCCTTGAAGTGGATTGTGTCTCATGCTCAACAACTTGGTATAGATGATAAACGCATTGCAGTTGGTGGTGGAAGTGCTGGCGCGGGCTTAGCCGCTTCTCTTGTTCAATATGCAAACGACCAAAATGAAATCAAGATTATCTTTCAATTGCTTGTTTATCCAATGTTAGATGACAGAACCGTTCTGCGTACTGATATTGATGATAGCAATAACATCACATGGAATCAAAAGAGCAATAAATTTGGTTGGGAATCATATCTTGGAAAGAAGTGTGGCGATGAAAATATGCCAGAATATTCGGTGCCTGCTCGCCGTAAAAATCTGTCGGGCTTACCTACTACTTGGATTGGCGTGGGAACATTAGATATATTTTATGATGAAGACATGGCCTATGCTCAAAGATTGAAAGAAGCTGGCGTAGAATGCGAAATGTGTGTCGTCTCTGGTGCTTTTCACGGTTTCGATGTATTTGATCCTCAAATACCAGTTGTTCAAGAGTTTCGAAAATCACAAATAACGGCATTAAAAAATACTTTCTTTGGGAATTAATATACAAAGTCCTTTTCATTATTTCTTCAACCTTGGATAAAACTTCATCTATACGCAAAACAAAATCTTCCGCTATTCGTTATGTATATGGTATTGAAAACATTTACACATAGAATTACCACTGGAGAAAAAAATGAAAGCATTTATGCAATTTGCGATTAAGGTCATTCTTGTTCATTGTGTGACATACATTGGTATGGGCATGATTATGTCTAATTTATTAGATTATCGTGAACTTTTCCAACAAGAAGTCATCCGTGATTTTATGCTTCCATTGGATGCACATACGCCTTTTGCAATTTTGTTTCAGCCAGTAAGAGGTTTGCTGTTTGCAATTGCATTATGGCCCCTTAGAGAACTGCTTTTACAAAAGAAACAGGGTTGGCTCATTTTGTGGAGCATCTTTCTTGTATTTGGCATTTTCTCTACCACTGCCGCCGCACCAAGTTCTATTGAAGGCATTTTATATTCAAAAATCCCTGCTTGGTATCATCTGATTGGTTTGCCAGAAATTATGTTACAAACTTTGTTCTTTTCACTGTTATTGATATGGTGGGATAAAAGACAATCTGTGCATTCAGAATCTCAACATAACACCTCTGCAGGATTTTTCTCTAATTTGTTTATGGCAGTTGTAGTCAGCAGTTTTGCTTATATAGGCTATGCTGTTGGGTCACTTACAATTTTCTTCCTAACCCCTACGGATATTGATTTCGACTCAGCCGCTGGTGACATCAAAACTCAATTGATGTTCGTGGTTGCATTCATTTTCAATGTCGTATATGTTTTCTATATCTCTAAGCAATGGCTAGGAAATAAAATTTCATTGTCAATGATTTTTATCTTGGCTTGGATATTAGATAGCATTGTGATATTTTTATATCAATTAATATTCTTTGGTGCATCTTCCTTGATTACAACTATACTAATTGGTTTTCTGCCTGCTGTTATTATTGCATTGAGCATCCGTCAAAACTATAAAAAGGTATAAACTTTCACATTACTTTGTATGACCAACGAACATATCATCATTTCACTAAAACGCTTCTTGTTCATTGAACAATGCCCCACCTCTTGGAAAGGCTTAGATTTATATTTATTCCGAGATGAAAATGTTGTCTTCTATGTAGGGCAATCCCATTTAGCATTTGCGCGAGTGTGGGAACATTTGCTGAGCGGATTCAAAGGTCATTCCATTGTTGGAAGGTTCATCTGGTGTAATTGGCCCCAATCTATGAACTTCACGATTGAGTTATTAAGTTCAAAATCCGAATCATTTAAAGATATAGCCAACGAATTAAATGCTTGTGAAAGGTCTTTGATTCAAAAATATTCGCCTTGTTTCAACGTCTCACAAAATATTCAACCAACAGAATTACCAAGTTCATATCTACCAGCCAATGCCCCATTCCGACGCAGGCGAAGTTTTAATGCTTTACTCCATGAAGCAGAACGAGCAGTCAAAGCCGAAGATACAAAACTTTGGTTAGAGAATTTGTAAAACCAATTTGATATACTATCGTTATGGACATAAAATTTTCTGGCAAGATTATTTTTTGGAAGGGACCCTCTCCATTTTTCTTTGTGCAAGTCCCGAAGAAACAAAGTCAGGAGATAAAATCCGTCTCAGCACTTGTGACGTATGGCTGGGGCGTGATTCCTGTTACAGTTCGCATCGGGAAAACAGAATTCACAACCTCATTATTCCCCAAAGATGGTTTGTATTTAGTTCCGCTCAAGGTAGTCGTGCGTAAAAAAGAAAATCTTGAAGAGGGCGATACAGTGAAGTTAAATCTAAAACTTAATTTTTAATGCAAAATACCCAACTATTCCTAATTAATATCAGCTAGATAAATTAAGGAGAACATGATGTCCGCTTTTATTTATAATGAACGTTACTATGGAGATTATCGTGAACATCTCTCTGGCTATGAAATAGCCAGATGGAAGGCTTTAGAACACTTTATAACTCATGTCCTCAAACTTAAATCATCGGAAGAAGTACTCGATTACGGTGCGGGTAGTGGTTTATATGTTAATCTATGGGAAAAGGTATTTCCTAAAGCAGTATTGAATTTTTGTGACATTAGCCCAGTTGCAATAGAGAAATTAATAGCCAAATATCCACGACATACTGAAAGATGTTCTTTAATGTCAAATGACATAGCGAATTTGGGTGATAACACATTCGATGTAATTGTTTCTGTTGAAGTAATGGAACATGTCGATAACTTGGCCCTCTATTTGCAAGATATTTATAAACTTCTAAAACCGGGTGGGTATTTTATTTGGACTACACCATGCGCAAATTCCCTATCTATTGAACATATATATAGTTTGTTAACAGGTAAAATTGAAAGAACAAGCGAGGGCTTTAGAAAGTGGACATGGGAAGACCCGACCCATTTAAGGCGGTTAAAAAGTATAGAAATAAAAAGACTCTTAAAACAACATGGTTTTTCGGATGTCTATTTTCGTTTTCGTTCACATTTCTTCTCTTTCTTTTGTACATATCTTCCCACAAATCGTGCACAAAAACTACGAGATAAACTTATGACTCTTGATTATTCTCTTTTTCGCAATTTACCCAATGGGGCTTCAATGATTGGCGGAGCAAAAAAGTAATTTAAATTTATTTATCTTTTTGAAGCGTTTTATTCATCAAATAAAAATGTAGCTTCGGAATACAATCGCACACCTTTTTTCTTGACGCGTTCATCTATCCAATGTTGTAAATATTCTTGTTTGTATTCAATCGGTTTTCCGCTTGATAATTCATGTAGTGGATAATTCAAATGCAAAGCGCGCGGTGAAACGGTAAAACGTGTAATGCCTGTTGGCAACACAACTTGTTGACCAGCCAGTTTTAACAAAGTGCGAATTTTGAAATGCGGAAAAATTACAAGTGCAGTTAAATCTTTGTGAATGCCACGAAAGGTATCAATCAAAGTTTGACTCGTTCTATCTAATGAAGCGCGAGTTTTATAAGCATCTACAATGGCATGTAATGTTTTGATATGACTCGGCAAATCAGCAGGGTCTTCTAAAAGTAAATGCAACGTGCCATCTGGCAAACGGATGTTGACAGGCATGTATTTCGGCGCATCCATTGATTTTTTAGAATTTATTTTTACAAGTTTTGTGCCTTTTATTTTTTTCAAAGCATTCATCAATGTTTTGGGATTCATTCCCCACAGAATATGATTCCATGTTTGCAAATTTACATTTGGGTCATTCGGTTGCACCACTTGCGCCACAATGTGTGGAAATTCCATTTCTAATAATGATGTGACACGATTCGCGCCATCCAAAACCATATAACGATTTGAACCGTCGGGCAATGGCATCACTATCGGCGGATTACGCATAATCCCTGCCGCGCGGAGTTTTTCAATTAAAGGCAAACTTCTTTGCATGTCATGGTCTTCATGCAAAATAACACTATCTATTGGCAGAATTTTGAGAGTTGGGAGAGTGGTTATCATTAAGAGTTAAATACCTTATAAATTAAGTTTAATGCTTAAACCACAGAGGTCACAGAGAAAAATGAGAAAAGTCGTTACAAATTCTCTCTAAATCTCAGTGACCTCTGTGTTCTCTGTGGCTAAGTTCTTCAACTATCCATTCTTACGTTGAAAATCTTTCAAGAAATTCACCAACACATCCACACTTTCAATCGTGACAGCATTGTATAAAGAAGCACGCATCCCACCCACTGACCTGTGACCTTTCAACCCGATAATGCCTGCTTTCTTAGCTTCTTTAGCACATAACTCTTCCAACTCTTCACTCGGCAAACGGAAAGGAATATTCATCAAAGAACGTGCTTCGGGTTTGGCATGTCCAGTATAAAAACCGCCACTTTCATCAATGGCTTTGTATAACAAATCAGATTTTGCACGATTCATTTTTTCAATTGCAGAAAGTCCCCCGACTTTTTTCGCCCATTTGAAAACCAAACCAATCATATAAATTGAAAAGCATGGTGGCGTATTATGCATTGACCCACTCTCTGCTTGAATTTTATAATCCAGCATCACAGGTAAATTTGCAGGTACACGTTCCAACATATCATCACGCAATATCACAACCGTCACACCAGCAGGTCCAGCATTTTTTTGTGCACCGGCATACATCAACGCATATTTTGTTATATCAACAGGGTGGCTAATAAAGTCAGATGATGCATCACAAAATAATGGCACATCACTTGGTGGTGTTGGCTCATTAAAAAATTCCACACCATGAATCGTTTCATTCGATGTGAAATGCAAATATGCGGCTTTGGGGTCAAGGTCTAGAGTTGTCGGTAAAGTTTTGAATCCTTCGCTTTCAGTATTTGCCGCCAAACGCACCGTTCCTAATTTTTTTGATTCTTTTACAGCCGTCTTGCTCCATGTTCCCGTCACAATATAATCTGCTGATGCACCTGCTGGTCTCAAATTCATCGGCACCATTGCAAATTGCAAAGAGGCTCCACCTTGTAAAAACATAATTTTGTAATTGGATGGAATTCCAATCAACTCGCGCAAATCGGCTTCGGCAGTTTGAATGACTTCATCAAATTCTTTCGAACGATGACTCATTTCCATCACCGACATGCCCGTGCCTTTGAAATTCAATAACTCTGCTTGTGCTTTCTGTAATACTTCTAACGGCAATGCGCCAGGACCTGCATTCATATTATGACTTCGATATAATTCAGACATTGAAATACTCCTAATAAGATAATTACTTACCGCCTCTGACGACGGGGAAAGTTGATTCTAGTTGTCTAACATTTTCTCTCAATTGATTATACTGTTCCTCAACAAATTTTATCAAAATAATTGACAAACCCTATCGCCATGATAGAATAACATCTTGTGTGAATAATCCCTTAGGCGGTGTGTTGAGCCTGTCGAAACAGATGATAGGATTATAGAAAATCGTAATATGAAAAATAAATCCCGAAGGGATGGCCTAGAATTCAAAACTATGTCACCCCCTTCGGGGTTTATATAAAAATCCACCAAAATCTATAAAAATTTCACTCCTTCGGAGTTTATAAATAAGGATTATTAAATGAAAATTATTATCTGCGACAAAATGGAAAATGAATACATTGAACAAATACGCGCGGCGGGCTTAACAGTAGATGTGCGTGATGATATTTCACCTGAAGAATTGTTAACCGTTTTGCCAAATTATGATGGCATGGTTGTCAGGTCAAGGACGAAGGTGAGAAAAAATTTGATAGACGCATGTCCCAACTTGAAGGTCATAGTAAGAGGCGGGGTTGGACTCGATACGATTGATTATGAATATGCTCAATCTAAAAATATCAAAGTCATGAATACGCCGTTAGCCAGTTCCGCATCTGTCGCAGAATTAGCAATCGGATATATGTTTATGTTAGCAAGGTCGTTGTATAAAGCAAGTGCTTCAATGAAAGCAGAAATTTGGGATAAGAAAAGTTTTGAAGGCGATGAAATTGGTGGAAAAATTTTGGGCTTGATCGGGATTGGAAATATTGGCAAAGAAGTTGCCAAACGCGCCAATGCTTTGGGAATGACTGTGATTGCGTATGACCCGTATGTAAAAGAAGTTGAAGGAATCAAATTACTTGGGTTAGATGAATTGCTTGCCCAAGCTGATTACATCAGTTTGCATTTACCAAAGACAAATGAATCAGCCAATATGATTAGCACCGAGCAATTTGCGAAAATGAAAAATGGCGTTCGAATTATCAATTGCGCGCGTGGTGGAATCATTGATGAGAATGCTTTGTATGAAGTTTTGGTAAGCGGAAAAGTTTCTGGCGCGGCATTGGATGTCTTCAATGAAGAACCACCCATTGATTGGAAGTTAGCAAAATTAGAAAATGTGATCGCATCACCACACATTGGTGCGGCAACAAAGGAAGCGCAAGCCAGAGTTGGTGCGGAAGTGGCAGAAAAAGTCATTGCTTTTGCAAAAAATAAAAATTAATTTGTATCAGGGCGAGGTATCTCGCCCTGATTTTATTTATAAAACATGAAAACTTTTTCAGACATCGGCGTTCAAATTCCACAAGTGTATATTCCAAAACAAAATATTGATTTAAGAAAATGGTCAGTGATTGCTTGTGACCAATTCACTTCTGAGCCTGAATATTGGCATGAAGTTGAAAAAATAGTCGGTGATTCTGTTTCAACTTTACATTTAATTCTTCCCGAAGTGTATTTAGAGAATGAAGATAAAGACGAGCGTGTTAAACAAATTCACTCCACCATGAAAAAATATGTGGAAGATGATTTGTTTCAACTACATGAAGGCTTGATTTATGTTGAAAGAACAATTCGTGGAAAAATCCGCAAAGGCATTATGCTATGTTTGGATCTAGAACAGTATGATTTCAAAGAGAACGCAACTGGATTAATTCATCCCACTGAAGGGACTGTTTTAGACCGTTTGCCTCCGCGCGTTAAAGTTCGTGAAGGTGCTTTATTGGAATTGCCTCACATTCTAGTTTTAATTGATGACCCAAATCATACAGTTATTGAGTCTGTTAGTAAAGCAAAAGCAGGTTTGAAAAAGTTATACGATTTTGAGTTAATGCTCGGAAGTGGTCATTTAGCAGGCTATGCTGTGAAAGAAGAACTTGAAAACCAAGTGATTGAGTCATTGCGAAATCTTGCAAAACATGAAGACTTTATAAAAAAATATGATTTGAATCAAGATACACCCGTTTTGTTATTTGCAATGGGCGATGGCAATCATTCTATGGCGGCGGCAAAAGAATATTGGGAGCAGATTAAGTCACAGGTTGGGATGAATCATCCAGCCCGATATGCCTTGGTTGAAATTGTAAATGTACATGATGAGGGTCTAGAGTTTGAACCGATTCATCGTATCTTATTTAATTTGCAACGAGATTTGCTTGTTGAATTGAAAAATTATTTTGGTGAAAACTTTGGTTATTCAACAGCATCAAGTTATGAGGAAATGACTCAAAGAGTAGATTCTTCTGAGGGTCAGAAACAGGTTGTCGGTCTAGTAAGAGGCGGGAATCAATTTGGAGTCATCGAGGTTGCAAATCCAAAATCCAATTTGGCAGTTGGTACTATTCAATCTTTCTTAGATGTATTTATGGAAAATAACGGTGCAGAAAAAATTGATTATGTGCATGGCGAAGATGTCTTGAAAAAAATCGCTTCACAAAACGAACATGCGGCTTTTTATTTGGCTGGGATGCACAAATCGGATTTGTTTAAAACAGTTATTGTAGATGGGGTGTTGCCGCGCAAAGCTTTTTCGATGGGCGAGGCAAAAGAAAAACGATTTTATTTGGAAGCAAGAAAGATTGTTTAGCCTTTAGCGATTGGCTTTTGGCAATTAGAAAAAATCCTCCTTATGGAGGATTTTTTATTTGTGCTTGCTTTGAAACGGAATCATCATCAAAAAACCCAGCGCAATAATTCCTTGACCAATCAATACCCCTGTTGCTTGCCATGGACCAAAGTATGGAACTTGTGGGAAAGAATGTGAACCCATACCAACTATATCTGCCAGACCTGCAAATGCAGTGAAGACATAACCTGTAGCCGCTAAGCGTGAACCAATATCTGAGATGATGGTGCGTTCAAGATTCCACCACAAAGCGTGGAGTGCGATGTAACCACCTAAGCAAATCATTGCAAGACCGATGAGGAAAACTATAATTTGTACAAAGCCAACGACAGGACTACGGTCTAAGCCAAATAAATCAGGTTTGGCACCAATAGCAAAGATGATTAATCCAATCCATGCAATACCTAAACCAACGCGTGTGCGTGGAGTAATGGCATCATCAATTTGCGGAGTGGTTTGAACAGGAGTAGAAGCGGGAAGGTTATTCATTTACAATTATGGCAAGTTTTTCTTTAGATGATTAAGCCAGTTATTACCTAAGATATTTTCAATATCGGTTTGATTATATCCGCGCGCGGATAATAATGGGGCGAGTTTTTGCAAGTCAGCAACTGTGTCAATTTCGGATGGGACAGATTGTAAACCAAAGCCACCATCAAAATCTGAGCCAATGCCAACGTGAAGTGAGTCGCCTGCGATTTGGCAAACATGGTCAATATGATTCACAACGGTTTGTAAAGGTACTTCATCGCGTGAGTGACCTTTGTCTCGCATCCAACCGACTTTGAGATAAGTATTGAATGGCACGATTCCTATCACGCCATTATGTTCGATTATGCCTTCGATGATTCTGTCTGTGAAGTGACGATTCGTATTTGCATTCGGCATGAGTGGTGCGCAATTCGCATGTGTGCCCACAATTGGACCTTCGTAAATATCTAAGGCTTCAATGGCGGCGCGTTCATCCATATGACTTAAATCTAATGTGAAATTAAAGTCTGCCATTGCAGATAATAATCTTTTGCCATCATCTGTCAGTGGGCCTGGTTCTTTCCAGCCGCCGCAATAACGTGTACCAACCCAAGCAGGTCCAATTAAACGCACGCCTAAGTTGTGCCATTCTTCTAATTCGGAGAGATTGCGAATTGCTTCACCACCTTCCATGAGGATGACCATGCCGACGGGATGTTCAGGCGTTGGTTGATTCCAAAGGTCAAGAAGCAGGTTGAGGTCAGATTGTGAAGCGATGATGCGAAATTTATCAGGCATGGAATCAGTCATGCGTTGATATACATCTAATTGCGTTTTATAAAGTTTGTGGGCTTCATCAAAATTTTTGTAAACTAGTTTTTCATTTTCATACGTGCGAAAACGAATCGGCGCGGCGAATAATGTTGAAAAAATCACGGCTACATTGCCACGTTGATATTCATGCCAACTGATTAACGTATCACCATTTTCTTTTACAGTAAAACTGTTTTTTTCAAGCGCGCGCGTTTCTTCAATCGTGCGCAAATAATCACGCCCGTATTTGAGCATGTTATAAGCAATGTCGGCGTGAGCATCAACAATTAAAGTCATAAGATAAAAAATCGCCGCCGAGGACGGCGGCGAGAATGAATAAATTTTATTCTTTATCGTCTTGCGGATTGAAATCTTGTGTGAGCAATTTGAAATCTTTATCAGCAAAGGCGGCTGAATCAACTTTGCGAAGGCTCAAACCAATGCGATGTTGGTCTGTATCAATGCGAATGATGCGCAATGTTTTGACATCCCCTTCATGTAAAACCTCTTTTGGATGTTCGACACGATTCTCACTTAATTCGGAGATGTGAATCAAACCTTCAATATCACCTTCGAGGCGGGCAAACGCACCAAATTTGGTGAGGCGTGTAATCACACCTTCGACTAATTGACCCACACTGAATTTTTCCATGCGGTTTTTCCATGGGTCATCTTGCAAAGCGCGGATAGATAAACCAATGCGCTTCTTTTCTTGGTCAATGTTGATGACCTTAACTTGAACCTCTTGCCCAACTTCTAACACTTCTTTTGGATGAGCAACACGTTCGTAAGAAATTTCAGAGAGATGTACCAAACCATCAGCACCATTGATGTTGACGAATGCGCCAAAATCCGCGAGGCTGGTGACGCGACCTGTATAGGTTTTGCCTTCTTCTAATTCACTAATCACTCGGTCTTTTAAGGAAGAACGAGATTCGGTGTTAGCGGCTTTTTCAGAAAGAATCAAACGGCGACGTTCACGGTCAACTTCAATAATACGAACTGAGATTGGCTGGCCAACCATTTTTTGCCAGCGTTGTTCAGGTTTATCACCTGAAGATTGAGCGCGGCGTGCTTGACTCACTTGTGAGGATGGAATAAAACCACGCAAGTTTCCAATGGCGGCAATTAAGCCACCTTTATTAAAGCCAATGATTTTTGTATCCACCACAACTTCATCGGCAATCATTTTTTCAACGTTTTCCCAAGTCATTTGCTCAAGGGCACGTTTCAAAGAAAGCACAACATTCCCGTTATCATCTTCGGGAATGATGACAAACACATCAATTTCTTGACCAACTTTTAACGCGTCACGTTCTTCTTGAGTTAATTGTTCTAACTCACGACCCGCAACCACGCCTTCAGATTTCGCACCAATACTGATGAGAATTTGATTTGGCGAAATACTGGCAATTGTCCCTTTACGAATTTCACCTGCTTGGGGAAGATCAATGTTTAACGATTCGCTTGCTAACAACGCCTCCATAGATTGATTGTTGGCTTGATCTCCCTGCGCATTAGTTGACCCGCTCAGGGCTTCATTTTCATTATTCACTCGTGATACTCCGATTTAACAAAGATGAAAGGATTATACAGGTGAAGCCTGAAGTTGACAAGTGAACTATACAAAAACTTTGTGTACATTATGAGAATATAAAATATTAGAAAATCAGTAAAGCAGAGTGGTAGCGCGCTTGAGTGATTCGTGTATAATCACGGGTTGGAGATGATAAATGCCTGCAATTTTTCCCTTTACAGCAATCGTTGGTCAAGAAAGAATGAAACGCGCTTTAATATTAAATGCCGTAGATACAAGAATCGGTGGTGTGTTGATTCGTGGTGAACGTGGCACAGCAAAATCAACCGCTTCACGTTCTCTCGCCGCATTGTTACCCAGTGTCAAAGTTGTACAAGATTGTCGCTTTGGTTGTGACCCTGATAAACCTGCCACATGGTGTACCGAATGTAAAGAACGCCACGCCAATGATAAAAAATTGCCGATTGCTGAACGCACTACCCCATTTGTAAACCTTCCAGTCTCTGCCACCGAAGACCGTGTGGTAGGAACTTTAGATATTGAAAAAGCCATTCAAAAAGGCGAACGCCATTATGAGCCCGGTGTGTTAGCGGGTGCAAATCGTGGTTTGTTATATATTGATGAAGTCAACTTACTTGACGACCATGTTGTGGATATTCTCCTAGACTCAGCCGCCATGGGCGTCAACACTGTCGAGCGCGAGGGCATTTCCTTTGCCCATCCAGCACGCTTCATTCTCGTCGGGACAATGAATCCTGAAGAGGGCGACCTTCGTCCTCAATTGTTAGACCGCTTCGCTCTTTCTGTAGACATTGTCGGCATTCGTGATGCGCGTGAACGTGTGACCATTATGGAAAGAAATTTGTCATACGAAAAAGATGCTGATGCATTTCGTAATCATTGGATGCCAAAAGAACTTGAACTCTCAGAAAAAATTGCCCGCGGACGTGAACTCGTTGACCAAGTGACTCACACCAGCAGAGACTTGTTATCCATTGCGGCACTGACGGCGTCATTAAATGTTGACGGTCACCGAGCAGATTTGGTCATCTTAAAAGCGGCGCGAGCACAAGCGGCGTTTGAAGGCCGTACAAAAATCAACGATCATGATATCGCTTTGGCGGCAGAGTTAGCCCTTCCTCATCGTATTAAACGCACGCCGTTTAATCAAGCTGAAATGACGACTGAACAATTGCAAGAACGCATTGAGCAATTGGCGGGTCAATCCATGCCGAGTGATGAAACCGATGATTCGTCTGAAAGCGAAAAAAAAGGCGAGTCTGAGGAAAAAAAAACTTAAAACTCGAAGATGAGATGTCTGATGAAAGCCCACAGACAGGTCAGCCTGAACCCATGCCACAAGATGTGTTTGCGAACACAAACTCAAATTGGTGGGAAGGCGGACAAAAAGTTAAACCTGGTGAGACGTTTCAACCAAGAAAATTAAATACGCCACTTGATAAATTAACTCGTAAACAAGCAGGTCGGCGTTCCTTAACGAAAACCGAACGTAAATCTGGACGTTATATCAAAGCCCGACCTGCTGGTGACAATTTAACAGATATTGCCTTCGACGCAACATTTCGTGCGGCGGCTCCATTCCAAAAACAAAGAACAGAAGAAAGAAAAAAATTAGCTTTCTCGATTAAGAAGGGTGATTTACAACGCAAGATTCGCGTCAAGCGAGTTGCGAATCTTGTTTTGTTTTTAGTTGATGCTTCATGGTCTATGGCTGTTGCAGAACGCATGAATGCAACTAAAGGTGCAATTCTTTCATTGCTTACCGATGCATATCAACGCCGTGATCGAGTCGGATTAATCGTCTTTCAAAAAGATAGAGCAACATTGGTATTGCCCCCCACAAATTCTGTCCAACTTGCACAACGTGCATTAATGGATATTCCCGTCGGCGGAAAGACTCCACTTTCAGCAGGTTTGTTCATGGCTTATGATGTGTTGCGACACGAAAAACACATTCATCCTGATGTTGAACCTCTATTAATGGTAATGACTGACGGTGCAGGTAATGTTTCATTAGGAACCATGCCCCCACAAGAAGAATCATTTAAATTTGCTGAAATGATTGCCAATGAAAAAATTCGTTCAGTCGTCATCAACATGGAACACGCCGCATTTGACCAAGGCTTAGCAAAACAATTAGCAGACCATTTAGAGTCGCCGTGCTATTCGCTAAGTGAATTAAAGGCTGAGAATTTGTATCATGCTGTGAAAGATGAAATGGCAAAACCGAGTAAGAAGTAATTTAAAATAAAACTCCGAGGTCTTTCAGACCTCGGAGTTTTTTGATTCAAGAATCAAAACCCAACCCCAGCCCATCCAACAACTTCAACCACAAATTTCTTTTGCCTGCATGTTCATCTGCTTTCTTTAAAGACCAGCGTGTGAAATTGATAATCGGTGAACGCAATGGTTCGGGTGGAAATGGAAATGGTTTTGACTTTACCATTTGCAATTCAGTGCGTTCTGTTTTTTCACCACTTAATAAATCTAACATCACATTTGCACCAAAACGTGAAGCACCGACTCCTAAACCTGTATAACCTAAACTATATGCAACTTTGCCATTCATCACAGTATCCCAAAAGGCTGTGTAACGTGATGAAGTGTCTATCACGCCGCCCCAGGCGTGCGTAAAGCGAAGTCCTTCAAGTTGAGGAAATGTTTGAAAGAAATGCTCAGCTAAAAGCGCGAAAGAAGCGGGGTTGTTTTCTAAATCAGAATCAATTTTATTATTTTGATAATAAATCGCATCGTAGCCGCCAAATAAAATTCTGTTATCGGCTGTGGTGCGATAATAATGGAACTGATTGCATAAATCGCTCAAACCTTCACGCCCATGCCAGCCAATCGCATCACGTTGTGATTTTGATAATGGCTCGGTCATCAAAGCATAATCATAAACAGGCACAACATAATAAGAAATATTTTTTATAAGCGGAGGAAAAGCGTTCGTTGCCAAAGCAACTTTTTTTGATTCAATTTTAGCAAATTGAGTTTTGATAATAACCCAATCACGCTTCTCTTCTAGGCTTTCAACTTGCGTGCCTTCGTACAAACGGACTCCAAGCCTGAGGCATGTTTCTCTTAAACCCCACGCCAATTGCGTGGGATTGAGCATTGCCATATCGGGGTCAAAAATTGCGCCGAGATAACTCGGCGAATTGACTCGCGCACGAATTTCATCTTGACTTAAAAATTTTGCATTCACGCCATATTGTTTTGATAATTCAACTTCTTCGTGAATATCATCTATGTGATGCGGTTCAACCGCCACATTGATTTCACCCGAACGAATAAAATCACATTCGATATTAAATTGTTTAATCGTATTTTCGATTTCGTCTAAATTATTTCGCCCCATTTGCAAAAGTGTTGGGAATTCTTTTTCCCAACGACTGACGCCATTTAAGAAACCGTGAGTTAATGATGCAGAACAAAACCCACCGTTTCGTCCGCTAGCCCCATAGGCAATTTCGTTTGCTTCAAGCAAAACGACATCACGATTTGGGTCTCTCTGTTTTGCAAGCAGAGCAGTCCACAAACCTGTAAATCCCCCACCGATGATACATAAATCTGTTTCTATATTATTTTTTAGTGATTCTGTTTTTTGTGGCTTATTTTTATCATCTAACCAAAAGGGCATTAATTTCACATCCGCAAGGGCTTGCAAACTTTCTTGGCGCGGCGTGGTCGAGAAAAACATGGGTTCTCCAAGTTTGCGGTTTACTCTTTTCACAGAGTAAGTTCATAGAATTTATTTAACGAGAACGTCGTTCCAAAATAATCAAAGGAATCTCACGTTCTGTATTTTTCTGATATCTATTATACGTTGGGAAGACTTTGGTCATAATTTTCCACAAACGTGGTTTTTCTTTTTCGTTAGCAACTCTGGCTTTGGCTTTAAACTTTTCTGCCCCAACTTGTAATTCCACTTTTGGGTCTTCCATCAAATTGAGATACCAATTCGGGTGACTATCTGAACCGCCATTTGACGCGACGAGTAAATAGTTATCTCCATCTGTTCCATAAATCAAAGCCGTGCGCCTCAACACACCAGATTTCCGTCCACGTGTGGTGAGGAGCAAGGTCAAATGTCCATTCCATTTGTGACCTTTTTTGCCGTCAGTATTTACATAATCTTGAATATGTTTTGCTACCCAAATTTTGGGGCTGTCTGTAAGTTGTTTTTTGGAGGGCATGAAAGTTCCTATTTGCCAAGTGTACCTGACTTGATAAGAAGAGGTCAAATCCCCTCTTGACAAAAAAGAACTTTTGTTCTATATTTTAGAACACTTGTTCTTTCCTATCAATTGGCTAAATCGGCTAAGGAGGTCGAAATGTCTAATTATCGTCGTAATCCATTAGGGGATGGCATCCGCCGTTTGTGGAATAGTATTGCCCACAATCGTGAAATCAATCGTGGTGCCGCTTTTGGTGGCATCATTATTGGTGCGTTGATTGCATTTGAAATTTTTAACTTCAGTGCCACGCAACATGCTTTGCAAGATATGCTCGGTACCTTAAGTTTTGGCGGTTTTAAATGGGCAACCATTCTCGCCATTGCTTTCTGTGGCATTGACTTTGCCGGCATCGCTCGCATTTTCACACCTGAACAAGGTCGTGATGAACCCGCCGAAGTGTATTATCTCTTTGGCGCATGGTTGCTGGCGGCGGGCTTTAATGCAATTTTGATTTGGTGGAGTGTTTCGGTTGCTATTGCAAACAATGGTGGCATTCAAGGTACAACTTCTATTAGTGGTCAAGCTTTGGCGCAAGGGGTACCCATTTTTGTTGCCGCAATGGTATGGCTGATTCGTGTTTTGATTATCGGTACGATTTCATTGGCTGGTGACCGTTTGTTTACTACCGCGGCATCGCATCAATCGTATCAACCGCGCCAATCATATAACAATAACTCACAATCTCGCCCAAGTTATCAATCACAATCATATCAACGCCCGGTCAATCAACCATCCAATCAACCTATTCTTCGCCCGGCTTCACAAATCAATCGCCCTGTGAATTCAAATTCATTCCGCCCGGCGCCAAAACCTGTTTCGTCACAACAATCTTCATTTATTCCACCTGAACCGACCTATCACCCACTTTCTTATGATGCTCGCAATTCAGATAATAATGGAGACCGTCGTTACGATGCATAACTTGTAAGACTAGTTAGACCTTTTAGACCAGTAAGACCAATTAAATAAAAATCATTTCGAGCCCGGTCCTGAACAGACCAAGAAAAGAGAATAAACTATGCCCCGCGCTCGCACAACAAAAGAATATGAGCCAACAGCCGCTACCCCATATAATGAAGGTAGCGGTTGTTTATCTGGCTTCACCATCATCCCGTTTGCTGTAATTTTTATAAGTGTTTTCCTTGCTTCTGTTGCATGGAATTTTGTCAATCCACTTCCTGTTTCAACTCAAAATAATTTAATTGTAGATGTGATATCAACGCCCGACTCCACTTCGAGGAATATTTCACCTATCTTTCGACCTGAAGTGCAGTATTGGGCTGACTCTATTGTCAATTGGGCGTCCGCTTCTTCTCTTGACCCAAACTTGGTTGCCACTGTGATGCAAATCGAATCTTGTGGCGACCCACGTGCAAAATCATCTGCTGGGGCAATGGGATTGTTTCAAGTAATGCCGTTTCATTTTCATGCGAGTGATAATCCGTATGACCCCGGCACAAACGCCGTCCGTGGACTTGCGTATTTACTTCGTTCATTAAATACTGCCAATGGAAACGCTCGTTTAGCCATGGCTGGCTATAATGGTGGCATTAGCGTAATCAATAGAGGCGAATATACGTGGTCTGCCCAAACAAAGCGATATGTTTATTTTGGTGCACCAATTTATCAAGATGCCAGCAGTGGTGTTGAATCAAGTAATGCGTTGAAGGAATGGTATACAAGTTATGGAGTCAGTTTATGCCGTCAAGCCGCAAAAAGATTGGGGCTGCCGTAAGGGCGACTTTCATGATCGCCCTCTTTAGGATAGAGACGAGCCCTATCCCTACTTCAACACATTCAACCAAATCACAAACGTAGTACCTTCGCCCTCTTTTGATTCGACTTTAATTTGCCCACCATGTTGTTCAATAATCCACTTGGCAATGGATAAGCCTAATCCAAACCCGCTTGCTTTTGAACGCGTGCGTGATTTTTCAGCACGATAAAACCTGTCGAAGATGTGAGGTAAATCTTCCGCTGGAATACCAGGTCCCGTGTCACGAACAATGAGGCGTGATTGACCAGCAATTTTCGATAAACTTAAGAAAACTTCTCCGCCTGTGGGTGTATATTGAATCGCATTGGCAACCAAGTTTAATAAAACTTGTTTCAGGCGGTCACGGTCGCCACGCACAATCACTTCATCAATTTCATTAAGATGCACTTTCACTTTACTGCCAGCCAACACGCGCACTTCAGTGAAAACTTCTGTGAGCAATAAATCAAGTTCAACAGGTGCAAAACTTAAAGCAAGTTTGCCAGATTCAGCCTGCACAAGCATAAGCAAACCACCGACCAAACGTGTGAGCCTGCCTACTTCATCATCCATGCCATTTAAAATATCTTCATCCGTCGTTTTGATGCGACGCATTAAATCAATATTGCCTTTGATAACCGTTAACGGTGTGCGAAGTTCATGGCTGACATCTGCTAAAAATCTTTGTTGAGATTTAAACAATGACTCAAGCCGTTCAAGGGTTTGATTAAATGAAACAACCAAATAACTGACTTCGTCATCTTGCCTGCCACGATATGGAATACGACGGGACAAATCATCCGCCTTATTGATTTGGTCAACGCTGTACGCAATAGTTTCAAGCGGAGTTAATGCCCGCTTCAAAACCGCCCATGAACCTAAAGCCGCTAACAAGACAGCAATTACACCGATGCTAATCATAATTCTTACTAAATCGGTGCGAGTTGCTTCTATTAATCCGAGACTTGCGCCGACTTGTAATGTGCCAATCATGCGACCTTCTAATGACATTGGCACTGTCAACACGCGCAAACGCACGCCTTCAAAAGTTGAATCTTGATACAGTGTTTCACCATTTAACAAACCGATAGGGTCAAGCGGTTCACTAAATTCACCAATGCTCGGCGAGGCATCTACAATTTCGCCATCAATACTCCAAACTTGGATATAAGCATTAGCGGTCATGTTTAATTGTGGAGGTCTTACTACAATCAACTCCCCCACTGGATTTATACTCACATTCCGAATCAATTCTCGCGCCACGCTCGCAAGCGTATTGTCCACTTGCGTAATCAATATGAAGTTAACAACGAAATACACCGCCGTGCCAAAGATGAGCAAAATTCCGCCCATAAATATTGAGTAAAGCAAAGTCAGGCGCAGGCGAAGAGGCATTCAATTTACAATTTTCTGATTACTGATTACTGGCTACTAATTTACGGATTCTCTCTCAACACATACCCAACACCACGCACCGTATGAAGCAAACGAGTTTCATTTTCCGCTTCTAACTTTTGGCGCAAATAGCGAATATATACTTCTAAGACATTACTCTCACCGCCAAAATCATAACCCCAGACTCGGTCAAAAATCACTTCACGAGTCAACACTTGTTTCGGGTGACGTAAAAATAATTCAAGTAATTCATATTCCTTCGCGGTTAAAGCAACTGTACGCTCGCCACGAGTCGCCTGGCGTGAGCCAGTATCCAAAGATAAATCTGCAAATTTCAAAACAGGAATTCGTTCTGGTTGCGTACGGCGCAACAAAGCACGCACGCGTGCAAGTAATTCATCTAAGTTAAACGGCTTAATCATGTAATCATCAGCACCAGCATCCAACCCTTGAATGCGGTCTTGCACTGTATCTTTCGCCGTCAACATCAAAATTGGAATTGAACCGCCCTGTCGCAAACGATGGCAAACTTCCAAACCATCCATCCCCGGCAACATCCAATCCAAAATCACAAGGTCAGGGGTATGGTCACGCGCGGCAATTAAACCCATGCGTCCATCCACAGCAGTGTCCACTGTGTAACCTTCATAAGCCAAACCGCGTTGCAACAATTTCAAAATAGCTTGGTCGTCTTCGATAATTAGGATTCGCTCATTCATGGCTATACTCCTTGATTAAAAATATACCATAATTTCAAGTGCTTAATTTAGTCAATGCTTCCCGAAAATCATCAGGATAGTCTGCCTCAAATGATACTTTATTACCCGTTGCAGGATGAGTAAATATTAAGGAACGGGCATGTAATGCTGGGCGATGGATTATTTTTGATTCAGGCGCACTATACAAAACATCACCCACAAGCGGATGACCCAACGCGTAAGCATGGACTCGTATCTGATGCGTTCTACCCGTCATTGGCATCGCCTCAACCAACGTGGATGCCTGATACCGTTCCTCAACTTTAAATTTCGTTTCAGCATTGACACCATTTCTATCATCCACAACCGTTCTATGCTTATGCCCCACATTCACTCGTAAAGGAAATTTCGTAACTTTTTCATCCCACTTTGGTGAACCATTCAAAATCGCATGATATTTTTTCTCCACCTGATGTTTCTCAAATTGAATATTCAATGACCGATGTGCTTCTGCATTCAAAGCAAATAGGATAATTCCGCTCGTAATTTTATCAATGCGATGCACAACCCATATTTTTTCAAATTGTTCTTCTAATTCTTTCACTAAGTAGGTTGCAGTTTTATCCCACCCTTCTGGTAAAACCGAAATTCCAGCAGGCTTATTGATAATCACAATATCTTCATCGGCGAATATAGTTTGCATCATTGAATGCTATGCTTTTCCAATTGCTTTTTTCAATATCTTCTTTAATTTCATATATACTTTATCTATCAATGGCTCACGTACAGACCGAAAAATCGCAAACTTCTTGACATATTTCGGCACAGTCCATACAGTTTCTAACCCTTCAGGGAAAAATGCCACATCGCCAACTTTCAAAGTGTAAGTTGCACCATTTTCTTCAATAATCACTTCGCCTTCTAATATATGCACAATTTCATCACAACCATAGATAAACGTAAATTTGCCCGCCTGACAACCCCATAACCCACAAGATAAATTATTATCTTCTGCTCTTGCCAAAGGAATACTTCGCGCTGTTGGGTTTCCTTCTTTAATCCAAGCCGATGGAAGAGGTGTAGCACCAAAATCCATACGAGTCGTTGACCCTGTCTGAATCACAGGTTTGCCAAAATTTTTGATTGGAATGTTTGTATCAATCACGCTCAGTGCAGAGTTATCTGTCATAACAACCTCTTCATATTATGGGGATTGCTTCGGGCAAAGTACAAGAAAGGCCCTCACAATGACATAGATTATACAATCTTTCTTGACACGAACATCCTCAAAGGTTTATCATGCATTCATGACTGAAAATACAAATCCAAATATCATTGATTCACTTAATCATCCGCTTGCACAGCCGATTCGCCAGTTATTATCTCGTTCTGGTAGACAAGAACTAAACAAAATCCTCATTGATGATGAAGAGAATATCCTTGAAGCACTGAAGGCTGGCGTAAAAGTTGAGTCAGTTTATTTTGCTGGGGAAAATAGACTTTCAGAAAATTTCAAGCTAAAAGTTCCAAACTCTATTTCGATACATGAAGTCGCCACACGTACTTCAAAAAAATTGTTTGAAAATGACAAACTCTCACGCGTATTTGCCATTGCCCAAAATCCAAAATCAATTGGCTTAGAAGCCTTGAAAACTATTTCAAAAGATATTGTTGTGCTAGAAGATTTGAGCATTTCAGGCAATATTGGAAATATCACCAGAACTTCACTAGCTTTGGGAGTTGGTGGAATTCTTTTATTAAACATGGATCCCATTGATTTATACGATCGCCGCTTGATTCGCGCTAGTAGAGGATATTTATTTTCAGTGCCGATGATTACTGCCAGCACAAAAGATTTTCTCGATTATTGCAAAAAAAATAATGAAACCTTGCTCGTCATGGACATGGATGCGGTGAAAACTGTTGATGAAATTTCATCTATGCCACAAAGACTCCTGATTGCATTTGGCAGTGAAAAAGATGGCTGTTCGCCAGAAGTAGAAGATGCCGCAACTTTGAAAGTTCGCATTCCAATCAGTGACAAAGTTGAATCGCTAAACGTCTCAGCTTCAGCAGGCATTACATTATTTAATCGGGTTGGGTTTAATCAGAAATAATAAAAATTTAGGGAACTTTTTATCTACAAATTTCGTTTAAGCATTAACGGAGATAAAGATGAAAAAAATATACTTTCTTATAATTGCTTTAGTGGTTTTACTTTCTGCCTGTTCAGGAAGTTCTGTTTCCTTGGAAGGTGAATGGAAATTAGTTTCTTATGGTGACTCAGCGAATCCAACATCTGCTTTACAAGATATTGAAACTTCTATCAATTACAACCAACATCATCAGATTAATGGAGATATTGGTTGTAATGTGTTCAATGGGGATTACCAAATAATAGATGATTTAATTACATTTACTTCGATTAACTCAACCAAAATGTACTGTAAAGATACAGGATATCAAGAAACTGTTGTCTTGAACATCTTATCAGAACAAACGCTAAATTTTGAATTAAGTGGAAATCAATTAACTCTCACAACGCAAGATGGTTCGTCTGTGATTGTGTTGGAAAGAAAATAACCCTCAACATATCTGCTAACGCCGCCGTCCTCGGCGGCGTTTTATTTCTTATAAAAGTTTGCGCCGAGGACGGCGCAAAGAGCGCATTAACTACTTGCGCCACTATAACGCTTCAAACCTGCTTTCCAGACTTGTGAAGCGATAACAAAACTTGCAATGCCTATCAAAAAGAAAATCAAAACTTGCATAAAACCTAACTCGCCGCGTAAGGCTTGTAATGGAATTGTGGTTGCGACTGCAATGGGGATAATAAATGTAACAATCACTCGTAACCAAACAGGATAGACTGTTGCAGGATAACGTCCTGCATCTAACAAGGCTTGTAAGATGGTGACGTTGTTATCAAATTTTGTGAACCAAAACGTGAGGGCGATGAGGACAATCCACAAACTGTAGATGACGATAATGCCTGAAAGGGCAAGCAGGAGGAAGGTCAGGATTTGAGGCGCAGTGATTAAGTCACCGGACATGTTGATGCCAATCACAATCAAAATGACGGCAAGAATCAAATCCCAAAATCTCCACACGGTGATGCGTGAAAATGTGACAAGGAACATGCTGTTGGCGGGTTGTAAAATGGTGTAATCCATGGAGCCATCACGAATGGATTGATTGAATTTTTCGGTGTTGGGCCAGATGAGTGCAATCATCAATGTGTTGACGAGACGAAACACGCCGAGCAATGCAATCAGTTCGCCAATGCCCCAACCACCAAGCGTTTGTGTATTACTGAAGATAATATTTAAACTTAGTAATTCCCAGCCAAGCCACATTAAGTTTAATAAAATATTTACAACTGTATCGGCACGATATGCCAATGACATTTGAATATTCATTTTGAGAAAGGCATAAATTAATTTAAGTGAGTGCATGTTAGGCTCCAACCGCTGAATATTTTTTCACGCCTTTGCGCCAAACCCAGTTAAAGATAAGCCATGAAATAACAAGCCAAACGCCCGTCATTACATAGCCTTGAATGATTTGTGGTGTGGTGAGGTTGCCTAAAATTAATTGAATGGGATAGTACAACATCAATTGAAATGGAAGATATTGAGCAATATCTTGAATCACTTGTGGCATGAGTGGCAATGGCACGAATTGACCTGAGAATAGCAAAATCAATGCGAAATAAAATTCATGAATGGAATAGACTCGCGTTGTCCAAAATGCTAAGGCGGTGATTGCCGCAGATTGCAGGTAACCGATTAGAAATGCCAAAATCATGGCAGGGATAGAAAGCAAAATACCTGTCAATGTGACGCTACTAAAATCGGGTTGGAATAAGAAAAAAAGAATAATCCAAATAGGTGTAAGACCAAACATGGTTAATATTTTGAAAGCAACATTATTGACCAACGCATTCGTAAGCATCGGGTGAATGGGTCTGATGAGTTCTCCAGAAAGTGAGCCATCTTGAATTTTGTATCCGAATGTATGAATCACAATGTTGCTGGTCACTTGGTCACAAATAAGTAAGACCATGTAATAGGTTATAAAATCATTGGCAGTAAAACCATTCACGTCGCCATTGGCTGTTGCTATGCTCGTCCACACGGCGAGATAAATAATTGGCGAGACCAACCAATACAATAGATACATTAACAAGTTGGCGCGATACTGCCATTGCTCTGCCCAGTTGACTTGCCAAAGTCTTTTGAAAATTAGAAACATAATGTCTCCTTATGCATTAAACGCTTGCTCAATTACATCTTCAATCGGTGGGTCGGCGATGGTAATGTCGCGGACGGGCAAATCAGCTAGAAGTCTGGATGTGATGCGGGTGACTTCATCTGCTTTCACTTGGATAAATTTCTTATCCGCATCTTCCATGTTTTCAACTTGTTCACCATACTGAGACAAATCATGCTCGTCAGCATTTTCCATAAGCACACCAATCAACTTGAATGGCGCAATCTTTTTCGATAACTCATTGATGCCACCATCATATTTGAGTTGACCATGATGAATGATGATGATGCGTTCACACAAAGCAGTTACATCTGCCATGTAATGACTTGTGAGAATAATGGTTGCACCTGTGCGTTTATTGTATTCTTGCAAAAACTCACGGATGCGTGCCTGACCTGTAATATCCAAACCGATAGTTGGTTCATCTAAAAATAAAACTTTAGGACGATGCAAAAGCCCAACTGCAATTTCACATTTCATTCTTTCGCCTAATGAAAGATTACGAACAGGTTTTTTCATTAAAGGTTCGAGTTCAAGCAATTCATCTAATTCTTTATACGTTTCTTTATATTCATCATCAGGGATTCGGTAAATGGCTTGATTCAACAAAAACGAATCAGCCGCAGGAATATCCCAAGACAAGCGATTGCGTTGACCCATCACCAAAGTCATTGACCGTAAATATTCAGTCTTCAATTCCCACGGGGTGAATCCAAGCACATTTGCAGTTCCAGAAGTTGGATGCAATAACCCCGAAAGCATTTTGAGTGTGGTGGTTTTGCCAGCACCATTGGGACCTAAAAAGCCAACTACTTCACCTTGCTCAATATTGAAATTGACTTCTTGCACTGCTTTTACATCTTTATATTTACGATTAAAGAAACCACGCACAGCCGCGTTAAACCCACCTTCACGCTCAGGCACTTGATAGGTCTTACTTAATTGTTGTACAGAAATTGTGGGAGCCATAACACCTCTCTATAAAAATTAGAAGAGGTATTCTACTATAAATAGAACAAAAGTGCTAGATGAAATTATGTCATTGCGAGCCTGATGGTCGAGTAGCAAAGCGTATCGAGACCGAAGGCGAAGCAATCCCCAACTTAATCATAATAAGATTGCTTCGTCGCTTTGCTCCTCGCAATGACATAGTACTTATTGTTGTACTTGTGCCTGCGGTTTTGATGGTGAATTATCTAAAGCCACTCTAAAACCTACATAAGCGGCAAGAGCATAGAATAACAAATCTCTAAAATCAAAAGCAATGGTGAAAAGTTCTATTACTGAAAATGGATTTGTGATTAAGAAAAACAATACTTCAATAAAAGATGTACTCTCTTCGCGTGCAATTGCACCAACGTAAAATAGAAAGTTCCCAAGCACACAACCAATCAAAGATAAAACTGCGCTGGAAAGTCCAAACATTAAGCTGTGACCTTTGCCAAAGAATCGGAAAGCGATTCCTACCAAAAAGCCAAGCCCAATAGACATATATCCAATTTGATATTGTGTAAAGTATGTAATTGCGCCCCAAATCACTGCCCCAACCAACATAGCAGCCCCGCCAGCAATCAAACCTAAAATATAGTTTGAATCATAATCAATTTGCTCAATAGCAGAGGAAGAAGAGTCTATCATTTGTATTCTCCTAATAAATGAATTTACGGTTTATATAACCGCCTGCCTCAAGTATATTCTTAAAATGCAGAAACGCGATACCAAATCTCTACATTGACATGAATCGTTTTCGAATGTTGAATATCCATACTCAAACTTGGCACATCAGCAGAAGCCGCGCGTGATTTCATCATCATGGCTTGCGGTTGAAACACTGGCGTTTCTTCATCATAAATATTTTCAATAAAATCATACACGCCCAACAACTTGACATTCAACGAACCAGCCACTTGCTCCGCTTTTGTTTTTGCTTTTTCAATTGCAACCTTCAACATTTTATTGCGCGTTTCATCTTCGTTATATTTCCACTCAATCCGTTCAAGCGTAGCATTTTTTTGAGATGAAATCACATCTAACATCCCCGCCAATTGATTCAAATCCTCACAGCGGATTTTCAAACGATACACAGCACTAGATGATTTTAACAACACGCCGCTTTCTGTTTCAAGATGAACGCCCTGTAACTTAATCGCCTCTTCCTTGACCTTGAAACTGGCCAATGCTTCCACAAGCTGATTCACCTCTTTGGCTTTTTTCATCGCCTCATTCCCACTGACCAGTGATGAGCCTTTCACAGTCACATGCAAATCGGCATACGTAGCAGAAATCTCTTCTTTATGATTTACAGATATTTTTATTGTATCGGGTTTATGTTCCATAATTTCCTATCTCGTCATTGCGAGGAGCAAAGCGACGAAGCAATCTTATGATTAAGTTGGAGATTGCTTCGCCGCAAAGAACAAAAACGCGGCTCGCAATGACGGATACTAAGTCACCAACAACTTCTGCTTTGGATATTTCTCAAATCTTTTCTCTTCCATCACTTGACGAATTCTATCAAAACCTTCCCAAACCTCAGCAAAAGAAATATACAAAGGCGCAAATCCCAAGCGGATATTATCTGGCGCACGAAAATCGGGGATGACATTCATCTCTTCAATCAATGCTCTGTTAATTCTATACCCATCTTCATGGCGGATAGAAATATGTGAGCCTCGTTGACTTGAATCAGTTGGTGAGCCTAACGTAAAACCATATTTTGCTAAAACATTTTCAGTGAGATAAACCGCATAATCCGTCATCAAAATTGATTTTTCACGAATCGCATCCATGCCTGCTTGTAAAGTTGGTTCAAGACCTGCTTCCATTGTGAGCAATGAAATCATAGGTTGTGTGCCGACTAAAAATCTTTGGGCACCATCAGCAGGTTCATAATCGAGTCCAAAATCAAACGGATTTTTTTGTCCCCACCAACCCCAAATTGGAGAAGAGAGTTTATTTTGTATTTTTTTGTTGACATATAAAAAGCCTGGTGCACCTGGTCCACCATTGAGGTATTTATAAGTACAACCAATTGCAAAATCGGCATTACATTTATCTAATTCAATGGGAACAGAACCAACGGAATGACTCAAATCCCACAAAACTAAAGCACCTTTTTTGTGTGCCAGTTCTGTGATTCTTTGCATGTCATAGATATATCCGCTTTTGAAAACAACATGTGACAAAGTCACTAAGGCTGTGTTTTCATTCATTGCAGATTCAAGTTCTGCGATATTGGGCGTGATGTCATTATCACTTGCGCCGATGCGAATAATCTCATGTTGATTTCCGAGATTTTGTTTAATCCCCTGCAAAATATATAAATCAGATGGGAAGTTAAAAGTATCAGTGATGATTCGTTTTTTGTTTGGCTGTAAAGTCAATGCAGAGGTGGCAAGTTTGAAAAGGTTAAGTGACACAGTGTCATTCACTAAAACTTTACCAGCTTCTGCACCAATCAATTGACCAATTTTGTTACCGACTCTTGCTGGCGCTTCCCACCAGCCTTTATTCCAACCACGGATTAAATCTTTGCCCCATTGCTCGTCCACAACTTCTCTGGCTTTGGCTTGTGCTAATTTTGGAAGGATGCCGAGCGAATTGCCATCAAGGTAGATTAAGTTGAGGTCGTGAATCAGGAACAAATCACGAGAAGAGGCGAGTTTGTCTTTAGAGTCAAGTTGAAGTGCGAAATCTTTTGAAGTTGAAAAATCCAATTTTTATTTTCCTTTAGAAATAAATTCGCAAGATAAAATTTGTTTGGTGTCTTTGGTGTAATAAAAAATATAAGTATCGCCTTCTTTTATCATATTCAATAATTCTTCATCTACATCTTCAAATTTAATTTTGCCAACTCGCAGTTCATATTGCTGTTCTGTTCGATACCGTGGACCTGTGCTAGAACCTGTAGAAACTTGTTTCTCAACTTTGACGAAATTAACTTCACCCTCTACTTTTTGAAGGGAATAATCTACTTTCGAAGAAGCAATCCAAAACATAAGCCATACAAACACGCCGATGATAAGGGTCGGAAAAACCATGGCAAAAATGATGCTAATCAAATCACTCGTGGATGCAGTTGAAAATGAAAATCCGTCACTGATGAGGTTAAAGACAAGAAATGCAACAATACAAAGGTTGAGGAAAATTAATCCAAAACCGATATAGCGAAATGTTCTGGAAGTGCTTTTTTCAGTTTCTTGAATCTGTTTTTCTTGTTTAACAGAAAGTTTGCCATTTTGATTGGCAATCAAATCGCTTTGGTCAAAATCAAAAAACTTTCGTAATTCAGTGTCAGACATTATATTCTCCTAAGCAATATTAACAACCAAATATAAAAAAAGTGGCACAGATTTAACTGTGCCACTAGTACTATTCTTCTTTTCGTAAAGCGGGGAATAATAAAACTTCACGAATTGAATGTTTATCGGTCAACAACATGGTGATGCGGTCAACGCCCATGCCAAAGCCACCATTTGGCGGCATACCATAACGCATGGCTCGCAAATAATCTTCATCCAATGGATGCTGGTCTTCATCACCCGCTTCATAGTCACGACCCATTTCAATGAAGCGTTGTTCTTGGTCAAGCGGGTCATTCAATTCTGTGAAGGCATTACATAATTCAAAGCCTGCTACATAGCCTTCAAAACGCTCGACAGTTAATGGGTCACCTGGAATTGATTTCGCCAGCGGAGAAATATCACGCGGATAGTTATATAAAAATGTCGGTTGGATTAACGTCGGCTCCAAAAATTCGGATACGAGGAAATCAATTAACTTGCCGCGTGTGGCTTTCGCATCAGGATGTGCGCCAGGTTGTTTCTCTTTTATGGCTTTTAATAACGCCTCAGCAGTTTTGTGCTCGTTGATGTCAATGCCGCTGGTTTGTAAAATTCCATCACGCATTTCGAGTCTTTTCCATGGCGGTTTGAATTCCAATTCATGCTCACCAAATTTTACTTTTGTTGAGCCAGTCACTTGTTCGGCAGTATAAGCCACCATTTGTTCGGTCAATTCCATTACTTGCAGATAATCCGCGTATGCCCAATAAAATTCAAGTTGCGTGAATTCAGGATTATGTTTAAAAGAAACACCTTCATTACGAAAGTCTCTTCCAATTTCATATACTTTTTCTAAATTGCCGACTAATAATCGTTTGAGATATAACTCAAACGAAATTCTCAAATACATATCTTGCTCAAGTTCGTTGTGATGTGTCACAAATGGACGAGCCGCCGCGCCACCATACAACGGTTGCAAAATGGGAGTCTCCACTTCAAGAAAACCTTTGTTATCTAAAAAGTCTCTGAGTGATTTAACAACTTTCGCACGTTTACGAAATGTTTCTCGCACTTCTGGGTTGACTGCTAAATCTGCATAGCGTTGACGAGCACGCAATTCTGGGTCTTCTAATGTCGCATGTCTGACGACAGTACCGTCATCTAACGTAACATCTTTGTCGGCAGGCAGAGGAGTCACCGCTTTGGCAAGCAGTTTGAAGTCATGTACATGAAGCGTCACTTCCCCACTTTTGGTGCGGAACATGACGCCAGTCGCTTCAATGAAATCACCTAAATCAAAAAGTTTATTAAAGAATGCAAGTTTTTCATTTAATTCATTCACACGCAAAAATAATTGCACTTTGCCATCACCATCTTCAATATGAACAAAGGTGATTTTTCCACCTGCCCGCATCGAACGAATACGACCAGCCAAAGTTGCTTTTACTTCCTTTGTCTCATCGGATTCAAATTCAGCAATAGCTTGTTGACTCGTATGTGTGCGCGTTGCACGAGTTGGATACGCCTCAACACCTTCAGCACGAAGCTCTTCTAATTTTTGTAAACGGATTTTTTCAAGTGAGTTGTATTCTGCCATGAGCAATCTTTCCTCTTTCTTCTTCCATTATAAAAGAAGAAAGGAAATTTCTAAAATAAAAACCGCGCCTAATTTTGAACTAGGCGCGGTTAAGAAAGTCGCGTCCTATTTAACCGACTTTCAAAATCTTCACATTATAAGTACCACCGGGTGTTTCCACTTTGACCACATCATTTACCTTGTGACCTAAAATGGCTTTGCCAATCGGCGACTCGTTAGAGATTTTTCCTTCGCGTGGGTTGGCTTCTGCCGCGCCGACAATCGTAAAAGTTTCGGCTTCAAAGTTACCTTCTTTAATCGTCACCTTCGAACCGACCTGAACCCCATCCCCTTTTTTATGTTTGCCGTTTTCTTCAATGATTTGGGCAGTGGCAAGCAAAATTTCAAGCTCTTGAATCCGCCCTTCTACAAAAGCCTGCTCATTCTTGGCAGCTTCATATTCTGCATTTTCAATCAACTCGCCACCCTCCATTGCCTCATGCAAACGGTCAGCAACTTCTTGACGTTTCTTAGTACGCAGGTGGTCTAGCTCATCCTGCAACTTGTTGAAACCCTCTTTGGTAAGAAAATTTGTAGTCATTGTATTGTCCTGCACTAATGAATTTTGCATCTCTAAAAAGAGATGCAAGGATAAAAAATTTTCGGGCTATTCCCGAAAAACGCGCATACTATATCACGACTCAATTGCCCATACAAGCCCCAAAAACATTACAAAAGTACGGTTTTACACAAACAAAAATGATGGTTTTATTTCGACCAAAAGCGCAGACCATTGTTTTCTAGACAATATGCCCGAATCTGATTTCGCATGGCTTCATGACTTTCAAACAATGCCAAAATTTGAGATTCGTACGCCGCCACCGCCTCAACCCATACGTGGATGCCTGTTTCGCTGACCATTTCGACATTTTCTTTCATCCCAACCTTGTGCGGATTTAATTGCTCAGGATGCTTAAACAAATACGGAATATCGGCTACATATAAAAGCGGTTTGCCAAGCAACTCCGCCGCGCGACGCACAATCACATGGTCTACGTGTTTGCCAATGCCGAATTGGGCAACCAGTTTGTCATCAGGTTTGAGGCGTTTGGAAATTTCATCTGCAATTTGTTTGGGGAAATCATCTTCATCAGGTCTTGGTTCACGAAAAATTTCAGCATATAGCCACTCACCGTTTTTGTTTTGACGATAGATACAATCTAAAAAGTCAAAATGCTGAACGGTGGCACCCAAAATATTTGCTGAGTTTATATCTTCCTGTCTTCTTCCTTTTACAACTTCTTCAGCAGAGTTCATGCCCCATTGACTATGCAAATATTGAGCAAAAGGCGAAAGATTTTCATTGGGCGGGTAACCACACATGATGGTCCAAATTTCAACAGGGATATTTTTTTGAGTTTGTTCGTAAATCCAACCGCCGGCAGAGAGTGAGGCGTCGTCTAAATGTGGGGAAAGGTAGATATAGCGCATCTGGCAGTTTTACCATAAAATAGGAATGTAATCTTTTGTGTGTTGATAAAAGTAAGGGCGACCCGCCTATTGAAATCAAGAACCTTAGTTAATATTGAAGGGTCGCCCTTACGGTTTTATTTTGAAAAGAGGCACAATGAAAGAGCGACGAAAATCTGAAAGAAAAACGCTGGTGGCTTATACCCAAGTGTATGATTTATACGGTGGTGAATTGCTTGGCTACCTCGGTGATTTGACTGTGCAAGGTGCAATGGTGATTAGTGAAAAGCCAATGCAAAAAGATACTGAGTTGACGTTAGCAATTGAATTGCCTGAATTGCCTAATATAAAATCTACTCGTATGACGTTACCCGCCAGAATTGTTTGGTGCGAGCAAGACATTAGCCCTGAATTTCATAATGTGGGATTTGAATTCAAAGAAGTAAAACCAGAGCAAAAAGCCATTATCGAATCAATTATCCAAAACTACGAATTTCGGCGAGATATGCCGCCGACGTTTCCAATGCGTTAATTAACAAAAGGTGACAGTGAAATCACTGTCACCTTTTATGTTAAAAACATTCATCGCCACAAAGTTCACAGAGACTTTTGAGTTTTTTCTCTTTAAACTCTGTGCTCTCTGTGGCTAAATTAGGTACTCTCTGTTAAACTTTCCATTATGCCAAAAGCAAGCACTCTTTTTTTTACATCGCCTAAACAAGTTGAAATCAAAGAAATTCTTTTACCAGCCTTGCAAGATGATGAAGTGCTGGTAGAAACAATCTGCTCTGCAATTTCAGCCGGGACGGAAATGTTGGTATATCGAAATCAATTTCCGCATTTGAAAGATGCGCATGATTCGGTCAGCAGTGATTTGAATTATCCGCTGGCGTATGGATATGCTTGTGTCGGGAAAGTGAAAGAACTTGGAAAAATGGTTAATGGAGAATGGAAAGATAAATTAGTTTTTGCTTTTCAACCACATACTTCACACTTTATAACAAAAACCGATTCCCTAATCCCGATTCCCGCTTCACTCTCGCCTCAAACTGCTTGCTTTTTCCCAAACATGGAAACTGCCGTGAATTTGATTCAAGATGGCGCACCGATTTTAGGTGAAAGAGTTTTGGTATTAGGTCAAGGAGTGGTGGGGTTGTTGACTGCTTCGTTATTAAATGAATTTCCGTTAGAAAGTTTGATCCTTGTAGATAATTATGAGTTGAGAAGGAAAGCATTAGTGGAAAGTGGAAAGTGGAAAGAAGAAAGTCTAAGATCTAATGTCAAAGGTCTTTCAGCTGAAGATTTACATAAAGACTCGTTTGCCTACGCGCAGTCAAAATTTGATTTGGTTTATGAGTTAACTGGCTCCCCCACCGCCTTGAATGATGCGATTGAGTTAACAACTTTTAGTGGAAGAATTGTTATCGGCTCGTGGTATGGTGAAAAAAAATCTGAAGTGAATTTAGGCGGTTCATTTCATCGCTCACGGATTAAATTGATTTCGTCACAAGTTAGCACAATCATGCCTGAATTAAGTGGCAGATGGGATAAGGCACGCAGGTTTCAGGTCACGTGGGAGGCGTTGGAAAGAGTCAAACCTGAAAAATGGATTACACATCGTTTTTCATTAAGTGATGCAAGCAAAGCGTATCAATTGTTGGATGAAAATCCGCAAGAGACGATACAAGTTATTTTTACTTATTAAAGGATTGTATAAAAATGTATGCAACGTTTTGGCAAAGAGTAAAAGCATTTTTGTGGGATTATGTTGTGATGTTGATATACATTTTAGCAATCAGTTTTTTATTTTGGGTTATTCAAATTGCAGACACATGGCTTTTTGCGGATAGAATCTCTGCTCAATTGACTATTTTCTTTTCATTAACTTTGCCTATCATTATCAATTTTGCATTCGCAGAATCTTCCGTCAAACAAGCAAATTTTGGAAAGCAACGAATCGGGTTGAAAGTATCTGATGCAAATGGGAAACGCATTTCTTTTGCCCGAGCATTTGCAAGAGTATTTTTAAAGTTTCTCCCTTGGGAAATTTCGCACACGATAATTTGGCAAATCAGTTTTTATCCCGAAACAAATCCTACATTCATTAATCTCGGGTTTGGTTTTGTTTATCTTTTAATTGGGTTAAATATTTTTAGTTTATTAAAGACAAAAACAAAACAGACACTTTATGATTTGATTACGAAAACATATATTGTAAAAATTGAGAGTTAAAATAATTTTGTTATATAAGGAGCGAAATGTCTTTTGAGTTAATTCTTATTATTGCCGCTGGGCTGTTGTTAATTAGTGTGTTGGTAAGCAAAATATCGGATAGCTCTGGCGTTCCAGCCTTGCTTTTGTTTTTAGCCATAGGCATGTTAGCAGGTTCTGATGGCTTCGGCTTGATTTATTTTGACGACCCCAACTTAACGCAGTTTATCGGCATTGTTGCTTTAAATTTAATTTTGTTTGCAGGCGGGTTAGATACACAATGGAAAGATGTACGTCCAGTCCTTAAATATGGTGTTGCATTATCAACACTAGGTGTTGTTATCACAGCAGTGATTGTAGGAATTGCGGCACAATATTTATTAGGGGTTACACTTTATCAAGGTTTATTACTCGGTGCGATTGTTTCATCAACAGATGCAGCGGCAGTGTTCTCAATATTACGTTCAAAAAGTTTAGGATTAAAAGGGAAATTACGTCCATTACTTGAATTTGAATCTGGTAGTAACGACCCAATGGCAGTATTTTTGACCATTGGCATGATTCAATTACTCACACAACCAAACGCACAAATTACAGATTTATTCGGTTCTTTCATTTTACAAATGATTGTCGGTGTTTTATGTGGGTTTCTATTTGGAAAATTACTTGCGTTTCTTGCCAATCGCATTCAACTCGGTTTTGATGGTTTATATCCTGTACTTACCATTGCAATAGTTTTCTTAACATACGGCGTTACCAACATGTTATATGGCAATGGATTTTTAGCAACATACGTGGCAGGGATTGTAGCAGGGCATCAAGATTTTTTACATCGCCGCAGTGTTATCCGTTTTCACGATGGTATTGCCTGGTTAATGCAAATCACCATGTTTTTGACTCTAGGTTTATTAGTTTTCCCAACAGAAATTCCTCCTATCATCACAAATGGGTTACTGATTGCTATCATCTTGATTTTCATCGCTAGACCTGTGAGCATTTTTCTTACACTTCTTCCAACAGGTTTTTCTTTAAAAGAAAAACTCTTTCTCTCATGGGTGGGACTAAGAGGTGCAGTTCCGATTATTTTAGCGACATATCCGCTTCTTGCTGGGCTTTCACAGGCTGACTCAATTTTCAACATTGTCTTCTTCGTAGTTTTAACGTCCGCTTTGCTACAAGGTGCTTCTATTCCTTTTGTAGCAAAATGGTTAAATGTAGATATTCCCGTCACCAAGAAACCTGTCTATCCTATAGAATTTAATCCAGTCAGCGGATTTAAGAGTGAATTAAAAGAACTGACTATCCCTAAAGATTCTCCAGCAAGTGGCAAAACGATTCTTGAATTACATTTTCCAGAAGAGTTCCTGATTATTTTAATTGCCCGAGATAACGAATTTATTATGCCAAGCGGCGGCATTGACCTGCGTGAAGGCGATACATTAATTGTGTTATCAAATAAAGATGCTTTTGATTATGCTGAACGTGAATTAAAACCTAAACATTAAATGCTAATTTCATGAAGTTTAATTACACCACACTTGAAACTTGTTATAGCGCCACAGGGATTGTCTTAGTGATTGATGTCTTGCGTGCATTTTCAACTGCCGCGTATGCGTTTTCACGTGGAGCAAAAGAAATTTATTTAGTCAGTGAAGTGCAAGAGGCATTAGACTTAAAATCAAAAACAAAAAATGCAAAAGCAATGGGTGAAGTTGGTGGGCTTCCGCCGGAAGGGTTTGATTTTGGTAACTCACCCACACGCATTCTCGAACATGATTTGACTGGCATTACTTTAATCCAAAGAACTGGCGCAGGCACGCAAGGTGCTGTGCGTTGCAAAAATGCAGATGTGATGTTAGCGACGAGTTTTGTTGTGGCACAAGCCACAATCAATTATGTTTTGAAATTAAATCCAAATGAAATTACGTTTGTCATCACAGGTGGCATGGGCAATGATGAAGATATAGCTTGTGCCGAATTTTTAGAAAAACAATTTACAGGTCAAGAAGTGGAGGCGCAGCATTTTATCAAGCGCGTGTATGATTCGCGTGATGCGCTCGAACACATGCCTGACCATCCGCAATTTCCAAAAGCGGATTTAGATTATTGCACGCGCATTAATTATTTTGATTTTGCTATGCCGATTACAAGAAAAAATAATTTGCTTGTGATGCAGGCGATAAAAATTTAGGAGACTTTGATGTATACATTAGGCGTTCGTCGGGATTTTATTGCGCGTCATTTCTTAATTGGAGGGGATTGGGGACCTGAAAATTTTCCTAATTCTCATCATTATGTGCTTGAATTACAACTCATTGGAAATGAATTAGATAAGCATGGCTATCTCGTTGACATTGTGGATGTAGAAAAACATTTAGATGAAGTGGTTGGTTATTACAAAGAGCAGATGTTAAATGAAAAGCCTGAATTTGCTGGCTTGAATCCATCCATTGAGCATTTTGCTCGGATTGTGTGTGTGTCATTAAATGAACGCATCAAAGCGAAAAATATTTTGGAAGTGAAAGTTGTGCTTTGGGAAAATGATTCAGCTTGGTCAGCATTTCAAGTTGACAGGCTGAAAGGTTAGTAAGTTTGAAAGTTGGATTTGTTATCTACGGTTCGCTTGATACTTTAAGCGGCGGGTATTTATACGATAGAAAATTGGTCGAATATTTAAGAAGTCAAGGAGACGAAGTTGAAATCATTTCACTACCTTGGCGAAATTATTTTGCTCACTTAACGGATAATTTCGCTTTCAAGTTACCTAGTGGTTTTGATATTTTGATTCAAGATGAACTCAATCATCCTTCGTTAATTGGCACAAATCGTGGAAAACATCCCTACCCAATCATTAGTTTGGTTCATCATTTGAGATGCTCGGAATTAAGACCCAAATGGCAAAATGATTTTTATCGATTCATTGAAAAGAAATATTTGCAAAGTGTAGATGGGTTTATTTTCAATTCACAGACAACAAAAGAGGTGGTTAATGGATTAATGGTTAATGAAAAAACATCTATTGTTGCTTATCCACCCACTGATAGATTTGGTGAAGCGATTTCGGAAAAAGAAATTATTGAAAGAAGTAAATCCGAAGAGTTAAGAATTTTGTTTTTAGGGAATGTAATGGAGAGGAAGGGGTTACATACTTTGCTAGAAGCTGTCAGCAATCAGCGTTCAGCGATTAGTGTAGATGTTGTAGGATCACTAAGTGTTGAGCCTGAATATGTTGAGAAGATAAAAAAAATCATAACTAAGAATAATCTTTCTTCTTTCATCTTTCTTCATAATTCTTTGAACAATGAACCATTAAAAGAAAAACTTAAAAATGCTCACATTCTTATCGTTCCATCCAGTTATGAAGGTTTTGGGATTGTGTATCTCGAAGGCATGTGTTTTGGACTTCCCGTGGTTGGAACAACGGCTGGCGCGGCGAGTGAAGTCATTGAGCATGGAAAAACTGGCTATTTAATCGAACCAAATGATTCAAAAACTCTTGCGGAATATATTTCAAAATTAGCAGAGGATAGAAATTTATTGACACAACTTTCACTCAATGCAAGAAAAAGATATATTCAACAGCCGAAATGGGAAGAAACAGCAAGCCAAATCCGTGCTTTCCTTTTGGAGATGATTGGTAAACAAGAGATATAATGATGATTGAAAATAAAAGGAATATATGAACTTTAATGAATTTAAATTAGACCCTCGCTTAATGCAGGGAATTAAAAAAGCAGGTTACGAAACTGCCACCCCAATTCAAGAAGCCGCTATCCCTGCCGCATTACGCGGACGAGACATCATCGGCACAGCCCAAACAGGCACAGGCAAAACTGCTTCATTTGTTTTGCCTATCTTAAATAAATTATTGCATGGTCAGCGAAATGTTCCGCGTGCATTAATTGTTGCGCCAACCCGAGAACTTGCAGACCAAATTAATGATGTGATTAAGACTCTATCAGTTGGTACAAAGTTGAAGAGCGCAACCATTTATGGCGGAGTCGGAAGCGGTTCTCAAATCCAAGCCTTACGAAATGGAGCAGAGATTCTGGTTGCATGCCCAGGTCGCTTGCTAGATTTAATCGCGCAAGGATATGCAAAAATGAATCACATCGAAATTTTAGTTTTGGATGAAGCCGATAGAATGTTTGATATGGGTTTTTTGCCTGATGTGCGCCGCATTGTGAAGGCTGTGCCTGAAAAACGGCAAACACTTTTTTTCTCGGCTACGTTCCCTGCCGATGTTGAATTGCTGGCACAACAAGTGTTGAAGCAACCACAAAAAATTTCGATGGGCATTATCAAACCTGCACATACAGTGACACATGCTTTGTATCCTGTTCCGCCACATTTGAAATCTGCATTGTTACTTGAATTGTTGAAACGCACTGATACTGATTCTGTTTTGGTTTTCACGCGCACAAAATATCGCGCACAAAAAGTTGCTCGGCAAATTCATCAGGCTGGATTCAAAGTAACCAGTTTGCATGGTGACCGCACGCAAGGTCAACGCCAAGCCGCGTTAAAAGATTTCAAATCAGGCACGCATCCAATTATGGTTGCAACCGATATTGCCGCGCGTGGGCTTGATGTTGAAAGTATTTCGCACGTTATTAATTATGATATGCCCGATACTGCTGATGCTTATATTCATCGCATTGGTCGCACGGGTCGCGCAAAAAGAACTGGTGATGCGTTTACTTTAGTCACTGATGAAGATAAAGATATGATTCGCACGCTCGAACGAATCATGGGGCATGAAATTAAACGTGAAACACTTGATGGATTTAATTACACTCTTCCTTCTCCGCCTAAACAGGCTTCTGGACATGGAAGAGGTTCTCACCCTAATCATTCTCGTCGCCCACCCAAACCTGCTCACACCCCAAAAAGTTGGAATAGAAATAAGTTAGCACCGAGAAGAAAATAAAGAATCAAAAAGAGCCTGATGCTTTCACATCAGGCTCTTTTTTGTCTTAGCTCAATACAGTTACGTTGCTGGCTTGAGGACCTTTAGGACCTTGTTCAACTGTGAACTCGACCTTTTGTCCTTCTTGCAGGTTCTTGTAACCATCGCCTTGAATAGCGGAGAAATGGACGAAAACGTCCTTTCCACCTTCGCGTTCGATGAAGCCGAAGCCTTTGTCACCGTTGAACCACTTTACTGTACCGATAATTCTGTCAGACATGTTTTGCCTCCTATGGCAATAAAAATTTTATAGGTCAATCTGTTTGTTCCATCGGAGGTCAAAACAAAACAGCCCACAGTGAAACTGTGAGCTGTTGCTGTTCTTCAAGCCAACGTAACTTACCGTTTTCCTATCTAGCCCCAACAATAACACATGCACTTGAATAAGTCAATAAAAAATGTACCCGTCATTGCGAGGACGACGTACTTCGTCCGAAGCAATCTTATGATTAATTTGGAGATTGCTTCGTCGCTTCGCTCCTCGCAATGACGGAATGAATAAGATTATAATTTTCAAAAAGGAGAATGTATCATGCGCATCGCCATCATCTCAGATATGCACGGAAACGATTTTGCTTTTGAAAAAGTTGAAGCGGATATAAAGGCTCAAGGTGTGAATCAAATTGTATGTTTGGGTGATGCGATACAAGGTGGTGCTCAACCGAAAGAAACAGTGAATCGTCTGCGAAAGATGAATTGTCCAGTAGTGATGGGCAATGCCGATGATTGGTTAATCAAAGGTGAAGAAACGGGCAAAGACCCAATTCCGGAAGAACGGCTCAAAAAAATGCAAGTGATTCGTGAGTGGTCTTTATCTCAACTCGATGATGAAGATATAAATTTTATAAAAAGTTTTCAACCGACAGTTACTATCAAACTTGAAAAAGATTTAGATTTGTTATGCTTTCACGGCTCACCCACCGATTTTGACCACATCATCTTGCCAACCACAAGCGAAGAAGAATTTCAAAAATATCTTGGCGCGTTTAGTAAAAATATTTTAGCAGGCGGACATACTCACACACAACAAACTCGCAGATGTGGTGAACGCTTCTTTCTTAACCCCGGCAGTGTTGGCTTACCTTTTAGTTCTTATCAACCCGATGGCATTTTTCATGTAGATGCTTGGGCTGAGTATGCAATACTCAATATTGAGAACGGCAACATTGGCGTAGAATTTCGACGCTTACCTTATGATGTTAATGATGTGATTGATGTTTATAAAAACAGTGGTCGTCCATTTGTAGAAGATGCCATTGCACAATTTCAAAGATAATTTGATAAATGAAAACCTATCTGCTCGCATGGAATCCCAAACTTTGGCGATGGCACGACCTTGAAGAAACGTCTCACAAAGTTAAACAAGGTAAAAAAGTTTTAGACCGTTGGGGAACAGGCACATCCAGAAAAGTATTGAAAGGTGATAGATTTTTTATCATTCGCTTAGGTGAAAAACCAAAAGGAATTTTTGCTTCGGGTTTTGTTACAAAAGATTCTTTTCAAGGTTTGCATTGGGATAAGAAAAAATCTGCATTGGGTGAAACAGCAAATTATGTAGAGATTCAGTACGATGTTTTATTGGACCCAGAATCACAGCCAATTTTAGAACGCCAATTATTAAACATGCCTGCACTTTCAAACATGCATTGGGATGTTCGCATGTCTGGTGTGCAAATTCCTAAAGATGTAGCCAGTGAATTAGAAATCATTTGGGCTGAGTTTGTAAAACAAAATATTTCATAATCTCGCCAATGAACTATTTCCCCTTATAATACATTTATGAATTTTTTAATTACCGGAGCCGCAGGTTTCCTCGGCTCTTCCCTTGCAAATCATTTAGCACAACAAGGCCATCAAGTTCGCGGGCTAGATGATTTATCCACTGGCGACCCGCAAACCTTGTCACCTGATGTGCATTTCACACGCGGAGATGTCAGTGACCGTCCAAAGTTGTGGACGTTGCTTCAAGATGTTGATGTGGTTTATCATCTCGCGGCACGTGTTTCAGTACCTGAATCAATTTTATATCCACGCGATTACAATGCCGTCAACGTCGGCGGGACTGTTGCTCTGATGGAAGCCATGCGTGACGTGGGAGTCAGACGCGTCGTTCTGTCTTCATCAGGCGCAGTGTATGGAGACTTAAGAGATTCATCTTTAGCAGAGTCCTTAATTCCAAATCCGCGTTCACCTTATGCAGTTTCCAAACTTGCGGCGGAATATTACGTCCGCACGATTGGTAACTTGTGGAATATTGAAACAGTCAGTTTAAGAATCTTCAATGCGTATGGACCTGGTCAACATTTGCCACCATCTCACCCACCTGTTGTGCCGCATTATCTTCGTCAAGCATTACGCGGCGGAACATTAGTCGCACACGGAGATGGAAGCCAAACGCGAGATTATATTTATGTAGATGATGTCGTTCGTGCTATGGTTGCGGCATCTACTGCTCCGAGTGTAAATGGGTTGGTGATTAATGTCGGCTCAGGGGTAGAGACTTCTATTAAAGATTTGATTCGCCAAGTATTGGATGTCACAAACAGCAAAGCCAACGTAGTCTATAATGCTCATGCTTCAGGTGGGGTCTCACACATGAAAGCGGATGTGAATCTAGCAAAAGAGAAATTACGATTTGTACCTTCGGTTAAGTTAGAAGATGGTTTGAAATTGACTTTGAAAAGAGATTCAAGGTTTAAATAATTCTGTTTTCAAGTTTGAAGGTTTAAACGTTTGAACGTTCCAACTTGTAAACTTTTCAACAAAAAATGACCCTTTCAAGAAAATTCTATAATCGCCCAACATTGATTGTCGCACGTGAATTATTGGGTGCGAGGTTAGTTCATATTTCCAATGGAAAAAAATTGGTCGGTTTAATCACCGAAACAGAAGCATACATTGGTGAAACTGATTTAGCCTGCCATGCCAAAGCAGGACGAACCAAGCGAACTGACCCCATGTATGGTGAAGCGGGACATGCCTTTGTTTATTTCACGTATGGAAATCACTGGATGTTGAATGCTGTCACAGAAAAAGAAGGTTTCCCTGCCGCAGTTTTGATTCGAGCAATTCAGCCAATTGAAGGAATTGAGTTGATGATGAAACGCCGTCAGGGACGAGATACGTTTGGTCCGGGCAAGTTGACTCAGGCAATGGGAATCACTAAAAGACAAAATTATGTTGACTTGACAGAACCAACTTCCCCCTTAAGAATCGAAGCGGGAATTAAAATCCCAGATAAAATCGTGACGATTGGCGCACGAGTGGGTTTAAACAAAACACCGGAACCCTGGTTTTCAAAACCGTGGAGATTCTTGGTCAACAAATGGACTATACCTAACGAGGAGATTGCTTCGTCAGACTAAAGTCTTCCTCGCAATGACATAAGGAGATGATATGGGTTTACTTGAAGGAAAGAATGCACTGATTTTTGGTTTGGCAAATGAACGTTCGATTGCTTGGGGCATTACGCAGGCTTTCAAACGCGAAGGCGCAAATTTAGGAATTAGTTATGCAGGTGAGATGCTTGAAAAACGTGTGAAGCCGCTTGCTGAACAAGTTGGTTGTACATGGGTGGAAGAATGTGATGTGACTAATGATGACCAAATTAAAGCAGTGGCAGAAAAAGCCGCCAAACATTTTGGAAAAATTGATGTGCTTGTTCATTCCATTGCTTTTGCTGGCAAAGATGAATTGAGCAAACCATTTCATGAAACCAGCCGCGAAGGTTTTCGAGTTGCATTGGATGTTTCTGTTTATTCATTCGTAGCATTGACTCATGCATTCTTGCCAATATTAAACCCCGGCGCTTCTGTGATGTGTTTGACGTATGGTTCTGGCGCGGTGAAAGTTGCCCCCCATTACAATGTGATGGGCGTTGCCAAAGCCGCATTAGAATCTGCAACCCGATATTTGGCGTATGATTTGGGTCCGCAAAAGATTCGTGTGAATGCAATTTCAGCAGGTCCGATTCGTACTTTAGCGGCGGCAGGCGTTGGCGGATTTAGAGATATGTACAAGCATTTTGCAGATTTATCTCCCATGCGTGAAAATGTAACCATTGAAGATGTAGGTGATACGGCTGTCTTCTTAGCATCTGATTTGTCAAAACGTGTAACGGGTGAAATCCAATACATTGATTCTGGTTTCAATATTATGGGCGTGCAAATTGGTCCGAAAGATGAGAAGAGTGAATAGGTAATCGATGGTCGAGTAGGGCTGATTAAAACGAAGCCCGTATCGAGACCATAAGTTTTCAAATAATTTTTTATCTCAACAATTACTGCTGGTTTCGATATGCCCTTCGCAACAAACGCTCAGGGCTACTCAACCAGCGGTTTTGTTTATAAGGTAAAATTGAATCAATATGTTTAAACGCAACTCAACTCCCGCCGAAACCTCTCAACCTGTGCAAGCCGTTGAAAGAATCACCTCTGTGCTTGGCTCAGGCGTGATTTGGCATGGCAGTATCAATGGTTCTGGTGGCGTGCGTATTGAAGGTGCATTCGAAGGTGAAATTGCTCTGCGTGGCATGTTAGTCGTTGGCGAAACTGGTCGCGTTACTTGTCAAAATGTTCGCGCCAATACTGTCATTGTGGCTGGGGCTGTACGCGGAAATATCACCACACAAAAACTTGAGATACGTTCATCAGGCAGAGTTTGGGGAGATGTAGTCACAACTGCATTCGTAACAGAAGAAGGTGCATTCCTTCGTGGTCAAATTCGCATGGAAGAATCAGTAGAATTGAATATCGAACCTACTCCTGAAACCACGCCATCCGAAGCCGCTGTGGAAGAATCTATTGCACAAACGCAGATTCAAATTCCTGAAACTCCTGTGATTGACTCAACTCAAAAAATGACGCGAAAGAAGAAAAGTTAACCCGCTTCTTTCTTAGGGGCAATCTGATTCTGCTAGGCAACATTTTCTAAACCCCAAAGTACGATGCACCCCTTTAATTCCAACATGAAATACACCGACCTCAAAATTCAAACTCAACGTGAATTCCCAAACAACATGCGGACTCAAGGTTTTGGCTGGCTTGCCCGTGCAGGCTATCTGACTCGTGAAAATGAATTAACGAATTTAGGAAAACATTTCATTTCACATTTACAAAATTTAACTAACACCACATCTTTCATCTTTCCATTTTCGTTTTTATCAAACGAAAATCAAATTTATTTTCCACTTTCAACTGGTGACATTGAACTCATCCATTGCGAATCATGCAAATACACAGAACGAATTGAATTAGCAAAATTCAAAAAAGAATCTTTGTCACAAGAAGAAGTTTTGCCTATCCAAAAAGTCGAAACGCCAAATTGCAACACGATTGAGTCGCTTGCGAATTTTCTAAACATTCCCAAAGAAAAAACTGCCAAAGCATTGATGTTCACTCGCGTCTCTGACAATCAATTT
>DDVH01000025.1:185703-193472 GCA_002345215.1 Anaerolineales bacterium UBA2317
TGCCGTAGGTGAAGTCAAACTCGCCACAGCAGAATCAATTTCCAAGTCAGGGGCTGAGGCGGGGTATGCGTCACCAATTGGTTTGAAAGATGCATTAATCGTCGTAGATGATTTAATTCCGCAATCATCAAATCTCGCCGCAGGTGCAAATAAATTTGGTTATCACTTCATCAACACAAATTACGGCAGAGATTATCAAGCTGAAATTGTTACAGATTTAGTTTTAGCAAAAGCAGATGATGCTTGTGTAAATTGTGGCAATAAACTTTCAACTCAAAATGCGATTGCGTTGAAAACAAATAATGAATTTCATTTTGAAAATATTTTATTAGCACTTGCAGAAAGTTATCACGACGAGAAAGGTTTAACATTTCCAAAATCTTTTTCGCCTTTTGATGTTTATTTAATGCATGTTCCGGGCAAGACGATTAACACAAAAGAACGAGCCGAAGAAATTTATCAGCAATTAAAAAATGCTGGTATTTCAGTTTTATTTGATGACCGTGATGAACGTGCGGGAGTCAAATTCAATGATGCGGATTTGATTGGTTGTCCTGTAAGAATCACAGTGGGCGAAAAAGCATTGCAAAACGGAATGGTAGAATTAAAGAAAAGAACTTCGCAAAGCCTAGAATTGCTAGAGTTGAAAAATATAAAAAATATCCCGCACTTTTCATAAGGAAATCAGATGCAAAATCAAGTGCCTACCTTCAAACAAATATATTGGAATGATTTAGCATTCAAAAGTTGGCTTCAATTGACGTATGGACCGATTCTTTTTCTTATTGCCATTGGCATTGTTGAACCGATGTTTCGGTTAGTCATCGCTTCTTTCACAATACCATTAAGCATCATCGGTGCTTTATGTGCCATTTATCGTTACAGACTTATTCAATCTACATTTCGAGATGGTGTTACTGTCAAAGGCAAAATGTTATTTCGGGAAGATATTGTTACAAATTCTAAGAATAGTTCAGGTTCATATTCAAAAAAACGTTCCTATTACATCACAGTCGGTTACCATGTAAACAGTGTTGAATACAAAGAACGAGTCCGTTTGCCAGATGCGCCATTTTTATATGGCATTAATAAAGAGGGGCAAGAATTTGATTTGGTATTAAAAGAAACTTCACCGAAAAAAGTTTTCATTAAGCATGTTTATTTAGAATACGCACCTAATACTCCTAACAAATGAAATCTGGACATTTCCCTCCACCAAAAAGACAAGGCTTAATTCTTCATGGCATTATTCTTTTTATCTTAATAGTCATTACTACTATTGGGTTTATCAACCTATCCAGTGTAGAGGTTGGACCCAATTTTCTGATTTGGCTTCTCGTTTCAATTTTTGCATTCGCACCGATTCCGTTATTTGCTTATCGCATGTATTCTTTATGGCGAGCAGATTATTTCATTGACCGTGACAGCCTTGCCATTCATTGGGGCTTACGCGTTGAAGATATTCCACTCAACGATATTGAATGGATTCGCCCAGCCGATGATTTAACGACACCTTTAACTTTTCCTCCCCTTTCGCTTCCCGGCGGACTTTTAGGCACGCGTCGCCACCCAGACTTAAGCACAGTGGAATTTCTCGCCGCAGATAGAAAAAAACTTTTGCTAGTTGCAACCGCAAAAAGAATTTTCGTCATCTCACCCGATGACCCCGCATCATTAACGCAAACATTTGCACGCGCTACAGAACTCGGAAGCCTCGCGCACACTGAAGCAAAATCTGTATATCCATCTTTTGTGTTCACACAAGCATGGGGAAATAATCTCGTTCGTTATCTTTGGATTGTCACTTTACTACTCAATATTGGTTTGTTTATTTGGGCAAGTCTTATCATTCCAAGCACATCGCAAGTGATTTTAGGTCAAAGACCAGAACCTTCACCCTCTTCGCAATTAATCATTTTGCCAGTTGTTAGTTTATTAATCAGCGTCATTGGTTGGATTGCTGGTTTATATTTTTATCGCTGGGAGCGTGAACGCATTTTAGCATTTATCGTCTGGGGTTCTGGCACACTCGCAAGTTTATTATTTTTATTAGCAGTTTTACAAATTCAAACTTTATAAAATAACTCAATGCAACTTCTTTACGGTTTTCTTCTCGCCATCATCATTTCATTTCTTGCATACAAAGCTCATAGTCTCAACAAAAGTGGAGCCATTGGCGCCTTCATTGTTGGCACAATTATTTTCGGCATTGGTGGTTGGAAATGGGCAATTCTTTTGCTTACATTTTTTATTACATCATCCGCATTGAGTCGCGTATTCAAAAAGAAAAAACAAAATCTCGATGAAAAATTTTCAAAAGGTCATCAACGGGATGCAGGTCAAGTATTTGGAAACGGTGGTATCGCAACATTTTTTGCAGGGCTGAATCTTTTTTATCCAAACGAGCCCGTCATTTGGTTATGTTTTTCTGCTTCTCTCGCCGCCGTCAATGCCGATACATGGGCGACAGAATTAGGTGTATTAAATAAAACTCCTCCACGCATGATTACTAATTTAAATAAAATTGTGGAAAAAGGAACCTCCGGCGGAATCTCGTTGACCGGCACACTCGCCTCTTTAGCAGGTTCAGCATTAATAGCACTCCTCGCCTCTCTCTTGACTTCAAACTGGTCAATTTTCCTCATCATTACTTTGGCTGGACTCATGGCTTCGCTCTTCGACTCACTTCTCGGTAGCACAGTTCAAGCTATGTATTTTTGTCCAAAAGAAAACAAAGAGACCGAAAAATATCCCCTCCACACATGCGGAACGCAAACCATTCATCTCCGCGGCTGGAAATGGTTGAATAATGACTTGGTCAACTTTGCATGTGGATTGTTTGGGGTTATAGTAGTAATTATGTTTTCAGGAGTCTTATAACATGACAATTTCATCAAAGCCTATCCTCGTCACCGGTGCCAGCGGATTTATTGCCACTCACACAATTGCTCAACTTTTGGAAAAAGGGTACAAAGTTCGCGGAACAGTTCGGTCAATGAAAAAAGAGGCTGAGGTTCGAGAATCAGTTTCAAAATTTGTACAGAAAAATGTTCAACTAGAGATAGTGTCTGCTGAATTGAATCAAGACGAAGGGTGGAAAGAAGCGATACAAGATGTCGAGTATGTGATTCATCTCGCGTCTCCATTTCCGTTAAAAGAACCAAATCATGAAGATGAATTAATCAAGCCTGCGGTGGAAGGGACATTGCGTGTTTTGAAATTTGCACACGATGCAAATGTAAAACGAGTTGTGCAGGTTTCATCGAATGCGGCGGTTTCAGCAGGCTATGCAGGTGATAATAGAACTTTTACGGAAAATGATTGGTCGAAAGTTGAAAATAAAATTGGGGCGTATTCAAAAAGCAAAACATTGGCGGAACGCGCCGCGTGGGATTTTATAAATGGTGCCGAAAATAAAAATAAAATGGAAATAGTGGCGATAAACCCACCATTGGTGTTTGGACCTGTACCCAATAAAAATTACAACACATCATCAGAAGTAATTCGGACTTATATGTTAGGTCAAGTGCCTGGCACTGCTAGAATCAAAATGGCATGTGTGGATGTGCGTGATGTGGCTTCGGCAATCATCTCTGCAATGGAAATTAAAGAAGCGGTTGGAAATCGTTTTCTGGTTTCAGCAGGCGAATTGTGGACATACGAAATTGCAAAAATTTTGCATGATGAATTTTCAAAACGTGGATATAAAATTCCAACCTTACAATTGCCAAGTTTTTTAGTTCGTTTGGTTGCTTTGTTTGACCTCAAAGTTCGAGCAGTTGTCAACTCATTAGATTGGGATTATAAAATTTCAAATGAAAAAGCAAAACAAATTTTGAAATGGAATCCACGTTCGCCAAAAGAATCTGTACTTTCAATGGCTGAAAGTTTAATTCAACAAGGAATTTTATAAATGAATTATCTTGCTTCAAGTTCTCGTTATCAAACAATGCAATATCGCCGTTCAGGCAAAAGCGGACTCAAATTACCAGCTGTTTCACTTGGTTTATGGCATAACTTTGGTGGCGTAGATATTTTTTCAAACAGTCGTGAAATGATTTTACGGGCATTTGATTTAGGCATCACCCATTTTGATTTAGCAAATAATTATGGTCCGCCTGCTGGTTCGGCTGAGGAAACGTTCGGTCAAATTCTTGCAAAAGATTTAAAACCATATCGTGATGAATTAGTGATTTCATCCAAAGCAGGTTTTTATATGTGGGAAGGTCCGTATGGCGAATGGGGTTCAAGAAAATATTTAATTTCTAGTCTTGACCAAAGTTTGAAACGAATGAGCTTGGATTATGTTGATATTTTTTATCATCACCGCCCCGACCCTGATACTCCGCTTGAAGAAACCATGCAAGCATTAGATTATGCTGTACGAAGTGGCAAAGCATTATATGTTGGCATTTCAAATTACCCTGCAGATAAAGCCCGTGAAGCGTCTCAAATCTTGCGCCAACTTGGTACACCGTGTTTGATTCATCAACCTGTCTACAACATGTTCAATCGTTGGGTAGAAGATGGCTTGTTGCAAACTTTAAAAGAAGAAGGCATTGGATGTATTTCTTTCTCTCCTCTTGCGCAAGGCTTATTGACCAATAGATACCTGAATGGAATTCCCGAAGGCTCACGCGCATCCAAGTCTCATGGCTTTTTGAAACCAAATCAAATCACAGATGACAAAATAGATAAAGTTAAAAAATTAAACGAACTCGCCCAATCACGCGGGCAGACTCTTGCTCAAATGGCATTGGCTTGGGTCTTACGTCACGAAACAATGACATCCGTTTTAATTGGTGCAAGTAAAGTGACTCAAATTGAAGAAGCAGTAAATATGTTGAGCAAATTAGATTTTTCGAGTGATGAGTTAGAAAAAATAGAATCCATTTTAAGGTTATAAAATGTCAAATCGTATTTCCACTTTCACCATTCTGTTCGGTAATATTGTTTTGCTTACAGGTCTTGCTTTATTAGCATATCTTGGCTTTTACAATCGCTACTGGGCAGATGATTGGTGCTATAGTGCCGATGCACGTAATCTTGGCACAGTCAATGCCACTCTACAATATTTTAATCCAGAAGGAATTGGATATTCAAACAATCGTTACGCTTTAACATTTTTTTCCGCACTTACTGAAAATACATTAGGCATGTTTGGGAATCAAATTTTTGCTACACTTACCATTGTTTTTTGGTTCTTCGGAATTACATGGACTCTTTACAATCTTTCGAAATTAATCAAACCAATTCCATTTGGAATTTTGTTATTCGTTTCAGGATTTTTACTTTATTACAACTTATATATTTCCCCACAAAGATTCCAAATTTTGTATTGGCGTTCAGGCGTTTTACCCTATAGCACTGCTTTGATTTTTTGGATGATTATGCTTGGTTTCATCACATCGCAAATGAATCAAGCAAAACCAATTCGTTGGTACAACTTCATCATCCCACCAATTGCATTTCTTGCCGCAGGGTTAGGTGAAATTAGTTCTACATTATTATTTAGTGGCACAAGCATTTTATTCCTCGCCACTTGGTATGCAAAAAATAAAAAACAAGCATGGGCAGAAAAATCTTTTCCAACCACTTTCATCGTATGGCTTTTCTTACTCATTGGAATAGTTACTCTCATCATTTCACCATCCAATATCCGCATTGAAGAAATGAGTGTCAAACAATCTCCACTTTCTGCTGTACCAGCCTTATCTATTCGCCATGCAGTAGATTTTATTTTCATCTCATTAAAGACATTACCAATTCCGCATGTTATTTTCATTGGCACAATGTTTTGTCTGGCAATTTTATTTGGAAGAGAAAACCCCGCTTCCTTTCTGACGGGAAAACAGGTACTGTTTCTTTTAGCATTGACTACACTGATAACATTTCTTCTCATCACAGTGATTCAAGCTCCAACTGCATATTTTTACTCCGCCACACCAGACCCGCGTGGAAAATCCCTTGCACGTTTTGTGATGCTGATAAGCCTTGCTTTCATCTCATGGATGCTTGGAATTTGGAGCGCGCAAAAAATAAAACTTCAGTTTTTAACTATTGCCTCCGTCTTATTTTTACTTGTCAGTTCAGCATATACTACCAGAAGTTTCATCAATACATATAAAGAAGAGTTTCCTTATTTTGTTTATCGGGCAGAATTATGGGATGAAAGAGATGCATTAATTATCTCAGAAAAAGAACAAGGAAATACTTTAATTGAAGTTCCCGCCATTGACACAGCACAAATTGATGTTCGTGATATTTTCGTCACTCGCAGCAAAGGCTGGACTGAATTTGTACAAAACTGTGCCTCAAGATATTATGGGGTTGACGGATTGAAAGTGGAGGATTAAGAAAAAGTACATGAGACCAGAAAGAATTATTTTAATCCGTCATGCAGAATCAGAAGGAAATCTGGATAACTCAAAGTATGAGACTATTCAAGATTTTGCATTGAAATTAACGCCACAGGGTGTTGAGCAAGCAAAACTAGCCGGAAAGCAAATCAAATCTATTATTGGTGACGAATCAATTTATGTATATCTATCACCATTTTTTAGAACCCGAGAAACCTTTGAAAATATTCGTAGTTCTATTGAGGAAAATATTGTTAAAGTAATAGAAGACCCTAGAATTCGGGAACAAGATTGGGGACATCTAAGACACCCTGATGATAATAAAGAAATATCAAAAGAACGAGATGATTTCAGCACTTTTTATTATCGAATTCCTGATGGAGAGTCTGGCGCAGATATATTTGACCGAATCAGCAATTTTTTAGATACATTACATAGAGATTTTGAAAAGAAAGATTTTCCCAAAAACGTCTTAATAGTGACACATGGTCTTACATTGAGATTATTTTTAATGCGCTGGTTTCATTGGACAGTAGAAGAATTTGAAAAATTACACAATCCTAAAAACTGTCAAATTGTCGTGATGCAAAAACAGCCTGATAATCACTACAAACTTATAAGTGAATTAGCAAGACGATAATTTATTTAGATTCTAATTTCTCCAACAACTTCTCTGGCTTATTTGCAAACTCTTCCAATGGAATTTCTTTCCTCGTCAAAGCCAACAAATTATTCGTCAGCAATTCATTGACAGGCGTCGGGATTCCCAATCTCTTTCCCTCTCTAACAACTGCCCCATTCAAATATTCCACTTCACTTTTTCCACGACCAGAATGCAAGTCAATATGAAACGATGGCATTTTGTTACCACGTCCACCACCAGCAACACGTGAGACAATCGGTTTAGAAATCCAAAGCGGAAGTTTTGTCGCAAAGGCTAAAGCACGTGCAGGTGTTCTTGGAACATCCACTACTTCTAAATTCATGGCTTTCATCACTGCCAAGCATTCTTTCAGCATTGCAATCTCAAGTTTATATGAGTACTTATTTGATAAAACTTGTTTTGCATTCATATTCAAAATTGCAGATGATGCATTTGCTACCAAATTCGTAAATAACTTAGACCATTTCATACTACCTGCATGTGGATACAAAAAGCATTTCAAAAATGCTTCGTTAAATATATCTACTAATTTTTCCGAAAGTGGATGCCCTGTCGCAACTCCCACGCCACGCAATTTTTCTAAAACAACATCACCAATTGCTCGTTTACGCACAGCCGTTGTGACAGTTCCATAAATCACTTTGTCATACCCAAAGGCTTGAGCGATCAAAGTTTCATTATCCACACCATTCGATAAACACAAAATCGGCGGAATTTTTTCGGCAAACGGTTGCATTGATTCGATT
>DDVH01000018.1 GCA_002345215.1 Anaerolineales bacterium UBA2317
TAACACCATTGGATGTTTCAATACTTTATTAACTGACTCTTATTTGATTTAATCAATTATTTAGTTTTCTCCCCAAACAAATTTTTATACCAAAAATACAAATAAAAAAACTTTTACGGTATCATTCTCCGCTATGGAATTTTTAACCTCACCCTCTCAAACTTTTGATTTGCCAAAACGAATTGCTCGTTTAGGCGAACTCGCCACAAATTTGTGGTGGACGTGGCACCCCGAAGCCGCGCGTGTATTTGGTCGGCTTGATTATGATTTATGGGAACGACTCGGTCACAACCCGATTCGGTTGCTCAATGAAATTGATAAAGAAAAATTAAATCAATCTGCCAAAGATAAAGAATATTTATCTTTATATGATTCTTTATTTGAAACCTTTGATTCATATTTCAAAAAAGAAACATGGTCAAAGAAAACGCATCCTGAATTAAAAAATCCGATTGCCTATTTTTCAATGGAATTTGGTTTGCATGAAACGCTTCCAATTTATTCTGGTGGCTTGGGCGTGTTAGCAGGTGACCATCTCAAAGAAGCCTCTGATTTGGGTTTGCCGTTAATCGGTGTCGGTTTTATGTATGCGCAAGGATATTTTTCACAGCGTATCAGTGAAGATGGTTGGCAAGAAGCGGTTAATTATCCATTGACGTTAAATCATTTGCCCGTGTCGCTCGTCAAAAAAAATAATAAACCTGTCACCATCGAATTTAAATTTCCAGACCGAACTATTCATGCTCAAATTTGGGAAGTGCGTGTCGGTCGCATTCCGCTTTATCTTTTAGATTCAAATGTTGAAAGCAACAATGAATACGACCGTTTGTTAACTGCCCGTTTGTATTGGTCTGATTTAGACCGCCGCATTATGCAAGAAATTTTATTAGGCATCGGCGGACTTCGCGCCTTACGAACTTTAGGATATAAACCCGCAGTTTGGCACATGAATGAAGGTCACGCCTCTTTCTTGACTTTAGAACGGATTCGTGAACTTGTGGCATCAGGCTTAACGTTTGACAAAGCCGCTGAACAGACTCGCTCACAAAATGTTTTTACAACTCACACGCCTGTACCCGCTGGCAATGATGAATTTCCGTTATGGCTCATTGATAAATATTTATCAGCCTATTGGGGAGAATTAGGTTTAACTCGTGAGCAATTTGTAGAAGTTGCTAAACATCAACAACCACATGGAGAAACTTTCTCCATGCCAATTCTGGCGTTGAAATTATCCAATGGACGAAATGGCGTTTCGGAATTACACGGTGAAGTTTCACGCGATATGTGGAAGTTTTTATGGAATGATAAAGATGTAAAAGACGTTCCAATTGAACACGTCACCAATGGAGTTCATACCCGCAATTGGCTGGCACGTAGAATGAATATCTTGCTTGAAAACTATTTAGGGAAAGATTGGTACGATAATCTCGATGACCCCAAATTGATTCAAAAAATTGATTCAATACCTGATTCAGAATTATGGGGCACGCATTTACATCTCAAAAGAAAATTAGCATTTTATTTAACCGAACGCGTGCGTGATAGATGGACTCGGGGTGGCTTTCATCCTGTGCAGGTGGTTTCATCAGGTGTGTTGATTAATCCGTATGCGCTTACGATTGGTTTTGCTCGTCGTTTTGCAACATATAAACGGGCAAGTTTGGTTTTATCTCAAGTAGAACGCTTGCTTGAAATTATCAATCGCCCCAACATGCCCGTGCAAATTATTTTTGCAGGGAAGGCACATCCAGCCGATGACCCCGGCAAACAGTTAATTCAAAAAGTGTACCGAACCGTCAAAAAAGCAGAGACAGGCGGACGAATCGTCTTCATCGAAGATTATGAAATGAATTTGGCTCGTTATTTGGTGCAAGGTGTAGATGTGTGGCTCAATACGCCTCGCCGACCTTACGAAGCCAGTGGAACTTCTGGTATGAAGGCCGCCATTAATGGTGCTTTGAATTTCTCCATTTTAGATGGTTGGTGGCGTGAGGCGTATGACGGAAACAATGGCTGGTCTATTGGTGAAGAGAAGGAATACGAATCAAGCGATGCGCAAGATATCGCCGATGCTGAAAGTTTGTATCACACGCTTGAACATAAAATTATTCCGATGTATTACAACCGCGACCCGAAAGAAATGTCTGTGGAGTGGATTAAATTTATGAAGAACACTATGAAAACAGTCATCCCACAATTTTCTACCAGACGTATGGTCAAAGAATATGTGGAGAAGTTTTATACAAAAGCGAATGGTAAATCGTAATTCGTAAATTGAGGAAGCCATGAACGAAATCACAGTCACTGAACTTGCTGAAAAATTAAAATCGGACGAGAAATTTATTCTGTTAGATGTGCGCGAGGCGTGGGAGTTGGAAACTGCCAAAATCGAAGACAGCAGGCTTGAGGTCACGCCGATGAGCCGTTTGGCAAATGAAGGACCAAGTGCTCTGCCAGAATCCGTTCAAAAGAAAGAAAATCCTGTTTATGTATTATGTCATCATGGGAATAGAAGTAAACAAGTGACCATGTGGCTGGCTCAACAAGGTTATGAAAATGTTTTCAATGTGAGTGGGGGGATTGATGCGTTTGCAAATCAAGTTGATTCTTCAATTGGTGTTTATTAATAATTAGCCACAGAGTGCACGGAGTTCACTGAGATTTTTAAGAGGTTTTCTCAAAGGTCTCTGTGAACTCTATGGCAAAGATTTTAAAACCAGAATGCCATCCTTTCGGATGACATTCGTGGGGCGCTGTGGCTTCCTTTACTTACTTGAGGAGGGATGCCACAGCGCTGGGTTTAATACTACTATCCATGTTAGACATCACCTCCTCCTTTCTTAAAGGATGGCAATTCAATTTGTTTGCCCCCGAATAATGCCGAAAGTATGCCCCAAAATATATGGCGTGTCAATAGGTTTTTTAATTTCTCACAAATTTGTAATTTAGTTGTTTAGACCTCGGAGGTTTTACAAACCTCCGAGGTCTTGGAAATTTCTGATACCTTTTGATAGACTCCGCAAGCCTCACCCAGTTATTCTTGCGAAAATTCTTAACCTTTGTGACCTTCGTGTCCTTTGTGTTTAAAAAAGGAAAATTATGAAAACCAATCCAAACAAACTTTGGCTTATCGTCCTTGCCCTCGGCTGGCTATTTGACTTCCTCTTTTGGGAGCAATCACCCGGAATCAACTTTGCAATTTTTTGGACGGCTTGTTTAATCGGAGCGTTTTATCTTTTACTAGGGGATGGGCTTCGCCCGCATCATTCTAGCCTCATCCTGATTCCGTTGTTCATCTTTTTCGTCGCCGTCACATTTCTGCGCGCCGAATCACTGACCACTTTCCTCGCTTACACATTTACATTGGTGACATTAACCATATTAACCGTCACCTACCTCGGTGGGCGTTGGCTTCAATATACATTTGTAGATGGGCTTGGAAAAATTCTGGGGCTAATGGGAAGTATCGTAGCGCGTCCAGTTTTATTTTCAACTCAAGTTCGTAAATCACAGACTGAATCAGGTGTAAAGCCAAGCAAATATAATTTCATGCCAGTCATTCGCGGGCTTGTAATTGCTTTGCCAATTGTCGCCATCTTCGCTTCTTTACTCGCCTCAGCCGACGTGGTCTTTGGTCAACGCTTAGATGATTTTATTGAACTCTTCAAACTCGAAGACCTGCCCGAATATATTTTCCGTATGATTTATATCCTCGTCATCGGCTATGCACTGGCAGGCATTGTGTTACACGCTTCAACGGAATCGAAAGATGAAAAATTAATTGGTGAAGATAAACCTGCTATTCCTGCATTTCTTGGTTTTATTGAATCCACAATTATTTTAGGGAGCGTCATTACATTATTTGCTATCTTTGTCGTGATTCAATTTCAATACTTTTTCGGTGGTGAAACCAATATCAACGTTGAAGGTTACACATACGCAGAATATGCCCGCAAAGGTTTTGGAGAATTGGTTGCGGTTGCATTTTTTGCATTGCTCATGCTTCTCACTTTAAGTGCTGTCACCAAACGTGAAACTGAAACCCAAAGAAAAATTTATTCAGGTTTTGGCATTGCTTTAGTTTTACTTTTGCTCGTGATGTTGTTTTCAGCATTTCAACGCCTCAATCTCTACGAAGCCGCCTATGGATTTTCCCGCGTCCGCACGTACACGCATGTTTTTCTGATATGGCTTGGTTTGCTTCTCGTTGCAACCATTGTTCTTGAAATTCTTCGCAAAGAAAGATTATTTGCAATTGCTATGCTCATTGCTTCATTTGGGTTCGCCATCAGCCTGCCGATATTAAATGTCGATGCGTTTATTGTGAATCAAAATATCAAACGTGAGTTAACTCAACCTGATGCTGTCGATTTAGATTCGCAATACTTCATCCAACTCTCAGATGATGCAATTCCTCCACTTGTGAATGCGCTTCAATCTTCGGGTCTACCTGATTCGGTGCATGAAAAAGTCGCCGCCGCCTTAGCCTGTATCCGCTATGAAAGAAGCGATGAAAATGAATACGAATGGCAATCTTTCCATTTCGCTCGTGCCAATGGAGATAATGCCCTTGCTTCTGTAAAAAATGAACTGGATGAATTTGAAATAGATGACAGCACATATCCAACTTATGTTGTTGCCTCATCTGGCACTGAGTATTCTTGTTCACCTTATTACTTTGATTAGTAAGAAATCTCATCCATTGACAGTCTACTCTACTATTCAAAAGGACTGTCAATGGATTTTAAATTAACCATTTTCTCTGATTACATCTGACCATGGTGCTATGTCGGCCAGGGTGTGGTCGAGAGGCTTAAAACTGAATATAAAATAGATGTTGAATGGCGACCATTTTACCTTCGTCCTGATACGCCACCAGAAGGTATGGATTTGCCAGAATATGTGCTCAAAGCGCGTAATACTGGTATAGAAGACCGTTTGTATGAATTAGCAAAACTAAATAATTTGCCATTTGTATCTACAAAACGTTTTTACAATACGCGGTTGGCTCACGAAGCCACAGAATATGCCCGCCTGCATGGAAAGCTAAACGAATTTCACAAAATAGTTTTTCATAAAGTATATGGCGAAGGCTTAGACCCAAGCAATTGGGATGTTCTCCGCTCGGCGGCTACTGAAGTTGGTTTAGATGCAGATGATATGCAAGGAAAAGTTGAAAGTGGAACTTATACTGAAGAAGTAGCAAATCAGGTGCAATGGGCGTATCAAATTGGTGTAAGTGGTGTGCCAACGTATGTGATTAATGATAGATATGCCATTGTCGGTGCACAACCGTATGAAGTTTTCAAAAATGCACTTACACAAATACTAAGTCAGAAGAAGGAATAAACTAAAAAGAGCAGATTTCTGCTCTTTTATTTTTCTACCTCAACCTCTACATTTAAAATTCTATCTAAGCGAAATGTCCGTTCTGCTTCTCGGCTGTGACAGTATGCCTGTAGATAAATATAATCTGCCAAGCCAATCACATCTTTTGGTGTAATCCAACGTTCAGACGTTTCTCCATCTTTATCCGCATATTTGATGAATAATTTTTTGCCGCTGTTAATAGCTTCGCTTAATTCAGTTGGCAAATAAATCCCTTCTTGGGGCCAAGCAGGTGAGTTGTAGATTCCAATAAAATCATCTAATGATTTGTTGATTGTTTTCAACGAATCCATCATGGCAAAGAAAAGATTTTTTAATGTAATCGCATCTGCTAAAGCATGTGAGCCTTGCATGTTTGTAGAAATGTTAAATTCTTTGGCGAGTTGATTCAAACTGTACGATGGCAGTTGATAAAAATCGCGAGCGATTAATAAAGTATCAATTAAGTTGGGGATTTCGATATGCCGATTTAATTTTCGATATTCATTATCTAAAAATTGAATATCAAATTTTGCGTTGTGGCAAACTACAACGGTATCTCTTAAAGCATTTTCTATTTCGTTAGAAACCAAAACAAAACGTGGGGCTTCTTTTAATGTATCTTCATCGAGTCCATTAACATGAACTGCCGCAGGCGAAAGCTCACGCTCAGGGTTGATGAGCAGGTCGAACGTCTGTTTGACGCGTTTGCCTTCGGTTAATACAATGGCAACTTGGCAAATCCTATCTCCAAACCATGGAGAAAGTCCAGTAGTTTCAATATCTAAAAATGCAAAACGGGCGTTGGAAAGGTCAAATGTCATTATCATTATTTTAAATGCAAATCAATAAATGCGGTGTATTTTGATAAAATCAATCATCTGGAGAAAAACATGCCAAACCCTGAAATAAATGATGATGTAGAACTAACTACAAACTCTGACATTGATATGCCAAAAATTGAAGATGCAGTTCGTACAATGCTGGTTGCATTTGGGGAAGACCCAAACCGTGAAGGTTTACTCAATACACCGAAGCGTGTCGCACGCATGTATCCCGAATTATTAAGCGGGTATAAAACTGATACAGAAAAACTTTTGAACAAAGCAATATTCAATGTCACTTATGATGACATGGTCATCGTGCGCGATATTGAATACTTTAGTATGTGTGAACATCACATGCTTCCGTTTATGGGGCGCGCGCATGTAGCCTACATCCCCAATGGACAAGTAATCGGTCTTTCAAAAATCCCACGTATTGTAGATATGTTTGCTCGTAGATTACAAGTGCAAGAACAAATGACGCGTCAAATTGCAGATTTCATTATGGAATTACTTAAACCGCAAGGTGTAGCAGTTGTTGTAGAAGGTTTACATTTATGCGCTATGATGCGTGGCGTAAAAAAACATGATGCCCGTATGACGACTTCTACGATGTTAGGGACATTTAGAACGCGTGTAGCAACCAGACAAGAATTTTTGAATCACTTAGACAGAGGTGCTGACCCACTTAGGATATAACCACATCATCCCGCTTCATTATCCAGACGTGAATTTGTTTTGCCACCTCAACTAATGACTTCGCCTCAAGCGGATGCACAAAGTTGGGAATCAACTCTGCCAGCGGAATAATCACAAAAGCATGATTCCATGTTTCAAGGTTGTGAGGTGTTTCATCAAACAAAATAATATCAATGTCAATTGTACGAGGGGCATATCTATTTTCATTTCGCACACGCCCTACCTGGTTTTCAACTGGACGAAGGATTTGATTTTTTAATTCATCGGGTTGTAAATTAGTAAAAATCAAAACACACATATTCAAGAAATTTTCGCCATCATATCCCACCGATTTTGTCTCCCAAACGGACGAAACAGATTCTACTTTTGTAACTTCTTTCAATAATTCAATAGCACGTGGAATATTTTTTTCTGGTTCAATGTTTGAACCGAGGTTCAAATATACATAATGTAAGGGCGACCCGTCTGGATTCATCATGTCAATTTGCCTTCTATGAAAGGCTCGCCTCTACTATGAATCATCACGCTTTCTCTCAATTTCCACACCAACAGATTTTGCAAAACGGACTGCACCAGGTTTTTCCACTTTCACAATCACTTTATTGACTAAATTTTCTTTCAAACAAATTTCTGCCAAATCATTGGCTAATGCTTCTACTGTTAATCTCTTGGCTGTCTCTGCATGGGACTGTAGTTTTTTTGATAACGCGCTGTAATCAATACAATGATTAATATCATCTGTTTTTGCGGCTTGAGAAATATCTGTAAATACAGTCACATTAATTAAAATATCTTGCGGTTTTTCACGTTCCCAATCACGGATGCCGATAATGCCGCGTACAAGTAAATCTTTGATAAAAACTTTATCCATATTACTCCTAAACCAAATGCCTGCCACCATCCAAATGAATGATTTCACCTGTGATGTATGTGGGACATGTCAATAAAAATATTAAAGCCTCTTCAACTTCTTTCGTTTCAGCCCAGCGTTGAGCAGGGACATTTTCTATAATTTTATTTTTGTCTGATGATGAATCTGCTGGTGGAAGAATTGCTCCCAATGCCAAACCATTGACGACAATATTTGGGGCTAAGGCAATTGCTAAAGATTTTGTCATTGATGCAAGTGCGGATTTTGTAATTGTGTAAGGAAAATGGTCTGCGCTCGGGCGTAAAGCACGCCAATCTAAAATATTGACGATTCTTCCGTGTTGAGTCTGTTTTGCAAATGCTTGGCTCAATAAAAATGGCGCAGTTAAATTAATTGCAAAATGTTTTTCCCAATCACCTAAACTGGTATTTTGAAAAGATAAATTTTCAAATATCGAAGCGCTATTCACTAACGCATAAAGCGGACTAATTTCATTCGCTTGTGTGATGAGATTTGAAACTGCTTCGGGTTGAGAGAGGTCACAGGTTAGCACCCAAGCAGAACGTCCGAGAGAGGCGATTTCATCTCGAAGAGATTCGGCTTCTTCAAGAGAATGTCCGTGATGAATCATCACATTGGCTCCAGCCTTTGCGCAAGCAAGTGCGAAAATTTTCCCTACACGTCGCGCCGCACCAGTGATGAGAATCGTTTTGCCTTGCAAATTGTTCATTTCATCATTGTATCTCATGTTTTTCTTGACTTGTTTTTTTGTGGGTGATATTATGGTTTTATCATCATTTGAAAGGAGAAAAATGATTAATAACAAACCCTCGTACACTGGCGATATTGCCGCGCAAGAAATTGACCCAACCAAAGAGTATTCGGCTGAAAATCAAGAACTTGTTTTTTCGGAGGGACAAAATTCAATTTGGGCAGATTTGTTTGCAGGTGTTCACCAACCATATTTGCTGGAACATATTTGCAAAGAATGGAAAACAGGGATGGATTTGTTGCAACTGAATCCAAAATACATTCCCACTGTGGCGCATTTGAATAACAATATTACAACTCGCACAGGTTGGAAAATTGAAAGAACGGTAGTACGTTACACGTTGGCAGATGATTGGTATAAAAAATTTGCGCAACGTGTTTTTTTAATCACTGATTATTT
>DDVH01000024.1:0-59620 GCA_002345215.1 Anaerolineales bacterium UBA2317
CCAGAGAAATTTCTCTGGATGTTTCTGCTGAACGCTAAAAGCTAATAGCCAAAAGCCAATCGCTACCTAGGCTGTTTCTAAATAACGTTCAATTTCGTAATCGGTCACGCGCAAGCGGAAATCATCCCATTCTTCATATTTTGCACGTAAATAAGCTTCAAAGAGGAAATCGCCGAGTGCTTCTTTCAAAACGACATCTTTTTCCAACTCGCCTAAAGATTCTGCTAATGAACCGGGCAATTCAGTCACACCCAATTTTGTGCGTTCTTCTTTATTCAAATGATACAAGTTGATGTTGTTTAACGGTTTTGGTGCTTGCATCTTTTTATCAATGCCATCTAATGCGGCGGCGAGCATAGCAGTAAAGGCAATGTATGGATTACAAGATGGGTCAGGGAAACGTAATTCAGCACGCACAGATTTATCACGACCTTCTGTGTAACGCGGAATACGAATCAATGCCGAACGATTTTGTTGCGCCCAACCGATATACACAGGGGCTTCATAGCCCGGTACCAAACGTTTGTAAGAGTTAACTGTTGGAGCCACCACGCCAGCCAATGCACGTGCATGTTCCAATTGACCTGCAATAAATGAATAAGCCAATGGAGAAAGGCGTGCTTCATCTTTTGCATCAAAGAATAAATTATTACCAGATTTTGTATCGAAGAGAGATTGATGGCAGTGCATACCAGAGCCGTTGATTCCATAGACAGGCTTGGGCATGAAAGAAGCGGTTAATCCGTGTTGAGCAGCAATGGCTTTGACTGTATATTTCAACGTCAAAACATTATCGGCGGCTTTGAGCGCATCTGCAAAACGGAAATCAATTTCATGTTGACCCAATGCCACTTCATGATGTCCAACTTCAACATCCAAGCCCATTGCATCTAATGCATCCATTAAGGCTGTGCGAACCACAACGGCTTCATCGAAGGATGAAAAATCAAAATAACCGCCAGTATCATGTGGGGCAGGGTGAACGCCGTGACCATTTTCACCTTTGAATAAGAAAAATTCTGGCTCAGGTCCAATGTTGTACTTCCAACCTTTTTCATCCAACTTTTTCAAAATTCTTTTTAATGCACCGCGTGGGTCGCCGGGGAATGGATGACCGGATGGCGTAAAAATATCACAAAACACACGCGCCCGTTTTGCACCATCACCAGACCATGGCAAAACTGCATACGTGCTAGCATCCACTTTCAAACGCATATCACTTTCTTGAATGCGTGCAAACCCTTCTACCGATGAACCATCAAACCATGCGCCATCTTCTAACACGCCTTCTAAATGACGAATGGGCATATCCACACTTTTCACTGCGCCAAGTACATCGGTGAATTGCAATGAAAGAAATTTCACTTTATCTTCTTTTACTTTTTTGATTAAATCTTTTGAATCCATTTTTTTCTCCTTTTTGATTTTTGAAATTTACTTGCTATTTACAGCGACTTCTTGCGCCTCTTTCTTAACTTGCGGCTTGCTCCTGTTATTGATAAATGCTACTGCGCCGATGATGATTGCAGTCGCCAACCAAATGCGTGGCTCCAGAATCTCGTTGCCAAAAAAATAGCCTAATAAAACTGCCACAATCGGGTTGACATACGCATACGTAGCAACCAATGAAATTGGCGCGTTTTGCAACAACCAAATATATGAACCAAAACCAATAATCGAACCAATGGTGATGAGATAAACCAAACCAATCAATGAGCGTGTTGAAACTTCAGCAGGATTCCAACCGTTTAATTCGCCTGTGATTAATGAGATGAGGAATAAACCGATACTTCCCATCAACATTTCTGCGCCAGTCGTCATCAAAGTAGATTTCGGCAAATCCGCAGATTTGCTATAAATAGAACCGATTGCCCAAAATAAACAAGCACCTAATAATGCAATCACGCCAAATGGATTGAGTCTTGTTTCACTGCCAGCAATTTCGGCTGGACCCACAAGGATGAAGATACCGATAAAGCCAATGATTAATCCGACAATAGATTGCCAATTTGGTTTGACTCCATTTGGGCGAATGGCTTCCATGATGACGAGAAACAAAGGCACAGAACCAATAATTAAAGCGGCGATGCCAGATGGAATGGTTTGCTCAGCCCATGCCACTAATCCGTTACCGCCGAGTAAAAGCAAGTTGCCGATGATGAATGTAGAAATCCACTGATTTCTTGTCGGCATTTCACTGCCTACGGCACGTTGCCAAATGACTAAAATTAACCCTGAAATCAAAAAGCGAATCCCTGCATGAAAAAATGGTGGGATGGTTTCAATGGCAACTTTGATTCCAAAATATGTTGAACCCCAAACGATATAAAGTGTAATTAATGCTATCCAAATTTTTGTTTTCATTCATTTCCTTTTTTTGTAAAATGTTGTGGCAAAATCTTTTGCCACAGAGTACATAGAGACCTTTGAGAAAGATCTCAAAAAATCTCTGTGTACTCTGTGGCTAAATTTTTTAATTAAGTGTGACTCATAACTCCAAACTCTTTTACCAATATTGCTTTCTTCCTAGCGGAGCCCCACATGTAATTTCCAAATTCTCCACTTTTGCGAATGACGCGATGACATGGAATTAAGTATGCAATGGGGTTATCACCAACGGCACTGCCGACTGCTCGTACTGCACGTGGATTTCCGATATTCAATGCAATTTGTTCATACGTGGTGACTGCTCCGCTGGGGATGTTTAACAATGCTTCCCAAACTTTGATTTGAAAATTCGTCCCGCGCAGATGAAGTTGAAGTGGAGCATCAGGTTTCCCGTCAGAAAAGATGCGGGTGACTAAATGTGCAGTGGATTTGTAATCTTCAATCATATTGGCTTGTGACCAATGCTCAACTAAATCATCAATGGCTTGCCCTTCGTTTTTATCTACAAAACTCATGTGACAAATGCCGCGTTCTGTTGTGGCGATGAGACATTTGCCAAACGGGGTGGGGTGAATTCCATAATGAATATTCAAGCCCATGCCATGTGATTTGTATTCGCCGGGGGTGACTGCTTCGGTGTTGACGAATAAATCATGCAGGCGACCCAAGCTTGAAAGTCCGATACGATGCGTTGTATCTAACAAATTTTCAGACTCATTCAATAATCCTTTGGCATGTTCTTTGGTGAGAAATTGCAAAAATCGTTTTGGACTAATGCCCGCCCAACGTGTGAAGATGCGGTGAAAGTGATATTCACTTAATCCGACTGCTGAGGCAATCTCTTCCAATTCGGGTTGATTTTGTACATTGGCTTCAATGTATTGAATTGCTTGTTCGATAATCGTATAGTATTGTAAAGGTTCTAAGTTTTCGTTTTCCATAATCAATCTCCTTTTTTGATGTTGAGATTGTATTTGGCAGTGCCTTTTTCTACGACCCGTTTCTTGCTACGTTTTTTACAAAAACAAAAAACAGGCATGCTTGGGCATACCTGTCTTAATATACTGGATATTAAAAAGAAACGCCCTTCCGAATTTAACAAGCAGTACTTAATGACTATGCTTGCTTCACTGCGTTACCTTGTCTCACACGTCGCCGTATGGTTTTCGGTTTGAAACGCTTGCTTTGGAAGGGAGAAGGAAGCCAGTGAACTGGCTTCAGAGGCATCCGCTGAACTAATTCGATTTTCAGACCTTGCTTGCGCTTGGTCTTTAGCGTCCCGTTTGCACGGGAGAACCTCCACCTCGTGATCTCATTGACTGAGACCCAGCCGCTATATCTCCATGTATTTAGTTGTAACACCCAACTTGATAATGGAGGCGATTGTACACACAGGCAGGGGGTTCGTCAAGGACTAAATAGGTGATTGTAATTTGATGAGGTTATGAGTAAGATAAACTAAATTTTATTAGCCACAGAGTGCACAGAGTTCACTGAGATTTTTTGAGGTTTTTTCTCAAAGGTCTCAGTGAACTCTGTGGCTGATGTAATGGTTTTATATTGACAGGAGTCCATTATGAGTTTTGATTCTTCCATTCAAGATGAACTAGAAGTTGTAAAAGTGGGATTGAATAGCAAATATAAATCGTCAACGCCAAAGAAGGTGATAATTGTTGGTGCAGGTTTGGCTGGTTTAGCCGCGGGATATGAATTGTTGAAAGCAGGTCACAATGTGCAGATTATCGAAGCACAACATCGTGTGGGCGGAAGAATTTACACATTGCGTGAACCATTTGCACAAGGTTTGTATGGTGAAGCGGGCGCCATGCGGATTCCACGTGCGCATCAATTGACGATGGCTTACATCGAAAAATTTGGTTTGCAAACGCAAGACTTTGTGATGGGAAACCCAAACACGTATGCTTACATTAGTGGCGTAAAACATCGCATGGTAGATGTGCAAAAGAATCCTGATATTTTAGGGTTTGAAACTTCTGTTAAAGAAAAAGGAAAATTAGCAGGTGACTTATGGGAAGAGTTAATTAAACCATTGGTTCAAAAAGTAGAAAAAGATGGTTGGGATGAAATCACCGAAAAATATGACCAATATTCTGTGCGCGAATTTTTAGAACTGAATGGTTGGTCTGAAGGTCTCATTGAAATGTTCGGTTTGCTGAATAATCAAGAAGCCGTAATGAATTCATCATTCCTTGAATTATTCCGCGAAGATGGTGGAAATTATTATACAAACATGTGTCAAATCATCGGCGGCATGGATAATTTATCACACGCCTTTTTGCCGACGTTAAATCCGCATATTCGCTATGGCGCGAAAATGATTGCCATAGACCAAACTGAAAACGAAGCCATCATTAAATATCAAACATCAGCAGGGATTTTTGAAGCGAAAGGTGATTATGCAATTATCACTGTGCCATTTCCAGTATTACGTCACGTAGAAGTCTTGAAACCATTTTCAAGAGCAAAACAACGTGCCATTCGACAATTACATTATGATGCTTCGGCGAAAATTTTCTTCCAAACCAAAAGCAGATTTTGGGAAACTGAAGAAAACATTTTCGGCGGCGGAACCGTCACTGATTTAGCCATCCGCAATTTGTTTTATACAAACTATGGCAAAGAAACAGGTCGCGGAATTTTATTGGCTAGCTATACATGGTCTGAAGATGCGCAACGCTGGGGTTCACTACCTCCGCATGAAAGAATTCATCAAGCGGTAGAAAATGTCGCCGCGATTCATCCACAAATCCGAACTGAGTTTGAAGCGGGAGCGTCGCACATGTGGCATGATGACCCGTTTGCAGGCGGCGCCTTTGCATTGTTTGACCCCGGTCAACAAACTTTGTTGCATGATGAAATTGTCAAACCCGAAGGAAGAATTTATTTTGCAGGCGAACATGCTTCTTTGTATCACGCATGGATTCAAGGTGCGTTTGAGTCGGGCGTTCACGTTGCCATGGAAATTCATAAGAAATAAAAAAGGCGTGACAGATTTCAAAAAATCTGTCACGCCTAAATTTTTAATACCCCGCACATGCCGTGTTCTGCCAAGTGTTGAACCTGCTTTCACAGGTGGTTTCGTATCGAGAAACGCCGCCTTGGCTCAGGCCTATCGCGTTATTTCATCTAAAATAAGAAACCTTTTTTATGGTATTGGTTCAAGACGTAAAGAGCAAAATCACGCACACCGCAGGGTATGATTTTTATACCATAATTATTTTTTTGATGAAAGACCAAAATTAGATTTTGAATTTAATAAAATGCTTGACAATTAAAGCGCTTCACGATTAAGGGGAAACTTGATTCTGTTTCATCAACATTTTCATGACCTAAATAAAAAACCTCGGAGGTTTTTACCCTAAAGGGTGCTTCGCGAAGACCTCCGAGGTTTGATTTACGGATACACTCTCTTAATGGTTCTTGGGAATGGAATTGCCTCGCGGATGTGTTCGATGCCACAAATCCAAGCGACGACTCTTTCTACGCCCATGCCGAATCCAGAATGGGGGACAGAGCCATACTTACGCAGTTCCAAATACCATTTGAAGGCTTCTTCTGGCAAACCTTCTTTTTTGATGCGAGCTAACAATGCATCATGGTCAGACATTCTTTCAGAACCGCCACAGATTTCGCCATAGCCTTCAGGTGCAAGCAAATCTACGGATTTACAAACTTCTGGTCTTTGGGGCCAGGGTTCCATATAAAAAGCTTTGACTGCGCTAGGATACCCATACACAAACAATGGCTTTTCGTTTAATTTTGTCAATTCGGTTTCATGCGGAGCGCCGAAGTCCATGCCCCATTCAAATTTAAGTAATTCTTTCTTTTCAGGGTCGGTTTCTTTTTCGTATAAGTCAATTAAATATTTCGCCGCATCGTCATAAGACATGCGTGGAAATGGTCCCACAACATTTTCTAATTTAGAAATATCACGTTCAAGGAATTTTAATTCTGCTGAACAATCTTTCATTACCGATTGAACAATATGGGTGATGAGACCTTCTTCTACTTCCATCAAACCGTCTAAATCGCAAAAAGCAATTTCAGGTTCAAGCATCCAGAATTCCGTTAAGTGGCGACGCGTTTTTGACTTCTCAGCTCGAAAGGTGGGACCAAAACAATATACTTTTCCAAATGCAAAAATATTGGCTTCGTTATACAGTTGACCAGTTTGCGCGAGATAGGCAGAACCTTCGTCAAAATATTCAGTTTCAAAAAGTGTGGTGGTGCCTTCGGCGGCGGCGGGCGTTAAGATGGGCGTATCGAGATTGAAAAATCCGTGACTATCCAAATACTCACGCACAGCAGACATGACGCGCACGCGAATGCGTAAAATTGCCCACTGACTTTGCATACGAATCCACAGGTGACGATTGTCGAGCGCGAAATCGGGACCATGGTCTTTGAGTGACATCGGATAATCCATATCCGCAGCTTGGACGACTTGCAAATCTTTGATGCCTACTTCATAACCGCCGGGGATGCCCGGCGCACGTTTATCCTCACGCACAGAACCTGTGATGATGACAGACGATTCTTGCGGGAGTTTTGAAATGGTCTCAAATAATTCAGGCGTTAAGTCACCTTTGAAGCCGACGCATTGAACAAAACCCGAACCATCACGGACGAGTAAAAATGCCAGCTTGCCTTTGTCGGTGCGGTTATAAACCCAGCCTTTGAGAATAATGTCTTGACCTACATAGTTTGAAATTTTTGAAACGCTGATGTGTTCGGGCATTGAAAAAATCCTTGGAATATAAGGTTAGTGGTTTATTATGGCGTACTTTGATGAAATTCAAAGCAATAAATACTTATATAAAATACTTATTGTATAAGTAACTTTAGAGTTTATTAAACAAAAATTATTTTATTCTTTCGATTTATCTACTAGATTAGCTAATAGATTGCTAGCGATAGCACCGATAACAGACGCTCCTATTGTGAAAATAGGAATTTGTGGTGCGATAATCGATGCGGCAAGAGCTAATGCTCCTGCTCCACCGAGAGTCTTTGCAATTTCAGTTAGTTTTCCTGATTCTTGAGATGTTGAATTTTGCTCTTCATCCGCATAACTGTAAAGTTGTTCAAGATCATGAACTACTTTTTTTAATGTGTCAATTTGTTCTGAAGCTAAAGAATCAGGGTGTTCGCTAACATATGAATCCACTATGTGCTTCAAGTCTTCATCAGAAATACTTCCCTTAATGCTTTCTCTTTGTTTATTTTTATCCAGATTTTTTGTCATGGTTATACTCCAGGTAATAATAAAACTTGAACCTTAAAACTGGCAAACAATATTACAAGAACAAGTACTCCAGTAATGAGTTGAAGTGAAATCGGAGGCTGCCACGCAGATGACTGTCCACGTTCAGTCATTGCTGCCATAAGTAGAAAAAAACATGCTAAGGCTGCCGCGAAACATGTGTATGGAAATATTCCAGCATTAGTGACTGTTATACCATCTAACCCAGACTGAAAAGCAATTATTACAGCTCCATATAGCCAACCAAGGGGATCAAGTGCCTGTTTCCACCCGTACTTAAATATTGATTTGTTGGTGGCAACTACAAAACGGCAAGCTCCCCAAAAAGTATAAATAAAAGCAGCCCCAAATAACGGTATAAGCCCTTCAAATATTAGCCACTTTGTTGTTGGATTCATGCTCTTTTCCCTAGAAGACCTTTACAATAATATTAGCTTATTATTGTAAATTATAGCATGAGTTATTAAGAAACATCAATTTAACTATACGACTTATCATTTGAAATCTCGTATATGAAATATACTATTAATAACTAAATCAACATATAAAGGAAACATCATGACCCCCCGTTACAAAATTCGTCAAAACCTAATCTTCATTGGAGATGACTTCTGGATCGAAAATGAAGTAGGCAAGAAAGCTTACAAAGTAGATGGCAAAGTGCTAAAAATCCGCAAGACTCTTGTCTTTGAAGATGCGCAAGGCAAAAAACTGGCACAGATTCAACAACGCCTGCTGACCATCCGCGATACGATGGTGATTGACGATGCCGATAGAAAAGAAATCGCTGTCATCAAAAAGGCATTAATTTCTCCACTGGTTGACCGCTGGACGGTTAAGGTCAAGGGTGGGGAGGATTTAGATGTGACAGGCAACATCTTTGACTTTGAATATTCGATTAAGCAAGGCAAGGTCAAAGTGGCTGAAATCTCCAAAAAATGGTTCCGTCTCACAGATACCTATGGCGTTGAGATTGAAGCGGGTCAAAATCACATTTTGATTTTGGCAATCGCTGTGGCTGTGGATATGATGGCTCATGGGGATAAAAAGAAGAAAAAGAAGAAAGAGAAGAAAGTTGTAAAAGGTAAGAAATAATGTAAAAGAGCCTCGCAAGAGACTCTTTTTTTTGTCAAAAAAAGAATCGCAAAGTAAAATTGCTCTATGACTATAGAGCCAATCAAACAAGAATCAGTCTATTGGGTTGATTTTATCCGAGTTGTTTCAATCTTCTTTGTTGTAATGATTCATGTAATTGAAAAAATTATTAACAACTGGAATAGTTATCCCGTTCAACTTCAGATGATTGCGAATATGTATGATTCAATTGTTAGAATGTCTGTAGCATTATTCTTTATGGTGAGTGGTTGGTTGTTATTACCAAAATCAGAAAATATCAGGACTTTTTTTATAAAACGTTTTTCAAAAGTACTCTTTCCTTTTATTATTTGGTCAATTATTTATTTATTTTGGAACTGTGGAATTAGATTAGGCGCATGCGATTCGTTATGGATATCTCGATTGTTTTTTGTACATGGCACCTCACATCATTTTTGGTTTATGTATCCACTTTTGGGAATTTATATACTTGTACCAGTTTTGCGTCTTTTGATTCAACCAGACAAGAAACATATCCTATGGTATTTCATTGGGCTTTGGATTATTTTTCAACCAATCATGAGTATAGCCACGGAATTTTGGGATTTCAAAACTAATTTCATTTTGCCTATGGCAACAGGAGCCATTGGATTTTTTATACTAGGCTACTTACTAGGTGAACTGGTCATTTCATATAGATTATTTGTTATGGCAATGATTGGATGGATACTAAGCACAATTTTTATTGCTGTAGCCACTCAAATGTTAAGTAAATACTTGGGCTCATTTAGTTATTTTTTTTATGATTATCTAAGTTTGACTGGGGTCATAAATGCGGCGACAGGTTTCATTATGTTAAGATGGTTGTCAGAAGCTCGCCCAATTTCTACGGGGATAGTAAGTTTGTATATCCAAAAGATTGCTAAGGCAAGTTTTGGTATTTATCTTATTCACATCATAGTTTTAGAAGTATTAGATCGAAGAAATCCATGGATATCTATAAATATAGATATTGGAAACCCTATTTGGAGCATTCCTTTCGTGACGATTTTGGTATTTTTGATATGTTTCTTTATTGTAAATGCTATGCAAAAGACAAAAATCCTTAAAAAAATAATCCCCTAATAAAAAATAGACAGCCTCTTTTATTTTGGTATACTACTCTTAACATATCGTTAATAGAGTCCTTAATAGGACTCTATCTGTCTATGTTGGTGTGACTAAATTCTAATTAAAGGAAGTTACCTATGTTTTTTTCTCTCCCGCCTCTCTCTCCTGATTTGTATCTTGACCCCGGTTCAGGAAGCATTTTATTTCAGATGATTGTCGCCGCAATTCTTGGGGCAGGCGTGCTGATTCGTTCTCAGTGGGCGCGCATTAAAAAATGGTTTGGTGTCAAAGACAATACTGAAGAACAAAACGAGAACGACGAGGAAAACAAGTGACCGAAGCGCGCGTTCAAGGTTCGTTCCGCGACCCCAGCGGATTTTTATTTAAGAGAAATAATATTTTATATAGGCAAGTCAATCAAGTTTATGCTGATCATTATCAATTACTAATCAGTTCTGGGTTATATGATAATTTAGTGAAACGTGGTTTGCTTATTCCGCATCAAGAAGTGGATGTTTCAGCACAAGATTCAGCAAACGTATATAAAGTCATACAACCTGAAATGTTGGGGTTTATATCTTATCCATATGAATGGTCATTTAGTCAATTAAAAGATGCCGCTTTGGCAACGCTCGATATTCAATTGCGTGCATTAAAACATAACATGTCGTTAAAAGATGCCAGTGCCTATAACATTCAATTTCATAAAGGCAAACCTATTCTGATTGATACACTTTCTTTTGAAAAACATAAAGAAGGTGAGCCATGGGTTGCATATAAACAATTTTGTCAACACTTTCTTGCTCCATTAACATTAATGGCAAAGGTGGATGTGCAGTTATCTCAACTCTTGCGTATCCATATTGATGGCATCCCCTTAGACTTCACATCTCTGCTTTTGCCGTTTTCTACTTATTTCAATTTTGGTTTACTCACACATATCCATTTACATGCCAAAGCACAATCTCAATATGCAGGCAAGAAGATTGATAATCCGACAAATGAAAGAAGACTTGGTCGTGTAAGTAAAAATGCTTTGATAGGCTTGATTGAAAACTTGAAGAAAACGCTTCTTTCTCTGGAGTGGAAGCCTGCTGGCACCAATTGGGCAGAGTACTATACCTTTACAAACTATTCCGATGAAGCCTTTGAAAAAAAGAAGAAAATTGTGGACGAATGGCTGACTCGTGTTAATCCAAAATCAGTTTGGGATATTGGAGCAAATAACGGATTATTTACTCGCCTCGCATCGAATCGTGGCATTCCATCTATTTCATTCGACATTGACCCCGCCGCTGTGGAAAAAAATTACCGTCAAGTCAAATTAAACAAAGAAGAAAACATTTTGCCATTAATCCAAGATATGACCAACCCTAGTCCATCACTTGGGTGGAATATTCAAGAAAGAGATTCTCTGTTAGATCGCGCTTCCGCAGATATGGTTTTTGCACTCGCCCTCATTCATCATCTTGCAATTTCAAATAACGTCCCGTTGAATCAAATAGCCGATTTATTTCATCGTTTAGGCAAATGGTTGGTGATTGAATTTGTCCCAAAATCTGATTCTCAAGTGCAAAAACTTCTCGTGGCTCGTTTAGATATCTTTGACGGATACACAGCCGAAGGTTTTGAAAATAGTTTTCAAGAAAAATTTATCATCCACGATAAAGCAATTGTGGAAGGTTCCGAACGAATTCTTTATTTAATGGAACGTAAATAAAGAATCTTTATTTCTTTCGTTCTTCCAAACCTTTTAATAACAATTCTTTTGCTATATTCGGGTCTGCTTTGCCTTTGGTGGTGCGGGCGATTTGTCCCATAAACCATTGAAGCAAAGTATCTTTGCCAGCCAAATATGATTCAACTTCTTTGGGGTTGTCATTCAATATTTTTGTAACAGTTTCAAGAATAAAACCTTCATCTGAAACTTGCGCAAGATTTTTCTCTTTGACAATTTGTTCAGGGTCGCTTCCACTCTTGACCATTTCATTGAACACCACTTTAGCAGAATTCCCGCTGATAACTTTTTCTGTGGTCATATCAATTAACTTAGCAAATGATTCAGGCGATAGAGTCAAATCATCAATGCTCAAATTTGATTCATTGAGATAACGCATCAACTCACCAGCAATCCATGAGTGCACTGCTTTTGCAGGACTCTTCGACTTTGATAAAACTGATTCAAAATAATCTGCCAAAGATTTTTCAGATGTAAGAAACTGCGCTTCGGAGCGTTTCAAGTCGAAGTCAGAAATGAAGCGTGCAGTTTTTGCTTCTGGTAATTCAGGCAATTGATTTCGAATCGAATCAATCCACGCATCACTTAATTGAAGTGGTGGCAAATCCGGTTCGGGGAAATAACGATAATCATGCGCATCTTCTTTGCCGCGTTGTGAAATAGTCACGCCACGCACATCATCCCAGCCCAAAGTTTCTTGCAAAACACTTCCGCCATCTTCATAAATTTTTATTTGGCGTTCAATTTCATATTGTGAAGCGCGAGTGAGTGCGCGAAAACTATTTAAATTTTTAATTTCAGTGCGCGTGCGCAACTCATCACTGCCAACGGGTCGCACAGAAATATTGGCTTCAAAACGCAACACACCTTTTTCCATGTCACCCGAATTCACGCCGAGATAACGCAAAATGGCGCGAACTTTTGTTGCATAATCCAAGGCGGCTTCAACCGTCCGCATATCAGGCTCGGAGACAATTTCTAAAAGCGGAACACCCGCTCGATTGAAATCAACCAACGCATAATTTTTTTCGTGACTCAATTTTGCTGTATCTTCTTCGATGTGAACCCGCCTCACTCTTACTTTGAGTTGATTCTCATCACCAGCATTGACATCCATCCAGCCTTTTTCTGCAATGGGCAATTCATATTGCGAGATTTGATAACCTTTTGGAAGATCAGGATAATAATAATTTTTTCTTGCGAAAGTGTTGTGTTTGTTGATGGAACAATTCAGTGCCAGCCCAACCAACGCGGCAAGTTCTGTCGCTTTTTTATTGACAACAGGCATAGCACCCGGTAAGCCTGTGCAAGTGGGGCAAATGTTTATATTTGGTTCTGGCGCAGAGCCATAATCAGCAGAACAGCCACAAAACATTTTAGAGTTCGTCAGCAATTCGCCGTGAATTTCAAGTCCGATAACGGGTTCGTATTTTTGAGTCATAGTTTATAGTCTCGTAAACAATTTATTCAGCTTTTTGCAGATTAAGAGCATTTAGATAATTCAATGTCATTGCTACAACTGCTGACCATGCTAAAATTTTAAACTCCCCTTTTCTCAAAGCACTTTCAATTTCGCTTCGGCTGAGAAATAATAATTCTTGATCTTCTAAATCATCACTGTTTGGTTCAGTTATCTTTTTTGCATTCAACGCTAAAAATAAATGCATTGTTGCAACTCCACGATTGGGATCTAGAATGTGGCTTCCTAAACTAATCCAGTTAGAAGATTCATAACCCATTTCTTCAAGTAATTCTCGTTTTGCGGCATCAAGTGGTGCTTCATCAGGTTCAAGCATGCCGCCAACAGGCGCAAGAGATGTTCCTTCTACTGCATATTTTGTTTGTCGAAAACAGAGAAACTCTTCGTTTTCTGTTACAGCTAGAACAATAACAGCGCTTGGAATAATAAGCCACGCCCAATCCGGAATGATTTGTCCATCAGGGAGTTTTACAACGTGATTCTCAACTGTTAAGAACTTACTATGATTGAGAATTACTTCTCTTGAAACAGTCTCCCAAACGCGCAAACTCTTTTTACTCATCTTTTCTCCAAGCACATTTAGATGAGTGGCAACTGCTTATGCCAATCGGTGACTTGCTGATAAGCATGACCGACTTGGAATATGGTTTGTTCATCTAAATGTTTGCCGATGAGTTGCATACCAACAGGCATGTCGTTTGAAAACCCGCAAGGTAAAGCCATTGCAGGAACGCCTGCTGGATTCGTGGCAACAACATAAATATCAGAGAGATACATTTCGAGTGGGTCACTAGTTTTTTCACCAAGTTTGAAGGCTGTGGTGGGGCAGGTTGGGGCGAGGAGAATATCCACTTTGGAAAAAGCAGTTTCAAAGTCACGACGAAGAAGCGTGCGAACTTTTTGAGCTTTCAAGTAATACGCGTCATAATATCCAGCAGATAAAGCATACGCGCCAAGCATAATCCTACGTTTGACTTCATCACCGAATCCTTCGCGACGAGTCTGTAAATAAATATCAATCACATCTTTTGCATTTTCAGATTTTGAAAGACCGAAACGTGTGCCATCGAAACGCGCGAGATTAGAACTGGCTTCAGCGAAAAGCAAAAGATAATAAACGGGCAAACCGTATTGCGTGGTGGGAAGCGAGACCTCGTGAATTTCCATACCAAGTTTTTCGTAAGTGCGAATGGCTTCTTGAATGGATGACTCAACGCCTGCTTCCATACCTGCCACAAAATATTCTTTTGGAATTCCGAGCTTCATGCCTTTGACAGATTTGTTTATATTTTTAGTGTAATTCGGAACGGCTGAGTTATAGGTTGTGCTATCTTTTTCATCGTGACCTGCAATGGCTTCCAATACAGTTGCACAATCGTACGCATCGCGAGTCATTGGACCGATGCAATCAAATGAAGAGACCAACGAAATTAATCCGTAACGTGAGACTCGTCCATAAGTTGGTTTGATTCCAGTCACATTACAAAATCCAGCAGGCATGCGGACTGAACCGCCAGTATCTTCTCCAATGGTGAAAGTTGCTAAACTTGCAGACATTGCCGCCGCAGAACCGCCACTGGAACCACCAGGCACGTGATTTAAATTCCATGGGTTGTGAGTATTGAAGAATGCAGAATTTTCACAAGATGAACCCATGCCAAATTCATCCATATTAGTTTTGCCAACCAATACTGCGCCTGCATCTGCTAATTTATTGGTGACTGTCGCATTGTATTGTGGGACATAATTTTCTAAAATTTTTGATGAACAAGTTGTTTTGACATCACGAGTTGAAATACAATCTTTCATTGCAAAAGGAATGCCAGTTAATGGCGTGATATTTTCACCTTTGGCGATTCGTTCATCGGCTTGTTTGGCTTGCTTTAAAGCAAGGTCATCGGTAACTGTGACATAAGACTTAACTTTTTTATCTACATCATGAATACGTTTAAGAGTTTCCTTTGTCAATTCAACAGAGGAAATCTTTTTTGTTTTGAGAAGTTCTGATGCTTCCTGAATAGTAAGATTAGTTAGTTGCATAATTTAGTCTTTAGAGAGTAGAGAACAGAGAGCAGTTTCTTAAATCTGTTCTCTACTCTCTGTTCTCTTATTTTATTCTTCACCTAACACTGTTGGCACTTTGACATATCCACGTTCGGATTGAGGTGCATTCTTCAAAAATTCTTCTCGATCCATCGAAGGCTTGACTACATCTTCGCGTAAAACATTTTCTGCATTGGCAACATCCGATGCGGGGATGACGTTTTCTGTGTCCACTTCATTTAACATATTGAAATAATCAATAATCGCAGAGAATTGTCCGCTAAATTTTTGGGCTTCCTCTTCGGAGATTCCGAGGCGGACGAGATTTGCAACATGTTTTATAGTTTTGGTATCTATGGTTTGGGTCATAAAACCTCTTTGCTTTAAATGACCGTAGACCGTGGACGATTGACCGTTTTAAGAACGGTCTACGGTCTATTGTCTATGGTCTGCTTTACTCAAACTTAATCTTCAACTCTTTCAACTGCTTTGGCTCAACCGCTGACGGCGCATCAGCCATCACATCACGCCCGTTTTGATTTTTCGGGAATGCAATCACTTCACGAATGTTTGGTTCGTCCGCAAGCAACATGATTAACCGATCAATGCCGGGCGCCATGCCACCATGCGGAGGCGCGCCATATTCAAAAGCTTCAAGCATGTGACCAAACTTCGTTTTAATTTCTTCATCACTCAACCCAAGCATTTGGAACATTTTCATTTGCACATCACGGCGATGAATACGAATTGAACCTGAAGCCATTTCATATCCGTTACACACCATATCATACGCATCCGATAAAACTTCACCAGGGTTCGTTTCAAATTTATCCAAATCTTCCAACTTCGGCATCGTAAACGGATGATGTTCCGACTCCCAAGTTTTCGTTTCTTCGTTATATGCAAAAAATGGAAAATCCACAACCCATGCGAATGCCATCAAATTTTCATCCGCTAAATTTAATTTATCGCGGAACCAAACACGAAGTCCGCCCAACACTTTATTTGCGATCGCTCTTGCATCAGATGCAAATAGTATGAGGTCGCCTTCTTTAGCATTGACCTTCGCTTTGAGAGATTCCAATTCATCAGCCGATACAAACTTTGACGCGCTTCCTTTCACGCCTTCACTTGTGATGGCAAGCGTCGGCATTCCCTTCGCCCCAAACGTTTTTGCCACTTCCGTCAACGCATCAATTTCCTTACGAGACATATCTGCTGATTTCGGCGCGAGGATACACTTAATCACACCGCCATTTTCCAAAGCCGATTGAAATACTTTAAATTCACTCTTCGCAAAAATATCGGATACATCTACCAATTCCATGCCGAAGCGTAGGTCAGGTTTGTCTGTGCCGTATGTTTCTATCGCTTCACGATAAGAAATCTTTCTCCACGGCTTAGACAATAATGTTTTATGTGGCGCAACGGTTGGAATCATTTCTGTATATAAATCTTCAACCAATTTCAGCACATCATCACGATGCACATACGACATTTCAAGGTCAAGTTGCGTGAACTCAGGCTGACGGTCTCCGCGTAAATCTTCATCACGGAAACAACGCGCGATTTGGAAGTATTTATCCATGCCTGCCACCATGAGCAATTGTTTCAATTGTTGCGGAGATTGTGGCAACGCATAAAATTGACCGGGGAATAAACGAGAGGGGACAAGATAATCTCTTGCGCCTTCAGGCGTGGCTTTGAACATAATTGGTGTTTCAATTTCAATGAAACCTTGTTTATCTAAATAATCGCGCATAAACTTGATGACTTTATGTCGTAAGACCATATTATTGGTTAATCGCTCACGGCGTAAATCAAGATAACGATATTTCAAACGCATATTTTCATCTGGCAAATCCGCATCACTGCTGACCATGAAAGGCAACGTCTTGGCAGGATTCAAGATGGTGATGTTCTTAGCAATAATTTCAATTTCACCTGTTGCCATGTTTGGGTTTTCGTTACCAGTAGGGCGTTTTTGTACCAAGCCTTCAATTTGTAAAACCCATTCAAAACGCACGTCTTCAACTAAATCTAAGGTTTCTTTGGGTAAATCTGGGTTAATCGTAATTTGAACAATGCCGGAACGGTCTCTTAAATCAAAAAATGCAACTCCGCCATGGTCACGGCGGCGGTTGACCCAACCTGATAATGTTACGGTTTGACCCGCATGACTAGCGCGTAATTCTCCACATGTGTGTGTTCGATACATAAATGTTCTCCGTTATGATGTCATGTCATTGCGAGGACGCTCTTGTTCTTTGTCCGAAGCAATCTCCAATTTTAGTAGGGGATTGCTTCGTCAGGCTGGGTCTCGATACATCGCCTTTGGCGACACTCGACCATCAGCCTTCCTCGCAATGACATGAAAGTAATATATAAAATAAATCGCCCTTCGCAATTTGCGTCGGGCGATTTGATTTGACTTATTATTTTGTCAACCAGCAACGCTTCGCCCAACGATTTCATAATCGTTATTATCATTATTATTATCGTTATTGGCAAATTGGATGCTGATGTACATCGTGGCGCGGATTATAGCACAAAGTTTTTTATCTATTGTAGGTGAGTTGATTAAGTCTGCGTGTAGTCAAAATGCGTATTTGAGGAGGATTAAGAAATATGAATAAAATGTTGACGGTCAGCAACCAACTTGAAATCAAGAATGAGGCGGTGTACTTCATCAAAAATCATAACCTGTTGTTAACAACAACTTGAGGCGGCTGAGGTGATTTTTTATAAGATTAATCATTTTGGTGTGCCCTTATTTTTCTACAAACAGAACTGAAAAGAAGAATTTCATAAGTGTTAATTGGATTTTGGTAATTTTGGGGTAATATGTGCCGTCTTAATAATTGAACAGACGGCTACGTTGCCGTTAGATGGAGAAACCCTATGCTCGGATTAATTTTACTTACTGTTGCCCTGCTGGTGATTTTTGGATTGGTCGCCTCTACAGAAAGCGTCCTTAAAAGTAGAGGAAGCACTGTTGTGATTGATGAACGCATGACAGAGCATCGCTCACGTTTGTAGGATGAAAAACGGACTTGGAATTTCCAAGTCCGTTTTTGTTTCTAGTTTGTGTTAGTTCCGAGGGATTTTTTAAGCGAAAAGAATAAAAGGAATGATGCCAGAATGAGAAAAAGTATCTGGTGAAATGTAAGGATTAAAGATTCGCTCATTTCTGTATAAAAAAAGAGTAGATGTGACAAAATGGGAAGGATAGAAAGTAAAACAAGATATATGGCTTTTATCAAATTGTTTTGACCTTTGCTGACTAAATAAAAACATAAAAGCGCGGGTAAAAAACTGTAAGGTTTTAAGCGGGGAAGTGTGATGGTTAGAATAATAATTCCGAGTGAAAAGATTTCATTTTCAGTCCATCTTTGGGATTTGGCGATTTGATATAAAAGCAAAATACCCAAAGCATACATAACGAATGAAATAATGAGATTGTATTTTTCTAGTTGTGACTCTAAGCCTAAAAAAGAGAAAAGTGTAATGGATAATGAGGGGCTTAAGAATAATTCTGTAAATTCACCAAGCGGATTATGTTGATTGGGGATTAATCCAAAAGTTTGTTTAAGATACCAAGCGAAAAGGTGAGGAGATGCGATGAAAGATAAAAGTGGTAACGATATAAAGCCTGCAAGTGACCACAATATTATTTTGGCTTTGTCTTTCACAGAATTTTGGAAAAATAGAAATGCAGGCAAATATAAGATAGGAATCAATTTCAGGCTGGCAAACATGCCAAATAGAAAAACAGAAGCGTTGATTTTCTTCCGAAAGAAAAGCAGAATTGAAATCGAAAACAATAAAAATTCAAAAGTGCTGACGTTGCCTGTAATCATCGTCCAGCCGAGCGTGGATAAACCTGTAGAACATAAAATGATGCCGTAGAGCCAATCTTTACGAGTGAGCCATAGCATTGTGCCGACAAAAAATAATATTGCATATATCCAAATGTAATTTTGCTCAAGGTTGAAAAGTGGACATACAAAATAAAATCCGTATGCTAAGGCGGATGGATAATTCCATGAAAGTTCAAGACCGAGTTCTGATGTTAAATATGGATTTCCACCGTTTGCAATCACTTTACCTGCTTGGCAAAATACTTCAAGGTCTCTGCTTGTTTGGAAGTTCTTAAGTCCGAGGTTGAGGGCGAATAGAAATAAAAACAAAGCAATAATACTGACTAAAAAATAGAAAAAGTCGGTAAGTAGATTTTGATAATTTATTTTATGTGATTGATTCACGGGCGGAAAAGATGTTTGCCTTTGTAATCAATGTATGGGACTGTGACTGATTCGGGTGGGGCAACTTGATTGAGACGATTATTATCTTCTTCTGTTAAATTAATTTGCAATGCTGTCAGAGAATCAGTAAGTTGTTCTGAAGTGCGCGGACCAATAATGGGGCTGGTTACACCTGTTTGATTCAGACACCACGCCAAAGCAAGCGCATAACCTGAAACATTTTTTTCCTTTGCTATTTCAAGCACAACTTTTTGAACATTGAATACATTTTCTTTTTGATTAAAACTCTCTCTGTAAAAGCCGCGCCAAAAGGCTTCGTATCTTGAACCCTCAGGTGCTTTGTCGCTTTGCTTATATTTTTCAGAGAAGAATCCGCCTGCACTTGGCGCCCACGGGACAAGTGCCATGTCGTAGGTTTGCAGAGCAGGTATCAATTCACGTTCGATGCGTCTGTCTAATAAGTTATAAGGCGCTTGCTCGCTGACAAATCTATTTAAGTTATTTTTATCCGAAACCCAAAGGGCTTCGATTAATTCCCAAGCGGCGAATCCGCTTGTGCCAATGTAGCGGACTTTGCCTGCACGAATCAAATCATCTAAAGCGCGTAAACTTTCGTCAATGGGAATATCATTGCTTGTGCCGTGCAGTTGATATAAATCAATATAGTCAGTATCTAATCTTTTGAGCGACGCTTCACATTGCTCGATGATATGCCTGCGCGAATTTCCCTGAGCATTGACGTCGCTTCCCATTTCGTAATGGACTTTGGTGGCTAGAAAAATATTTTCGCGTTTTTCTTTTAACGCTTTACCAATGATTTGCTCGCTTCTGCCGCGTCCAATTTCAAATTCAAGCGGCTCATGCCCATAGACGTTGGCTGTGTCGAGATAATTAATTCCCGCATCTAGGGCTTGATGAATGATGCGGATTGATTCCGATTCATTTTGCCTGCCGCCGAAATTCATACATCCCAAACACAATTGGCTGACTTTGACTCCTGTTCTTCCGAAGTTGATGTAATTCATGGTTTGACCTTTTGAAAATTATAGCATTCCCTCTTGCTATCTTAGCCCTCCTAAAGAAGGGATTTCAGCCTCTTGGCTTAAATCGGCATGTTTCCTAGAAATGACAGTACATCTTTCCAAAGATGACAGTACATTTTTGCAAAAACATCTAGAAGTGTTTGGGAAGACATTTAGAAGTGTTGGGAAAAACATTTAGAAGTGTTTGGGAAGACATTTAGAAGTGTTGGAAAAAACATTTAGAAGTGTTTGCAAAGATATTTAGAAATTTTATTTTCGACCCCTCTCCCGTCTCCCCTAAAGGGGAGAAGCTATATCATCACGCAACAAAAGCCCCTCTCCATTTGGAGAGGGGTTGGGGAGAGGTCAAAACAAAAACAGCCTCGTTGGTATTCCATCCGAGACCTCTTTTTATCCTAATCCTTCTAGCCAAGTTAGCCAAGAATTAAAATGTGGACATTCTGCTCGAATCAAATCTAGCCCAACTTCTAAAACAGCAAGAGTGCCATACAATGGTTTATCATAGTTTGGGTATAGCTCAAGTATTCGCTTTGAAGGAGCAGTATGAGGATTATCATTAATATCCTCTGGCGTGTGGAATTTTTCCCGAATTTTTTGTATTTCTTTTGTAAGATCGTTTTCTGGGAAAAGTGCAGCCGTTCGACTTGGTTCTACAAATAAAAATGATTCGAACTCATGAACTTGTAAGTGTGGATAGAAACGAGAAGATCCTATATCGTCTTGAAATGCTTTTTCAAGATGTTTTGCTTTACTGGTGCCACTACCCCCTGCTGGGAAAGTATTTAGTCCGGGAAAATTTGTAGGTAAACCATATAAATCATAAAGTGTAGTTACTGCAACTGCATTTGTGTTGCGCAAAAGAATTTCAATTTCTCTCCGTGCTTTAAAATAATCTCGGAGTCCCCCTTTATTTTTGGTTCCTCTTTTTGCACGGCTTGTACTAATAACTACTGGTGATAGATCTACATTGTAATTCCATAGATGTTTACGAAGCACATCTTGAACAAAGGTCTCTTCTGTTTGCCCCTCTACCGAAACCAAAACATAATTCATCTTGGTCTTCCGCCAATTACATTCTTTTCCCAAAGATCCCCTAATCCATAATCTTCAATCCAATCCTCGAGTTCGTTTTCGTTGAGTCTTCTAAAAGTAGATTGTTGATTTAATCTATCCACTACAACAATGTCTTCTGGGCTAAATTGATTAACTAGCGGTACAGACTGTGTAGAAACAATAACCTGTGTTTCTTTTGCAGCGCTTCTTAATAAAGAGGCTAAAACTGTGATTGCATAAGGATGCAATCCCAATTCGGGTTCATCAATTAATATAGTTGAAGGCAATTCAGGCTGTAATAATAACGTGGCTAAACACATAAATCTCAGAGTACCATCAGATAGTACATTAGCGTTAAAGTAAGCATCAGACCCAATCTCACGCCATTCTAATTGAATGGTTTCTGGATTTAATGGATTAGGACGTAAATTAAAATCGTCAAAAAATGGTGCTACTAAACGGATTGTTGAAATAATCTTCCTGTAAAAAGGCTCTTTTGTCTCCCGTAACAAATATAGGAAAGCTGCAAGGTTAGCAGCATCTGACCTTAGAACACTGTTATCGTTTAGATTTCCGCTTTGTTTAACCTTTGCCCCTGCACTAGTATCATGGAAGTGATAAACACGCCAACTTTGTAACGCGTGCAAAACATGGTCTGCTATCGTCATATGCTGAATCCCACGAGAAATTTCTAATAATCGTGTTTCCCGATGTCCACCTCCTAATCCTTCATAATATGGTTGCGGAAATCTGGATTTATCGTGAAAAGAGATACCTTCTGATTCGAAAATAAGAGTATCTCCTGTTGCAGATAACAAATTGCAACTATAGCCATTATTCCCGAACTCTAAGTCAATCTGAAGTGATTCTGTGGTTTTGCGACCAAAATAAAGTAGGTTATCCGCCCCACCTTGCTGGCTAATAAATACCTGTAAATTTTCTTCTACAATTTGATTAATAAGTTTAAATGCAGAAATAAAATTAGTTTTCCCTGAGCCATTTGCTCCAATTAAAATATTAAGGGATGTGAGTGGAAAATTATCCAATTCACGAATTGATTTATAGCCTTTTATACTTATAGTCTTCAAAGGTGTTTTCATATAAAATTTTGACCAATGTTATTCTAATTCTACCTTTATTCCCTTACTTTCAGAAGAGAAGTTTTTAATAATTTTACTTCCCCTCCCACCAACCCATCAACTCACTCAACGCCAAACTCGGAGTCGCATCACCTTGCCTGCCTGAATTCCAAGTCACGATTAAATCTTTTTTCGCGCGCGTGATGCCTACATAAAACAAACGCAAACGTTCTTTGATATATCCAAGCCGCGAAGTGAAAGTTGCTTTGCCTTCTTCATACCAATCATATTCATTATTGGTTTCCAAAACGCGCAATTGTTCCAACGCTTCGGCTTCCAAATTTAATCCCTGACGAATAAACCATCTCTCCGAAATAAATCTATCATTCGGCATGCCTGACGGAAAATCATAATTATTGACGCTCATCAAATACACGCGATCCCATTCCAAACCTTTCGCACGATGCATCGTCGTCACCACAACTTTTCCACGATGGCGTTCAGGGTCAAATCCAGAATCATCTTCTGAAAAACCAATGAAGCGCCGTTCATTTTTCGCAATCACCGCCAACTCCGCAGTCAACTCAGGCAAACGCCATTCATTATGGTCATCCGCCGCTTTGCGTAACACCAACGCCAATTTATGCGCCAACGCCAAATCCGATGCTTCGCTAAAAACATCTTGTGCCAACGTCAACACCAATTGATCAATCGGAAGTGTGACAGCATTCAACCATCTCTGCACATTGACTCGAAATTCTTTTAACTCTTCGATGACTTGCTCCGCTTCATCCGCGCTTATGCTTGCCAGCCAATCCGATTCATTATCTCCGCTTCGGCTTGGTGCAATAAAATTTTCAACCTGATGCACCCGTTGAATCAAACTGCTGACCACTTTTACAAACTCAGCCTTTTCAACTTCCTCACGCCAATCCCGTCGCCACACTTCATACGCTTTCGATAATTTTCTCGCCGATTGCGGGTCTGCTAAATAGGACAATAAATAATTCAACGATCCAGCCGCCGCGCGTGTTGTAGATGTGGATGAAATCAATTCAATTACTTCCACGTTTCTCTTTTTTAAGGCTTCAATCACTTCCACACCGCGATTATTTCTTGGCACTAGAATCGCAATCGTCGGTTTGACCTCATCTTCACCAAACGAATCCAAATAACTTTTGACAGATTTGGCTACATTCTCTAACTCTTCTTCAGGTGTAAATTTTCGGCTGATGAATTTAATCGCTTCGGGATTGTCTGGTGGATTAACAGGTTCATAGCCTTCGGGAACAGCTTCAATATACGGAAGTGATAACGCTCCTCTTGCTTGTTCTTCTGGATGAGCATTCATTACCCAATCAATTAGATGATTTGCCAAGTTAATCACTGAAGGCTGTGACCTTCCTGATTCTGGCATATCTGCATTGGGATTTGTATTTATAAAATTTCGTAACAAATCTGGGTCAGCAGTTGTGAATGTTTCAAAGATGGCTTGATTTGGGTCTCCCACACGAACCCAATTTCCGCCAACCCCGCTGGTCGAGTAGCGAAGCGTATCGAGACCAGAAGTTTCAAAATTACTTGTGGTCTCGATACGGTCTCGGCGATCGCCTCGACCTACTCGACCACCGGATAAAAGTTCAAGAATCTTTTGCTGAGACAAACTTGAATCTTGTGCTTCATCTTCCAAGATAAATGGATAACGAAAACGAAGTCGCTCTAAAAATTCTTCATCACTTTGAAGCAAAGTCAATGCTAGGCGAATCAAATCGTCAAAGTCCACTGCACCACGATAAGCGAGTGCCCGTTGATAATCCGCATAAATGTTGTAGCCAAGTTCAGCGAGAGGCAGAGGCGCAAATGAACTGTCGAGTTTGAGTCGCAGGCTTTCGGGAGTCAAGAGGCGGTCTTTTGCAGAACGGATAAATGCATTTACAAGTGAGTCAATTAAGTCAGGAAGTTGAGAACGTTTGACCCAATCCTGTTTTGAATTATCAAGTGCAGGGTCAAGATAATCATTTAATGAATTTGATGCCAGCCACGCATTGACTGATTCTTTGCGAATGAAAGTGGCTTCGCGTTCGTCAATGATGCTGAAGCGTTCATCCAAACCAATACTCGCAGGTTTCTCACGGACAATATCATGTGCAAGCCCATGCAAGGTGCGCACACGATATTTATACAACGCCTGAATTTTGTTATCAAAAAAACCTTTGATACGATTCTCAAAATTATCAACCGCTGAATTAACCAACGTGACGATTAAAACTTCTTGCCCATCTTGTAATTGATTCTGTTGAATCAGTTGCGCCGCCAGTGCAGATAGTATATGCGTTTTACCAGCACCCGGCACCGCGGCAATACCAAGCCGACCGCCATTATATTGGAGGATGTTTTGTTGCGATGGGCGAGGGGAGAAAACATACGACATATATTCTTAAATTATAGTCTGACAATATCAAAACAGCCACAGAAAATCTATAGCTGTTTTGATATTCTTAAATTATTTATTTTTATATAACAGGATTAATGCCCACTACCGGGTGTGATTTCACCATCAAAAATTTCGTGGTTAGCATCACCTTCTACAGATAAAAATCCTGCCAAGCCATGTTCGAGCCTTGAGAGGGCATGGTCAACTAAAATATAGTTTCCCGGAACTTCAAGGGTAAATTCAACCATGGTTGCCCCACCGGGCGGGACTAATGTGGTTTGCACATCGGTTAATGGAGCAGATGTGAGGGAGGCTTGGTCATAAACACGGTCAAAAATTTCGCCAATCACATGGAAGGATGAAGTAAAGTTTGGTCCACCAACACCAAAGAAGATGCGAACAGTCTCACCTACATTTGCACGAAGCATATGCGCTTCAGAGGTAAGAGCCATTGAAGCACCATTAAAGACAAAGTATTCTGGATTTTCATCAAGCAGTTTATCAATATTTTCAGTGAGTGCGCCTGCGGTTCCAAAGGCTTGTGATGTATATAATTCGCCTTGCATCACATAAAACTCACGGTCAACAGGTGGTAAGCCGCCTTCAGGTTCGACCAATATGAGTCCGTACATACCATTTGTCATGTGATGAGCAACCATTGGCGTGGCACAGTGATAGACAAAGACACCAGGGTTGAGTGCTTTGAAGGTAATCATTGTTTCGCCTCCCGGCGTGGTTTGAGTTGCTACTGCACCTCCACCTGGTCCAGTCACTGCATGAAGGTCTATTGAGTGTGCCATCATACTATCTGGCAAATTCTTAAGGTGAAGTTCTACAGTATCGCCGACTCGCACACGTAAGAATGGACCTGGCACAGTTCTATTGAATGTCCAATACTTATATGTAGTTCCATCTGCAAGAATACCTGTTAATTCTACAGTTTCAAGTTCGATAACTACTTTTTGAGGCTCACGGTCTCCGATTGGGGCAGGAATATCTGTAGGGTTATGAACAATATCTACAGCATTTGGGTCAGCTGGACCTGCACTTTCAGTAAAGACTTGTGTAGTAGTTTGAGTATAACCATCAGTAGAAGGTTGAGATGCTGCAACACCAGAACCAACAATTAATTTTCCTTCCATGCCCAATTGCCTATGGCCTGGAACCGCACAGTAATAAATAAATGTGCCTTCTTCTCCGGCGATAAACTCTATAGTGATACCTTCTGGTGTAGAGACATCTGCGGACTTAACATTAAATTCATCAACATAAAAATTATGAAGAACGCCATCACTGCTTTTCAGATGTATCTTCACAAGGTCGCCTGGATTAGCCTTTAGGTCTGGATTAACTTGCCCGTTGATATCACCACCTTCGCCAATGTATATCATTTTCCCGTTCTCAAACTTGGCATTAAGTGTATATTCTACGGTACTTGCGATGGCTCCTTTACCAACTATTAAAATTCCCCGCATACCAAGTCGCTTAAAATTTGTATCATAATATTCAAGTGAAGCATCATCATTAGGAACAGTGAATGTAAGTGAAGTAGTTTCCCCTTGTTTTTTAATTGTTGATGATTCGATTTTTAGGTCTGGAAAGACAATATTATGAGTTCCCCAACCGCTGTTTACGAGCATCACTGAGATACGTTCTCCCGGTTCTACTTTTAAAGAGGGGTTTACTACACCATTAATATCCCCATTCACCCCAACAAAGACAAATTGCCCATCCCGTAAGTCCGTCGTTAAGACAAATTCTTTCTTTATAGGAAGTTCACTTTTTGGAAAACAAGCACTCAAAAGTAACAGAACAAGCATTGTAGCCATAAATCTCTTAAGATAATTCATAGGATTCTCCTTATATTTGAACATCTAACCCGACAGAATTTGTGTTAAATTCCGCTGGTTTGTTGTATCCTATGCCTAATTCCCTAGCCTGTCTTTGCGCTAGCGCAAATAAGAACGAAGGTTAGAAGATTAATAGTAAAAATTGGGTAAAAAAGTTCTTTTGGACGAAAAAAGCCAATCTACCTAAGCAGGTTGGCTTTTGAGGTATTTTAAGAGAATCAAACGATTAATATCTTAGGGTTTTGCCTCTCCCGAATCCACATCCACCATCATCACGGAAGTATCTACTGCTTCAAAATCACTGCCACTTAACACATCTAACAAATGAAGCATATCATTATCCCAACGTTCATCAGGTGCGCCGCTTACATACCAATTCGAGCCATTATCTGCTAAAACAATTCCATAAGTTTTCATAGCTTGTAAAAGGATTTGCATTTCAGGTGGAAAACCCGAAATATCAAAATCCGCTTTCAAACGGAATCTTGCACCCATCGGTGGAATTCCATCTTGTGGGTCAGCAGTTTGATGTCTGGCGGGCCAAATATAACCTGCAGTTTCTTCGGCAGTGAATCGCAACGCATGTTTAATTTCCCCTGTAACGATTTCATCATATCTAACGAGTCCAGGCAAAATTGGCAAACCTGCGGCATCAGCAGATGTCCATGTATCAGGGCGGAGATAATTTGCATTCAAATCCCACATCGCACCCGAGCCACCAGACCATTCTGTGCCGTCAAAACTGGCATCATAAATTTCGTAGAGATAACAAGTATCTGTATCCACAATTAAAATGTGATGGTCATTGCCATGTTCAATCAGTGGATTCGGCGGAATCGGATATGCACCAATATCGGATTCATCAGCATAATAAAATTCAGGTACAAAAAAACCAACTTGTGTAATCGCTACAACATTGTATGGAATGCCAATTGGACCACCATCCCATTCACCAGAACCAAAATCCATGTGGAATGTTTCCCCTGAACCAATGCTTGAAATCCACGCATCAGATTGAGGATGAGTCGGAAGCGAGTCAATTGGAGTGTTCCAATAATTGTTCGCTGGAAAAATTGGGCAACCAGCAATAACTGGTCCATCTGAAGAAATAACTGGTTCAGTCGAAACAATTTCAGTTATCTGCGGCTCAACAACCTCAGGTGTGGATTCAGCAGATACCCCAAAGTTACAAGCCAGCATGGAAATCAAAAGAACGGTGATTGCGCTAAGTTTTTTAAGATTCATTTTCCTCTTTTAAAGATTTTAATTGCCTACGAATAATAACAATCACTAAAGCAGTATTGATAAATGCACCGGGCAATGCCATTAGTGGTGGAAAACCAAATGGAAAAATTAAATACACTAGCCCAGAACTAATTTGAAACATCAAAGGCATAAACCATAATTCAGGTAACAAAATAGCGACTGCAAAAGCTAAAATATCGGCGGGGTAAAAATAACGATCAAGCATTTTGGGGAGTAAGAATGGTACTAAGGCAACACTTGCTAATGCAGTTAATGCAATTTTCTTTTGAGTGAAAGGTGGGTTTGCTTTCCAGTTAATCCATGCCCATGCCAACATGGAAATAATAAAGATTCCAAATCCAATTTCAAAGACGGGATGAAAATAATCATTCGGAATCACAAAATATAAATTAGGTGCATAACGAGCTAAGTTTTGAAATTGGCCTGCCTGCCCAACATACAAAAGCAAAATATTTTCCCAACTTCTGCCGAGAAATATAGTAGGTAAAGCAAATAAAATGTAAATAATGGGTGGGATAAAAAAATAATACCAATTAATCTTTTTCCATAAAAACATAATCCCTAAAAATGGTAATAGGAAAATAGCTTGCGCCTTGAATGAAAAAGCAAATCCAAAAGCAAGCATGGCGTGTAAGGGCTTTTCCTTTAATAAGAAATAGAAACAAACTAAAAGAAAACATCCATAAGCACTGTCAATTTGTCCCCAACCTGTGCTGTTGAATGTGACAGTAGGTAATAAAAGAAAAATAACAGTTAATAAATATGGCTTGTCATCATCAAATTTCAGGCGAGCAATTTTGAATATAGCGACAGCTGAAATAATATCGAACAAAGTTGGGATAATTTTCAAAGCATGAGCAGGTGTAATGAAATCTGAAACTAAAGTGAAAATCCACAGCAAATACAAATAGGCAGGTGGATAATTTGAAAAATCATCATCGGCTAAACCGATGACGCCGTTTTGTTTTAGAAAATCATACCAAGTCAGAATTAATTGATGGTCACCATTGGTTAAATCTAAAATCTGATAGCGAACAAATATCAGCAAGATAAAAAGAAAAATACTTAAAATAATAAGCGGCCGTTTGATTAACTCTTTCATCTTTATTCCTGACTTTGTAACACTTTTTGAAATGCTCTTAACAACGAACCTCTTTGTTCGCTTCCTGACTCACCTAAATCGGATATGGCTAGGTAAACTTTTTCTCTGCATCGGCTTAAGAGACCACCTACCAAACGAGCCAATGTGGTTTTTTCTGCTTCTACTTCATCTGAATCCATCCATAGTTTTCCTTCAACCCAATGACGCGATAAAACATACGGATGTGTGAGAGGCTGTGATGGGCGTTGACTCCAGCCTGAGGAACCAGGCTCAAGCCAAAACTGAATCGAAGCGGGGCGGTTCATCATCAAAAATGAATATGCAGGTGCGACTAAAACGGCATCTTTATCTTCACTGCGCCATGATTCTAAATATTGCGCGGCAATGACTCCATCTTCGAGCATAGCAAAATACTCACGGCCCAAATCAAACGAAGGCGTATCCATGCCGATGATGGATGGCTCCATAGCGTTGCGAAATTTTTTAATTGATTCAATTAAACTCGCCGCGATACGTACAGCATCCAAATTGGTATGAAAGCCAAAACCGTTTTGTGAAATAACTTCACCAAATAACTTTCGTAAAAAGAAATCAAGCGGAGTTGGGAAAGACGAACGATATTCTTCAATCCAATTTCGTAAAGTTGTATATCTTTCACCAAGAGCATACGTGACTCGTTCTTGAATATCAGGTTTGATTTCGTCAAAAGTGGAAAGCCGAAAATCTTTTTGACGATACACAATTTCAGTTAATAATTGCGCGCGGATTAAATCTGTGTTGAGTGCAAACATCAAGGCTTGAGCTACATCAAATTTTGTGGGGCGGATGTTCCAATGCGGGTGAGCGAGAGCAGATAATGTTAATAATGTTTTGCTGGCGGTTTCATCTTTCAACGAACGTGACGGACGATGTGTACGCCATGGAATATTTTCTGCATCCAAACGATTCGTAATTGAAAAACGCAAAGCATCTGAAAGATATGGCGCAAGAATTACAATTTCAACAGGCGGTATTTGCGAGTTAGTGATTAGTGATTTAACTTCACCTACAACTGCGTCAATCATTTCGGGGTGATAGCGAGTCAAAATGAATTGCATCGCAGGTTCAGTGTTGACTTCAGGAGCGACTTCATTTCCTATAATTGCATTCACCAGTGAATTTGAAACTTCACGAATATTTTCATTTTGCCAAACAAAACTTTCATTCAATTCAATCACTTCATCGCAAAATTGATTTAATTCATAACCCGTTTGAGCATCACCGCCGAGGAAACTTCTGTAACCTGCATTTGTATCGTAAAGCAATAATGCTGAATCTAATTGTGGCAACCATTCTCGAATCAAATCATGTGTGCTAGGTCCATCTTCTTCTACATTATCATAAATCAAATGGCGATACGTACTGGTTAAATAATTTCGCACTTGTTCATTTGTCCATAAATAGTTATTGAAGATTTCAACTTGTAAAGAAAAATCTAATAAATTATGGTCGTAACAATATTGACGAAATAAATTTGCACATTCTTGTGCATCTTGATAAATCCGTCTTTGACCTGCTTCACCAAACCAAGCAGAATCTAAACGCGAACCGATTTCGGTATGCGGAAAACCCACCACTGCGGCTTTGTTTAAGTTATCAAGTATTTGCGAATACAAACGATTGCGATTAATCGTCAGCGATTGAAAATATCCCTGCTCTTCAATTAATGGTCGCACCAAATGCGCCATGTAATATTGTGCAGTTTCTAATGTCAAAAAAATTGGCGGCAAATCTGGGTTTCTAAAACCCGCTTGCTCAGCAACGAGGGGCCAGAACAAATCACACATGCGTTTTGCCAAACCGCCAATCGTGGCTGATGTAACTTCTCCGCCCGCGATTCGTTCAGGCGTAAATAGCAATTCAAGATATGGTTCTTGTAATGTTCGTTGTGGTGTTAGCATCAGGATTGAATCAGCAGAGATTCCTTGCGATAATAAATATCGCATCCGCTCTACACCGATAGTTGTTTTTCCCGCGCCGGCATTTCCTTGCACGAACAGTTTTGAGTCGAGGGGAGAAGTGATTATCCGCTCTTGAAGCAAGTTGAGGTCAGGCATGAGGCGAGAATACAGGAGTGTGAAAGATTTGTCAATAAAAGACAATAGACGGTGGATGATAGACCGTTTGGTCTTTTCCACCGTCTATGATTAAGAATTGAAATCTTTTATAAAAATTTATCCCGAAGGGGTTGGTGTTGCTTCTACATCAGTAGGAATTTCTTCAGATGGAAATTCTTCAAAGGGAGTTTCTTCTGAAAAGCCACCACCAAAACCAAAATCATCACCAAAGCCGACGCTACAAACTGCAATGTTATCAGCCGTGAGACATGAATTGATGCTTCCACTGCTGACCAAACCCATCATCGCAATCACATCATCTGAAATGCCAGCGAGAATGACTAACTTATTTCCATTATTGGTCGAGTCAAGCAAAAAGATTCCAGTGCCGCTACTGCTCACTTCGCCAAATTCAACTGTTTGAATCGTGCTACTGAATTCAACATCAAATTTATTTGCAATGGCTTGCGTATCTTCATCTAATAAAAATGTGCTGATGATAATCGTGTCACCACTTGCAGGAACTTCATCAACAAAACGCATTTCAATATTTCTAAATCGCAAAGAAGATTGTAAACCGCTCAATGCCGTAATCAAACTTGTATTTTTACTTAACTCTGGCGAAATATAAACATTGACCGTGTTTCCTGTAAAAATATATGGAAAGTTTTGTAAAGTTAATGATTGTTCACTGGTCAACACAAAATCTGCTAGGTTTGAAATTAATGTAGCATTATCTGTATAGGTGTTGTATGGCGACGATAAAAATGTTAAATCACCAAACGCGGCGACGTTGCCATTAGCACTTAACACAGCCCCACCGTGATTTGGATTATGCGCGTCATTCATAGACGAGAGATTTGATTCTGAACCTCCGAGCAACACCAAGCCCGAAGCCGATTCCACTGAATGAGTTCCATATAAGGCAATTTCTTTTAATCCAAAGGTTAATTCGCTTTTTCCAAATTCGTCAAAAAGCACATTGCGGAAGTTGCCTTCATTTTCTTGCGTGTTATACAAATAATCATTATTGACGGTAATATCAAAAACTTTTAGCAAAGAATTTGCGGCGTTTGAGTCACCGATTGCAATTGGATTCCCAGTCACAAAATCAACCGAAATGAAATTTCGAGTTGCGTCTGTAAAGACTAAAATTTTCCCACCACGCTCTGCAAAATTTTGTAAAGACTGTATTTCAAAGCTTGAAAATGGGAATGAAGGTGAGAAAGAAACAAACGCGCTGGCATATTTCAATTGAAAATCCAACGAAAAAGAGTCGTTTAGTGCTTCTATTCTTCCACCACGTTGTTGAATAGCAGATGTGAATGCTGTGATGTCGGGCATAGTAAATTGATTGCTATGTGCTTGGTCAATGATGACAGTGCCACCGAGTTGTTCCACTTCATTATTTGTATTTTCATTTATGGGTGCTTCTGGCATTGTAAATGATGCAAAATCAGGGGTAGCGATTTCTGGTCTCTCTACTGTGCCACGATAAAACCAAAATGCCCGAACGAGAATCGGGAGGAGCAAAGCGGCGAGTGCAATGTAAAAATATCCTTTTTTCATGTCCATGCTCCTTTTATTTAACCGGCAAAGGCGGAATATATAGAAGATAAATCCCCGCTTTGTTTGGATAAGGCAATATCATGCCGTTTTCACTTTGCAAGAAGAAAATTCCGCCAAGCGTATTAACACCGGCTAACTCTGCTAAATCGGTCACTTCATAATTTGCAACTTTTGCTAATTCTGCGGCTTTGGTGGCGGCTTCCGCTTCACCACCCAATTCATCCGCAATGCCGAGGCGGACTGCTTCACTGCCGACCCAAATTTGCCCGCTGAAAATAATTTCGGGAGCGGCATTCAATTTATCACCTCGCCCTAAATTCACGGCTTCAAAAAAGCCTTGCTTTATCATTTCTACTTGACGCATATCTGAATCACGTGGCGCGCCCCAAAGTTTATATGGACCTGTGGTGATAATGTCTTCAATAATAAAAGGAGAAGGAGGGAGATAACTAATCACGCCGATATTACCAATTAATGAAGTCGGCTTGACGTAAATGTAATCAGTATTAACTGAAAGATAATACGCGCCACTCGCCGCCATCGCATTGACTGCTGTAACGACGGGTTTTTTCTCACGTAATTTTGTTAATTCATAATAAATGGCTTCAGTATCTACAACAGTTCCGCCGGGGCTTTCAAACACCAACACCACCGCACGAATTTCTGGATTATCACTAGCATATTGAATTTGCTTAATCATATTTTGGGCTGAAAACCCATGAATGGCATCTTCTAATCGAATCACCCCAATCACTGGTTTTGGCACCACTGAAGAAGCAAGTATTAATCCTATAATCAATGGAATAGCAATCCATAAAATTCCACCGCGAACCCTTTCCCAACTTGAATTTGTATCGCTCATAAAATGCTCCTTTGATAAATGGCTATATTCAGGATATACGAGAAAAGTACCTTTGTCAATAAGGTTAATGTATAAGTCGTACTTTTGACTTCATACAGGTTGTTTTGAAAGGCGAATTAAAGTATATTTGACCGAATAAATCACTTCACTTTCTAAGGAGAATTTTCTATGCCAACCCCAATTCGTGCCAGTGCAAAAGGTTCATTATCTGCTAGTAAGCCCACATCGTACGTCAAGTTTTCGGATAAGTTAACGCAATCTATTGATGACATTCAAAAAATCATCGAGTCTCACAAACAAATGATTGACTCAATTCAAGAAATTGCCCTCGAACTTACTTCATCCATTGGCACATTGCACACCCTAACAGTCAAATATGCTCGCACTGCCAATCAAATTTTGGATGTGTTATTACCAATTGTTAAAAACCTACCGCTCATCCCCAAAAATGTAATTCAAATGTTAATTAATTTAGAAGCCATCACACAAAAAATTATTAATAACGAAGCCTCCACCAGCAAAACAATTACAGATGTGCGTGGCGGCTTGCAAACAGGTGATGTGAATAAATTGAAGGCACATGCTGGTCAATTACAAAACGTGACCAAGACCATCACTTCGATTATCCCCAAAGCCTAATCCACGCTTCTTTTCTAAAGGGAAACTTGGTTCTGTAATTTGAAAATTCTCTATCTTTCAATAATGTAGGGGCGAGGTCACCTCGCCCCTACAAAGCCTGTTGACAGGTTCGCCAAACCGCATGTATAATACCGTCCGCAATCGCCCCAGAGCAATCTGCTGGGGCAGTTGTATGTAAATTAACCAGCTTCCCCACAAACAGGCGACGAGTGTAAGGACTCCGCAGGTTGAGCGGCGAAGTGAATGACTGGAGAATAAATAAAATGAGATTTGCAATCGTCGAAAGCGGCGGCAAGCAATACCGCGCCGTTGAAGGCACTACAGTAGATGTAGATCGCCTTGCCCATGAAGTGGGTAAAACATTTGATTTTGAACGTGTCTTGTTAATGGCAGATGGGGATGCTGTTAATGTAGGTACACCAACCGTTGGTGGAATTAAAGTCTCTGCTACGGTTTTGGAACATATAAAAGGTCCCAAGTTAGTTACTTTCAAATATCGCCCCAAGAAACGCATTCGCGTTAAGACTGGTCATCGCGCTCAATATACTCGTTTGATGATTGAGTTCATTGGCAAGCCGGGTGAAGAACGTAAAGTTGAAAAGAAAGCAACACCGAAGGCTGAAGTGAAAGAAGAAGCCAAAGTGGAGAAACAAGCCAAACCGAAGAAAGAAGCGGTGAAGGCTGAGAAGAAATCATCCACTGCAAAAAAATCAACTTCCACGAAGAAGACTGAAAAGAAGTAGAGGTAGAAATGGCACATAAAGTAGGCGGCGGTTCGAGCCGCAATGGACGAGATAGTAATTCACAACGCTTGGGCGTTAAACGTTATGCTGGGCAATTTGTTTTGTCGGGCAATGTGTTGGTGCGCCAACGCGGTACAAAAATTAAGCCTGGTCAAAATGTAATGGTCGGCAAAGATGATACATTGTTTGCGACTGCCGATGGCGTGGTGATGTTTGATGTGTATCATGGCAAAAAGCGCGTGAACATTATCCCTGCGCAGGTGGTGGAATAATGCGAGCTGATATTCATCCTACAGTGTATGAAGCCAAGGTGACTTGTGCTTCTTGTGGCAATACTTGGGTAACGACTTCTACCAAAAAAGAATTACGTGTGGATGTTTGTTCCAATTGCCATCCGTTTTATACTGGCGAATCTGCCAAACTTTTAGACGTTGAAGGTCAAGTTGACCGCTTCTATAAGAAGGTGAGTGCGGCTCAAACGTTTGCTGAACAACAAAAAGCAAAAGAAGAATCATTGGTTGTGACAAACCGCTCTGTTGATGATTTGACTTTGACTCCACGTGCTACCGATGCTTTGAAGAAAGCTGGCTTTTTGACAATTGGTCAGGTGGTTGAAAAACTTAAAGAAGGCGATGCCGCCATGACCGCCATTGCTGGTTTTGGTCAATCGGCTCTTACCAACACCAAAAAGAAATTACGTGCTTTGGGTGTTGAACTTCCAGAAGTGAAGAAAGTTGAAAAGGCTGAAAAAGCCGAAGCGACTGAATAATTTTCAGGTAAACTTATAGGCAGATGTGCAAACATCTGCCTATTTTTTTTGAATTGGAGAATTTTTAATGCGTCATACACACGGTTCAGTGGAAGTAGTTTGTGGTTCCATGTTTAGCGGCAAGACTGATGAATTAATTCGTAGATTGGTTCGTGCTACGATTGCAAAACAAAAAGTGCAAGTATTCAAACCAGCGATTGACATTCGCTATGCAGTCGAAAAAGTCGCTTCCCATGCTGGTTCGACGTATGATGCTATTCCTGTAGAAAAATCTGCTGAGATTCGTGCTAAATTAGATAAAGATACAACCGTTGTAGGAATTGATGAAGCTCAATTTTTTGACCCTGAAATTGTTGAAGTGGTTAAAGAATTAGCAACCAAAGGCGTGCGTGTGATTGTGGCTGGCTTAGATACTGATTTTCGTGGTGAGCCATTTGGATCTATGCCGATGTTAATGTCTGAAGCAGAGGATGTGTTGAAACTCCATGCCATTTGCATGGTATGTGGTGATGAGGCTTCTCGTACACAAAGACTTGTTAATGGAAGCCCTGCACGTTATGATGAGCCGATTGTGATTGTCGGTGCATCAGAATTATATGAAGCACGTTGCAGAGTGCATCATGAGGTTCCACGTTAAACAAAATGCAAAACTATAAAGATGTCCTTTCCGAAATACTCATAGACGAAAAAAGTCTGCAAAACCGAGTCAAAGAACTCGGCGAGCAAATTAGTGCCGACTACAAAAATCAAGACTTGCTTTTGATTTGTATCTTGCGCGGTGGCGTACCATTTCTTGTAGATTTGAGCAGGCATATCACCATTCCGCACATGATGGATTTCATGGCGGTTTCATCGTATGGAATTGGCAAACGCGAATCAAGTGGCTCGGCGCGCGTCACATTAGATTTGCAAATGGATATATTAGATAAAAATGTAATTCTCGTTGAAGATATTGTAGATAGTGGTCACACCATTTCATCCGTTTTGCAATTGCTTGAAACGCGTCAGCCAAAAACGCTAAAGGTTTGTGCGTTGTTAGATAAACCCGAACGCCGTGAAGCCGAAGTGCCGATTCATTATCTTGGCTTCTCCATTCCAAATAAATTTGTGTTTGGCTATGGGCTCGACCTTGATGAGTATTATCGCAATCTTCCTTTTGTTGGCGTAGTGGATTTAGACAAATATAAATCTTCTGATTAAATAAAAGCGGGACGATGAACGAAGAAAATAAAAATCCGTATGCTGGACGTTGGGTTGCAAAACTAAAAGGACGAATTGTCGCGCAAGGTGGCACGCCTCAACAAGCACTGCTCGCCTCGCAAGCCACACGTCACAAAGAAAAACCAGAAATCATTTTCATGCCGATTCATTTTTCACTTCCGCCTTTGATTCAAAAGATAAAAGATGTTTTGCCTGCTGGGCAAGAGATGTATCTCGTCGGTGGTGCCGTGCGGGATTTATTTCTCTCGCGCCTCTCTTCTGATTTTGATTTTGCTTTGCCCGCGGGAGGCATTGCCTTAGCCCGAAAAATCGCCAACACCTTGAAAGCGGATTTTGTCCCATTAGATGATGAACGCGATACAGGGCGGGTAATCGTTCATGAAAATGAAACAAGAATCTTTTTAGATTTTGCAACGTATCGCGGAAAAGACCCTTCGACAAGCTCAGGGCAGAGTTTGGAAGAAGATTTGCGCGCCCGCGATTTCACAATCAACGCCATTGCTTACAATTTACAAGACGATACATTGATTGACCCAACTGAAGGTGTGAAAGATATTGAGTCAAAAATCATTCGTGCTTGCTCACCGACTTCTTTCATAGATGACCCAGTCCGTGTTTTGCGTGGAGTAAGACTCGCCGCCGCGTTTGATTTCACGATAGAAAAAGCCACACGCGAAAGCATGAAACAAGCATCCCCGTTATTGCGAAGCGTATCCATTGAGCGAATCCGTGATGAGATTTTCAAAATCCTAAATTCAAAACGTGTTAGCGATTCAATCAAAGCCTTAGACATGCTCAACGTGTTTGAACACCTCATGCCTGAATTGCTGAAAATGAAAGGCGTGGAACAATCTTTGCCGCATGTGTTTGAAGTTTGGATGCATACATTATCTGTTTTAGATTATCTTGAAAGAATTTTATTTAACTTATTTGAAGAGACACCAAAAAATGAATTTGCCGAAGCCTTGCAATCTCAACTCGGAAAATTCCGTGAACAAATTCATAAGCATTTTTCTGACTCGTTAAATATAGATAGAACGCATCGCGCTTTACTTTTCTTCGCGGCGTTATATCATGATGTTTGCAAACCTGATACAAAAACCACAGACGAAAATGGACGTATTCGATTTTTTAATCATGATGTGAAAGGTGCAGAAGTCGTTGCCGAACGTGCACGTTCTTTTAATTTGAGCAATGACGAAGTTGAAAGATTAAGTGTGATTATCCAAAATCACATGCGCATTCATTCTTTCACAAGCAAATTAGAAAATGAAAACGAATACCCAACTCGCAGAGCCATTTATCGCTTCTTTCGTGATGCAGGCAAAGCAGGCATTGACTTGATTTTGCTTGCCCTTGCTGATATGCGTGGCACACGCGATAAAGAAATGACTCTCGAAGTTTGGAATATCTATTTGGAAATATCCAAAATTTTGCTAGAAAATTATTTTGAAAAGCCACAAGAGACGGTTTCGCCACCGCGTTTGATTGACGGCAATGAATTGATGAAAGAATTAAATATCAAACCGAGCCGTGTGATTGGTGAATTGCTTGAAGCGATTCGAGAGAATCAAGCTGAGGGAAATATCCACACACGAGAAGAAGCAATTAATTTTGCAAAAGAAGAATTATCAAGAAAGGAAAACGAACATGGAAAAGATTCAAGTTAACAACATCACTTTGGCTTTTGAAAGGCGTGGCAAAGGCACACCCTTAGTTTTGTTACATGGCTATCCACTTGACCATCATGTTTGGGATTTTGTTGCCCCGTTTCTTGAAAATGGTTTTGATTTAATCATGCCAGATTTGCGCGGCTTTGGAGAATCTACAATTAGTGACGCAAATTACACCATAGATACTTTCGCCTCAGATATTGCAGGTTTGCTTGACCATCTTGGAATCAAGAAAACTGCTATTGCTGGTCACTCAATGGGTGGGTATATCGCGTTGGCTTTTACAAAATGGCATTTTGATAGAGTTAGTGGATTGGGTTTAGTTTCAACTCAAACATTAGCAGACCCACCTGATAGAAAAGAAGGTAGATACAAATCTGCGGCGGATGTGGGCGAGAATGGAATCGGCGGCGTAGTGGATACAATGGCTCCAAAATTTACACCAGATGAAAACTTACAACTTTCTTCGCGTGAAATTATGGAAAGGCAAAAGCCTGGCGCGTTTATTGGTGCGTTGAAAGCCATGGCAGAGAGAATGGATACAACATCTTTAATTTCATCGATTAATTTTCCATTGGTTGTTATTCATGGAGATAAAGATAATTTAATTTCAATAGACCGCGCTAGGGAAGTCAAGTCACTTGTTCCAAACGCACATTTGATTGAATTACAGAATGTCGGTCACTTGCCGATGATGGAAGCGGTCCAAGAAACGGCTGAGGCGTTGAAACTGTTGAAATAAAAAACAAATCCTTCATCACAGATGAAGGATTTGTTTTTATAAATCAGGTATCCCTTAAGAAACCAGAGGCGCAGTATTGTTCAATCTAATTTTTTTTTCCGCTGGAGCATCATCAATAGGTAAGTGCAACGCACCAGTGCGCCTCATCATCTTGCGGATGTGAGCAACCAGCACGCCACTTGGCACAGGCTTTACAAGAAAATCATCGGCACCGGCATCTAAAATGCTGGCAACCAAACGTGGGTCATTAATAGCAGAGAGAATCAAAATCGGCGCATTGCTAAATGTGCGTACTGCTTTGCAAACTTGCCAACCGTCCATGTCTGGCATCATCAAATCTAAAATGATGACATGCGGTGTTTTTGTTTTGACAAGATTAACGCCATCGGCGCCATTATTTGTGGTGGTGACATCGAAGCCATGAGTCTTAAGCAACATACTCATTAAGTCTGTGATGGCAACGTCGTCGTCAATAACTAATACTTTTGTGTTCATAAATGTTTATTTTTCCTACGCCGCTATTATCCCTCATTTGTCTCATTTCTCACTTTGCAAAATGCTAACAGAAACCAAAAACTTACCTTCTTGAAAGGTGGCTTTAAACAAACTGCAAGAAAACCTGATTTGCCAAAAGCCTACCTTGCTTTGTAAGCCGATACGATCCGGCATTTCTTTCAAGTAAATTTTTCTTGATTAATTCATCAATTTCTTTTTGATAGACATCCAAAAGCCCGCTTCCGAATCTTAAGTGGAAATCTGATTCTGCAACTCCAACTTCTACTAGCCTCAAGTTGTTCAGCATGTAATCAGACATATTTTCCTGCACATTTTGTTTTTTATGATTCACGGTTGCGGATGAAAGCGGATATTCGAGATTTGGGAATTGGGAATCGGATAATCTTTCAATATAAGTTTTGATTCGTAATACATTGGAATATCTGATTCCATTGATATATCCATGTGCACCTGCACCGAGACCTAAATAGGGAAGTGACTTCCAATATTGAAGGTTATGCTGACAATAATATTCTTTCTTCTTTCCTCTTTCTTCTTTTAATGCCCAATTAGAAATCTCATACTGCGTATAGCCAGTTTCGGCTAAATATTCACAAGTCCATTCATACATATCTGCGGCGAGGTCTGGGTTTGGGAGCGGAAGTAATCCTTTTTCCGCCCATTTGCCAAACGGAGTGCCATGTTCGAGAGTGAGTGCATAAGCAGAAATGTGTTCAGGACTTAAATCTAAAATTCTTTTTACGGTCGTTTGCCAGGTGGATAAGGTTTGTTCGGGTAAGCCGTAGATTAAATCAAGATTCAAATTGTCAAAGCCTGCTTTTCGGGCAGAAGAAACTGCTTCGATAACATCAAAAAAATTATGCTCGCGTTCTAGCATTTTTAATTCTTCTGTATTTGCAGATTGGACTCCGAAACTGATTCTGTTTATGCCTGCTTTGCGGATTGAGTCTAGTTTTTGTGGGGAAACAGTTCCAGGATTGGCTTCGATGGTGATTTCTGCGTTAGGAGAAATGTTGAAGGATGAAAATAAAGCCGAAAGAATAGAATCAAATTGACCCGAAGAAAGAAGCGAGGGGGTTCCACCGCCGAAGAAGATGGTTTTAATAGTCGAACTAGTCTGATTAGTCTTATTGGTCTGTTTGCCGACAAATTGGATTTCTTTTATTAAGGCATTTACATATGCAGGGATTGAGTCTTCTTGGTTGGCGTAGGTGTTGAAGTCACAATAGGCGCACCGATGTTTGCAAAATGGGATGTGAAGATAGATTGAGGTTTCAGGTGTCATGTGTTGGGTGAATTTAACCACAGTTTTTGGCTATATTTGAATCATCAGGAAAAGATTTGTTTGTATGATGTTTATGACCTGCACGAACCCTGCAATGATGATTTTGATTTGTGGAAGCCTTTGTAATAAAAAATATTCACTGGCTTAAAAGATTGACACTACAAAATAAGCGAGTATAACTGATAACAGAGTCTGCTTGGAAATGGTTTCAAGCGTTACGCAGGGATACATCCTGCGGATCGTTTGGAAGTTTGTTTCTGGGCGGGTTCTTTACTTTTTAACCCTCGGAGGTGTGAGTGAACGCAAATTTAAAATTAGGTGAACATTATATTTTTGACTTGTCAGATTGCAACCGTGAAATTTTGATGGATAGCGAACGCGCTTATTCATTGTTTGCACAAGCCGTGCGCGACAGCGGCTTGACGGTTGTGGATGAAGGTTTTTTCAAGTTTAGCCCGCATGGCTTTACTTGCTTTTTATTGTTAGCAGAATCACATGCTAGTTTGCATGCTTGGCCCGAATACAATTATTGCGCCATTGATTTATTCACTTGTGCTTTAGGCAAAGATTTTATGCCCGTGTTGATGCGAATCAAAGAAGCGTTTGGGGCTGATGATTTCGCTGTCCGCAAGTTAGACCGCGAAGCATCTATTGAAACAAAGTTACCGATTGCGATGTAATAACTTAATATAAAGAAATTCTAGCCACGAATTTCACTGATTTACACGAATTATTTTATAATGCTTGTGTAGTTAGTGATTTTCGTGGTTACTTATTTTAAGGACATAAAAATTTATGAGCATTTGGTTTACAGAAGAATTACATCCATATTATCGTAAAGGGATTCGTGTCAAGCGAGTCCTTGCGGATGAACAAACGCAATATCAACATTTGCAATTTGTTGAAACTGAATTTTTCGGCAATGCCATGATTTTGGATGGCATCATCCAACTCACCGAGCGTGACAACATGGGCTATCACGAAATGATTGTGCATGTTCCTATGCTGGCGGTTGAAAATCCCAAACGCGTTTTGATTGTCGGTGGTGGAGATGGTGGTTCACTGCAACAAGCCTTGCGATATGAATCTGTGGAAGAAGTAGTGGTATGTGAATTAGACCAACGCGTGGTGGATTTATCTCGTCAATTCTTCACCGCCTCTTTCGGTGACCCATGGCTGGATAAACGCGCGACACTACTCGTTCGGGACGCATTTGGCTATCTCGAAGAGAATCCCGGTCAATTTGATGTAATCATTTCTGATACAACTGACCCAATTGGCATGGCTGAAAGATTGTTCTCGGATGAATTTCAAAAATTAGTTGTACGAGCATTAGTGCCCGGTGGTGCGGCGGCGACTCAATGTGAGCAACCGTTTTTTGATACAGAATTGATTAAGACCATTTATCAATCAGCAAAAAAGTTGACGAAGAATCCTGCTTATTATTACGCCAACATCCCAACCTATCCCGGGGGTGGCATTGGATTTATGTACGTCTCAGATACACCATGGGAAAATGGTTTGAATAAACCATATCCGCCCGGTAAAAATAATTATATTAATCCTGAAATACATCAAGGCGCCTTTGCTCTGCCGGAGTTTTTTAGGAAAGAGCTATACGGTTAATCTAGACCTCCGAGGTTTTCAAAACCTCGGAGGTCTTTCTTTAATTCTTATACAATTCATGCAAACCAAATTGTAAGAAAGAATCTCCTGCTTTAATCTGAAATGGTAAGGAGTCATATCATGCAAGCAATTCAAGGATTACATCACGTCACTGCTGTAGCGCGTGACCCACAGAGAAATATAGATTTTTATCGCAATGTTTTAGGGCAGAGATTTGTCAAACGCACCGTCAATTTCGATGCGCCAGATACGTATCATTTTTATTTTGGTGACCAAGTTGGTTCGCCCGGCAGTATTCTGACATTTTTTGCATGGACCAAAATGCCTCGCGGCGTGCGTGGCAATGGCGAGACAAATGCACTTGCTTATAAAGTCCCAAAAGATTCTTTAGAATTTTGGCAGGAACGCCTCAAGAAGAATAATGTTTCAACGAATCCAATTGAAATACGCTTTGGTGAAAAATTTTTGTCGTTTGAAGACCCTGATAGTATGCGCCTCGAATTAATTGAATCGGAATCTGCTTCCTCTACAAAGTTTTGGGAGGAAGGTCCAATTCCGCAAGAATATGCTTTACAAGGATTTCATAGCGTCACTTTGTGGGTAGATGAACTGGAACCAACTGCAGATTTGCTGACGAAAAATATGGGCTATCAAGCCGCAGGTCAAGAAGAGAAGCGTTATCGTTTCAGCGGTGATAAAAATGTTTCTGGTCACATTGTAGATATTCTTCATCGTCCCGGCAAAATGCAGGCAAATTTCGGCGCGGGTTCCATTCATCACATCGCTTTCCGCGTGCCGAATGATGAGGTACAGTTGCAGTATCAAACGTCAATAAATGAAGCGGGGTTTCACGTCACCGAAGTGATGGATAGAAATTATTTCCATTCAATTTATTTCCGTGAACATGCTGGCGTGTTATTTGAAATCGCAACCGATACACCGGGGTTTGCAATTGATGAGCCAGTAGAAACTTTGGGTGAAACACTTAAATTGCCTGTATGGTTTGAACCGAATCGCAAAGCCATTGAAGAAAGTCTTTTACCAATTACATTGAAAGCGTTTGAGAAATAAAATGCCTCACGAAAATCAACCTGTTTATTTTGCTGGCAAAAAATTGGAAGAAGCAACATCCGCGATGATTTTGATTCATGGACGTGGTGCGAACGCGGAAGATATCCTTTCTTTATCAGCGCATCTGACTCATCCCGGGCTTGCTTATTTGGCGCCTCAGGCTGAGGATTACACTTGGTATCCCAACCGATTCATATTTCCCGTAGAAAAAAATGAGCCGTATTTGTCATCTGCTTTGGGCGTGATAGATAAAATCGTCAAGCACATTGAAGAAAATAAAATTTCATCAGAAAAAATATTCATCGGCGGATTTTCACAAGGCGCATGTTTGGCGAGTGAATACGTGATTCGCAATCCCAAAAAGTATGGTGGATTATTCGTTTTCAGTGGCGGATATATCGGCGCGTTAAATCAAGAACGTGAACCAAATGGTGATTTGAAAAATACACCAGTCTTCATCGGCTGTTCGGATATTGACCCGCATATTCCTTTACAACGCGTGCAAGAGACAACAAAATTATTACAAGCCATGAACGCCGAAGTGACCGAGAGAATTTACCCAAACATGGGGCATACTATCAATGATGAAGAAATTGAATTCGCGAATCAGATAATTCAGAAAAGTTTATGAAATGCTTCATGTCATTGCGAGGAGTGCTTTAGCACGACGAAGCAATCTCGTAATTTGTTTGGAGATTGCTTCGGACAAAGAACAAGAGCGTCCTCGCAATGACAGGCGATTTCGTTAACAAATTTAGAACGATTCTGAAATATTATTCTATCTTCATAGGTGTATGATGAAAGTGTGGAGTTGCTATGGGGCAACGACTCCATAAGGAGCGACCTATGAAATTCCAATATTCAAAAACCATTCAGCGGGGAATTTGTCTGTTACTTTTAGTTGCTTTGATATTACCAACTGGAACCCAAAACGCCCTCGCCGCGCCGGGCGATACAACACTTATTTCTATTGATTCCAGCGGAATTCAAGGCAATGATATGTCTCGCTTTGCTGACATTTCTGCCGATGGGCGGTATGTAGTCTTCGAGTCAGATGCGAACAATTTAGTCAGCGGAGATACAAACAACACAACCGATATATTTGTCAAAGATAGATTCACAGGGCAAGTGACTCGCGTCTCTGTGGATTCATCTGGTGCAGAGGCAAACAATGGCTCAGGTGGTTCTGCCATTTCTGCAAATGGACGTTTTGTTGCTTTTGGTTCAGATGCCAGTAATTTAGTCGCCAACGATACGAACAATACAACTGATATTTTCTTACGAGATTTGCAATTAGGAATCACCACACGAATTTCAGTTAGTTCAAGTGGCGACCAAGCAAATAATGTTTCAGATACACAGATTGCAATCTCTGCCGATGGGCGTTTCGTCGCATTTGTATCTGATGCAAGCAATCTAGTCAGCGACGATGGCAATGGTGTTGCCGATATTTTTGTGCGCGATACACAAACTGGGACAACCGAATTAATTTCACGAACTAGTGACGGTGCAGTTGCAAACGGCACTTCATTTGACCCAGCCATTTCAGACAATGGAAATATTGTTGCCTTTGTATCCACTGCCACAAATTTAGATGGCAATGATACCAATGGCAGAGCCGATGTTTTTATTCGCCGACGTTCCAATGGTCAAACGTTAACTGTTTCTATCAGCACCGATGGTTTTATTGCAAACTTTGGCGCGCGTGACCCGTCTATTACTGCTGATGGTCGTTATGTATCTTTTTCATCCTCTGCAACAAACTTAGTTAGTGAAGATACATTTAGTTACACTCACGTTTATATTCGTGATTTGCAAACAAATACAACCACATTGGTTTCACGCGATTCAAATGAAAGTATTCTCGTCGCTGATACTGAAAATTCATCCTTCTCTCCAGATGGTCGTTATATCGCGTTTGAATTTGATGACAAAGGCGATGGCTTGCCACTGCGTTGGATTTACGTTCGCGATTTGGTATTAGGTTTAACCACTGTGGCAACTCCAAGGCCTGATGAAGATACATCACCTTCAATGCCAGCAATTTCAAACAACGGCGTTTTGGTATTTCATTCCAGAGCGAGTAATTTCGTCAGCGGAGATGCAAACGGTGTGTTTGATGTGTTTGCTAAAGAAGTTTTTTTCCAAGTAGATAATGCTCCGACAGTTTCATCGCTTCAACCTACGTGTGGAGCTGTTTGCCCACCTTCGGCATTGACTATCTCCTTTACAGTGACGTTCTCCGAATCAGTGACAGGCGTCACAGCCGATGATTTTGTTTTGACAACGACTGGAACAATCGCTAGTGCATCTATTATTGATGTGACAGGTTCAGGAAATACTTATACGGTCAATGTCAACACGGGTACAGGTGATGGAACAATTCGCTTAGATGTTATTGATAACGATAGCATCATCGACTCGAATTCAAATCCATTAGGTGGAACGGGTGCAGGCAATGGAAACTTCAACACAGGCGGCGTATATTTGATTGATAAAACATTACCTTCAGTGATTAACATCACACGCGCAGACCCAGACCCGACAGAAAATGCTCAGGTTAATTTCACTGTCACATTTTCAGAATCAGTTATAGGCGTAGATGGAAGCGATTTCACCATCTCCACGATTGGAAGTATTACAGGCGCAAGCATATCCAATGTAAGTGGATCAGGGAATCTTTATACAGTCACAGTTAATACTGGAAGTGGCGATGGTGCTTTGCACATTGATTTGATTGATAATGACAGCATCCTTGATGTGAATGCGAATCCATTGGGCGGGACAGGTGTAGGCAATGGAAACTTTACGACTGGCGAATTTTATACAATTGATAAAACGCCACCGACAGTGATAAGTATTTTGCGAGCAGATGGTAACCCAACTTCTGCAAATACCATTCGTTTTGTGGTCAATTTTTCAGAAGCAGTTCACAATGTAGACTTTGCTGATTTTGTGTTGACCACTACTGGCGTTACTGGTGCGAGTATGACTGAAATTTTCCGCGTTGATAATGTTTACACAGTGACTGTGAACACTGGCACTGGCAACGGCACGATACGATTAGATTTAATTGATAACGATAGTATAGTAGATTCTTCAAATCGTCCGTTAGGTGGTGTGGGGGCAGGCAATGGAAACTTCGTTGGTGAAACGTATACAGTGAATAAAATCACGTATGTGATTCAAACTGAAAGAATCCGCTCGAATGGAACGAACGATGGTTGGGTTTTAGAATCTAATGAAGATAGTAATAAAGGTGGTTCTAAAAATTCGAACGATATTACTTTTAGAATCGGTGACGATGCTCAAGATAGACAATATCGTGCGATTTTACATTTCCCAACTTTGCATTTGCCAGATAATGCCGTCATTACAAAAATTATTTTGATGATGAAAGTACAAAGCATCACTGGCACAGACCCATTCACGACACATGGCAATATCTTTATTGATATTCGTTATGGTCCGTTCGGTTCGTTTGGTCCATTTGGAATCAAGGCGTTACAAAATTCTGACTTTGAAGCACCTGCTAGTTTGTATAACGTCGGGCAGATTCAAAATAACTCGGTAGGTGGATGGTATTGGGCGATGTTGAATCCGTCAGCATTTTCAGCGATTGATAAGACAGGCATTACGCAAATCCGCCTCGCTTTTCAAGTGGATGATAACGATAACACTGGCAACAATTACCTAGCCTTTTACAGTGGTGACTTTGTTGAACAACGCGACCGTCCACATTTGCTGATTGAGTATTATGTGCCGTGAGGAATAACAAAAAACTTCCGAAGTCTTTGAGACTTCGGAAGTTTGCTTTTACACCAACATTCTTACTGGATTTTCTAAGAACTCTGCGAGTTTTTGCATAAACTGTGCCGCTTCGGCACCGTCGCTGACGCGATGGTCAACAGAGATGGTGGCTTTCATTCTCCAGCCTGCTTTGATTTGACCATCTTCTACAACAGGAACTTCTCTAGCAGAAGAGATAGCTAAAATCGCCGCTTCGGGAGGGTTGATAATGGCGATGAAATCTTCAACATCATACATGCCTAAGTTTGAGGTTGAGAATGTTGAGCCATCTACATCATCAGGTTTGACTTTGCCTTCACGGGCACGCCCAGCCATGGCTTTGACTTCACCTGAAATTTGGCGCAATGATTTTTGGTCTGTGTTTTTGACGACGACTGTCATTAATCCGCCGGGCACAGTCACTGCTACACCGACGTTGACATCACCAAATTGTGTGATTTCATTGCCTTTGATAGTCGCATTCAAATTCGGGAATTGACGTAAAGACAATGCTGTGGCTTTGAGAATAAAGTCATTGACTGACACTTTTTCATTATCTGGTAAATAGGCATTGATTTGTTTCCGCATATCCATCAACGCATCCATCTTGTATTCGTGAGTCACATAAAAATGGGGGATGGTTGTTTTTGATTCAACAAGTCTACGACCGATGGCTTGGCGGAGTTTGGTTGTTGGAACAACAGTATCTTCGTAATTTGTAATTTGTGATTGAACAACAGATGATTTGCTGACTGCTGATGGCTGACCGCTTAACGCTGATTCAACATCCTTTTTCACGATTCTTCCATTTGGACCAGAACCTTGAACATCTGCGAGATTGATATTTTTATCTTTTGCAATTTTCTTAGCGAGTGGCGAAGCCTTAATCATCGAAGATGAATCTGATGTTGAGGAAGCAGGAGCAGATGTCACCTGAGAAGGAGGCGCAGGTTTTTCTTCGGCTTTCTTTTCTTCTTTTGGTTCTTCTTTCTTTGTTCCACTGTCTGCAACTGGCGCATCTACTTTTTCACCAGCCGCACCGACAACTGCAATCGGCGCATTGACGGGTACAACAGTTCCTTGCTCAACGATGTGTTGTAGCACAACACCACTTGCAGATGATTCAACTTCAACAGTGGCTTTATCGGTTTCAATTTCTGCCAGCACATCGCCTTTGTTGATGTTATCGCCAACTTGTTTCACCCAACGGACGAGCGTGCCTTCCGCCATATCGAAACCAAGTTTGGGCATAGAAATTGTTTCTGCCATTATTTTAGTACCTCCTTTACTGCGGAGATAATATCGGCTACTTGTGGAAGCGCGGCTTGTTCGAGTGTGCGATTATAAGGAAGTGGTACTTCTTTTTGTGCAACACGAACGATGGGCGCGTCAACATAATCAAATGCTTCTTCGTAAATGCGGCTGACAATTTCACTGCCAACGCCGTAAGACTTCCAACCTTCTTCAACGACGACGGCGCGATTGGTTTTCTTGAATGATTCAATCACGGGTTCCATATCCAATGGGCGAAGCGTGCGTAAATCTACAATTTCAACTTCGATACCTTCTTTGGATAAATCTTCGGCGGCTTTCATCGAAAGTTCTAAGCCTTTGCAGTAAGTAACGATGGTTAAATCTTTACCTTCACGTTGTACTTTTGATTTTCCAATCGGGATGGTGTATTCGCCTTCTGGCACTTCGCCTCGGACTTGATACATAGTTGCGTGCTCGATAAACAGAATCGGGTCATTCGACCGAATCGCTGATTTAAGCAAACCTTTGGCATCTTCTGGTGTTCCGGGGCTGACAACTTTCAAACCGGGGAAATGTGCAAAGATAGCATCCGGTGTTTGTGAATGGGTTGCACCCAATTGACGCCCACCACCACCAACAGCACGAATCACCAAAGGTAAAGTGAATTGTCCACCAAACATATAATGAAGTTTTGGTGCTTGATTCACCATGTAATCCATTGCAGAGAATGCGAAGTTAATAGTCATCAATTCTGCCACAGGTCGTTGACCAACCATCGCCGCGCCAATCGCTCCGCCGATGATTGCATTTTCTGCAATCGGTGTATCTTTGATTCGTTTCGGCCCATACTTATCGTAAAAACCTTTGGTGACTGCATACGTCCCACCCCACACGCCAACTTCTTCACCCATAATAAAAACAGCAGGGTCTCTATCCATTTCTTCCATAAGTGCTTGCGAGATTGCCTCGCGCATTGTAATTTTAGGCATATCTTAGTCTCTGCTCTCTTTATTCAGCATCCGCGTAAATATTCGTAAACAATTCTTCGAGTGCTGGCTCTGGGCTATTTTCTGCAAATTCCACAGCCTCATTCACTTCTTGCTCGGCACGTGCTTCAAGTTCATCTAATTGTTTGCGTGTGGCAATCTTTTTATCCAAAAGATATTTATTGAAAATTCCAATCGGGTCATTCTCTTGCCACTTCTTTACTTCTTCGGCTTTGCGATAACGTTCAGGGTCGCCCATAGAATGTCCGCGGAAGCGATAGGTATTAATCTCAAGAAAATACGGTTGGCTTTCTTTGCGGACGAAAGCAATCGCTTCTTTTGCCGCTTCATACACTTTCATCACATCCATACCGTCAACTTCTGCATTTTTCATACCATACCCTTCTGCTTTTTGACGAATATCCGAAACTGCAGAAGCACGTTCAACAGAAGTTCCCATGCCGTATTGATTATTTTCACACACCCATAACACACGCAAATTCCATGCCTTTGCGATATTTAACGCTTCATGGAAGTATCCAATGTTGGTTGCGCCATCCCCAAACATACAAATTGTGACGTTATCATTTTCTGCATATTGGTCACCGATAGCAAGCCCTGCCGCAATGGGAAGATGTCCACCGACGATGGCATGTCCGCCCCAGAAATTTTTCTCTGTGCTCGCCATGTGCATCGAACCACCCTTGCCTTTTGAAACTCCGGTCGCTTTACCGAGTAATTCAGCCATCATTTCTTTGGTTGAAATACCGCAATTGATGGCTACGCCATGGTCACGATACGCTGTGATGACTCTATCTCTCGGTTCACGTGCCGCCACCAAACCTGTTGAAACCGCTTCTTGACCAATATACAAGTGCATGAACCCGCCGATTTTTCCTGCTTGGTATAACTCCGCCCCGCGCTCTTCTGCTCGCCGAATCACCACCATTTGATAATATAAATCTAATTGTTGTTCTTTCTTCATTATTTGAAAACTCCGCTACATTTTAATAATGTGCTAAAAAGCACGAAAAACGAATATTGATGTTCAGAAAAATAACACCAAAACCTGATTCACGTTGTGATTCTTATCGCTCGAATCGGAAATTATATCAGAGAAAAAAAACTAAAATTTTGCAATTGACCCAAATGGGGAATACAAAAATCAATGATTGTAAATATTGACATATCTTCCGCATGTGCTATAAATAAACTGTCCGCCAGACAATTTATTTTTGTTTTTATCACAAGGAGAATGAGATGAAACTTACCCCCCCCACAAACGTAGTATTTTGGATTTCAGTTGTTCTTGGCTTGCTTGGCTTGCTTGGTGGTATTGGTGTTATTGGTGCTTTGGCAGGTTATGCCTTCTGGCTTACCTTCGCAGGCTTTGCGCTTCTCGTGCTTGGTTTGTTGGTCAAAGGTCTCTAAGATTTTCGGACTGGCGGATGTAAAAACTCCCTGCTATACAGCAGGGAGTTTTTTTATTAGACCTTTTGCATAAGTGCCTAAAACAAAGCCACAGAGTGCACCGAGTTCTCTGAGAAAAACCTTTAAATCTCTTTTTTCTCTGTGATCTCTGTAGCTAAAAGGACTTTTGCAAGAAGTCTATTTACTTACAGGCTGGCACAATCTGAATCGCTTTTTGCGAAGTGCCGTTTTCATTATAGGCTTCAATTTCATACGTAATGTTTTTATTATACGGAGCATTTGCATCTTTATAATTAAAACGTTCTGCTTTTAATTCAGCAATCCGACCTCCATCTCGATACAAACGAAACCCATCTGTATCACTGCCAATAGACCAACTTAATGTCACTGTAAATTTTTTCGGTCCCGGCTGACATAACTGGTCAGTCACATAAAATTGACCGGGAACACCCGGCAAAGGTGGACCAGCCTTAACTGCTACAGCACTAAAATCAGTATTTGGCTCAGCATTTTCATAAAAAATCCAGCACTCGCGGTTAGTGGCATTTACAATTTGCCACCAAGTGTTATCTTCATTCCTACCTATCACGCCAAAAACCTTCCCGCTTGAAATTTGGTCAACGATATTATAAAAATTACTCGGACCCATCCGACAATTAGAATTTAAAGTTAAAGTAATTTCTGGTGGTGCAGTTGGCGTTGAAGTTGGGCTTGGGGTTTCTGTTGCCGCAGGCGTTGGCGAATTTTCTATCACAATAATCGTCACTGGCGCTTGAACAGTGGGCGAAGGAATTTCAGTAGGTGAACTTCCCAACCCTGGCACGCCACATGCCAACATAGCAAGAATTAAAAAAACGAACGCAAAAGAACTTTTTTGAGATTTCATAAACTTCTCCTTGAAATGATGTTTTCATTATAGTCACTTCCCTTTTCATGTAAAATAGCCCAATGGATTGGTTTACAAACTCCAAAACCTCTGAAATCAAAAAACTCATCACCCAGCTCGCCGACGTGACCAAACGAGACAATGCTGCTCGCGAGTTACTAAAATTTGGCACAGATGCCGTTCCCATTTTGATAGAAACGCTTCAATCCCCAAGTGACAACTTGGTCTTGCCGTGTCAACATTTACTCGCCCGAATCCCCTCCGCTTCGCCACAATTGATTCATGCTCTGCAAACCGCCCATCCACTTGTGCGCGGACGTGTTGCCGAAATTTTTTCCATCAGTAAAGATAAAACCGCAATCCCCGCCTTGCTTGAATCATTAAACGGAGAATTTTTTACAGTTCGCTCGCGCTCAGCAATTGCATTAGGTTACATGGGTGATAAGCAAGTCATTCAACATCTACTTCCATTATTAAAAGATAAAGAAGACGAAGTCAGAATATCTGCTTGTGTGGCACTTGGTTTATTCAAAGACCCAAGTACTTTTGAAAAAATAGGGGATGTTTTACTCGATGACCCTAAGATAGAAGTTCGTCAAGCCGCGGCAAAAGCACTAGGCGATACAAAACATCCAGATGCAATTCAATATTTGCTGGAAGCCTTACGCGATTCGTTTTGGTGGTTTGAACGCGAAGATATTGTCAAAGATTTATTGAATGCCATTGAAAATATGGGCGAAGCAGTCGTTGAGCCATTAATCGAAGCGCTTGCAGATAAAGAAAAAACTGTCCGCAAATATTCTGCTATGATGTTAGGGAATCTAAAAGATGCACGCGCGATTGAAGAATTAGGCATGACGCTATATGATTTACATGATGAAGTCAGCTTAGTCGCGGCGGAGTCATTGGCTCAAATTGGCGAACCAGCTATCCCCGTGTTAAGTGAGGCGTTGATTCATCCCGAAGTTGGTGTGCGTGAACATGCCGTCTATGGATTAGGAAAAAGCCAAAACGAAAGAGTGATTCCATTCTTAATTGAAATGCTGAAAGATAATGATAGGCTTGTGCAAAGACAAGCCATTCAAGCACTTGGAAATTTTAATAACGAATTAGCGCGTTCTGCTTTGCAAGAAGTTGCATCAAATAGAAGTGACAGGGAATTTCATAATTTAGCAAAAAGCATTTTGGAAAATCAAAAATGATGAAACGAATTCATACTTTGCTTGGGATTCAATCTTTTGTTGCAATTTTGGTTTCGATTAACCGTTTGAGTTCACTCACGCTTGGTTATGTGGCTGAAAATGAATTTTTGCGTTGGGTGGATTTGAATAATATGTTGATTTTGCCAATGATTAGTTTGATTGCTTTTTATTTCTTAAAGAAAACAATTGAATACAATTTGCCGCAACGTGAGGGCAAAACCCATTTTGCGATTAACTTAACTTTTATTATTGGCATTTATTTACTGGCGGCTGGTTATGGCAACCACGAAGTGACGAATTATTTACATCAGCGTTTTTGTTTGGAAGATTTTTCTGGTGATATATGCCGAATCATTATTTTCAATGACGATGAATTTAGTCACTGGGTTTTCTTTGCAGGTTTTATTATGATGAACGCGGCTTTGTTATTTTTGCAAAATCTATTTCCACATCAAGGTGAATTATCCAAAACAGATATTGCTTTATTGATTTTCAACTCATTGTTTTTAGGCGCAGGAATTTTTGCTAATTTAGGTTTTGAAGAAATCGGCTTGGATTTATATGTAGTCATGTTGCTTGCTCTTCTTTCTGTTTACTTTTTATGGAAGAAAGGCAAACAACCTTTGTTTATTTATTACACTTCCGCCAATTGGCTGGGATTAATTGCCAGTTTTGTTGCACAGATTTTTCGGTAGTCTAAATTTCTAAAAACTTTTCTATGGCTGGTGCAATTTCTGTTAACTGCTTGATTTGATTAAATTCTTTTCTCGATTCTTTATCCCCAAACAACAAAAGCGGAACTTGATTGGCTGTGTGTTTTCTCGTAGATAAATCTTCCATGTTGCCATGGTCTGAAGTTAATAAGATGAGTCCATCTTCGCTTCGCCAACTTGATAATAAACCTGCTAACACCGCGTCAAATGTTTCTAACTGTTCAACAGCAGAGTCCATATCTTGTTTATGTCCTGCATAATCACTCGCCCAATATTCAAAAAAAGAAAAATCATATTCTTTGGCTAGTTGTGCTAATTTGATTCCTGCTGTGTGTGGGTCAAATATCGGTGCATTTGGGAAATTGAGAAAATCATGCCAGCCTTGTCCAGTGAAATCAGCCGATAAGGCTTTGCCTGCGAAGTAATCTTCATGTGTAAATAATGAAACGCCTGCATTTGTTAATGCTAAGGGAATAGATGAATACAATCTTTTGCCAGAATCAATTCCGTCAAAATAGCGTGGGGGATAGGCATTTAGCAAAGCAGTTTTCTTATCCGCTTTGATAACTTTATGAAAAATTGTATCTGCTTCTAAATATTTTGCAGTTTCAGGGTTTGGTTTGGGACCATAGTGATAGCCTAATTCTTTTGGAATATTGATTCCAGTCAATAACACGGCTTGACCCGTAGCAGATTGTGGCAAGCCTTTCACTCCGAGGTTTGGATCAACTGCGTGTAGAGAAACGAATTCGTTATCAACAGATTCTATAGACTTCGTTAATTTTTTATTTCCCAATAATGATTCAAGATATGGCATGCTCGTTTTGGCGAATGGATTAATTTCAGGGTTATCTTCGCCGAGTCCGATGCCGTCAAGAAATAAGAAAAGTAGTTTCATTTGAATTTACGATTTTTGATTTACGATTGAAGATTGAGAAATGTTGAGGTATAGAATCAATTTGAAGTCAGGAATGAGGCGTTATTGATTTAAAGAGTCGCGCACAAGTTGTGGGTCAAATGTCCCGACCAAACGCCAGAGTTCGTTGCCAAGTTCATCAAAATAAATAAATGTGGGCGTAAATTGAAATCCATAAAGCGGTGCTAAATCCATACCTGTTTCTTCTTGAATGTTGACGCGCACAATATGAATTTGTTTACCGATGGTTTGGCTGTTTAATTCTTCTTCGAGTGCATCTACAGTTGGTTTGATGGAAATACATGCAAGACAATAGGGAGATTGAAATTCAAGCAAGACAGGTGTTCCTGAACCAATCAATGATTGCACTTCTTGTGCGCCTTCTCTTAATTGTGTTGGGCGCGGATGCACAATGCTCCACGCTACTACTAATGCAAACACAATGGTAATGAATGCGGCATAATCGTTCCATTTTGGTTTGTTGGTGAGTAAGATAATGCCAGTGATAATGATGAATCCAATTGCGATGGCGAGAAAGGAATAACCGATGGGGAGTAAATTCATTCGTTTTTTAAGTTTATTATAGAGAATTAGCCACAGAGTTCACAGAGAACACTGAGAAAATCTTTTAAGAATCTCTGATAATTCTGTGTTCTCTGTGGCAAAAGATTTTTGATTTGCTTTGACAATTCATTTAAGTTCTTTTACAATCATACAACTAACTTGCCAGACATTCTAAATAATGAGGAAGGGCTTTTTCGATGAAAGAGTATACCACCGAGTTTTTACGTAACGTCGCTTTGGTTTCGCATGGGGGAGCGGGGAAGACTATGTTGGCAGAAGCATTTTTACATGCTACAGGGGCTGCAACCCGCTTGGGTAAAGTTGAGGATGGGACAACGATTTCAGATTACGATGATGAAGAACACCGCAGAAAAATTTCAATTTATACAAGTGTCATTCCCATTGAACACCGTGACCATAAAATAAATATTTTAGATGCGCCTGGCTACACTGATTTTGTCGGCGAGATGGTTTCTGCCTTGAGTGTTGCTGATGGCGCAATTTTATTAGTGGATGCAGTGGCAGGCATTGAAGTGGGTACTGAAATTGCATGGCGATATTTAGACCAATTCAATTTGCCGCGTTTCATCGTCATCAACAAACTTGACCGGGAAAATGCCGATTATGAAAAGGTGTATGCTGAAGTTGAAGCATTCATTCGTGCGCATGATAAACGTGCTGTGCGAGTCCATTTGCCGATTGGTGAGAAACATGATTTCAAAGGCGTGGTGGATATCATTGGTATGAAAGCCTACATGGGTGATGGAAAAACAACGGCTGATATTCCTGCTTCTTTAAAAGAAGCGGCTGATAAAGCCCATTTTGATTTAGTGGAAGCGGCGGCTGAGGGCGAAGATGAATTGATGGAGAAATATCTCGAAAACGGTTCATTATCTGACGCCGAAATGGTTCGCGGACTTGAAGATGTGGTTTACGCCGGAAGCTTTGTTCCGATATTTTGTGCGGCAGGTGGACATGAAGTTGGTGCGATTGCTTTACTCAATGACATCATTGATTTGTTACCTCCGCCTACACATGCTCCCAAACGTGTTGCACAAGGCAAAGATGGTGAAGAAGAATTAAAGCCATCTGACTCAGAACCGTTAGCCGCGTATGTTTGGAAAACAACAGCAGACCCATTCGTCGGCAAGATGACATATTTCCGCGTTGTATCAGGTTCAATCGCGGCTGATGCGCATGTCTGGAATCAAAACAAAAATGCTGATGAAAGAATGGCTGGTTTGCATTTTCAACGTGGCAAAGAAACAATCCCTGCGAAAGTTATCCATGCTGGTGATATTGCCGCTGTCTCAAAATTAAACGTCACGACCACTTGCGATACATTTTGTGATAAAGGTCATCCGCTCACCATTGCAAAACCAGAATTCCCTGCCGCTTTGTATCGTGTGGCGGTTACACCAAAGACTCAAGCCGATGCCGCAAAAATTTCTGCTACGCTCACTCGTTTATGTGAAGAAGATATGACACTCTCTTGGCAAAACGACCCTGTAACGCATGAAACGGTTTTACAAGGCATGGGTGACCAACAAATTGATGTTGCTATTCATCGCGCCCAAGCGAAATTTCAAGTGGGCATTGTGCCTCACGAACCAAAGATTCCGTATCGTGAAGGTATTACTAAAAAAGCAACTGCCCAATACCGCCATAAAAAACAATCAGGTGGAGCAGGTCAATTTGGCGAAGTGCATTTGAGAATCGAACCGTATCATGAAGGTGAATTTGAATTTACAGATGAACTCGTCGGCATGAATCTCTCACGTTCGTATTTACCACCGATTGAAAAATCAATTAAAGCCACCATGGAAAAAGGAGCATTTGCTGGTTACCCAATGAGCAATGTGAAAGTCATTGTATTTGACGGCAAAGAACATGAGGTCGATTCAAAACCTGTGGCGTTTGAAATTGCTGGACGTGAGGCTTTCAAACTTGCTGTGCAAGATGCGGGTCCTGTTTTGTTTGAACCGATTATGAATGTACGTGTCACCACACCAGATGCTCACATGGGCGATGTGATGAGTGACCTAAGCACACGCCGCGGACGTGTACAAGGCACAGATTCTGAACGAGGCAACACAGTCATTATTGCGCATGTGCCCATGGCTGAAATGTTACGCTATACAACGCAAATTCGTTCTATCACCGGCGGGCGCGGATATTTCACAATGGAATTCGACCATTACGATACTGTGCCAAGTCATATTGCAGGTCCAATCATTGAGGTGCATAAGAAGGAATTAGAAGGGAAGAAGGAAGAGTAAGATTATATTGAATCGATAAATTTAAAAAGTTCCGAGATTTTATTTCGGAACTTTTTGACTTAAAATATAATTAGGTAAAATTCTTTCTATCAATCTCATCACAATATCCTGAAAGGTATACATGGAAATTTCTCTTGCACTTGGCGGCGGAGGCTCGAAAGGCAATGCGCATATTGGCGTCCTTCGCCGTTTAGAAAAAGAAGGGTATCAAATCAAATCCATTGCTGGCACCAGCTTTGGTGGGCTAGTCGGCATTTTATATGCATCAGGTTATAGTCCTGATGAAATTCAAAGCAAATTTGAATCTTTGGCTCAAAAAAGTTTGTTTGTTCGTGGCGCTCAAGATGGACCATCATTGCTTGGGTTACACGGCGTGCGCAGTTTATTAAATGAAATACTAGAAGAAAAAACATTTGATGATTTAAGAATTCCTTGTGCCGTCACCGCTGTGGATTTGAAAAATGGTACCGAAGTGATTCTTTCTGAAGGCAGTTTAACACAAGCAATTCTTGCTACGATTGCGCTCCCCGGCGTTTTTCCAGTGCAATATGTTAATGACTTGAGTTTAATAGATGGTGGCGTTTTGAATCCAGTGCCCGTTTCGGTAGCGCGTATGTTATCTCCTGATTTACCAATTATCGCGGTGGCTTTAACAGACCCACTCGATACACCCATTCGTGGATATACAATTCCTGTTCCTAGTATTTTTCCAAAGCAAATTATAGAAAGAATATCAAGAATCTCATTGGCACAATCATTGGATGTCTTTTTGCGCTCAGTGGATGCAGGTAGTCGAGCCGTAGCCTATTTGCGTTTGCAAATTGATAAACCAGATGTCATCATTCACCCAGATGTGCATGATGTTGAAATTCTTGATGAAGTAGATGTAGCCGACTTAGCAAATCGTGGTGAGCAAGCATTAGAAGAAATGTTGCCAGAAATAAAACGAGTCACTTCATGGGTTTCACGTGTGCGCAGAAAAATTTCAGGGTTAATTAATTGAGTCGTGATTTACGAAAGTACATCAAAGATACAAACGTGCGTATCATTATTGGCGCGTTGTTTCTTCTATTTGTTGTTGGGCTCGGATTGATTTGGGCTATTTACGGGTTTGGCGCGGCAGTGACGGGTTTTCTTTGTCTGCTTGGGGCTTTCGTGCCGATTGCTTTAATTTTTATCGCCCTGTATGGGCTGGATTGGATTGTGAAACGTGCAAACCGCGACGAAGACTGAACTAATAACATTCAATAATTGGACTTTACGAGTTCGTCAATCAACAATTGAAAACCCAAAAGTGTTATTGATGATTCACGGCATTACTGGTGATGAAAATTCAATGTGGGTATTTGGCAGAAAATTTTCGCCATCCTATTTGATTCTCTCTCCGCGTGCGCCTTTCCCTGCCCAACCATTCGGATATTCATGGCGTGATTTGAGCAAACACCCGCTTCAAACGGACTTCGGCATGCCTGCCCTCCACATGCTTGAGTCATCGGCTGAGGCTTTGATTCGGCTGGTGGACGAGTATTGTGCGTCCCTTAAGGTTGAAGCGCATCAG
>DDVH01000024.1:59903-72783 GCA_002345215.1 Anaerolineales bacterium UBA2317
ATGTATCCAAATCGAATCAGAAAAATGGGTGTGTTAGCAGGTTTTGTTCCATCTGGGTTGGATGATGTGATTGCGCAAAAACCTTTATCAAACAAAAAAGTTTTTGTGGCGCATGGTACAAAAGATGAGACAGTGAAGATTGAGCGCGCACATGAGGCTGTGAAATTGTTTGAGCAAGCTGGTGCAGATGTGAAATTTGTGGAAGATGAGGTTGGTCATAAACTTGGTTCAAATGGCATGAAGGCTTTGGAAGAATTTTTGGAATATTAATTTGCTTTAACGCTCCTGTTGACGTTGATTTTGTTTGCAGGTATGCTTGAAAAAACTAATATTGTCATGCTGAGTGTAGCGAAGCATCTCTACCACAGCATAGAGACTCTTCGCCGTAAAGAACAAGAGCACGGCTCAGAGTGACATGTGAAGGTGTTTATGAAAAGAAAAATTTCTCGTCGTGATTTTTTGAAGTTATCAGGTTTAGGTTTAAGTGCATTAGCATTCAAACCATATTTGCTTCCGAATTATGAATATTTTGCTACACCAAAACGTTTGCCACAATTCCCTGCCAGTGAAATTATTGGGCGCGTCACTGACCCTGATATTGATTTACGAAGCCGACCCACCAATGACCCTAACTTGAATACTTCCATTGGAAAATTAGCGGCAGATACTTTGGTGGAATGGGGACGTGAAGTTGTCGGCAATGTGATTGGTGGTTTGACAAATCAAAAATATGTTGAAACCCCACAAGGGTATATTTATGGTTCTGTGCTTCAACGCACAAAAAATATTCCAAACACACCATTGACTGAATTGCCGAATGGTCAAGGGTTTTTCGCAGAAGTAACTGTACCCTTTATAGATTTAGCCCACGAAGGCGTTGTAGCTTCTCCGTGGCTACAAGACCACATTGTTTTTAACTTCCCGCCACGTTTGTATTACGGTCAAGTAGTGTGGATTGACCAAATCCGTACTGTAAATGGTTTTCCTGAATATCGCTGGAATGAAGATGCCAATGGACGTGGCTATGGCTATGGTGGTGGCTATGGAGAATATTTCTGGGGAGATGGTGCAGGTTTCAAGGTCTTAACAGATGATGATGTATCTATGATTAGCCCAGACGTTGACCCTGCTGAAAAAACAATTTCACTTGATTTAGATTATCAAACTTTATCTTGTTATGAAAGCGGACGTGAAGTATTTTTCTGCAAAGTTTCGAGTGGCAAAAGTTTTGACCCTGTCACTGGTGAAATTGTAGATACCTATGCCACACCTGCTGGCACATTATTAACACATTGGAAAATTATTTCCAAAAATATGACGGCTGGAAATGAATCGGCTGGTTATTCGACGCCTGCAGTGCCGTGGTGTACGTTTATTCAAGGTGGCGTGGCGATTCATGGTGCGCACTGGCATAACGCCTTTGGTGAAAAACGTTCGCATGGTTGTGTAAATGTAACTCCAGAAGATGCCAAATGGATTTTCCGCTGGACAAGCCCATACGTGTCACTTGCAGTTGGCGAAGAACGCCGCAGTCTGCCAGACCATGGCACCATCGTCAATTCAACCGAAACGAAATTTAATTAAAAAGAGAAAACATGGATATATCTCAAATTACGGTTTGGTTAGCATTACTAGCAGGGTTAGCATCATTTTTGTCACCTTGTGTATTTTCACTTGTCCCTGCCTATGTCGGCTATTTAGGTGGGCGGGCGGCATCCACAGGTGACCAACCAAATCGCTGGCTCACATTTTCACATGGTGTAGCCTTTGTATTAGGCTTTAGTGTTGTCTTTGTTTTATTAGGCGTAGCGGCTTCATTTGCAGGTGGCTTGCTCTATGACTTACGCCTATGGCTTGCCAGAATCGGTGGTGCAGTTGTTATCGTCTTTGGCTTGCACATGATTGGCTTGTTACACATTCCATTTCTTTCTTACGATACGCGTGTCCAACAAGCCCCAGACCCCAAACTTGGATATTTATCTTCCGCATTGATGGGCGTTTTCTTTTCAGCAGGATGGTCTCCCTGTGTAGGACCTGTCCTCGGTGCCATCTTGACACTCGCCATCAACGGCGGTTCAATTTCACAAGGAGCGACGCTTCTTTCTTTCTATTCAATTGGTCTGGGAATCCCATTCTTACTCGCTGCCTTAGGCATTGGTTGGGTGACAACTATCTTGCAAAAATATAAAAAGACCATGCGCTATGTTGAAATTATCATGGGTATCATTCTTGTTATCATCGGTGTCATGTTAATGACAGGAATTTTTTCTCTGATTGCCCAACAAGGTCAATTCTTCTGGGTTGATTTTGGACTATAAAATAAAAAAAGCCAAAGAGAATTTATTAATTGCTTTTCTCATTTTTTCTCTGTGACCTCTGTGGCTAAACAGGTTAACTCATGCTAAACGTGACTCTCTACTTCCAAAAAGACAACCCCGACTGCATCCAAATCAAAAAAGATTTGACCGAATTACAATCTCAATTTCCGCACCGTTTAGTAGAAGTAGATATTGACTCGGATGAGTTACTCAAAGCAAAATACAATAAAGTTGTCCCTATTCTTGAAGCGGGACCATTTACCCTCAAAGGTGCTGTCACCAAACAAAAATTACAAATGACGCTTGGTGCCGCATCCGATAGAAAAAATCAACTTGAAAAGTTAGAAGACCCTGTTTACAAAATGCGGATTGAAAAAGGAAAAACTGTGACCACTGGCGATAAAATCTCTTTCTGGATTTCAAAGAAATATTTACTGATATTAAATTTATTCATGTTATTTTATGTCGGCTTACCACTCCTCGCGCCGACGCTCATGTGGCTTGGTGCAGAAGCACCCGCCAATGCCATTTATCGAATGTACAAACCGCTTTGTCATCAATTTGCATTTCGTTCATTCTTTTTGTTTGGCGAACAACCGTATTATCCTTTAGCAGAAGCGAATGTAGCCAATACAAAAACATTTGAAGAAGTTTCAGGCATCACCAACTTAGATGACCCCTACAGCACATCGCGTTTTGAAGCTCGTAACTACATCGGTAACGAAAATGTTGGCTACAAAGTTGCTTTATGCGAGCGTGATGTCGCCATTTACCTCGCTATTTTAGGTTTCGGCATTGTATTTGGATTAACAGGACGCAAAGTAAAAACTTTACATTGGCTGGCATGGATTTTGCTTGGCATTGCCCCCATTGGCTTAGATGGTTTTTCACAACTCTTGAGTCAATTTGAATGGGATTGGCTTTCAGCCATTATTCCATATCGTGAAAGCACGCCATTCTTACGCGCACTCACTGGTGCTTTATTTGGTTTATTTACAGCCTGGTTTGCTTACCCAAACATCGAAGAATCAATGAACGAAACGCGCCAGTATTACATCAAAAAATTTGCAGTCAATAATAATCAGGTTTCAGAATAATGCCCTTTCAACAAAAAAACGGACTGCGCTTTTATCAGTTCGACATATTTTCACCAGCCATCACGCATGGCGTTTTTACACGTCATGGTGGTGTTAGTCCACAGCCATGGGAATCATTAAACCTAAGTATTTCAGTCGGTGATGAAGGGACTCGTGTGATAGAGAATCGTACGCGTGTATTTAATTCTCTTGATAGAAACCCCGCTTCTTTACATGATGCACACTTGGTTCACGGCGTAGACATTATCCTCGCCGACGCACCCCGTCCAGTCAATCAGCCGATACAAAAGGCGGATATTCTCTTAACTGATAATCCCGAAGTTTCGTTGTTCATGCGCTATGCTGATTGTGTTCCGCTTTTGTTTCACGACCCAAAAGAACGTGTCATTGCGCTTTCACATGCAGGCTGGATGGGAACCGTCAAAGGTGTAGCCGAAGTGACAGTGAATGCGATGGTTGAGCATTACAACTGCAAGCCTGAAAACATCGTTGCTGGAATTGGTCCATCTATTTCTGTTGACCATTATGAAATCGGTGAGGATGTGGCTTCACAATTTCGTGAAAAATATAAAGATGATTCTGAAAAAGTTTTACAAACACGAGACAATAAACTTTATCTTGATTTGTGGACAGCCAATGCAATTCAATTGAGAAATTCTGGCGTGGAGCAAATTCAAGTGTCGGGTTTATGCACGGCTTGTCATTTGGATGATTGGTTTTCACATCGTGCTGAAAAAGGAAAGACAGGTCGTTTTGGGGTGTTGATGGCGTTAAATTAAATTTTAGGGACACAGCGTCGCTGTGTCCCTACGTGTGGGCGTAAGAAAATGCTGAAGTTCAGCAAACAGGTATCACCTTATGAAAGAGGCGGGGTAAAATTGAGATATGGATGAATTGGTTAAGCAAATCAAAGAAAGATATGAATCTACATTAGAGAAAATCGCAGTTTCTGCAAAAAAGGTGGGGCGGAATCCTGAGTCGGTTAAGTTGGTGGTGGTGACGAAATCTCAGCCTGTGGAAATTGTGCAGGCGGCGATTGAGGCTGGTGCGAAAATTTTGGGTGAGAATTATGCCGAGGAAGGTGTTACGAAAATTCAATCATTGTCTAATTTTTCTGCGGTAGAATGGCACATGATTGGTCACGTGCAGAGCCGTAAGGCGCAGTTGGTGGCACAGCACTTTAACTTTTTGCATTCGTTAGATAGCATCAAACTTGCCAAACGTTTGGATAGATTTTGTGGTGAAGCCAAACGGACGTTGCCAGTTTTGTTGGAGTTCAATGTTGGTGGTGAGGAAAGCAAAGGCGGTTGGAATGCGTTTGATGAAAATCGTTGGAATGATTTGCTGACGGATATCAATGAAATTTTGAGTTTACCGAATTTGCAAATTCGTGGTTTGATGGCGATGCCGCCACTTGGTGATGATGCTGAATTTTCTCGTCCGTTTTTTGTGAAGGTAAAACGTTTGCAAGAATTTTTGCTTGGGCAATTTCCGCAAGTTGATTTTTCTGAATTATCTATGGGTACAAGTTTGGATTATGAAGTGGCTGTAGAAGAAGGCGCGACGTTTGTACGAGTCGGTACGGCAATTGTCGGTGAGAGACAATATAAAACGGAGGATGAATGACGGTTGAGTTTTTGGTTTTGTTTATTCGGGTAATTTCGCAGACTTTTGTTTGGATTGTGATTGCAAATGCTTTGCTCTCGTTTTTTCTTTCGCCATATCATCCAATCCGTGAGGCGTTAGATAGAATTGTGGCTCCGTTTTTGAATCCGATACGCAATCTTATGCCTAACATGGGCGGCTTGGATTTTAGTCCGTTAATTTTGATATTAGCAGTTGATTTTCTTTCTCGAATTTTGATTATATTCCTTCTTTCATAACGAGGTGAAACATGGCTAGAAAATTTAATTTAAGTGATGGAAAACGTGGTTCGGCTTTAGCAGTGAGAGTGACTCCACGTGCGAGTCAAAATCAAATTGTGAGCATGATGAATGATGGCACAATCAAAGTCCACATTGCGGCGGATGCAGAAGATGCCCAAACCAACGCAGAGTTAATCGCCTTTTTGGCGGATGTGCTCGGCGTGCCAAAAACCCGCGTGGAAATTGTGGCAGGCGAAACTGGACGTGATAAATTGATTTCTGTGTTGGATATGGACGTGGAAACTGCGCATCAACGCATTGTGGCGCACATGGATTGATTTGTTAGAAGTTAGGCAACTGCATAATAAAATGACTGGTTCATGAAAATAAATAAACTTATCTTTCTAACATCAATTTTGATATGTGTAGCTTGTGCGCCTGAAACTCCTTCAAAAGAAGAAATTAATGAAGCTCTGAACAATCAATTAGAAAGAATTATTGCAAGTGAAAATCAGTTGTGGGAAGACCTTAATATCGATAGTTACCAAATCGAAGTGAATTCAAATAGCAATTGGGTTGATTACACTTTAACACTTACTGTAAAAAACAATGTGGTTGCAAATTTTGAAGCAAGTTGCGGACAAGCAATAATCGATTTTGACGGTAGTTTTTGTAAGGAGACTCTTCCCACGATTTTGCCAAATAATTACACAATACCAGCTTTGTTTGACGAGCTAAAAAAATCACGAATGGATTTCGAGTCGGAATGGGGAGAAATAAGTCCTCCAAGTTGGAGCGAAAGCATCATCATTTCATTTGATTCCCAGTATCATTACCCACAATTAATAAAATTTGACCACCCTAATGTCGCTGACGAAGAATACAAAATAGAGATTTTAAACTTTGAAATCTTACAGGACTAGTTTTGTGATTACTACCAAATGAGATATGTTAAGTCTCCTTTATTTTTATAACCCTTACTGCTCTCCAGCCCCATACAACCTTCTATAAATTACAAAAATTTCATAGATATTCCTAATGTAATTTCTCGTCTCTTCAAAACGCACAGATTCTAAAAATAAATCGGGGTCATCACCAGCCAGTTCTTTCCATGCAAGTGAGTTGCCAGGTCCGCCGTTGTAGGCGGCGAGCGTGGCGTAGATATCTCCATTAAACAATGTGCGATTTTTTGCAAGGTAATGCGTCCCAAACATAATGCTGACGTACGGACGATACAAATCATCAGATGTGTAATCCAGTGGTTTGCCTAATTCAGAAGCGATTTGTGCGCCAGTGGTCGGGATGACTTGCATCAATCCGCGTGCATCGGCGACAGAACTGACGAAACCTTCAAATAAACTTTCTTGACGAATCACGCTATACACAAATAATGGGTCAAGTCCATTTTTTTGCGCTTCGGGATTTACTAACTCTGAAAAATAATGTCCATAACGGATGCGACTGAAATAAGCAGGTGCCATCATAGATTCGGCATGAGTGCTTAGCCCGGCAATTGTCAAAATTTGGCGGGCTGAAAAAATCGCCACGCGATACATGCCTACGTCTAATAAATAATTTGTTAAGCGAAAACTATTTACTGCATCGGCTTGGGTTTCTAATTGTGTGCGTAAATTTTCATATTCAGCGCGGGCTTCGTTATAAAAACCCAGGTCCCAAAACTCTTTGGCGCGAATGATGCGTTCGTCTGATGCTAAAGGACCAAGATTGCTCAAATCTATATCATTTCCTAAATTAAATGTTAATCGCATCCATACTTCGGCGTCGGCGCGTTCTTGTTCGAAATTTGGCGTGTTGGTGATTGTCACTGGCGCAAACGGAGCCCGCCCCAATAACAAATCTCTGGCTCGTTCACTGTAATAGCCACCTGAGTTTTTGTTTTGACCATCACGCCAAGCAGTTTCTGCGGAGGCAATGTCACCTAATTGTTGATACGTTTTGCCAATCCACAACAAGGCTCGGGCTTGGTCACTGGCTGAGGTGGCAGAAGCAAGACTGCGGTTGAAAGAAGCGAGGGCGAGGTCATATTGTCCGCGCCGATAATCTAAAATCCCCATCATAAAAATTGCTAGCGGTGCTTCTTGTGAGCCGGGATATTCATTGGCTAAACGCGACCATGTTTCAATGGCTTTATCAATTTGGTTTCCGCGTTCGTAAATGCGCCCAGCACTAAACAAATAAGAACTTGAGATGGTGCTAGTGGGTGCATTGCGCACAAACTCTAACAAAGTTTCTGCAGCGCGAGTGTAATCATTTTTTTGCGCCCATAAAATAAATGCTTTTTCACCCCATGCATCTGCCCAATTGGGGTGAGCGGGATAATTCGCAATAAAAAAATCGTAATCAACAAGGGCTTCATCGTATAAACTTAAATTGCTTTTTGATAAGGCGCGATAATAATACGCAGTGCCATCATTATCAGTTGGGTTGGTTTGTAGATAACGGTCAAAGGCGGCAATGCCCACAGCATATTGACCTGCAAAATAATCAACGCGACCACGTTGCAATTCGCTGACTGTTCCACCCAAATCAAGCACTGCCACTAAACTTAGATAGGCATAATATGAAAGCGGATAATTGTTGACTGCAAATTTGAATCGTTCAATCGCCGCCTCATTCTGACCTTGTGCCTGATGCGCCAACCCAATCTCATACACCGCCTGAGCCTTGATGTAATCATTCGGTGCACGCGCAATAATGCCTTCATATAATGCAATTGCCTCAACATAATTGCCTAAGCCTTTTTGTGAGGCGGCGGCTTTCATATCTACTTGAATATCGTCACTTAATGATGGGGCTTGAATTGAAGCATTGTAAGCAGAAAATGCACTCGCATAATCTTTGGCGTTATACAACGCATCACCGCGTAATTCTTGCACATACGCATCTATATAACCGGGACGTAAGACTAAATACGTCTGCCACGCATCTGCCGCAGATTGATAATTTTCTAAACGATAATAAACAAAACCTTGTAAGAAATATGCTTGTGCCGCATGAACCGATTGCGGATATTCTGTAATTAAACTTTGTAAAGCGGTTAATGCTTCGTTGTTTCTGCCTTCGGAAAAATAAATGCGGGCTTCACCCCATTTTGCATTTGCACGAATTTCAGGGTCAGGTGAATCTTGCAAGGCAATTTGATATTGCAATAATGCAGAATCATAATCACCATAAAACAAAGCCAAATCACCAACGCCCACGCGTTCTGTGATTAATGGAGTCGGTGTAACTGTTGGTGTGAATGTAGAAGTTGGTAAAGCAGAAGGGTCTGGCGTTAACGTCCAGCCGGGAGGAATGCTTGGCAAATTGGGCGAAATAGAACAAGCCAAAGTGACAATTGCCAGCCAAACCATAAAGAGTGCACGAATATTTTTCTTCATCCTAGTTTTATAACGGCAAAAGATAGGCGCGTCAAGCAAGCCTATTAATCAGGTTATAATCTTAAAATGCGTTCCGTTTTTTGGGAAAACAACCAACTCAAAATGATTGACCAACGCATTTTGCCTGCGCGTTTTGAAATCGTTTCATTTAATAAACATAAACAAGTTGCTGAAGCAATAAAAAATATGACAGTGCGTGGAGCACCTGCTATCGGAGCCGCCGCCGCATTTGGGCTTGCACTTGCAGGATATGAATCCGCTTCATCATCACGGGCAGACCTGCTCGCTGACCTTAGACATGCGGCTACTGTTTTGAAAGACTCGCGTCCTACCGCAGTGAATCTTGCTTGGGCGGTGGATAGAGTTATGGGTGTAGTAGCAAATATCCCCGAAGGAAGCAGCGCGGATGAACTTCGTCAAATTGTTTTGGATGAAGCACAAAAAATCGCAGATGAAGATGTAGAAATTAATAAACGTATGGCAGAACATGGTGCAACGTTAATCAATGATGGCGATACGATTATTCATCATTGCAATACGGGCGCGTTAGCAACTGTGGATTGGGGAACAGCGTTGGGTGTGATTCACACAGCGCATGAGCAAGGAAAAAAGATTCATGTGTTGGTAGATGAAACGCGCCCGCGTTTGCAAGGCGCGAGATTAACGGCGTGGGAATTAGAGCAATATGGAATTTCTTATGAAATTATCAGCGATAATATGTCGGGTTATTTTTTGAAAACAGGCAAAGTGCAAAAATGTTTTGTCGGGTCAGATAGAACAACTGCAAATGGTGATGTTGCTAATAAAATTGGAACATATATGTTGGCACTCGCGGCGCATGATAATGGTGTTCCGTTTTATCCTGTTGTGCCAACCTCAACCATTGATTTATCACTCGCAAGCGGTGATTTGATTCCGATTGAAGAACGTAATCCAAATGAAGTGTTGGATATTCAATTTCAAGGCGAATCTGTTACGCCCAAAAATGCCAAAGCCCGCAACCCAGCCTTTGATGTAACCCCGAATCGTTTGGTGACTGGTATTGTTACTGAAAATGGAATTGCATATCCACCGTTTGAAGTGAGTTTGAGAAAATTGACGATGGACGATAGACCGTAGACCGTGTTAAACCGTCTATGGTCTACGGTCTGTTTTCATTGCTAAAAAACTTTACATCTATAAAACCTCGTGATAAACTCACGAAAGTTAGAAAATTTATGGCGCACTCACCCGAGTGCGCCTTTTACTGCGAGTAAATAATGGACATTCTCTTAACAGGCTCTGTCGCTTACGATTATTTGATGACCTTCCCCGGTCATTTCAAAGAACAAATTTTGCCCACCCGTTTGGAATCTATCAGTCTTTCGTTTTTGGTGGATTCCATGTCAAAACAACGTGGTGGAATTGCACCAAATATCGCTTACACCATGGCATTGCTTGGTCGCAAGCCACGTGTGATGGCAACAGTGGGTATGGACTTTGAAGATTATCGCGAGTGGCTTGAAGCAAAAGGTGTGGATACTTCTTTAATGAAAGTGGTTACTGGATTATTCACCGCTTCTTTCTTCGCCACAACTGACCATGCATCCGCACAGATTGCTTCGTTTTACCCGGGGGCGATGGCTCATTCTGCTACACAATCCATCAAAGAATTAGATAAAAAACCAGATTTAGTTGTCGTATCACCATCAGCACCGGATGCGATGATGAAATTTCCTGCCGAATGCCGTGAATTAGGAATCCCATATTTATATGACCCGAGCCAACAAATTTTGAGACTCGAAGGCAATGAACTTGCTCGTGACATGGAAGGTGCGGAATTTTTATTTTGTAACGATTACGAGTTTGGATTAATCTCCAAAAAAACTGGTTGGAGTTTAGACCAAATCCTTGAACATGTAAAAGTATTGGTCATCACACGTGGCAAAGATGGTGCAGATTTATATACCGATGGTATTTCTGTTCATATTCCCACAGTACCAGAAGATGAAATTGTAGACCCAACTGGTGTGGGCGATGCTTTTCGAGGCGGATTTTTATCAGGCTATTCACATGGCTTTGATTGGAAGTTATGTGGTGAAATTGGTTCATTAGCGGCTGTGTATTGTTTAGAGCAAAAAGGTCCACAAAGCCATGCTTACACAAGAGAAGATTTTGTGAATCGTTTCCGTAAACATTTTGATGATGATAAGAAGTTAGATACTTTATTGAAATAAAAATCTATTTAGATTCGTTGGTTAAGCTGGCAGTGTTCGCCTTGATGCCGTACATACCCACTACGATTGATGTCAAGTAGTGCTAATTGTTGAGACCAACTCTAATGAAATAATCAGGGAATGTGGCAGGTGAGTTCTTCTGCGAACACGAAGAAAGAATCGTCACATCGTACTAAGTAATAAGGAGTATTAAAAAATGAGTAACTACGATATTAAAGACATCAATCAGGCTGAAGGTGGACGTCGCCGCATGGATTGGGCAGAACGTGAAATGCCAGTCCTTCGTTCTATTCGTGAACGCTTCAAGAAAGAAAAACCATTAAAGGGTTTGCGTGTCTCTGCTTGTTTGCATGTAACCACTGAAACTGCAAACTTGATGGTGGCATTACAAGAAGGTGGAGCAGATATTGTTTTAACTGCTTCCAATCCGCTTTCAACACAAGATGATGTCGCCGCCGCATTGGTGAATCAATTTGAAATCCCAACCTTTGCAATCAAAGGCGAAGATAAAGTCACTTACTTCAAACACATCCGTGCCGCATTGGAACACAAACCACACATGACCATGGATGATGGCGCTGATTTGGTGTCTTCACTTTTCTTTATTGAAATGGGACGTTTTGAAAAGCTTGAACCATCTTTAGGTGCTTGGGCAAAAGGCTTGAAAGACGAAGAACGAAAACAAATGCTCAAAGAAGTTATTGGTGGAACAGAAGAAACCACTACAGGCGTTATCCGCTTGAAGGCGATGGAAAAAGATGGCGTGTTGAAATTCCCAGTTATCGCTGTGAATGATGCGTTGACCAAACATCTGTTTGACAATCGCTATGGCACAGGTCAATCAACAGTAGATGGAATCATCCGCGCAACCAATGTGTTGCTCGCTGGTAAAACATTTGTTGTGGCTGGTTACGGCTGGTGTGGACGTGGTCTCGCCTCCCGCGCACGCGGTATGGGCGCACATGTTATCGTCACTGAAACTGACCCAATGAAAGCACTTGAAGCCGTGATGGATGGTTATCAAGTAATGACCATGACCGAAGCCTCCAAAATTGGTGACATCTTCTGTACAGTCACTGGTGATATCAACGTGTTGGATAAACATCATTTTGAAGTGATGAAAGATGGCGCCATTGTTGCAAATTCTGGTCACTTCAATGTTGAAATTAACATCCCTGCTTTAGAAGCCATGAGCAAAGGCAAGCCAACTCTTGTTCGCCCATTTGTTGAACAATATCTTACAAAAGATGGACGCAAGATTAACATCCTCGGTGAAGGTCGTTTGATTAACCTCGCCTCTGCCGAAGGTCATCCTGCTTCTGTTATGGATATGTCTTTCGCCAACCAAGCATTGTCTGCTGAATACATGGCAAAGAATGCTGATAAATTAGAAAAGAAAGTCTATTCCGTCCCAACAGAAATTGATAACGAAATTGCTCGCCTCAAACTTGAATCAATGGGCGTGAAGATTGATAAACTCACCGACGAACAACTTCATTACCTCAATTCTTGGGAAGAAGGCACTTAGTCAATTTTTGATTGACGATTGTTGTTTTATAAAAAAGCCTTGCGGATAAAATCCGCAAGGCTTTTTTGTTTCACATACTAATCACATTAAATTATTGGCATTGTACTGTTGCATCTTTTTGGCTTGATTTTCCTGCACTATTGTAAGCCTCAATTGCATAAGTGAAGACTGCTGGGCTTCCTGGTGGTGGAACAATTGGTATGGTTGTGTTGTATGTATAGCTAGTTACGTCAGCCGCTAAGGCGACAATTTCAACGCCATTTTCATAAATACGATATCCAGACTCATTATTGGCAACATCATTCCAAGTCAACTTTACGGTAACGTCATACTTAAGAGTAATGCCATTTATATTACAAGTTTTATCATCTACCTTAAAGTTGGTTGGTGCGGCAGGTAAAGAAGGCGTTGGTGTAGGCGGCACAGGATATTCAGGCAAATTAGCAGTGTTACCA
>DDVH01000024.1:73076-88710 GCA_002345215.1 Anaerolineales bacterium UBA2317
CTTTTGCCAACCACCTCAGCAGTTTGACCAATGTTCAAACCACCCAGCAAATCATACACAACGCCTGGTCCAGTTCGGCAATTGGTATTTACACTCACACTCACTTGAGGCACAGAAGGCGTGGCGGTTAATTCTGGTGTAGAAGTAAACTGTGGTGTTGCTGTAAATTCAGGGGTTGGTGAATTTTGCAATAACAATGCCTGGGCAGTGACTGTTAAAGCCAAATCGTCAATAGGTGCTTCTTCAGTACCATCTGAATCACCACCTCCACTTTCTGTTGGTAAATTACAGGCGGAAAGTGCAATGACCAAAAATATAGATAAAAATAAATTTCTTTTCTTCATGATTTTCTCCTTATTCATAAATTATGTCATAACTTAATATAGGGTCAAGAAAATGAATGAACTATTGGTACTATATTGAAGCATATCTTTTGTACTAGCAATATTTTCAGAAAATACAAAGGATAAATAAAATATCCCCGTGAACATTCACAGGGATTTTTTATTAAAGTTTATTTTACGGGCAAGTCATAACCACTATTTTGATAGCAGCTTTTCCTGCTGAATTGAAAGCTTCAACACCCCAGGTAAGAGGCGTTCCCATATTGAATGGAAGCAGTGGTAATGGATGTGAAGTCACATTCGCGGCTGTGCTATGGAATAGCCCACCATTGAGATAAATGTTAAACCCACTTTCATTATCAGATTTATCTTCCCAAGTAAGGGTACCTCCATATTGATAAAGTGGTGGCGGAGCAATAGGAACACAAATTTCTGGAGCCACAGTTACATTATTAACAGCCGCAGGTGGTGCAAGGGTTGCAGTAGCGGTTGGGGTAGAAGTTTTTGTGGGTGTTGGTGTAGGTGGAACAGGATACTCAGGCAAGTTAGCAGTGTTCCCGCTTACCGTTGCATGTTGTGGGAATAGCCAACAAATAGTATTGCTACCTGGTAACTTAATAATCCAATAGCCAGTAGAGCTGTTTTTACCAACCACCTCAGCAGTTTGACCAACATTCAAACCGCCAATCAAGTCATATACTACTCCCGGACCTGTGCGACAATTTGTATTTGTACTCACGCTCACTTGCGGAATAGAAGGTGTGGCAGTTAATTCTGGTGTACCCGTAAACTGCGGAGTTGCTGTAAATTCAGGGGTTGGTGAATTTTGCAACAACAATGCTTGAGCAGTGACTGTTAATGCTAAATCTGATACTTCTACTTCTTCCGTGGCAGTTTCTCCAGAAGGTAGATTACATGCAGAAAGCACAATAATCAAAAAGACATATAAAAATAAATTTGATTTTTTCTTAAACATTTTCTTTCTCCTTTTCTTGCATTATGACACAACTTAAACACGGGTCAAGCATGAAAAGATACTATTGGTACTAAAAAATTGCTGTGACAAAAGTACTATGTTTGATAATAGATATGGCAAAGCCTCTTCCATTCATCAATAGATAAAGTCTCCGCTCGCCTCATTGACTCAATTTCAGCCTGCTTCAGCAGGGACTCACTTTTCTCCGTTGAAACATGCAAACCCGATGAAAGCGAATTCCTCAGCGTTTTTCGTTTTTGTCCAAAACCCGCTTTAATGAGTTTGAAAAAAGTATTTAACAAGTCTTTTTCAATTAATGGTTCATCATAAATATCAATGCGTAATATCGCTGAATCAACTTTGGGGACCGGGTGAAATGATTCCGCTGGGATGATGGCGTGAATGCTAGGTTTCCCATACACTTGCACACTCAATGCCAACAAGCTTAAATCTCCGGGCTTTTCGCAAATACGTTCTGCTACTTCTTTTTGAATCGTCAACACAACTCTTCTTGGTTTATTTTCACTTTCTAGCAAATGACGAATAATAGCAGATGTAATGTTATATGGAATATTCGCGGCAACAATGTAATTCGGTTTTTGAATAATATCTGAAATGTTGATATTAAGAATATCACCCTGAATAATGTTTACGTTAGGGTATGGTTTTAAAACCGCTTTCAATGGAGGAATCAAGTCGAGGTCTAGCTCAACAGCTATCACCGTAGAAGCAGAAGCGGCGAGATAACGAGTTAAACTTCCAACGCCCGGACCTATTTCCAAAACAAAATCATCTGCTGAAATTTCTGCGGCTTGAATAATTTTTTGCAAAGCATCATCATCTTGCAAAAAGTTTTGACCTAGTTTTTTATCGGCGCGTAATCCATATCTTTTTAGAATAGCGTGTGCATCAAGCGGAAGAATGTTTTTCATTCGCAAACAATCGGCTCATCTTCTTCGTCAGTAATTTGAAGCGGAGCATTTGGGAGGGGCCACATACCGCTTTGAAAGCGTGTGACGTAATCCCGTAAAATATTATGGTCAACAGAAAGAATAGCAACGCGTTTGTCAAAGACCGGGTCAAACTCGCGTGTTTGTGTAAAAATATCAGCAGGGAAACTTGCCAGCGAAATATTTTCTGGTGGCATTTGTGAAGCCAAACATGCCAATTGACTTAATTGCGCGGGCGTGAAATCGGTGCGGATGTTATCTTTGAATGCTTCAATCAATTCAGGAATTTGTGTGACGATAGCAGGGCTAGTTAACTTTTTGCGCAATGCACATAGCACAATATTTTGATTATCAGCCCGTTCAAAAATTCCGCCTTCGCGATTGCGTACAAGTTTGAGTGCTTCGGCTCCATTCAAATGACTTTCACCAACCGGTAAATTAGTGGTTCTAGCAATTTCTTCATTTTGAATTTTGACATCAATACCGCCAACTGCATTGATAATATTTTCAAACGTGCGCATATTGACTGTAATGTAATGGTCAATTTGTACGCCGAAATTTACATTTAATGTCAATGCTAATAGACCTGAACCTTCGGATGGGTCATCCCAATACTTGAAGCCGGGATTTCCATACAAAAAGGCTTGATTTAATTTTTCGTGGTCTTGCCCATCTAAATCATCAGCAATGTGTGGAATTTCAACCCACAAATCACGCGGGAATTCCAATACCGTAACTTTTGGTGTGACAAAATCCACACGCACCAAACGAATAGCATCGGCTAAACCATAGGTGTAATTATCTCCACGTGCATCTGACCCGACCACTAAAACATTCATTGTGCCCGGTCCGTTACATTTTGCAACCGGCGTATTGGTTGGGAAAGAAACAGTTGGTACATACGTTACCAAACCTTGCGGTGTGGGTGAAGATAAATTGGGGGGGACTGTCCAAGTGGGTGGCAAGGTTTGTGGTGCAAATGTTGGCAGAGATGGTCCCAATGGTTGCGCGGCAACGGTTTGGTAGGTTTGGTATGTGTAAGTACCTAATACAACCACAAGGCAAAGCGCAATCACTGAAAGAAAAGAGATAGTAGTTTTTTGAAATTTAGACATGTAATTTAATTTTTAAGAACTTAGCCACAGAGGACACAGAGAAAAAAACTCCGTGACTTCGTGTCTCAGTGGTTGCTCTTAATATTTCTATAGATTTTGTAGTCATAAACATTTTTATTCAAAAAAATATGGGATGGTTGCTGGAGCAGGTTCAAGGAAATACACTGTCACCCAACCCGATAATGCACCGATATTATTATCATCATATCCCAAATCAATCCATTTCGTCCGTGGCACACCAAACGCAGTTTCAATAATTGGACCACCACCTGTATCACCAATGGTTGCAAGTCCATAACCCGGAATATAAACACGCATACCTGCTAAATAACTATAAATTGAATAATCCACAGCCACAATACCATAACCAGCCCGTGCACCACTGGCAGTGCCATATGAACATCCACTAATGCCTGAGTTACATGGCGAATACCACGAAGCATACATTTCGGTGGCATACCAATATTGATAAGGCGCATCACCATCTACTGGCGACAAAACAATTTTTGTACCGCTGGCTACAATTTGCGTTTTCGGTGTTTGCAAAACCGTTTCATCTTCCACCTCACGGCTCACTTCCACACCATCTTCATACCGAATGCGTGTGCGAATCATTGCCACACCATTAATGCCTGCTTCAAGAATTTCATCTTGACCAAATGGCACATCAGGCGAACTAATTTCTTCAATTGAAAATGGAATTGATTCTAAAGTGACATCAATTGATTCTTTGACTCTGATAACTTTAATTTGACCATCCGCGGGCAACGCCTCATTTTCTTCGGGGATACTTGCATCTAAACCCTGTAACATAATCCCCGCTTGAGACAATGCTTCACCAACCGTGTTTGCTGATGATTGAATTTGAATCGTTTGTCCATTGGTATTAATAGTCAATGTTTGGGCGGGAGAAAATGTAATAGATGTAGAATCAGTTATCACCGTAGAAAGAGGCGGGGTGACTGTATCATATTCAGTGAGTGCATATCCTGCTTCATACAATACATCTCCAACAGTCAATGCAGATGTTTGTATCGGTTGACCATTAAGTGTGACATTCATCGTGCGACGCAATTGCATTTGAAATGAATCGCTTGCTATTGTTTCATCTAATTTAAATGGGATGCCATTCACCAAAACTCGGTCAGTTGGCTGAATCGAAATACCTGCTTCAGAAAGAATTAACAATGGCACACGTTGGCTCGTTTGGAGTGAGATAATAGTTTCGCCATCAATAATGGTAATTTGATTTGCTAGGCTTGGCTGACAAGCAATCAATAAAAGAATGAGCACAAGCGCAAACTTACGAATCTGTTTCATAAAGTTAATTATAATCGGATAAAATTTTGTTATGGATATCATCACAAGCACATCTAACCCTTTGATTAAACAAGTGCGTGCACTTCGACAAAAGAAAGCGCGAGTTGAAAGTAAAACTTTTCTTGTGGAAGGGATACATCATGTTGGAGAAGTGATAGAAGCAGGCTGGGACGTGGATGTGATTTTATATGCCCCCGAATTGCTGACGAGTCAATTCGCTAAAGATTTATTAAACAAGATTTCAAACATTAAATTGCAAGCCGTTTCTGAAAATGTAATGGAAGCATTAGCGGATAAAGAAAATCCACAGGGAATTTTGACAGTTGTAAAACAAAAAGTTTATGCTCTCTCTGAAATAAAAAATGTTAATCGTGCTGTGGCTTTGGTCTCACCACAAGACCCCGGCAATCTCGGCACAATTTTACGCACAATGGATGCAGTAGATATAGATGCATTATTTCTTTTAGATGGTGGTGTGGAGTTGTATCATCCGTCTGTTATTCGTGCCAGCATGGGAACATTATTTTGGAAACCAATCGTGCAAACTTCGTTTAATGAATTTGTGGCATGGTCACATGAAAAAAATGTTCAACTTATTGGTACATCTGCCAAAGCGGATGTGGATTATCACACTTTGATTCCTAAAACTCCTTGGGTTTTGGTTTTAGGGAACGAGCAAAAAGGTTTAACAAAAGAACAAGTGGATGTTTGTGATGTGACTGTTTCTATTCCTATGCATGGGCGGGTAAGTTCGTTGAATTTATCCGTCGCGGCGGGGATTTTGTTGTATCAGTTTGGGAAATAAAAAGACCTGACAAATTTTGTCAGGTCTCATAATTATGCTAAAAATTTATTTTCAGGTTGTGCCCATAAAATTCCTAATATCACAATTCCGCCTACGGGAACCAAGAGGAATAATTGCCACCAGCCGCTTTTGCCTATATCATGCAGACGGCGTGCGCCTGCGGCTAATAACGGTAATAGTGTGGCAATTAAAAATATGTTGACCAATGATTCGCTTAAGTAAGCCAGTGCAGAGGCGACTAGTGTAATAAACAACATAAACCACCAGAATTCTGGACGTGTTGCTTTTCCTGAAAAATCTGCATATTTTGTGAAGCATACTTGAATTGATTCAAAGAATGTCATGGTATTGGCTCCGTTGGGAGCATCTGCGCTCAGTGTGTTTTTCATTTTTAACTCCTTGCCGATTATAGAGATTGCTTCTCTTAGAGATGTGACCCAATTTATCCATAAGGTTTTGAGTCTGGCTCTATTTTCGACACTTTCTCCATCTTCGGCAACTGTGGAAAGCCCTAGTTTTTCTGCTTCGAGTTTGTTTGTGGCATGTTTTAGTTTCAAGCCGAGTTCTAACCTCGAGCTGACATTAAACTTTGCATAAATATTTTTGAGGTGAAATTCAACAGTACGGTCGGTGATGTGAAGGGATGAAGCAATTAATTTATTACTTTTTCCTTCTAGTAGAAGTTTTATCACTTCCCACTCACGGTTACTTAACGTTGGCATTGTTTTTTTATGTAAACTCCAGAAAATAATACTGTAGAAATTACCAGAACAAATAAGATGATTCGTAACTCTCCGCCTTGTTGCGGATTTGTCAGCCCGTTTTGCGCGAGGAAAATGATATTAAGAAATAAATAAAAAGCAAGAGGAACAAGAGAGAATTTTAGATTAAGCTTCCCCGAAGCAGATATTGCCAGCCACAAAAGAATAATGACGTTTGACAAGATGCGAATAATTTCTATCTGATTCGTACCTGCATGAATGAGGATATCAAAGATTTGAATGAGTGAAATTGTAATTACCAGAGGTGTAGATTTATTCATATAATTATTTTATCTTATGGATAAAGCCCAAGGAAAATTAGAGTAAACCCAATTGTGTCTTTTATACCATGTGTGAGAATCGGTATCCATAAATTGCGCTTTCCTACAAAATACAATGCAGACATTACTAAGGCAGATAAAAAAGTTTCTGTTATGCCACTTACACCTTGATAGATATGGCTGAATCCAAATAAAATTGAGCTGGCAATTACACCAAACAACCAGCCTATATTTGTATTCCCAAAAAAATCCTTGAAACGGTTAAGCAAATATCCGCGATACACCAGTTCTTCAACAAATGCAGCATACGTCCATGAAGCGATAAGGGCGACAATAAAAGGTGACCAGTTTGACCGCAATTGCTCAAACTGACTTAAATCAAGAGGTTCGTTCGTAATCTTTTGGATTAAGGGAACAAGAACACCTATAGATAGCATTTGAAACAGTATCGCGGCTATGATGCTAATTCCAATAGTGTGTGCCCAATTTACTGGACGGCTGAAACCAATTTGTGACCAATTCATTTTACGAAGCCGTAGTGAGAGCCACCCAATAAAAAACAAGAAGATAGCGGCGGTGGGGATGATGCGAAGGACATGCAGAACTTGAAACAAAAGCACAATTAAAAGTTCTAACGCAATAAAAAATCGCTTTTCGCGAAGTAAGACTTCTACTGAACTGGTCATTCTCAAGCCTCCAATCAAACTGACTTTGATGATGAAAATTACTGATACTGTAAATTATATAACTCTGGATAACTATTCTACAACCCTTTGCTTATCCCACTAACCTCCTTCTGTAGAACTATTTTTGCTTTTCTAAGATTGCCAATTATTTGTGATTAGATTTCTACCTATAACCGAAAAGCCTTCTCTTTCGAGAAGGTTTCGTTCTATTTAGAGAGTTTTCCGAACCAAATCAGTGTCCATGTACTCTTTCAACTCTACGATTTTTCTTTCGATAATTTTCATAACCCAACAGTAGCGATTATTATATTCTTTTCCATTTGATGCTTTATTATTTCCCAAACCTTCAACAACCACATATTCTCCTATAACTTTTTCTTCAGATAAACCATATCAATAAGTTGGATTCCGTCTTCAAATATCGGGTGGTCATAATTATCGGTAAAAAAATTCTTGATAAGATGCGATTTTTTAAATCCACAACTTTCGTAAAATGCCAATGTTGTTGGAGTCTCACCTGTTCCGACAAGCATTGTTGTATAGTTGGCTTTGTAATAGTCTGAGATAAACTTTATTAGAGCCTTACCATATCCTCTGCCTTGATATTTTTTGTATGTTGCAATGTTTTTCAATTCGCAGGTTTCTTTATCGATTGCTACAACAACACAAACAGCCTTCAAGTCATCATCATATAGCGCAAACATATCGCCACTTTCCAAATATCTGTCAATCATATTCTCTTGTTCGTCGGCTAATAGCAATAAATCAAGATATTGCTTCTTATTATTGGTAATCTTTTCTATTCTCATTTTTTCAATACTACTGGTTAAAAATATTTGAGCAAACTGGTTTTATTATTCAGCCAGAAAATGGAAATTGTGATTAGAACTTTTATCAATCAGCAGTGTCTTGTTTGCGCGATTGCTTGAAAGCAGTGATTAATGCAACTACAAGAATAATGCCTCCAGCAAATTGAAAACCGTTATTATCTGTATATGTACCGACTGCAAAAATTAAAATTGCAGCAACAATAAGAGAAATTGTGCTTGATGTAATTTTCTTTAATTTCATACTACTTGTTTTCCTTAATCACGAAATAATGGATTCTAAATAACTAAGAGCAGAAAAATGCTAAGGCGTAGAAAACTGCTTGAAGTGTGCGCACGCCGCGAAGCGGCAGTCCCCAGCGTCAGGTCCGCTCGCCCCCGCGAAGACGGGGTGCACGCTTTGTTGGGCGTTATTGCAATTTAACAACAAAAATTTTTCGTAAGATATAACCGACATATTCTCTTAAATTTATTGGCGCAATTGCTGATTGTTGTCTAAAACCTTTTTCCGTTTCATCTAACAAAGGTATTGAAACCCCAGCATAACTTAAATCTGAAAATAATATTCCTGCATGAAGATATTTTGAGCGCATTTTGTAGTAATCATCAATAAACGATTCTAATCCGTTTGCATAAGTCTTGGTCAAGTCTAAAACTCGTTGACGGATTTTGTAAATTGGCTGCTTGCACTTTTCACATATTGCGTTGTCTTGCACATCCATTGTCGCGGCTACTTCAAGAGCGGATACATATAAAACACTTGCTAATTCAGTATTATTATTTTCTACTGGCACATCAAATGACCATTGCTTTTGCGCGGCGTGGAAGTGGCTACAAGCCAGTAAAACAGGGTGATTGATTTCTATATCACCCGATATTATTCGCTCTAAAAAAGCGCATTGTAGTTTCGTTAATCCCAAACTATCTTTTACGATAGGGTAGTCATCAATCCAATCGTCGTTCTCGAAATAAACTTGTTTTACATTGCTAATAGTTTTTATCGCTCGTGGCGACTCACTAAAACTAAAAGAAGAATTGGTGCAAACCGACAAAAAATCTAAAATTTTAAACAATAATTTTTTTGCTTCGGTTTGCGCGTCTACTTTGTCAAATGCTTTTACTTCTAACTCGATGGCATTTATCGCTTTTTGTACTGGGTAAATCGAAAAATTGCTGCCTGAATAGTTTGCAATTGCGCCTTGTGGGGATGTGAAATAATATCTGCCTGTAAATGTTTGAATATTATTTATGGATAGATGCGCCTGTTTTACAATATTAGTTAATCTCTTTTTAAATTCATCTGATATTGAATTGGAATCAAAATGGATTTTGCTTACGATACCTTTTTGTTTGTATGACACAGATACTTCTAGTGCGCTTTCATCTCCAATGCCCATCATCCCGAAGAAAATTCGATTGTTTTTTCCTTCTTTGTAGGGCATGTATTGCCAACCAAACCTGCCAAACTCCTTGCGAAATTCAGCCCAAGTGCTTCGTAAAAACAAATTAGATTCGTTGTGACTTTCGAGTTTGACTGGTATTTCCATGATTTATGATTTCTGTGTTTGATTTTGTTAGAAGGAAACGCCCAACTATGATTTAACCAGTGCTTATGCTGTATAAGACGTTATTTGGGTGGTTATACAGCATACACGCTGTATAAATGCTTTTGTACAGCATTATACATTCACCCATTTACAAGTACAAGAACAGCCAACCAAAAAGCCTCCTCGTAAGAGAAGGCTTAGGTGTACCACTCAGACCTGACAGGTCTGAATTGAAGCGGTATTTATCAAATTTTTTTATTAAGACCTGTCAGGTCTTAATGATTGAGATTTAAAACTCGTCTTCTTCTTCCCAATCATCATCTTCATCTTCATCGAGGTCTTCTTCTTCCCATTCGGTCTCTTCTTCTTCATCCCAATCATCATCTTCTTTGGTGCCATCGGCGGGTGAAAAAGTGACACAGCCCGTATCGGGGTCAAACTCTACGGCGGCGGCAGAACAAAAACCTTCATCGAGAAATACACAATCAACGTAATGACATTTAATGCGTGGCATTTCAACATCCTCCTAAAGTTGGGGATTTCTTATTAATCGCGTAACTGCAATGCCAAAAATGAATATCATTACAGTTTGCGCGCTTACACAAAACGGACAAAGTGCTTTCAATATAAATATTTCTAAATAGATTAGCCATAATGTAAAAGCAAAGCCAGCCAGTGCTATACCAAAAAATAATAAGGTTCCATTTTGTCTGAAAAACGAATTTCGATTTTCAAAAAACAAAATGAGCAACAAGGCAATGTTTCCCACAGCACCAATCACTGGCACATCAATGCCATTAATCACAGAATATGGGCTAGAGGTAACGCTTGAACATGCACCCGACCCCAAGCACATGGATTCGTTACCGGTGTATTTATAAACGGTCATGTAAATTCCGATTGCCAACCCTATTATCAAAAGCACGTACAAAGCACGAACCAACCACTTATCGGTGTTATCCATAAAACCTCATAACAAAATGGCTTCTACTTCCTGACCAGCAGGCACGCATTTTACACCAGCGGGGATAATAAGTAAAGCATCTGCTTGTACTAATGAGAGCAAATTACCAGAGCCCTGATGCCCCGTTAAAACCGCAATTTTGACTCCCTCTTCCTCATGGATTTTCGCCCGCAGATAACTCTCTCTGCCATCTGATTCGATTTCCGCTTCGCTTCTTACTTTAATTTTGAGTTGGTTTTGCCGCGTCGAGCCACTCATTCGGTTTAACACGGGTCGCACGAACACCTCAAACCCTACAAAGGCTGAAACAGGGTTGCCCGGCAGACCGATGAAATTAATTCCTTTATATTCACCAAACGCCAAAGGTTTGCCGGGGCGCATGTTCACTTTCCAAAAATTCATCTTGCCATGTGATTCAATCACTTCTTTGATAAAGTCATACGCGCCCACACTTACGCCAGCGGATGAGAGAATCAAATCCGCTTTTTGATTTGCGGCTTCGTCAAATAATTTTGTGACTGCTTCTTTTGTATCTTTTGCCACGCCCAAACGAATCACTTCTACATTTGCATTTTCAAGCAAACTGGCAAGCGTATATGAATTTGAATCACGGATTTTGCCTTCTTCAAGTGGAGCATGTACATCTAATAATTCATCACCAGAAGATAACAATGCCACACGCGGTTTTTTATACACTTCAACTTCTGCAATTCCTAAAGTGGCTAACAAACCCAAATCTTGTGGTTTGATAAATCGTCCTTTTTGTAAAACGATTTCACCCTTCTTAATATCCGAACCTTTCGGGCGGACATAATCACCTGCGTTTAGTTTTTTCTCAAATGAAATTGATGTTGGCAACTCCCTCTCCTTCTTAGGGAGAGGGTTAACAATATCTTCCACAGGAATGACAGCATTTGCGCCTTTTGGCATTTGCGCGCCGGTCATAATCCGCGCGGCTTGACCATGTTTCAAAGTCAGTGTAGGCGAAGACCCTGCTGGAATGTCAGCAACAACTTGAAGCGTAGTGGATGAAGCGGAGTTTGAATCCTCGGCACGAATGGCGAATCCATCCATGGATGAATTATCAAATAATGGGAAATCTAAATCAGAAATAATATCTGTTGCTAAGATGCGGTTTGCACAAGCAATCAGCGGAATTTTTTCTGTTGCAGTTGTTTGAAAGTGGGAGAGGATGCGCTCACGCGCTTCGTTTACCGATAGCATATGAAAGCGCGGGGATTATAACTTAACTATGTCATTGCGAGGCGCACTTGTTTTTGCCGAAGCAATCTCTCACACTGTAGGAGGTTGCTTCACCGCCAAAGAACAAGATCGGCGGTTCGCAAAGACATGTTAGCCTGCATTCGTGCGATGTGCTTCAATTACATTCGGCAAATTTTCAATTCGATTTAACACGCGACTCAATTGAGATAAATCTCTTACTTCAATAATTAACTTTAACACTGCCACACTGCGATGATTTACATTCACTGTCACATTGGCAATGTTGATGCCTTCGTCTGCCAACAATTTTGAAATATCCACCATTAAACCTTGTCTGTCGTATGCTTTGATGGCAATTGGAACTGGATATGTGTGTTCTGCTTTTCCCCAACCGACTTTTAGAAATCTTTCATGGTCATGCATTTTCAAAACATTCGGGCAATCTCGTCTGTGAACTGTCACGCCACGTCCACGTGTGACAAAGCCGATAATTTCATCACCGGGCATGGGTGCACAGCATTTTGCTATGCTTGCTAACATGCCTTTCAAGCCGACCACTTCAACAGCGTCTGTTATTTTTTTAGGCGTCTTCTCAGTGACGTTTGCTTCCAGAATATCTTTAATTTCTTCTGTATTTGAAAACTGCTTGATTACTTTATTAATTGAAAGGTCAGCCGAACCCAAAGCGATGAATAACTCATCTTGTGTTTTGTAACCAATATCACGCGCTAATTTTTCATAATTGATTTCATTGATTCCAAGTCGTTGTAATTCACGTTCAAGCGTGGCACGCCCTTGTGTGAGATTTTGTTCATCTTCTTGTTTCTTAAACCACACCTTGATTTTTGAACGCGCACGTTGTGTCTTGACCAATCCCAAACTTGGATTCAACCAATCACGACTTGGACCACCACGCTTGGCTGTTAAGATTTCTACATTGTCACTGGTTTTTAATTCTTGATATAGCGGAACGAGTTTTCCATTGACTCGCGCACCTCGGCAACGATGACCAATATCAGTATGAACATGATACGCAAAGTCAATCGGCGTAGAACCTGCGGGTAAATCAATAATATCTCCGCGTGGTGTAAAGACATACACTCTATCTTTGAACACATCGCTTTGCATTGATTCGACAAACTCTGTCGCATCATTAACATCCCCACGCCATTCCATCATCGAACGCAATGAATTGATATGCTTTTCAAAATTTTTGTCGGCGTGTTTTCCGCCTTCTTTGTAACGCCAATGTGCGGCAATCCCATACTCTGCACTCAAGTGCATATCAGGCGTGCGGATTTGTACCTCTAGCGGGCGTTTATCATCATATTGCACGGCGGTATGAAGCGATTGATAAAAATTATCTTTCGGCGCGGCGATGTAATCATCAAACTCACCTTGAATCGGTCTCCATGTTGTATGAATCAAACCCAACGCCGCATAACACGATGGCACATCAGGCACAATCAAACGCACGGCGCGCACATCAAATACGCGATTGAATGAACGGTCTTTCTTTTCCATTTTTCTAAAAATTGAATAAATATGTTTCGGTCGGCCGCTAATTTCGGATTTGATGTTATTTTTTTCAAGCAGTTTAACTAATTTATCTTTTATTTCTTCTAATTGCTTTTCACGGTCTGGGCGGCGCTCTGCTAATTGTTCGGCAATCTCTTTATATTTTTCTGGGTTTACATACCGAAAACTTAAATCTTCTAATTCCCATTTCAATTGCCAAATCCCCAAACGATTCGCTAACGGCGCAAAAATTTCTAATGTCTCTTGCGCAATTCGTCTACGCTTATGCTCAGGCATGTGACCCAACGTGCGCATATTATGCAAACGGTCTGCTAACTTAATCAACACCACACGAACATCTTCGCCCATTGCTAAAAATGTTTTACGCAATGTCTCAGAGACGATATCTTCATTACGCCCAAGTAACGCAGGCTGAATAATCGGCTCTTCATTTCCGTTTTCATTTTCAGGGTGTTGGTCGCCGCGTGAAACACGTGGCAAATGCGTTAACTTCGTCACCCCATCAACAAGTAATCTCACTGTATCGCCAAAATCACGGCGAATATCTGCAAACGTCACAGATGTATCTTCCACTGTATCATGCAACAAACCTGCCGCAACCACTTCGGCTGGCACTTTCAAATCCGCTAGAATGCTTGCCACCGCAATACAATGATTGATATACGGCTCACCAGAATGACGTTTCTGCTCTCGATGCGCTTCTTCCGCAACCGCATACGCCTTCATCACCAACTCACGGTCTGCTGTTGAGTAGGATTCAGGAAGTTGCTCCAAAAGTTTTTCAAGCGGAATCGCCGCCGTTGCAGATTTCATTAGATAATTTTACACCTTCCGCCTCTTTCGTGATTTGTGCTTGATTCTGTTTCTCAACATTCCCTTATCTTCAATTGTATAATTCATTTATGCCTACCAACAACGTCACCCGTTTTTTAGACTCACGAAAGATCAAATACACGGCTCACGAATTACCGCCAGAAAAAATTGGGGCAGTGGAAGCCGCACAAATTCTGAATGTACCGGAAGCACAGGTATTCAAAACCATTGTCACCACCAGAGAAAAAGGTAAACCTGTGCTGGCAGTCATCCCCGGAGATAGAAACGTGGATTTAAAATCGTTGGCATCATTTCTGAACGAAAAGAAAATGTCTCTGCCCACTCAAAAAGAAGCAGAGACATTAACAGGTTTACAAGCAGGTGGCATTTCACCTTTAGCATTAATCAACAAAGGCTTTCAAGTCGTCATTGATTCCGCTTGCGAATCTTATGAAGAATTTTTTATCTCAGGCGGTCAACGCGGAATCAATATTCAAATCAATGCAAAAGATTTAATTCGTTTGGTGAATGCGAAAATTGGTGTGATTAGTAAATCTTAATTAATTTTTTGAAAAAATATTTGTCTATTCTATTTTTACGAATTGATTCGACAGCCTTCGCTTATACGATATAATATCAGACCATCATCTTTTAGAAAGGAGAATTCTTATTGTCCAAATAAAAAATATGTTCATAATTGTCGTGTTCGTTCAAACAATTTTTTCTCGAGGAGGAGAAAATGCGTAAAACCCTTTGGTTCATATCTATGTTGATTGTGGTAAGCCTCGTGCTTGCCGCATGTGGCGGTGGAGCCCCGGCAGGCGGCGGTGAAACTGTCACTGTTGTTGAAACAGTCATTGTAGAAGTTACATCTTCTGCCCCTGTCGTCGTTGCACCAACCGGATTTGGCGTCACACTTGAAACAGTAAGAGCACGTGGCAACCTCATCTGTGGTGTTAACTCACAAGTGCCCGGCTTTGGGTATGTTGATGCTGATGGCAACTTCTCTGGCTTCGATGTTGATTATTGTCGCGCACTTGCCGCCGCAATTTTTGGTGATGCAAGTTTAGTTGAATTTCGCCCTGTAACAGCGGCAGAACGCTTCACTGCTTTACAATCTGGTGAAATTGATATCCTCAGCCGCAATACAACTTGGTCGCTTGTTCGTGATACTGAATTGGGCGGCAACTTTGTTCATACTACTTTCTATGATGGTCAAGGAATGATGGTTCCATCTGATAGCGGAATTACAACCTTAGCAGATTTAGAAGGTGGCACAATCTGTGTTCAAACCGGTACAACAACCGAACTTAATCTCGCTGATGTAATGGCGGCAGAAGGTGTTTCATACACACCAGCAGTCTTTGAAGATGCTGATTCTACATTTGCCGCGTATGCTGAAAATCGTTGTGATGCAGTCACTACCGATAAATCCGGTTTGATTTCACGTCGCACTGTTTTGGCAGACCCATCTGCTCATGT
>DDVH01000024.1:88985-103872 GCA_002345215.1 Anaerolineales bacterium UBA2317
GACCAATGGTTCGACATTGCTCAATGGACAGTCTTTGCTATGTTTGCTGGTGAAGAATTCAACGTCACCTCTGCTAATGTAGATGATGTAAGGTCTAGCACCACCAACCCAGAAGTTATGCGCCTCTTAGGTCTTGAAGGCGAATTGGGCTTGAAGCTCGGCTTGGATAATGACTGGGGCTACAACATTATCAAACTCGTCGGTAATTATGAAGAAGTATATAACCGCAATCTCGGTCCAGATACTCCTACATACATTCCGCGTGGCTTGAATAGTTTGTACACTGACGGCGGTTTGATTTACGCTCCGCCTGTTCGCTAAGTAATAAAAAGAGGGTGGGGCTTAATCCCTGCCCTCTTTTTTTATCCTAGAATGCCGGAGGTTTGCCAATGCAAGCAAACACAAAGCAAAAAGCAATAATCCCATTTTGGCGTGATGAACGCATCCTGAATTATCTGGGTCAGGTTGTCTTTATTCTTGGGCTCGTTTTTGTTGGTTGGTTAATTTTTCAAAACATGCGCGATGGTCTTGCACGGCAAGGCATCGTACTAAGTTATAGTTTCTTAAGTGGTATTTCTGGTTTTGATATTTCCGAAACGCTACTTGAATACAGTCGCACATCATCATATTGGCAAGCCTATCAAGTTGGGTTACTAAATACACTATCAGTTAGCATTGTAGGGGTCATTGCATCAACAATATTCGGCGTGATTCTAGGCGTAGCTAGGCTTTCAACAAACTTCCTTATTAATCGCCTTGCCGCCTTCTATCTTGAATTAATCCGTAATCTTTCCTTATTAGTATTTTTGATATTTTGGTACTTAGGTGTTTTTCTCAAATTGCCCAGAGTAAGAGACGCAGTCATCTGGCCCGGTGATATCTTTTTAACGAATCGCGGTGTTGGCATTCCCTGGGGATTACCGACCGATTCATACCCAACCTTTCGCCTGATTCTCATTGGCGGCATTATCTTAGCCTTTATTGTTTTTTTCGCTTTACGTGCTTATGGCAATCGTACAGGACGTGCCCCATTCACAACCTTATGGACAGTCCTTACCTTCATTATTATTGCAACAATCGGTTGGTTTGTTTTACCTGAAAAACCACTCATGTTTGATTCACCTGTTATTGCAGGGTTAAACATCTCAGGCGGAAAAGTCCTCAGCCCTGAATTTATGGCACTAACTTCTGGTCTTGTTTTATACACATCCGCTTTCATCGGTGAAGTAGTACGTTCAGGCATTCTCTCCGTCTCAAAAGGACAAGTAGAAGCCTCGCATGCCTTAGGCTTAAACAGTTTTCAAACCTTGCGCTTGATTGTTTTCCCACAAGCCTTGCGTGTGATTATTCCTCCATTAACAAGCCAATACTTAAACCTGATAAAAAATTCTTCACTTGCTATCGCGGTTGGCTACCCTGATGTGTTTTACATCTCGAACACAATACAGAATCAAACAGGACGTGCCGTAGAGATGATTTCAATGGTGATGTTGACCTATCTCATCTTCAGTTTAATCACCTCTGTATTTATGAATTGGTATAACCAAAGAATAAAACTGGTGGAGAGATAAGATGACTCAATCCAACACGATTCTCCCCCCACTCACTGAACGTTCTGGTGTCATCCGCTGGTTACGCAAAAATCTCTTCGGCTCATGGCTAGATGCCATCCTGACCATCATTGGTGCATTCATTATTTACTGGGCGGCCAAAGGACTTTTTACATGGGTATTTACAGTTGCAGAATGGCAAGTGGTCGCCACAAATATGCGCTTATTTATGATTGGGCAATATCCTCTTGAACAAGCATGGCGGTTATGGACTGCGCTTGGTTTCTTGATGTTCCTAGCAGGCAATTCACTTGGGATATGGGCGCGCAAATCATATATCACAACTATTCTTTTGCTTGCATTTCCTGCCTTGTTAACACTCTTTCCGTTTGGTGATGAACCGCGTAAATGGCTCATCATCTTAACTGTAGTTGGTGTGATTGGTTGGGGAGTAGGACGAACAGCCTCTGAAAAATTAAGTCGCATTGTGATTTTTGGCTGGATTATTTCTTTGCCAATCTTTATCTTGCTCACACGTGGTTTCACACCTGAAGATGGCATTATGCCAATTGTTGGTACCAATCTTTGGGGTGGTTTGTTGCTAACCTTCCTGCTGACTGTAGTGGGTATTATTTTTTCATTTCCGCTAGGCGTTTTGCTTGCGCTAGGACGTAGGTCAGAATTGCCAGCAGTTCGATTTGCAAGCATCCTCTATATTGAATTGGTACGCGGCGTTCCTTTGATTACTATATTTTTCATGGCGCAATTGATGTTGCCACTATTCCTTCCTCCAAATATCACAATAGACCGCGTTCTGCGTGCGATGGTGGCAGTTACATTATTCAGTGCGGCATATCTGGCGGAAAATGTCCGTGGAGGTTTGCAAGCCATACCCAAAGGTCAGTTTGAAGCGGCTCATGCGCTAGGTTTAGGTAGTTTTCAAACCATGTACTTCATTATCTTGCCGCAGGCATTACGTTTGATTATCCCGATTTTGGTTGGGCAATTTATTGCTGTCTTCAAAGATACAGCTTTGGTCGCAATCGTAGGCTTGTTTGATTTAGTTGGTATTGCAAAAACAGTATTGGCACAACCAGACTTTTTAGGTTTGCAACGTGAGGTATATGTTTTTATCTCGCTTATTTATTGGGTTTTGAGTTATGGCATGTCTTATTTGAGCCAACAGTTGGAAATAAAGCTTGGTGTTGGCAAACGATAAACTTATAAAGGAGAAGAATGATGACACAAGAAGGCGAAATCATCATCAGTGTTAAAGATGTGCATAAATGGTATGGAGAGTATCATGCCTTGAAGGGTGTGGGTATGGAAGTCAAGAAAGGTGAAGTAATTGTTATCTTTGGACCTTCTGGCTCAGGGAAATCCACATTTATTCGCACAATCAACAGATTAGAAGACCACCAACGCGGACAAATTATTGTGCACGGCACAGAATTAACTCACGACATTCGCAACATTGAAGCAATACGTATGGATACAGGTATGGTGTTTCAGCAATTTAATTTATTTCCGCATTTGACTGTGATGCAAAATATTGTTCTATCTCCCATTCAAGTGCGCAAGTTGACAAAAGCCAAAGCTGAAGAAATTGCTATGCAGTTGTTAGAACGAGTCGGTATTCCGGAACAAGCACATAAATTCCCAGGTCAACTTTCTGGCGGACAACAACAACGTGTAGCGATTGCGCGCGCATTGGCAATGCAACCGAAGATTATGCTATTTGATGAACCAACTTCTGCGCTTGACCCAGAGATGATAAAAGAAGTATTGGATGTAATGGTGGAGTTGGCAAAATCTGGCATGACCATGCTTGTCGTCACACATGAAATGGGGTTTGCACGTGCCGTTGCCGACCGAATGTTTTTCTTTGATGAAGGTCAAATTGTGGAAAGCGGCACACCTGAAGAAATCTTCAAATCTCCAAAAGAGGAAAGAACAAAATTGTTTCTTTCACAGATTTTAAGTCACTAAAAAATGAGCCGAGAAATTCTCGGCTCATTTTATAAAGTTATGCTTTAAACTCAGCGGCTTGCTCACCATTGATTAAGAGAATGTAATATCCCGGCGCAAAACTGCCTAATGGAACATTCACTTCAAACGGACTCAAAACCTGTGCGCAAACCTTATTTGGGTCTGAGACAGAATATACTTCCACAAGAATCTTATTTTCAAAATCTGGTGCGTTGACCAAGACACGCAATTGATGACATGGCGAAGGCGTGTTTCCTTTTAGTGAAAGCATAAATTGCAACGGATAACTTTCCATGGTCAACAAGTCTCTTGAGTCAATATAGGCTTCACCACGCGTTAAAAATGCATCATCAGGTTTTGGTAAATAATCTGCCTGTGTGTTTGAATTGGAATCAGAATCTGAAGAAGTCTCTTCAGAAGGGTTTGGATATGACACATCTGGACTTGCATTTGTGCCACAAGCCGATAAAACAAAAATTAGCGTTATTAATACAAAAGAAATTTTTTTCATAATCTTCAGCTCCAAATTTTTTATACTAAGACGCTAACACGACTTTAAATGTTCCGTAAGATTAATACGAAACAAAATCTCCCACCAATGCTTCATTTATCCAAACTGTGTACCTGCCTGCTGAATAATATCCAAATAAAATATTGGCTTCAAATTGTTGAAATACATTATCACAATTGATATTCGTATTTACTAAACTATACACATTAATATACACACGAAAATTTTCATCAGGCGGAGAAATTTCAACACGCAGCTCATTACACACACTCGGCATATAACCCAAAATATTTAACATTGCACGCGGCGGAGAGTATTCGTATTTTTCTACTAAACTCACTGCTGTAATCGTTACACTTGCAATCTGACGGTCAAAATCTTCCACGCGTGGCGCATAAATATTTTCATCAGGTGTGATGCGAAATGGTGCAGGCGCGGTGGCTGTGGGTTCAGGCGTTGGTATCACAGAACAAGCACTCAAGAAAATAAATATCGATAGGAAAACTTTTTTCATTCTTTATTTGCCCTATCTATTCTGACATTTTCAAACAACTGCGGAGCAGGGACATAAATACCGCTTCCACTTACGGTGACGATTGATTCTGCTGTGCGAATTTCACCTACGCTGAAAATTTTTCTTTCTTCCACTTTAGCAATTTTCGCTTCGAGAAACATTTTTTGATTCAATGGCAATGGCTTGTGATAATTGATTTCTAAATTTACAGCCGCCACTTTATGCCCAGCCGCCCAAACGACTAAGCCCATTGCTTCATCTAATATCGCGGCAGACGCACCGCCATGAGCATGATTTGGTGGACCTTGTTGCGATTCATTCAATATAAATTCAGATGTCAAAATTCCATCTTCAAGAAACCAAGTTAGCCCAATGCTATGCGGGTTTTCATTTCCGCATACAAAACACCAGCCGTGATAAGGGATTTGTCTTTTCATTTCATAATTTAACCACAAAAAAATCATTGCCACAGAGAGCACTGAGCTATCAGAGTTTTTAAGAGGATTTTCTCAGAGGTCTCTGTGCCTCTGTGGCTAAAAATACTTTCATGCTAGAATCTAAAAAAAACAAAACACGGAGATTCCCATGAAATCCCTTTTAGATAGATTAAATATAAAACCCGTCAATGCAGGGGCAAGCACTGGTGCAGATAATTGGTATACAGATAAAAACGGTAAGGAATTAATTTCATATAACCCAACCACTGGTGAGCCGATTGCGAAGATAATTCAAGCAACGGCTCAAACATACGAGAAAGTGGCTTCGGAGGCGCAAAATGCTTTCCTAAAATGGAGACATGTTCCCGCTCCGAAAAGAGGCGAAGTTGTTCGAGATTTAGGTGAAGCATTACGTCAACTCAAAGAACCGCTCGGAGATTTAGTCACAGTCGAGATGGGAAAGATTCGCGCGGAAGGTCATGGCGAAGTGCAAGAGATGATTGATATTTGTGATTTTGCTGTGGGTCAATCGCGAATGTTGTATGGGCTGACGATGCACAGTGAACGCGCTTCGCACAGAATGTATGAGCAATGGCATCCGCTGGGAATTTTGGGATTGGTGACTGCGTTTAATTTTCCTGTGGCGGTTTGGTCGTGGAACTCGGCACTCGCCGCAATTTGTGGTGACACGGTAATTTGGAAGCCTTCATCTTACACGCCACTGACTGCAATTGCTGTGACGCATATTGCCAATCAAGTAATGGCGGATCATGGCTTATCTGGAATTTTCAATTTAACAATTGGCTCTGGACGTGATGTGGGTGAGTTGATGTTAAATGATAAACGTGTGCCATTGGTTTCATTTACTGGTTCAACCAGTGTTGGGATTCATGTTTCTGAAACTGTTGCAAAACGATTTGGAAAAACGATTTTGGAACTCGGCGGGAATAATGCCATTATCGTCACGCCTCATGCTGACCTTGAAATGGCTACTCGTGCCATTTTATTTGGCGCTGTCGGGACGGCTGGTCAACGCTGTACTTCGACAAGACGAATCATTATGCACAAATCGATTTCAAAAGATTTGACTCAACGATTAACGAATGCTTATAAACAAGTCCGCATCGGTGACCCGCTTCAACCTGATACATTGATGGGACCTTTGGTTGTGAATACATCTGTTGAAGAAATGATGGATGCATTGAATAAAGCAAAAGGTGATGGTGGTGAAGTTTTAACAGGTGGCGAAATGCTTCCAAATCTTGGTCCAAATTTTGTTTCGCCAGCCATTGTCAAAATGCCTACACAGACTGAAATTGTCAAAACCGAAACGTTTGCTCCGATTTTATATTTGCTTGAATACGAAACAATTGAAGAGGCAATTCATATTCATAATGATGTACCACAAGGTTTATCAAGTGCTATCTTCACTGATTCGATGCGCGAAGCAGAGACATTTTTATCTGTTGGCGGTTCAGATTGTGGCATTGCCAATGTCAACATTGGCACATCAGGCGCGGAAATTGGTGGCGCGTTTGGCGGTGAGAAAGAAACAGGCGGTGGACGCGAATCAGGTTCGGATGCGTGGAAGGTGTACATGCGCCGACAAACGAATACGATTAATTGGTCTAAAGATTTGCCTTTGGCACAAGGGATTAAGTTTGGGGAATAAATTTGATTTGAGAAATTTGTAGGGGCGACTGGCCAGTCGCCCCTACATTGTTGATATGGAAAAAATAAACGAATCTCAAACCCTCTGCAAATCCTGCGGACTGTGTTGTTCAGGTCACTTATTTGCTTGGGTGAGACTCAACGCCAATGAGTTAGATAAAGTTGAAAATCTGGGATTAAACGTGATTCGCAATGACCCTCGTCAGCGCGGATTTTTACAGCCTTGCCCCGTTTGGCAGGGTGGAGTTTGTACAGTTTACGAGTCGCCTGATTATCCAAGCAGTTGTAGAAAATATAAATGTATTGTTTTACGAAAGTTATTAGATGAAGAAATTGATTTTTCCAATGCCATAAGTCAAATTGAAGAAACATTGAGTTTGATTAAGGAAATTGAAAACCTTTTACCTGTTTCATCTGCAATTAGTTTTCGGGAGCGAATCATTGAGAATAAAGAGAAGTTAGAGAAATCAGATAAACAAAATTATTCTGATAAAGAAAAAGAATTTTTACAAAAGACAAAAGAATTATTGGATTTGTACGAAAACCGTTTTGGGGTAGATGATTTTATTGATTATGAAAAGTAGGGGCGAGATTACCTCGCCCCTACGGGATTTGTAATTTTCGCTTCACCAACTTGAATTGTAACGACATCATCCACTTCTAAAGTAAAGTTATCAGGTACAAGACAAGTACCTGTCATTAAGAATGTTCCTTGTGGAAAATCAAGTTCACGGGTCAAGAATTCGACTAATTCGGATAAGCCACGTTTCATCATCGAAGTATTTGCATCACCCGAAAAAACAGATTCATTGTTTCGTTGAATCTCCAAGTGAATTGGAATGTCTTTGATTTCATCAGGATTGCATAAAACAATTCCATGACCCAATGCACATGAGCCGTTATACACTTTTGCTTGTGGCAAATACAATGGATTTTCACCTTCAATGTCACGTGATGAAACGTCATTGCCTGCGCAATAGCCAACAATTTCATTGAAACGATTTATCACCAACACTAATTCAGGCTCAGGCACATTCCATTGACTATCTTTGCGAATGCGAATCGGTTGATTATTTCCAGAAACACGCCAGCCAATTGATTTTGAAAAAATTTCAGGGCGTTCAGCATCATATACTTTTTGATACATATCTGCTACTGTCGATTCTTCTTTGCGCGCATCACGGCTTCTTAAGTATGTGACTCCCGCCGCCCAAACTTCGTGATATGAATCAATCGGTGCTTCTTGCTCACCCGTAGCGGATTCTGTTTTGGATATATTTTTCAATGTCTCAAACATTTTCTCGCGCGGCATTTCAAGCAATGAACTTAAATCTAAATTTGATGGCAAGAAATAATTATCCAATACCCAGCGTGAACCTTCATTTGTTTTGTGTTTTGTTAATAACATAAAAGAATCTCCGATGATTAAGTTGGTTTTTATAGAAGACCGTAGACGATAGACCGTTGACCGTTATTCACCGTCTAATATTTCAAGAATTTTTTCAACATCATACACACATCCGCCCCATGTGCCGCCGCTGATATTTTGCAGAGCCGCCCACAGACGAGTATCCTCTGGCAGGTTGGGATTCAGTTTCAAGTCAGGATGAGGCGCGCGTGAATCTAAATCAACATTTAATGCATCAATACTTCCAGTTAAATTAATTCGGTCAATGATGATTTGAATCGTATCGCCATCACGTAATTTTCCAAGCGGACCGCCTGCCAAAGCCTCAGGTCCAACATGACCGATGCATGCGCCCGTGCTGACACCACTAAAACGCGCATCGGTGATTAATGCAATTGTTTTTCCATGCGGAAGATATTTGAGAGCCGATGTAAGTTGATACGTTTCTTCCATGCCTGTACCCATTGGACCACATCCAATTAATGCAATAATATCGTTTGCTTGAATTGGATTTTGGCTCAAACCTTTGACTGCATTTATTGCATCACGTTCACTGGTGAACACACGCACCTTACTTGTTTTTCGATAAACGCCATCTTTATCCACAACACTTGGGTCAATGGAAGTGCTTTTAATCACAGCACCTTGTGGAGCAAGATTGCCCGTGAGAAAAGTGATCGTGCTAGTTAATCCACATTCACGGGCTTTGGCTGGATTCATAATTACATCATCAGGGTCAATGCCATCTAATTCAAAAAGTCGTTCACGTAAAATTTTTCTACGTTCACTTTTCTCCCATTCATTCAACGATTCATCTAAAGTTTTTCCATTGACGGTTTGAACATTTAATTTCAACAAACCTAACTCTCGAAGGTGCAACATTACTTCGGGCACGCCACCAGCAAGAAAAACTTGCACAGTTCCATAACCTGTTGGTCCGTTTGGCATGACATCTACTAAACGCGGAGTTGATTTATTAATGCGCGTCCAATCATCAATGGTTGGACGATTTAATTTTGCAGAATGAGCAATGGCTGGGATATGAAGCAATAGGTTAGTACTCCCGCCAAACGCGGCATGAACAACCATGGCGTTATGAATCGAAGCGTCTGTCAAAATATCAGCACTCGTTTGGTGGTGCAGATTCATATCAAGCAATGCTTTTGCAGAACGACGCGCCATATCCAACCAAATTTCTTGACCAGACGGCGCAAGCGCAGAATGTGTAACCGATAAACCCAACGCCTCAGCCACAACTTGACTCGTGGCGGCTGTTCCTAAAAATTGACATCCACCGCCAGGCGAGGCGCAAGCACTACATCCTAATTGAGAGGCTTCTTCTAAAGTTATTAATCCATGTGCAAAACGCGCACCGAGTGATTGAATCTTTCCAGCATCTTCACCTTGTTCAGGTAATAACGTGACACCGCCCGGAATAATTACACACGGCAAATTTTTTTGTGAAGCGAGTGCAATCATCATGGCAGGCAAACCTTTATCACACGTGCCAATGCCAAGCACACCTTTGCGCGTTGGCAAAGAACGAATCAATCTTCGTAACACAGTCGCCGCATCATTTCGATACGCTAGGCTATCCATCATACCTGTTGTGCCTTGCGTGCGCCCATCACATGGGTCACTGACAAAGCCTGCAAACGGAATCGCATTATGTTTTTTGATTTCTTCTGCGGCGGCTTTGGCTAACAAACCAACTTCCCAATGACCTGTGTGATACCCCAATGCAATCGGCGAACCATCTTCAGCACGAATGCCGCCTTGCGTGCTGAGAATTAAATATTCATCTTTTCCCAAGTCACTTGGATTCCATCCCATCGCCGCATCTTGACTCCAACCGAACACATCTCCGCTTGGGGCGTTGGTTAAAAAATCTTCATCTAATGGAAGTTTTCCCTGCGGACCATGCGCATGTGTTTTGACTTTATACAAATCCATCTTTTCGCTTCTTTCTTAGGGGATAGTTGATTCTGTTTCATTTATAAGACTTCGGAGATTTTATAAATCTCCGAAGTCTGTTTTAACTTTTATTCTGGTTTCGCACCAACAATTTTTGTAAATCGCGGGTCATCTCGAATCCATTGAAAATCAGGGTCTTTCCATGCCCATGCAGCATCAAAATTCTCTTCTTTTGATGCTTTTTCAAGATACTCAAATGCTAAATCGAAATTATCACAAATACTTTCAAAACATGCACGGTTATACCAATCGTCCTCGGGTATAAATTGACTCGCTTTTTCTATATTTTCTTTTGCAATTTCTTTCCCTAATTGTTTAGTTATCGAAGCCCTGGCAAGATATCCATCAAAATTTTCAGGATTCAGTTCTATGGCTTTAAGATAAGCTGTTTCGGCTTCATCATTGCGTTTCAAAACACGTAATAAAATTCCTAGGTTGGTATAGATAAAGTCGTTAGTAGGATCGAGCTCAAGGGCTTTGTGATAAGTCTTTTCGGCTTCATCATTGCGTTCCAAATTGCGCAACGAATTCCCTAAATTATTGTAAGCTGAACTATTAGAAGGGTTGAGATCAATAGCTTTGCGACAAGCCGCTTCAGCTTCATCATAGCGTTTCAAGTCGTTTAACAAATTCCCTAAGTTCGTATAAGCTTGGTCATCATATGGATTGAGTTCGATGGCTTTATAATAAGCCCTTTCCGATGCACCATAGTGCTTTAAGTCGTGTAACAAATTTCCTAAATTAAAGTAATTTATATAATTGGAAGAGTTGATTTCGATGGCTTTACGATAAGCTTGTTCAGCTTCATCATAGCGTTTCAGATCGCTCAATAAATTTCCCAAGTTCGAGTAAGCTTGGTCATCAGAGGGATTGAGTTCGATGACTTTATGATAGGCAACTTCTGCTTCATCATAGCGTTGCAAATCACTCAACACGTTCCCTAAATTTCCGTAAGCGTAATAATTTTCAGGATTTAGTTCAATAGCTTTCCGACAAGCAACTTCAGCTTCTTCATACTGTCTAAATTCACGCAATAAACCTCCTGAGTTGCTATAGGCTGCGTCGAATTCAGGGTCAAGACGAATCGCTTCGGAATAACAACGATAAGCTTCATCGAGATTATCATTTTCATGGAATACATAACCGCGCTCAAACCATGTCTGTGCTGTGAGTTCTTCTTCTTGTACTGGTTCAGCTTTATTTGCGGCTAATTTTTGAGCTTCTGTTGCGCTCTCAGCATCTGGTTGTAACGATGGAAGAGAAACATCATCAATAGTTTTATTCAAAAACCTTTCTCGCAAACGTTCCATTGCTTCAAGTGCATAGTCATTGGGAACGGAAAGGGCATTAATTCCACTTATTAAAGAAAGTTTTCCAGTTAATGCTTCTTTTATGAATTGGTTTCCAAAATCAAAACCTTCCATCATTAAAGGCACGATATTTCTTTTTTCATCAATCGCAGTTTCAATTTCGCGCTTTAACCAATCGCCTGGATTTTTACATCTTTCAAGTGCTGAGGGAGTGAGTATTAAAACGAAGTGTGCTCTTGCGCGAATGTTATCCAGAATTACTTTTTCAAAACTGCCACTGTCAATACTTTGGTAATCGAAAAATACGTCATAACCGTGCATAGTCAGGTTTTGATAAATGAATAATGCCCAAGGCAAATTCGTTCGTCTATAACTAATGAAAACGGTTTTTTCAACTCGCCCAGCCATACAAATTCTCCTTTAAGAGATTATACATCGTGTAAATTAATTTTGAAACAATTATTTCAAATCTTCAAGGTCTTGTCTTATGTTTCATTCCACCAATTTAACACTCTCATTGCCCTAAGTGTATTCCATCGGCTTGGTTGCCCTGCTTTTTCCATGTCAAAGAACTTTCTTCCAGACATAATACTGTTTAAGTTCCAGAGACCATCTTTCCTTTGTTTTTTGTGTAAGAGTTCAATTGCATCAGACATGCGCTTATCACGTGGCACATCACATGCACGGAAGTAATCTAGCGCGCGTAAAAAATCGTAACGCCAACGAGGAGGGAAAGGCATAGTTGTCATTTTTGCGTCGAAGACTTTTCCAGTTCGGTGTGACTTATACAGGCGATGCGCAAACAAAAATTCATGTCCACGGGTACGGATTTTGCTAATCTGTTTTTTCTTTTCAGGGAACAAACACTCATACTCGTATAAACCTTCTAGTGCTGAAATTGTTGTATGAAACGAAGAATGGGTTGCACCTTTGGGAGATTCACAATTCCAACCGCCATCGGCCATTTGTTGACTGATTACAAATTCAGCAATATTGTGTATGCGCTCATCAGGATAACGGAAATATGACAATAAGGCGAGAATCATACTAGTAACACACGTCTCACTATATTTCCATGAATATGAAAAGAAGTTGATACCGCCGTCTATATAAAAGCCTTTGTCTAAAAATATTTTGCAAGCCTGCTTTGCTTGTAAGTTGTTTCTAGACAGACCAAGCAATCGAAGCGTCAACATAGTATAAGTTGTAGAAATATATTTTGGACCATATATTCCTCCACCCCAACGTCCATCAGAGTCTTGTAAATTAAGCAGGCGGTATCCCCAGCCTTCTTTTGCAACTTTCTTTCGTTCCGCTTCAAATTTTGCTTGAGGCTGATTTAATAAATCGCGTTGCACTTGCCAACGAATAGCAGGGTCACCTTTAAGTAGCCATGAAATGATTTCAGTTTTCATTTTATAAAAGAGTTTTCAAATCTTCCACAGTTGCAAAATATTTTCGATAAGCAGATGTTTCATTTAAAACACCTCGTAATGCAACAAACAACTCCGCTTGCAAATATGGATTCTTCTCTTGCTTTTCATTCGATAAATTAACTTGACCTTCATCTACATCTACAGTTAAGCCGCCGTTTGCAACTAGCCATTGAAGTCCGATTTCAATGGCTAGTTCACGTGATGCCATTGCGGATGCAAGTTCTTGAATAGAAGTCTTTCCTTCTTTTTTATTCAAAGCAAATTTACATAAACCTGCCAAGCGATTTAAGAATTCTTCTGGCTTCTCTTCTGATGGTAAAACACCGAAAACATAAATCGTTTTTGGTTTTACAACTTCCAATGCTTTTCGCAATTCTGCTGGTGATGGGGGAGTTGTGTAAATTGCAAATTCATCAGCTTGAGTCAACTCAAAACGTGACTTGCCTTTGGGTTTATCCGCGCCTTCAGCCCATACCAACGTTTCAACGTTTAAACGTTCGAACGTTTGAACGTTAAGCCTCAAATCCCGAATATCGAATCCCGATTCCCGAATCTCAACTACTGCTTCTTCAACGACTCTAAAATCCTGAAACTGCAAATTGACTTGTCTTTGTCCACGATAGGATGATGCTCTCAAAGAATAAGCAATGTCAATTTTGCTTCCGTTTTCGGGTAAGTCTGTGCCTGCTCCGCCCCAGAACAAAATAGATTGTGTATTTCCGTTTTCATCTTCAATGTTGATTCGCAAATGTTCTTTTGTTTTTCCAATTTCACTTTTGGATTTGAGAGTCACATTTCTTGTGGCAAGTGTTAACTCTGGATTCCCTGCTCCGAATGGAGCGAGCATTTCCAATGAATCAGCAAAGTCAATGTTGATGTCTGATAAATCAAGCCATTCATCAATTTGTAAAATTGGTTCTTCGTAGACAATGTGACCAAGTTGTTTTTCAATCGCTTTGCCGAGTCCTTTGCGGAATTGGAGCAAATCATCTTTTTTGAGTGAAAGTCCTGCCGCCATGGGATGACCGCCGAAGCCAAGCAAAATATTTTTTTGTGAAGCAATCGCATCCGTGATGTGCAAACCTTCTATCGATCGCGCAGAACCGCGCAGAATTCCATCTTCTGATTCATTTAAGAGAATCGCAGGTTTGTGATATCGCTCGACTAATTTATTTGCGACAATGCCAACAACTCCGCCTGCCCAATTTGGATGTGATAAAACAATTGCAGGTTCATCTAATAATTTTGAGTTTTCTTTTAACTGTGCTTCGGCAGATTGATAGATTTGAGATGTCAATAATCTTCGTTGCGCATTCAAGCCTTCAATTTGTGCGGCTAAGACTCTGGCTCTGGCTGAATCTTGTGTGATTAATAATTCAACGGCAGGATTCGCATCACCTAACCTGCCTAAAGCATTTAATCGTGGTGCGAATGTGAAGCCAATCGTTTCTTCGGTCAAAGTTTCTAATTTTGTATTTGATAACTCAGCGATTGTTTTTAATCCCAGCCGATTTGTATTTTTTAATTGCTCAATTCCTTTTTTTGCTAAGGCACGGGTTTCATCTTTTAGTAAGGCGACATCAGCAATTAAACCTAATGCAACTAAATCAAGTAAACCATCTGACCGTAGACCGTTGACGGTGGACGGTTTTTCACGGTCTACGGTCTGCGGTCTATCGTCTAAAAGTGCTTCTGCAAGTTTGAAGGCAACGCCAACACCTGCTAAAGTTTTTAATGGATGATTCTCTGGCAACAATTTTGGATTGATAATTACTTTCGCATTGGGTAATGTTTCACCTACATCGTGATGGTCTGTTATGACGACATCCACGCCATGTGCATTTGCAAAATCAATGGCTTCGTGTGCGGTGATACCTGTGTCACAAGTAAGAATTAATTTTGCGCCATTATCAATGATGCGAGTCAGTGATTCAACATGTACGCCGTGACTTTCTTTTCCGCGAATTGGAACGTAATAGGTCACATTGGCATTTAATGCTTGTAAAGTTTGAACAAGCAACGCGGTAGATGTCTGTCCATCTACGTCAAAATCTCCCCACACACAAATTTTATTTTTTTGCTCAATA
>DDVH01000061.1:0-20390 GCA_002345215.1 Anaerolineales bacterium UBA2317
TGTGAATCGCTTTTTGGATTTGATACGCATCTTCCCACGCTTCAACTTGCTACTGCAACCCAAACAGTCCATTACGCCTCAAGCGATTTTTCATCCTTATCCAAAATCAATGTTTTGATTTTAGCAACGCCTGTCAACATTATTTTAGACATCATTCCAAGATTGCCATCCTTCATTAAACAAAATTGTATTCTTATAGATTTGGGTTCAACAAAAAAGTTAATTATTGAATCCATGAATCAATTACCTGAAAATTTTGAAATCATCGGCGCACATCCAATTTGCGGAAAAGAAAAACTTGGCTTAGAAAATGCAGACGCAAATTTATATCAATCTGCTCAATTTATTATCACGCCATTAGAACGAACCACATCAATAGCAAAATCTGCTGTGACACAAATCATTTCTGCGATTGGTGCAAATTGCATTGAAATGTCTGCCGAAGCCCATGACCATGCTTTAGCATTTACAAGTCATCTTCCATTTTTACTTTCTTCCGCCTTAGCAAAAACATTACCGAAAGAATTTGCAAATTTTATCGGACCAGGCTTTCGTTCTGCTTCACGCCTTGCAGGTACACCATCACATATGATGCTGGGAATTTTGGGTTCGAATAAAGAAAATGTTTTGAACGCGATTCGAGTTTTCCGTAATTCATTAAGTGAAATTGAAGAAAATTTGCAAAACGAAAACTATGTGCAATTAGAAAAAATACTACATCAGTCTCAATCTGCTTATCAAGAAATTGTGAATCATTAATGCGAATTATTCCGATAACACATCCACTCAATGCAACTGTGCGAGTTCCAGGCTCTAAATCCATAACAAATCGTGCCTTGTTAATTACTTCTCTTGCAAACGGAACGACAAAATTAACCAATGCTTTATTTTCTGACGACTCTAAATATTTTGCTCAAGCCTTACAAACTCTCGGCTTTGATTTGACATTAAACGAATCAAACCATGAAATGATAGTTACTGGGTTAGGTGGAAAAATCCCTGCGAATAAAGCGGAGTTATTCATCGGCAATGCAGGCACAGCCGCGAGATTTTTGTCCGCGTTCCTGACGCTTGGAAATGGTCAATACATTTTGGACGGCGAGCCACGCATGCGAGAACGTCCGATAAAAGATTTAATCGATTCGTTGAATCAACTGGGTGTGGAAGCCGAAGCCACGAATAATTGCCCACCAGTAGAAATATTTGCAAAAGGTTTACCAGGTGGAAAGACAAAAATTGCAGGTGATATCTCCAGCCAATTTTTATCTGCGCTGTTGATGGTTGCACCGTATGCAAAATCGCCAATTGAAATTGAACTAACTACAGAACTTAACTCCAAACCCTATGTAGATATGACGATTGAAATTATGAAAGAATTTGGAGTTGAAATCCAACGCGAAGATTACTCACGCTTCACGATTCGCTCATCACAATACTTATCAATCACCAATTACCAAATCGAATCCGATGCCTCTGCTGCTTCATACTTTTTCGCCGCACCTGCAATTTGTGGTGGAACTGTAAAAGTAGAAAATATCTCGCGTAAATCTTTACAAGGTGATGTGGGCTTTGTAGATGTCCTGCAAAAAATGGGTTGTGACGTAACGGAAGCAGATAATTCAATCACGGTCAACCGTCCATCGTCTATCGTCGGAATTGACATAGACATGCGTGACATTCCAGACACAGCTCAAACCCTCGCCACTGTGGCACCTTTTGCTGATTCCCCAACAAGGATTCGAGGAATTGCATCTGCTAGAGTTAAAGAGACAGATAGAGTCTCCGCGACTTGCACAGAATTAAAAAGATTAGGCGTGCAAGTCGAGGAACATCAAGATGGCATGACCATTTATCCATGCCAAGATTTACAACCTGCATCTATTAAAACCTATAACGATCATCGCATGGCAATGGCATTTTCATTAATTGGCTTACGTTTTGATGGTGTCACGATTGAAAATCCAGCTTGTGTTTCAAAAACATTCCCAAATTACTATGAAGTATTGGAAAGTTTACGATGATTCATCTTGAGTTGATTGGATATCCGCTTGGACATAGTTTGTCACCGAAGATTCATACCGCTGCTTTAAAAGCCTGTGGATTAGAAGGAAAATATTCACTATTTCCAATTCATCCCGATGATAAACAAGGATTAGAAAGTTTACTTAATCAAGTCCGTGCAAAACAAATTTACGGACTCAACGTCACTATTCCGCACAAACAAAATGTGATTGAATTTATGAATGAATTGACACCAACTGCAAAGTCAATTGGGGCAGTGAATACAATTTACTTGAAAGATGAAAAATTAATTGGAGATAATACGGATGCATTAGGTTTTTTAGCAGACTTAAAGAATTTCATCGGGAATCGGGAATTGGAAATCGGAAAATCAGTTTTAGTTATTGGAGCAGGTGGTTCTGCAAGGGCAGTAGTTTATGCTTTATTAAATGATGGTTGGAATGTAACAATTTCTTCTCGAAGAATTGAACAATCAGAACAACTCGCAAATTCATTTTCTAATTATCCATTATCCATTATTCATTCTTCAAACCTTCCAACCTTCCAATTTTCCAACTTTCAACTCATCGTAAACACAACTCCAATTGGAATGACTCCAAACATAAACGAATCACCCTTACCTGAAAATTTGTCACTGCCTTCCAATGTTTTTATTTATGACTTAGTCTACAATCCAAGAGAAACAAAACTTGTTAGAGATGCTCGTTTGCAAGGATTAAATTCCACTACTGGACTTGGTATGTTAATCGAGCAAGCCGCTCTAGCCTTTGAAACTTGGACAGGTTTTAATCCACCACGAGAAATTTTATGGCAAGCAGTTGAAACATAAAACTGCCTTCTGCTTACTGCCTACTGATAACTGGAGACTGAAATGCCTTTACGCTTTTTAACCGCTGGTGAATCCCACGGACCATCATTAACTGCAATTCTTGATGGTATGCCTGCTGGACTTCCCATCACAACTGAAATCATCAACAAAGACCTTGCTCGCCGTCAACAAGGCTATGGTTCTGGCGGACGAATGAAGATTGAAAAAGATACCGTCCAAATTTTGGGCGGTATTATGTCTGGTGAAACGACTGGCGCGCCGATTGCATTGCTTGTTCAAAATGATGACCATGTCAAATGGAAAGGCAAAGCCATTGAGCCAATGACTTCTCCACGACCTGGTCATGCAGATTTAACGGGTGCGATCAAATATGGATATAAAGATTTACGTCCCGCATTGGAGCGCGCCTCTGCACGCGAAACTACTATGCGTGTTGCTGTGGGTGCAGTGTGCAAACATTTTCTGAATCAATTTGGAATCATTGTTGGCGGATATGTTTCATCTATTGGTGAAGTGCAAGCAAATTTTGATAATATGTCTTACGAAGAGAGATTCAAACTCGCAGAGGAATCAGATGTTCGTTGCCCGAATCAAGCATCCGCAAATTTGATGCGTGATGAAATCGAAAAAACAATTCATGGAAAAAATACACTTGGAGGAATTATCGAAATCGTTGCGTTGAATCTTCCCGTTGGTCTTGGAAGTTTTGTGCAATGGGATAAACGTCTCGAAGCAAAACTTGCGATGGCGATACTATCTGTGCAAGCTATCAAAGGTGTTGAGGTGGGTGACGCGTTTGAAAATGCAAAACGAATTGGCACGCAAGCCCATGACCCAATGAATTTGAATGATTCAAATATTCATCGCGCGACAAATCGTGCTGGTGGAACAGAAGGTGGAATCTCCAATGGACAACCGATTGTGATTCGCGCTGCGATGAAACCGATTGCTACTACGCTTCTTCCTCAGCGGACAGTTGATCTAGCATCTCAAAAAGATTCTCCCACCAAATATGAACGCTCCGACTTTTGTCCTGTGCCTCGAGCAGTTCCAATTTTGGAAGCAATGGTTGCTTTTGTTTTAGCAGATGCCTTGCTCGAAAAACTTGGCGGTGACTCAATCAACGAAATCAAACCGCGTTTTGAATCATTGAGAAAAGCCACACTTGATGATTTGCCAATGGATAATGTTCCGCATATTTTTTGGGAATAAATAATTTTCGTCATTGCGAGGAGGACTTTAGTCCGACGAAGCAATCTCAATATAAATTGTATGAAACATATTTTTTTGTACGGACCTCCTGGTACAGGTAAATCTACAATCGGCAAATTGATTGCAGGTAATCTTAAACTTCCATTTATTGATTTAGATAGAGTCATTGAAACCAATGCAGGCAAATCAATTCCAGAAATTATGGAATCGCAAGGCGAATCCGCTTTTCGCGATTTAGAAAATTCTGCATTAAAAAATCTTGTCAATGAAAAAGAAAGTGTTGTTGCTTTGGGCGGTGGTGCTTTACTACGAGAAGAAAATAAACAGTTTGCTCAAGCAAATGGCAAAGTGCTTTTATTGATGGCAGAGTTAAACACTTTGCTCAAACGTTTACAAAATAAACCTCACCAACGACCTCTTCTGGCAGGTGACTTAGAATCTAAACTCACATCATTGCTTGAAAAAAGAAAAGAACATTACAACTCTTTCCCATTGAAACTTCATGTAGATAATAAAACCGCTGAACAAAATGTTCTGCAAGCACAAATTGCTTTAGGTCGTCATCATCTCTCATCAATGGGTGAGTATGATGTCATTGTTGGTGATTTATCAAATCTTCCGAATTTACAAAACGCTATTATTGTCACAGATGAAAATGTAGCAAAACTTCATGCAAAGGCGATTGCAAACTTAAACATAAAGACAATAATTGTCCCTGCTGGCGAAGAACATAAAAATCTCGAAACTGTTAACTTTTTATGGAAATCGTTTCTCGAAAATGGACTTGACCGAAAAAGCATAGTCATTGCATTGGGTGGTGGAGTGATTGGCGATATGACAGGTTTCGCGGCTTCTACTTATATGCGTGGAATTGATTGGATTGCTGTCCCAACGACCTTGCTTTCAATGGTGGATGCATCCCTCGGTGGCAAAACAGGTTTTGATTTGCCTGAAGGAAAAAATTTAATCGGTGCATTTCATCCGCCGAAGCTTGTTTTAGCAGATGTAAATTTCTTAAAGACATTACCTGAACGAGAATTAATTTCTGGCATAGCAGAAGTTGTCAAACATGGAATCATTTCTGACCCTGAATTATTTAATCTCTGCTCCAATGGTTTAGACTGGGTCAAAGATAATTTAGAAGAAATTGTCAAACGAGCGGTGGCTGTGAAAATCAAAGTCATTGAAGATGACCCGTATGAAAAAGGTTTTCGTGCCGCGTTGAATTTAGGTCACACTGTTGGACATGCAGTAGAACTCGTTAGCAAGTTTGATTTGAGACATGGCGAGGCGATTGCAATTGGAATGTGTGTCGAAGCGAAGTATTCTGCTCGAATTGGGCTGGCAAGCCAAAGCGTAGTTGAAGCGATTGAATCAACTTTGAAAAAATTAAATCTACCAACTGAAATCCCAGATGAATTATCAAAGGCTGAAATTATCAAAGCGATGCGAGTAGATAAAAAGAAAAATGCAAAATCAATTCGTTTTGCATTGCCCGTTGAAATTGGAAAAGTTGAATTGGTGGATGTGAATGATTTGGAGGAAGTGTTATGAAAATTTTAATTTTGCACGGACCAAACTTGAATTTATTAGGCACGCGCGAACCTGAAGTATATGGCTCGATGACTTTGGAAAATATCAATGAAAAGATGATTGCATTGGGACAAGAATTAAATGCAGAAATAAAATGTACCCAATCGAATCACGAAGGTGCATTGATTGATGCATTGCAAGATGCGCGAACTTGGGCAAGCGGTATTGTGTTTAATCCTGGTGGTTACACTCACACATCAATTGCATTGCGCGATGCAATTTCTGCGATTCAAATTCCAGTGATTGAAGTACATTTATCAAATGTGTATGCGCGCGAAGAATTTCGTCACACTTCATTTGTTTCCGCGGTTTGCAAAGGCAAGGTCACAGGTTTTGGATGGCGTTCATACGAACTCGGCTTGCGCGGTCTCATTGATATAATCAAAGGGTGAAAACTCAAATCATTCCCACAACTGAACCATTCTTTTTTCAAGGCGGGCGCACTGGCGTTTTGCTTGTACATGGATTCACTGGCACACCAAAAGAAGTCCGTTGGATGGGGGAGGATTTACATAAACATGGATACACCGTTTTAGGCATTCGACTCGCTGGACATGCAACTCAGCCCGAAGATATGATCGCCTCTCGCTGGACCGATTGGACTGCTTCTGTTGAGGATGGTTTTAATTTACTCCGAAACAGTGTTGACCGAATCTTTTTAGCAGGGCTTTCAATGGGTGGTGTGTTGAGTTTATTAATGTCAACAAAATTAGATGTTGCAGGCGTGATTGCAATTTCTACGCCTTATGAATTACCTCGTGACCCACATTACCCGATTTGGTTTATCCGTTTGTATGGAAAATTTATCAAATATGCACCAAAGTCTAAAGAAATCCCGGGCTCTTCATGGTTTGATAAAGAAGCCTTTACTCATCATATTTCGTATCCACAAAATCCAATTGCTTCGATTGCAGAATTAAAATTATTGCTTTGGGAAATGCAAGCCGCTTTGCCAAAAGTGGATAAACCTGTTTTATTGATTCATTCCAAAAATGACAAATACGTCGTGCCTGAAAATATGGAAATGATTTACGACGGATTAAAAAATGTGTCAGATAAAACAAAAGTGTATGTAACAGAATCAGGTCACGTCGTCACAAGTGATGCTGAACGTCAGCGTGTGTTTGAGTTAGCCAGAGAATTTATAAACAATCATTAACGTCATTGCGAGCCTGTTGGTCGAGACCATAAAGGCGAAGCAATCTCAAACATAATCATGGGATTGCTTCGCTTCGCTCGCAATGACGGAATAATCAAAGAGGAAAATTGAATCCAAGTTTAATCTTTATTGCATTTGCTTTATTATTTTGGGGCATTGGTGAGGGGATATTTTTTAATTTCGTACCGATTTACTTGGATGTAGGTTTTTCATTAGGCGAACAAGAAATCGGAATCATTTTAGGTGCGTTTGGATTCTTTATGGCAATCACGCACATTCCTGCTGGACGACTCGCCGATACATTTGGTCGCAGACCTTTATTAATTGGTGCGTGGATTTTAGGACTCGTTTCAACATTGTTGATGGGCATCACCGAATCATTGACGATTTATTTAATCGGCGTATTTGGATATGCATTAACTGCATTCGTGGCTTCGCCATTAAGTAGTTATGTCACTGCGGCGCGTGGCGAATGGTCAGTGAGTGCCACACTTGCATTAACATCTGCGACGTTTAATTTTGGCATGGCAATGGGTCCATTAGCAGGCGGTTGGATAGCCGAACATTATGGCATGCGCACAAGTTATTTGGCAGGCGCATTGATGTTTTTTATTTCCACTGCGTTTATTTTATTTACAAAAAGACAACCCATTGATACGCACGACCCTGAATCACCGCCCATTAGTTTATGGAATAACAAACGCTTTGTTTCCTTTGTATTGGTAGTTGCATTTGCAATTTTTGCGATGTACCTTTCACAACCACTTTCGCCAAACTTTTTATCTAGTGTTCGCAATTTAACTTTAACAGAAACAGGTTTTATTTTTTCTGCGGGGGCATTAGGCAATTCATTAATTGCACTTGCCTTCAGCCGCGTCAAACCGCGTGGTGGATTTTTATTCGCGCAAGTGTTGGTCATCATTTTCGCATTCATCATGTGGAAAGGCGCAGGCTTACCAATTTTTATGCTCGGATATTTCTTGCTTGGTGGTTTTCGTGCCGCACGTCCAATGTTTATGGCGCAAGCACGTGACCTCGTGCATGAATCTCAAATGGGATTAACCTACGGGACGATGGAAACTGTCACCTCGATTATTTTCATTCTCACACCGCCTCTCGCTGGATTTCTATTTGAGATTGACCCTTTTACTTTGTACCCCATTTCAATTGGGTTGATTCTAATTTCAATTATCATTAGTTATATCTTTTCACCGAGAAAAGAAAATTAACAATGTCACCCTGAGCCGTTGGTCGAGTAGGACGCAGTCCGTATCGAGACCACAGGCGAAGGGTCTCTACGATAATCTTAAAGATTCTTCGCCGCAAAGAGCAAGAACGCGGCTCAGAATGACATACACAGAGGTTTTCATGCTTGAGATAATTTCATTTACATTAGGTCCTGCTTCAACTAATGCTTATCTGATTGCTGACCCTGACACCAAAGAAGCCGCAGTCATTGACCCTGCATGGGATGGTCATGTGATACTCAAAGCTGCACAAGATAGACATTGGCGCATTGGTCATCTTTGGTACACCCATGCTCACTTTGACCATATCGGCGGGGCGGCGGCAATTGCGGATGCATTAAACCCGTTGCCGCATGTAGCACTTCATCCAGATGACCATGTCCTTTGGCGAGCAGGTGGAGGTGGCGCAGTCTTCGGCTTGAATATTGACCCAGGTCCCGAACCGACAATTGATTTAGTACATGGCATGACTCTTAAACTCGGCTCGAATGAATTTGAAGTGCGATTCACGCCGGGGCATACAAGAGGTCATTGTGTCTTATATGTAAAAAAAGAAAATATCTGCTTTTGTGGAGATTTAATTTTTAATGAAAGTGTTGGTCGCACCGATTTACCCGGCGGAGATTTTCCCACGCTAGAAAAAAGCATCCGTGAACAAATTTTTGTCATGCCGAATGAAACGAGATTGTTATCTGGTCATGGACCTGAAACGACGGTGGGACATGAAAAGCAGTTTAATCCGTTTGTAGGTGAGCAATAAAAGTTGAAGTTGTTGAATCAAGTTTCCCCTTAAGAAAGAAGCGGAGGGTTATCCTGTAAATTCGCCATGCCACATTTCGATGCGGCGGAAGGCTTCGATATATCCTGCTTGATAAAAGGCGGGCAGATGTGGGTCATGTGAGTGGATGTTTTCTACGTGAGTATCTAGGCGTGGATATTGTTGGTGAAGATGTGTGAGCAATGCTGATGCGACTTTGACGGGGTCGCCTGCTTCGGTGTTGAATACAAAACGTGATAGTAAAAATTTTTGACGTTGATATACCATCCAACCTCGAGAGCCATCTTCTAGTGTGGCGTACAAACCAGAAACTTCATTTGAGTTTAGAAATGATTCGTATTGATTTGTCCACGCTTGGGTGAGTTGATGATTGTTGAGATAGGTCAGTGCTTGGGATTTGTCAAAACTTTGAATGTTGGCTGGGAGTGAAATATGTTTTGTTGAGAGTGGTGAGTGACGTAAGACAAGCAATTCACCCACTTCACGAAACCCAAATTTCAAAAACATTTGATGAGCTGGAATATTATTTTTAATTACTTCAAGCATACAAAAATTAATGGAAAGTTTTTGTGTTTGTTCCAACAAACCATTCATTAATGTTTTTCCGATTCCGAGACGGCGATTATTTGGAATGACTCCAAGCCGTGTAACCCATACGCGTCCTTTGCGCATGCCAAGCATAATAACGCCTAACATTTCTCCATTGGCTAATTTTGCTACCAGAGAATGTTCTAGACTGACATCATACGTCGTTACGTATTCTGCCAGACGAGTTGCATTCATGGGCATTGGCACCATGTAATCAATGCGTGTTTGGTTATAAATATCCGCTAGTTGTTCGAATGTATACTGAGTTGCTGGGATTAATTGTATGATGGTGTTTTGATTAACAGGAAGCATTTAATTACTTCTCAAGATAAGAACTAACCTGCGAAATAAAATTGCTTAATTTTACAATGGGTTTCATGATGTAGCCGTCACATTTGTAGCTTTCGACTACTTGCCTCACCGCCTCTTCGGGCCATGCACTCATCACAACGATTTTTGTTTTGCTTAATGTTTCTTCTTGCCGTAACCAACTTGCTAAGGTTTGACCATCATAATCCGGTAAGCCGAGGTCAAGTAATATCAAATCTGGAATTATTTTAAGCGCCATTGCCATACCTGTTTCGGCATCATTGGAATACGAAATCTCGTAGTCGGTTCGTGATAATGCTCTATGAACTAATTCAACATTGTCCGGAATATCTTCAATCAATAATATCTTGGGCATAGATATAAATAAAGTTATTTGGTTTCGGGGGCAGGCACAAAGGCTTCTACGCGCGCCCATAACTCACGGATGTTAATTGGTTTGGACATGTACACATCACAACCAGCCGAAAGTGCTTTTTCTGCATCTCCTTTGAGAGCGTTTGCGGTAATAGCAATAATAGGCGTATAAGCCAAAGCAGATTTTTCGCTAGCGCGAAGTCTGCGGGCAACTTCATAACCATCAATATCAGGTAAGTTAATGTCAAGCAAGATTAAATCTACATCGGTTGATTCGGCAGTGGCAACACCAGTTAAACCATTCACGGCTTCAGTCAATGTATAGCCGCGCGATTCTAACGCACGCTTGACGAGCATCATGTTATCTGGATTATCTTCAATGTATAAAATATTATGACCCATAATCAATATTCTCCTTAGGATTTACTCTTATCTTCCATTTTATCTTCGATGACGTTGATAACTTGGTCAACAAATTTGCGCGTGGGCAATGACCCTTTTTGATATACCGCTTCAATATGACCGTTGAGTCGTTTCCGTTCCTCGACAGTGATATCCTTTGCACTGACGACCACCACCGGAATATCTTTGGTGCGCGGGTCTAATTTTAACTCCTCTACTAAACCAAATCCATCAATACCGGGCATGGTTAAATCACTGACGATTAAATCTGGCAATTTTTGTCTTGCAATAGATAACCCTTCCCAGCCGTCCTTGGCGTGGTACATGCGGTAGTTTTTCTTGCCTTCCAATAATCTGCGAATTAAAAGTGCATCGTCTTCATTATCATCAACCAATAAAACAGTGGTTGTGGTTTCATCTAAATTTTCAAGCGCGGCTTGTAAACCTTCGCGTGGTGCAGGCGATTGGTCTTTGCTTAAGTGTACATCTACAGCCCATTGTTCACCAAGCACATGTTTTTCAACCGGGAAGGTGTGACCAGTGCAATTAATGACAACCAACTCATCTTTTGCAATTTTGCCTTGCTTTGATAACTTTTCAAAACCCGCAAATGCAACAGAGGTTGCTGGTTCCACTGCCATGCCTTCACTTTTGGCAAGAGAACGCATAGCGGAATAGGCTTCTAAATCGGTGACAGATTCCATTTCACCGCCGTATTGTTGAGTCAAATTCCATAAATAAGAATATGTTTTGCCGGGGTCACCAGTAGATAAGATAATGATTCGAGTATCTGGAATCACTGGGTCGGCAACTTCTTTACCGGCTTTGAAGGCATTCACCATTGGTGCACAACCTTCTGCTTGAATGATGGCGAGTTTAGGGATTTTGTTAATCAATCCCATTGCATACATTTCTTTGAAACCTTGATATACACCTAACGGTCCCATGCCGCCACTTACTGCTTGAATGTACCAATCGGGTGCACGCCAGCCGAGTTGTTCTACAATTTCGTACGCAATCGTTTTCATGGATTCGCGTGCTGGCACAGAGGTTGCACCCCGATCTAATAATAAATTTTTGCGTTGTGCAAATTGTGCCGCGATTTGTTTTGTTTGGTCGTAATTTCCGCTTACGCGAATTACTTCGGCACCGAATAATGCGGCTTCACGTAATTTTTCTTGCGGCACGAGGCTGGTCATAAACACCCAAAGTTTTATGCCTGCTCTGGCACATGCGGCGGCGTAAGCAACTGCTGCATTTCCTGTGGATGCAATCACTGCTTCACGGATTCCGTTTTCATTCATGGCGGCGACTGCTACTGCGGCTTGTCGGTCTTTGAAAGAAGAGGTCGGACCGTAGCGTTCGTCTTTGATGTAAACAGAATCATGCCCCAGGTCAGTAGCGAAGCGATGTGAAAGCCACAAAGGTGTTCCGCCAGCGGGATATAAATCTAATGCAGATGGGTTATCAAGCGGAAGAATATCTTGATAGCGCCATAAGTTTTGCGGGCGATTGGGAATGCCACGTAAGACTTCGCGTTTGAAAGAATCGTAATCGTATTTTGCTTCAAGCCATTGCGACTCACAGTTTTGACAAACAGCCGCCTCAAATGGAACATAAGGCTGTTGATTGCCGCACAAGGCGCATTGCAGGGTTGTTGGTTTCGACATGATTAAATCTTTCTGGTAACAGGTTCTGATACTGCGCTTTTATTTTCAATCGGCATGAAGACGAAGAATGTTGAGCCTTCACCATCTACGCCATTACTTTCTGCCCAGAGTTTTCCGCCGTGCATTTCGATTAATTTGCGGCTAATGGGCAAGCCTAAGCCTGTGCCACCGGCTTTGCGTGTGGTGGAAGAATCGACTTGTGTAAACTCTTGGAAGACTGCTTCGAGTTCTGCGGGCGGAATACCGATGCCGGTATCTTTGACGCTGATAAGCACGTTATTTTCTTCACGCATGGCGCGAATGGTGATTTTGCCTTTTTCTGTAAACTTCAAGGCGTTGTTCACTAAGTTAATCATCACTTGGCGTAAGCGTGTGCGGTCGGCATTGATTTCAACATTCAGGTCAGATTCTTTATCAACTTTCAAGGTTAATTTCTTTTCACCTGCTTGTGGTGAGGTAATGCTAATCACTTCGTCAAAGATTTCGTGCAAGTTGAATTTTTCGATGATGAGGTTCATCTTGCCAGACTCAATCTTTGCCATGTCTAGTACGTCGTTAATCAAGTGTAATAAGTGTTGACCGTTTTTGTTAATTAACTTCAGGTCGTTATCCATGTTTGGCGTGATAGGACCATCTAAGCCTTCGAGCATTACTTCTGTAAAGCCGAGAATGGAGTTGAGTGGTGTACGCAACTCGTGAGACATGTTTGCAAGGAAGGATGATTTAAGTCTATCCAATTCGCGCAACTGAGTCACTGTAGCGGATTGTTCTTGATACAAACGAGCGTTTTGAAGAGCAATGGCTACTTGTGAAGCCAAAGTAGAATAGATTTGAGCATCTTCATCGGAGAAACCATTGGCATCTTTTGATTGTACGTCGAACACACCGAGTACTTTATCACCTACAATCATCGGGATTGCCATTTCTGATACGGTATCCGGTAGCAAGGGGTTAGCCAAGAAATCTGCTTCTTTGCGCACGTCGTTCACAATAATGGCGCTTTTTTCTCTAGTAGCACGAGCCACAAGAGAGCGCTCAACATCCAATTGAATGGCATGACCTGTGTCTACCATTTGTTTTCCAACGTCACCTGCACCTGCGGCGAGGAGGAGTGTGCTCCAGTTTTCATCTAACAAATAGATATGAGCGTGATACAAACCAAAGCGTTCTTTTGTCAAGTTCACCACGTTTTGAAGCAACTCATCAGGGTTCAACACAGTTGATGCAGTGGTAGACACTGTTGCCACTGTTTCAAGTTGGTTCGCACGTGCGGCAATAATTTCTTGAGCAATTTTACGCTCAGTAATATCTTGATTTGCACCATGCCAACGAGTGATTTTTCCATTTTCGTCACGTTCAACGTGAATGTTTACAGCAACGTGACCTATACTTCCATCTGGGAAGATAACGCGATGTTCAAGATATTTATCAAGTTTGCGTTCGGTTGAATTGATGACAAAACCAATTTCTTCACCAACCAAAGGTGCATCTTCTGGATGAACAAATCGTTGAGCGTATTCAGCAGAAGATAGTTCGTAACTTCCAACTACTTCTATACTAGTGCGGAAGACGGAATAGAAATTGTCATTGAAAGTGAAGATGTCTCTTTCAAAATCATATTCCCAGTTACCGAGGCGGGCAATATCAAGTGCTGTAGAAAGACGACCTTCATTCAAACGTAATTCTTCACGTCTTTGTTCGGCTTGCTCGAGCAAGCGTAAACCTTCGATATGGTTGCTTAACTTTTCAACAACTGCTCTCACTAACTCTTGCGAAGATGTTTCATTTTCTTCAACAGCAGGCACAATTACTTTACCAATGGCTTCATCACGTACAACCAATGGATAAGACAAAGCCTCTTCGGTGACAAGTCCTTTACCATTCAATGGCTGAACTTGGTTTTTATCATACACATAACCATCAGCAAGCTCTTTGCGTGAGCGTAAAAATTCTTGCCAGCCTTCACTCGTCAAACGGCGAGATACTTGTTCTGCCTCTGCACGATATTTTTCAGATTGAGCCAACAAGCGTAAGTTTTCGATGTGTTGAGCTACTTGTTGCATGGCGGCTTGAACAACTTCCGCATCTTGTCTTGACCATTGCCTGTTTGGGTCACCTGCTAGTAATATTTCGCCGACACTTTCTCCGGCAACTTCAATCGGTACAACCAATTTGCTATCAAATTTCTTTTCTTGTGTTTCAGTCAGCGGAAGAATTTCTTCTTGATTCAAAACATAGCCGAGGTTTTCGCTCCTGTCGACTGCGTTTAAGAAATCCTGCCAACCCGTAGAAGTGAGGCGGCGAGCTTGTTCTTCCACTTGTAAACGGGCTTCTTCGGTTTGTTCAAACAAAATTGAGTTTTGAATGGCGATGGCTAACTGCCCGGCTAACACTTCAAAGGCTGGGATGTTGGCATCACCAAATGTTTCTGGTGTATCACTTTGCATGTCTAACACGCCCACTACTTTTTCATTTACGATGAGCGGTACTGCAAGTTCTGAGCGAGTATTCGGCAATAATGGGTTGGGTAAGAAGTTAACACTCTTCTTTGTATCATCTACCAAAACTGGTTTTTGAGTAGAGGCGGCGCGGCTGTTTAATGAATTGGCTGAAACTGCCAAACGGTGACCGCGTTGTAAAAGTTGTTTTCCTGCATCTCCAGTACCAGCACGTAACACGAGGTTGCGTCCGGGTGTGTCCATTAAGTAAATTTGTGTGTAATACAAGTTATAACTGGAACGAATTAAATCTACAGAACGAGTGAGCAAATCAGTTAAGTCACCTACTCTTTCAGAAACAGCACGCCCAACTTCAGTTGCTAATTCCAAGTCATGTGTACGTTCTGCAATGCGTTTTTCTAGGTTTTGCGTTAAGTCCTGTAATTGGCTGTTTGATTTAACCAATGCTTTTGTACTATTGTCTACATCAACAAACGATTGTTCAATTGCACCTGCACCAAATGTTAATAACAAACCTTCAAGCCCAAAAAGCACACCCATAAATATGAGTGTTGTTTGGGTTACGGGAAGTTCAGAGTTAGTGGTTGCAAAATATACGGATGTAACAATTGTTAAAACGGTCACTCCAACTACTTGATATGGTTTTAGCAATACGCCTGCTATTGCTAAAACAATGGTGACCAAAATAACAGTTGTTTGACTAAATGCTCCTGTTGCTTGAGTTGTGATAATAACCCCATAAAAAACAGCCACCAATAGCCAACTGACCAATTGCAATCTACCTTGATATAGCCACACAAACCCTACTGAGTACAGAGCAATACTACTTCCCACAATGATGAAACTGGTTACAGTAGTTGTAGCAGTAATTGTAAGAAGCAGAATTGTGAAAGCCAATATACTTGTGAATGTTAAGCCTAGCAAAATTTTATGTTGCAAACTGGCAACACGATTTTTAGAAAGGTCACCAAAGGTAGGAGCTCGTAAAATTCTTGCTAAGAAACCTGATTTTTTCTCGCCAGTTTCCTTTTGGCTATTTTCCTCAAGTGTATTAGATGAAAAACTATCTGCTACCTCTACAATGGAATTAGAAACCTGTGGCTTCATAGATTCTTGAAGAAGTTTTTCTTCTAATTCCACAATGCGGCTTCTCATTGCCTCTACTTCTTGAAGGCTGGCATGAGCAGGCAGTTCTTGCCCGGCAAACAAGTCATTAATCCGTTTTTGCATGTGTTCGTCGGCAGATTCTTTATTGGGGTTATCTGGTAATTGATTTTCGTTCATAAGAATTCCTCTTTTGTGAATCTTTTAATTGTTGTGGTCTGACGACTTCAACACAACACGTGCATCTTTTGCGAGCGCGCGTCCTAATTCACGCACTGCTATTTGCAAGGCACTTTCAACGGTTGTAGTAGTTTCAATTTTTTGATTGATTGAAGCAATAAGGGCTTCACGTTCGGCACGGGCTTGCACATCAGCATACGATTGTGCATTTCTCAAAGCATTCGCAACTTGGTTAGCAATAGATAAAAGCAAGTCGGCATCATCTTGGGTTAAGCCATTAGCTATATTATGTTGCACATCTAACACGCCTAACACTTGCTCACCATACGAAATTGGCACAGCAACTTCTGCTTTGGTTTCTGGTAACAATGAGTTTGGAAGCCAATTTTCATCTTTTGATGTATCTGGCACGAGGACAGTTGTATTGGTTTCCGCGGCACGACCTACCAAACCGCGTCCGGGCTGGACTTTATGCTTGTTTGCTAGGAGTTGAGCACCTGCCTCGCCTGTACCACCTGCCATGATAAGTTCATCTTTTGTATCGTTATATAAATAAATATGAGCATGATAATAACCAAAGGCTTGTTGCACTTGTTCTACAACTTCTTCTACTAATTGCTTTTGGTCAAGAATGGTAGAAAGTCTGCGGCTTACCTCAGTGGATGTGGCTAAGGCTTTGGTACGGTCTGCCACGCGTTGCTCAAGTGAACCGATTAAGTCTTTGAGGCGTGAGGTCATGGTGTTGAATGATTCTGCTAACACACCAATTTCATCTTGCCGCACAACTTCTGCTTGTAAATCTAAATTACCGTGTGAAATGTTATCTGCAACTTGTACTAAATTGATGATAGGAGCGGTAATCGTTCTAGTGATAATAAAAGCGATAAAGACCGCAATTAATGCTGTTAATATCATCAAGCCAACTGTGATTTGAAGCACTCGGTTTGAGGCTTGCAACGCTTCGTATTGGTCATGTTCGGCGATAAGAGCAATTTGTAATTCAGGAATCCAACGGTATACACCGAAAGTTTCGTTACCGGCATAATCTGTATAGATACTTGAACCATTGTTTTTATTGCGAATAACATTATTCACGCCTTCAGTACGGACGTAAGTTTCACCTGGAATAAATTCAGTTTGGGATAAATTGGTTAAAACTGCGTAATTAGAACTGACGAGATAGGTTTCGCCTGCTTCACTTAAACCTGTCTCTTGAAGCATGATTTCATTTAATCTATCAAGGTTGACTCGCCCCGCTAATACGCCGACTGTTACACCAGTAGAAGTAACAATGGGTTCAGATATGACAATTGAGTAACTTGATAATGAAACTTCATAAGATGGTGGAGCAACGAATCTTTTTGTTAAACCTTCTTGAAAGAAGTTTTGGCTACTTTGTATTTTTCCTTCTTGTAATCTATCAGTAGAAAGGAGGATTTCTCCATCCATGTTCATAACAAAAATTTCAACAAAGTATTTTGTGTTTTCGTTAAAGGTGGCTAAATCAAAACGTAATTGATTTTGACCCAGATATGTATTCGGAGTATCTTCGAGCAGTGCATAAATGCTCTGACGAGCGACACGGTCTTCATAAATAAGACCAAGGTTGTCTTGTACCACAGCTAACCAGTCTTGAATTGCATTTTGTTTTAAGATGGCTACAGATTCAAGTTCGTCGAACACATCATCTTGCAAACCTTGCGCACTCACAGTGGTTGCAACAGAACCAGTGATAAGCACAGGTAAGATTGCCAACAAAATGAAGGCTAATAACAAGCGGTTTCTTAATGAGATAGCCTGAAACGGCTTGTTGCCTGAGCGTTGGTTAATTTTATTTTGGTTCATAACAACCTCCGATACAATAACTGGGTCAAAATGTTATTGATAAAACTTTCGATTAAGGGGTAACAAATTCATTCGTAAAGAGTGTGGATAAATCTACCGGGGCAGAAATCATATCGAACTCTAAAAGAATGTCTTGCGTTACATTCCAAACGTTTTCATCCATAAAACCAATGGAGGCACTACCAGTGTCAATGAAAGGAATGGAGGCTTGCATCACTTGTTGTTGATATTCCAAATCAAGGGTTTCATCATATTGGAGTGCAAATTCAGCCACTTCATTTGGGTTTTCGATTGCATATTGATAACCGCGTAAGGTAGCACGCACAAAGCGGGCAATTAAATCTGAATTGTTTTGCTTAAATTCTTCAGTGACAAAAATGGTATTGATATACACATCTACGCCATAATCTTTGTAATACATCAAGTTAATATCGTCACCGGCTTGGCGGGTCATCACTTGTTGGTCGGTGGCGAACATACCGGTCATAGCATCCATTTTGCCTGATTTAATTTCGTTAGCACCGAAGAAATCTTCAATCAAAGCATAGTCCATAGAATCTTGTTCTAAACCAGTGCGGCTCATAAAGGCGAGGAACATCAAGTCTGAATAACTGCTTAAGTCTAAAGAGTATGTACCGACTGTTTTGCCGACTAAATCTTCTGGCTTTAGAATTTCATCACTGACAAGCGATGTGATGGCAAGCGGATTCTCTTGGTAAATTGCGGCAACAGATACAAAGTTCTGACCATTGGCTTCGGCAAGAATGAGCCCATCACCAGAGCCAATTCCAAATTGAGCGTTGCCATTGGCAACTTCATCTAACGGATTTAATTCTGGACCACCAGCATTCAAAACAACTTCAATGTTTTCTTCTGCATAGTATCCATTTTCAACAGCGGTATAAAAGCCTGCATATTCCACACCGTGAAACCAGCTCAATTGCACAGTTACTTTATCGGCAGGTCCTGAGGCGGCACTTCCACATGCAGTTAAGATAATTGCTGTAATCATTATCAACCCCATCAAAACGTTCACTTTCTTTTTGTTCATATTTTTCTCCTTTTTATTTTTTAGACAATCCACAAACTTATAGATTGTTCTTTTCACGTAATTGATTTGTCTTCAAAACCACACGGGCATCTTGCACACCAAGCGCGCGTCCTAATTCTCGTAAAGCAACTTGTAAAGTACTTTCAACGGAAGATGCGCTTTGTACTTTTTGACTAATCGAAGCGATGAGTGCTTCACGTTCAGCACGGGCTTGAACCTCAGTATAAGAACGAGCATTTCGCAAAGCGATAGCAACTTGGTTAGAAATAGATTGCAATAGGTCAGCATCTTCTTGCTTTAAACCATCTGTAAGGTTATGTTGCACGTCCAACACGCCTAATACTTGATTACCAATAGAAATCGGTACAGCCACTTCAGATTTTGTTTCAGGCAGTAATGGGTTGGGTAACCAATTCGCATCTTTAGATGTATCAGGTACCAACACCACATTATTTGTTTCAGCCGCGCGCCCTACCAAACCTCTACCACGCGAAATTTTATGTCCGCGTGCTAACATGATTTGCCCGGCTTCACCTGTACCACCAGCCATTACCAAGTCTTTGGTTTCTTCATCAATCAAATAAATATGAGCATGGTAATAATCGAAAGCAGACTGCACTTGCTCCACCACTTCGGTTACCAATTGAGATTGGTCTAAGATGGTAGACAAACGGCGGCTCACCTCAGTAGATGTAGCCAGCGCTTTTGTACGGTCTGCCACACGCTGTTCAAGAGAACCAATCAAATCGCTTAACTGTGAAGTCATACTGTTGAATGTACTTGCCAACACGCCGACTTCATCTTGAGATTCCACACGGGCTTGTGCTGAAAGGTCACCACCCGAAACTTGTTGAGCAATATTCGTCAAACGCACAATTGGATTACTGAATGATTGAGCTGAGAAAACCGCAACCACAGCCACAAGTGCCAAAAGAATTAAAATAACGACTACAGCGTTACGGGTTTGTGCCTCTAAAGGAGCCAAAAATGTAGATTGAGGTTGAGCAACAGTAATAACCCAAGGCTGAGTCGTGAGGCGTGCAGACCCAGCATTGTCAAGTTCATCAGCAGTAGAAGCAAATTGTGATGTGAAGATGGGTTGTGAATCAATATTACTTAACGCTTCTTGTAAGTCGGGGATGTTTGTTGCTAACTCTTCAGCAGTTCCTTCGGGTAAACGACGTTGTGCTTGTAATTCAGAAAGTACATCAGGAGATGGTGGCACAACCATTTTAAGGATAAGGTCTGGATTTGTGCTATGTGCTAAACGGATGAGGTTCTCATCAAACAAGGTAATGAAAGAATTTTCCAAACCTTCAACGTTGGTCACAATTTGTTGAAGCACTGCGGCATTGTAACGAATACGAATTACACCAATAATTTCACCTGCCGAGTTACGAATAGGCGCACTGAAATAAAAGGAAAGGTCACCAGTGGAGTCTGAAATTTCCATCGGTGTAACATAGGGTAAATTGCTTTTAATTGGCTCAGTGAAATACAAACGTTCAGATTTATTAATACCAATTTCACTTGCATCGGTATCGGCTAAGTCTGTACCACGAATGTC
>DDVH01000061.1:20683-24224 GCA_002345215.1 Anaerolineales bacterium UBA2317
GTTTCGCTACCGGCGCGTTGATAAGAAGGCATAGATAAATATTCTTCAAGAATATGTAGTTGTGAGGCAGTACGAACCGTATCAAGACCATCTCTTAGAAAATCATCAATCGAATTGGCTGTAAGAAGTGCTTCGTTTTGTAGAGCGGCATTGGCTTGTTGAGTAAGATTTTCTCTTGAAGAATTTTGATTGAAAAAGAACAATACACCAAGCGGAATTAACGCCACAATGATGAAACCTACTAACAATTTTGTGCGGATGGAGTAATTATTGAATTGGCGTACAACTGTAATCCCCATAAAAATAAATACACCAGCAATAATATAAGGTGAAACAGCTTGAACTTCAGGGAATACCACACGTTGCCATGGTGCAAATAAATCCATCAGCAAGGTGATTGCACCCACCACAGCCGCCACGACTAGGTATTTAACAGATTCTTGACTAGAGAGAGTTTGACCAACGATTAATGAAGTGGTCACTATTGCTGTGAGGGCGAAAAGGAAACCGAGCCCGGAATACAAAGCAGTTAAGAAGGGGAGGATGAAAAATGTCCCGGCGAGTATCAGGCTGACGCCAAGATTGACGCGGTTTCGTCGCGCAAGTAAACCACCGCCAATAGCCAAGCCACATAAAACTACCATTCCCGCTAAACTTGCGTAATATTGCCAGCCGCCATCGCGTATGATTGCAATGAAATAAGGAGGCGAGCCTGCAATCACTGCCACAACGATAATAATTACAATGTTAAAGGCATTACGCCCTTGAGTGTTCGTCTCTGCAAGAAAGTTTGAATACCATTTTTTCATAGGAGATTCCTTTTTATAAGCCTGATTATGGCAGGAAAGAGGCATCCAATAATTCAATTAGATTGGGTTGGTTGCCTAATGAACCATTGTTAATAAGATAATTTGCATTTGTGGTAAATGCTTCCAATAAATTTACAGTATCGGCAGGAGACTCGTTTGAAAATAAGGCTACATTTTCCTGAGCATTGAAAATATAAGCATCTTCACTTAACTCAGACGGTGAAATTCCTAATGCGGTTGCGATAATTTGATTAGCTTCTTCAGGGTTTGAGTAACGGAATTCAATTGCTTCAAACCATGCACTAAGGAAAGCACGAATATCATCAGGTCTTTGTTGAACGACGTCTGCTCGAAATACTAAAACATCAGGTGTAATTGTGCTAGAACCGCCGCTTTTTAATAAAAGTGTGGCACCGTCTTCAATCGCATCTGATGCAAAAGGATCCCATGTGTAGCCTGCATCAATTGTATTTCCGAGGGCGGCGGGAACATCCTCCACAGTAATATCAACAAAAGTAACATCGCCTCTTGTTAATCCACCTTCTTCCAGTGCGCGAATAGCGAATATCTCATAAGTCGTGCCTAAAGGAACACCAATTCTTTTGCCTCTTAAATCAGCTGGAGTTTGAATTTCAGGCGAACCAATGATGTAATTGAAACCACCATCATCATTAACTGCCACTACTTTTAAGTCTGTATTGATATTTGTAAGCAGTACATCACCAGGACCGAAAAAACCACCGTCAATTGTTCCTGCGGCTAAAGCAGGTAAGGCATCTGAATAGACTTCATAAAATGTAGGCTCAACATTAACATTATGTTTTTCAAATAAACCCAATTCTTGGGCAACTAACATAGTGTGGTCTCCCCACCAAAAGGTGTATTCTACGCGTAATGGCGGGTTTTCAGTTTCTGGTGCAGAAGCACCACAAGCACTCAAAATAAGAGTTGCGAGGAAAAAAATTGAAAAAATACGATAAGGTTTCATTATTTGCATTCTCCGAATAAATCAGGTTATATTTTCAGCGAAAAAAGCCTTTTTACAGGTTGGATACGTGAGAAAAAGTTGGCTAAAGTTGTTAAGCACTTGCCACCAAAGGCAAATCAAGGATAAAAGAGGAGCCTTTACCAGCCTCACTCTGAACCGACACATCTCCACCATGCGCCTCAGCAATCGACTTGACAATTGCCAGCCCCAACCCGTTGCCTTCTATTTCGGTCGTCTGACCTGTACGCACGCGATAGAAGCGGTCAAAAATGTGTGGCAAATCTGCCGAAGGGATTCCATAGCCGTTATCTTGCACTTGCACCTCAAAATAACCACTCACTAACTTGGCAATCACAGTGATATTTCCACCATTTGGGGTGTACTTGATGGCATTGCCAATTAAATTCCGAATGGCTTGTTTAATTTGCAAAACATCTACATGAATACGAGCAGACTTAACCTCGCTTTGTAATGTCAACTTTTGTTCTTTTTGTGTGGCTTGCATTTCAAATTCGCCCACAATTTCTTTTAGCAACGCAGTCGCATCTACTGATTCACGGTTGGTCTCAGATTTTTTCAAATCAATTTCTGTTAAGTGCAACATATTTTGCACAAGCTCAAGCATATTTTTTGTAGAATGTTGAATCCGCCCTACAAATTCTTCCTGCTGATTATTTAACGGACCCGCCTTGCTCAACAAATTGCTATATCCACTAATAGACATAATTGGGTTTTTCAAATCATGTGAAGCCGTAGCAATAAACTCATTCTTAATTTTTTCAAGTTGCTTTTGTTCATTGGTTACATTTTGATATAACCGCACATTTTCGATGGCAATTGCCGCCTGACTGGCAATTGCCTGTAATAAAAGTAAGTGATCTAGCGAGAAGTAATTTTCCTGTTCATGAGTGAGAAACAATAACCCCAACAAATCACGCCGACCAAATAATGGAGCAACAACTGCTGAGCGTGTCTGACTATTTTCGCTCATCAGCCAATATTCATTATCTAAAGCATCTTCAACAATCACACCTTGTCGTGTTTCAAATACATGTTGAAGCAAATTCTCTTGCAAATTAATCTGTTCTATTTCACTTTCTAAAACAGAAATTTGATAGCGTTCCGCTACGCTTCCATCTTGCGCCACCATGAGCATGTGACCCTGCACAGCACCCAAAGTTTCAGCAGTGCGCTTCAATAAAATATGAGCAATATCTTTAATATCAGTTCTAGCACTTAGTTCTTTACCAATTTCTGGCAATAAACTTAATTCACGGTTTCGTTGACGAGTAGCATCTTCTGCTTCTTTCACACGCAATTTCGTGCGAATACGAGCCATCAACTCACGGCGGTCAAACGGCTTGGTGATGTAATCATCAGCACCTAAATTCAAACCTTCTTGCACATCAGCAGAATCAAGCCGCGCCGCAGTTAAGATGATGATAGGAATATGTTTTAAGTTTTCATTGGAGCGAACTTCTTCCAACACAGCAAACCCATTCTTCTTGGGCATATCTACATCGAGCAAAATTAAATCAGGCGTTTCATCTTGCGCTTTGATTAATGTCTCTTCACCATCTTGTGCTGTTACAGGTTGATACCCTTCGTATTCCAAATAACGTACTAAGAGAGTCACATTATCTGGTCTATCATCGGCTACCAAAATTTTGAACTTTCTTTTTTCTGCTTCTTCTTTCTTTCTCGGTTGTGTAGATTGCTTCATCTCTTCCATATCACGCGAGAT
>DDVH01000061.1:24502-56514 GCA_002345215.1 Anaerolineales bacterium UBA2317
GAAGCAGTTACTTTCAAACCCGGCACATCATAAGCAGTCACTAAATATGTGCGCGAAGGTTTCCCACCGGGATGATCCCGTAATTTTTCAATTAATTCCAAGCCGGTCATCTCCGGCATAATCATGTCTGTAATTAAAATATCCACCCCTTTGTCTTTCACTTTTTCTAAAGCTTCACGACCATTGGTTGCTGAAACTACCTCAGCCGCTGAACCCAATTGCCCCAAGGCACGAGCCAATGTGGCGGCAGTAGAAGGATGGTCATCTACAATCAAAATCCGAACTTGGTCAGTTGTTGGAGAAGATTCGTTTTTTGTCATGGCTACCATTTTCTCTTGAATCCCGCTAGAGAACGATTGGATTCAATGCAGAAAGGTTGGCAAAAGTTGGAGGGATTAAAAAACCGCCTCACCCTAAGGGCGAAGCGGGTTCTGTTTCCTACACAATGTTCTTAATCTGTTACGAGTCTATATCCTGTGCCACGTACGGTGATTAATCGGTTTGGGGTGCGCGGGTCTTTCTCGATGGCTTGGCGTATTTGATGAATGTGCCATTTGGTGAGTTCTTGGGCTTCACGCATTTCGGCTTGTGCACCTTGCGCCTCTGCCACCAGTGTTTGAAAATCGACCACATCTGGGGCGTGACGTGCCAACACGAGTAAATAATCAAATGATGTAGGCGGCAAGTTGATAGTTTCATCTTTGATAGATACACGACGAGTATGTAAATCTAAAACCAATTTGCCATGTTTAATGAAGCGGTCTTTTGCTTTGGTTTCTGGCAAATTGGGCGATTCACTTTCTTCACCATTTTCGAGTTGTTTTAATTCGGCTTGTAAATTTTCAATTTCGTTTGCAATTTCGCGTTTGCGTTTTTCTTTTTGTTGATTTAACAAAATGGTTTTCGCGCGTTCTAGGATGATTTCAGGTTTAAGGGGTTTGAGTAGATAATCTGTTGCGCCACGTCGTAAGGCTTCTACTGCCGAATTTATATCAGGTTGGGCAGTGAACAAAACCACGGGTAATGCTGGATTAATTTTATGAATATATTTAAGTGCATCTAAACCGGCAATGCCGGGCAAACGTAAATCTGTAAAAACCAAATCAAATTTTGTGGTTTTCAAGTAATCTAAGCCTTGTTCGGCACTTTCGGCGGTAGTTACTTCAAAGCCTGCTTGTTGCAAAATGCGAGCGAGTGTTTTTCGTAAACTGGCTTCGTCTTCAATAATAAGAATCTGACCTGTAACTTTCATGTAATGTCCTCCATTTCTTTGGCGGGCAACCAAATGCGGAAGGTTGCCCCAAGCCTGCTATTGTTTTCAGCACTGATGCGCCCATGATGTTTGGTGATGATGTCGTAAGTGATGGTTAGACCAAGACCAGTCCCTTTATCTTTATCAGTATTGAAGGCTTCAAAAATATTGTCCATGATGTTGGTGGCGATGCCTTTGCCAGTATCAATAATTGTGATGAGAGCTTCTTCTGTTTCTAGCAAGAATTCTGTGTAAACTGTTAACTTTCCGCCGGCGGGCATCGCTTCGACTGCATTGATGACGAGGTTGAGAAGGGCTTGACGAATTTGGTCGGTGAGTGCGGGGATTGGTTGCAGTTCAGGGTCTGGGAAAAATTCAAATGTAATTTGGTTATGGCGTAAATGCCCAGCCACGAGTGCATATACATCTTCAATTAAGGCGTTGAGTTGTGTTTGTCTAAAATCTTCTGCGCGGATGGGGCGGTAGGTATCGCGTAGGCGTTTAATCATGCTTGCCATGCGTTCGGATTCGGCTAGCACAATGTTAAGGTCTTGTTTGCCTTGTTCTGTAATGCCATGTTCTTCTTTTAATAAGAAAAGCGCGTTTTGAATGGCTTGAAGAGGATTGTTTAATTCGTGGGAAACAGAAGCAAGCAGGCGTCCGATAGCGGCGAGGCGTTCATTTTGAATCAACTGATTCCGCATGGCTTTTTCTTGCTGTAAAGAATTTTGCAACTCTTGATATAACTCTGCTTTTTGAAGAGCAATCGCTAGTTGGTCGGCTATGGCGCTGACGAGTTGTAAATCGCGGGCGGTAAATGTTTTTGGAGGTGCTTGTTGAATATCTAAAATTCCAAAGAGGTGCTCTCCAATTTTTACAGGCATTGCCATTTCAGATTTTGTTTCTGGTAAGAGTGGATGATGAACAAAAAACATAACTTCATCTACATTGTTTGTAAAAAAGGGTACCAATGTTTCAGCGGCGTAGCCTGCAATGCCTTGCCCTGCTGATAATCTTGTTTTTTGTTCTAACATTTTTCGTCCTGCTTCACCACTGGCGGCTTGCAGAATTAAATCCCCACTTTTGGGGTCAATAATATACACTTGCACATGATAATAGCCAAAATTTTTCTGTAACAAACTGACTACATCATCAAGAAGTTCATCAGTGTTTAATGCAACTAACCCTTGATTGATGCGATACAAGGCATTTGTTTCTCTTAAAGATTGTTGCGTAGTTTCTAACAAGTTTGCATTTTCAATGGCGATGGCGGCTTGTACGCCAAGCGCGTATAACAAATCTTGTTCATGACTTGTGAACGCATTCGGTAATTGACTTTGAATACTGATTGTGCCAAGTTTTTGGTCACCACTGATAATAGGTGTGACGAGTAATGAACGAAAACTTGAAATCGAAACAGACTTGATGAACCGTTCATCGGTATTAATATCTGTGATGTTAATCGTGTCACCACTGATGATGGCTTGTCCGGCGATGCCTTCGCCGAGTCTCATTTGCAATCTGCCTTGTGCCGCTTGTTGAAATCCACTTGCGGCTTGAGCAATCAAGTATTCTTTTTGGTCGTCAAGAATGTGAATGACTGCTTGCTCTGCGGCGGGAATTAATTTTTTAGCTGAGTCAACAATTAATTGCAAGATGTTAGAAAGCCCCACGCGTTCGGCTTGGCTTAGTGCAATCGAAATTTCAGATAAAGCATCGGCTTCATCTAATTGTTTTTTTAGTTCAAGGTCTCTTTCAGTTTGATTGTGATAGTAATTGCTTAACCATCCTATTGCCCCACCGATTAAAACAAGAACGAATCCACCTAAGACGAAATCAGTATCAACAAATAAAACAGTTGGGACGTTGCTTATATATAAGATGGAGAAATATAAAAATAAAATAACAAGGGCAGTGATGATTCCAATTATGCTTCCAAAGAACCAGCTTGCCACCCCAACCGGCAAAATGCTTAATGCGCCAGCGTATTCTTCTCTATAAACCCAGAGTAAGATGAGATGTATGCTGGTTAAAACAAGAACAATTCCCCACTTCGTCAGAGGCGATTTGGCGCTGGGTTTCATAGCCGTTATTGTAGCACTCTGTGAAGTGGGGAATTTCATTCGTAATATCCCTGTAAGTTTCTTAGCCACAGAGGACATTGAGGTCTTTTGAAAGGTCTCTGTGCGCTCTGAGGCTAATTTTTATTTTGCATATTCTGTTGAACGAGTTTCTCGAATCACTGTCACACGGATTTGACCGGGGTACTGCATGGTCTCTTCAATTTTCTTAGCAATATCTCTGGCTAAACGAGCAGAGGATAAATCATCAATCACTTCTGGTTTGACGAGAATACGAACTTCACGCCCGGCTTGAATGGCAAAGGCTTGTTGCACACCATCAAACGACATTGACATTTCTTCGAGTGAGCGAATACGTTTGATATACGCTTCTAAATCTTCACGACGTGCACCTGGTCTTGCACCTGAAATCGCATCTGCCGCTTCGGTGATAACTGCTTCAACAGTTTCTTGGTCAACTTCGTGGTGATGAGATGCAATCGCATTCAACACAACTGGATGAACGCCATAGCGTTTACAAAACTCAGCACCTAAACCGGCATGTGTGCCATCTTGATTATGGTCCATGGCTTTGCCAATATCATGTAAAAAGCCACCTAATTTGGATAACTCAACATTTGCACCAATTTCAGCCGCGAGAATGCCAGCCAATTTTGAGGCTTCGACTGCATGTGCCAATTGATTTTGACCATAAGATGTTCTGAATTTCAAACGCCCCATCATCTTCAAAATTTCAGGATGCAAACTTCCCACATTGGCTTCGTATGCGGCTTGTTCACCCGCTTCATTGATAACTTTTTCAACACCCTTGGTTTCATCTTCAATTACTTTTTCAATGTGAGCAGGATGAATACGTCCGTCTAAAATTAATTTTGCTAAAGCACGGCGGGCAATTTCACGACGCACAGAATCAAAACATGAAATTGTGACAGAGTCTGGCGTATCATCCACAATTACATCTACACCTGCGGCTTGTTCAAAGGCTTTGATGTTACGTCCATTACGACCAACGATACGACCCTTCATTTCTTCGCTTGGTAAAGTCACGACTGCACGAGTCACTTCGGCAACATGTTCAGATGCTACTCTTTGAATGGCATCAGCGATTAATTTTCTTGCACGCTTTTCACCTTCTTCACGCGCTTCGGCTTCAATCTGACGAATGATTCTTGCCATGTCGCCTCTGGCTTCTTTTTCAACAGCGGCAAACAATTCTTTCTTGGCATCATCTTGACTCAATTGCGAAATTTGTTCAAGCTTCTTTACTTCTTCTTCGTATAACTTTTCAATTTCATTGCCACGTTTATCTACTTGCGACTGTCGTTTATTCAATGCTTGTTCGCGTTGTTCAATTTTGTCGAAACGCGCATCCAATTCCGAACGACGTTTTTCAACGCGTTCGGTTTCTTTGTTTAATTCAATACGCCGTTCTTTAATTTCTGATTCAGCCGCTTGAATAATTTTTGTTGAATTATCTTGCGCGCCTTTCACAATCAAACCTGCTTGTGTTTGGGCGGCTTTCAAAATATCGTCGGCTTTATCTTGTCTGGCTTTGGCGGCGCGGTCTGCTTGATAGCGGTGGAAAAAATATCCAATCAACACGCCAACAATTAAGACCAACACCATGATTAATATCTCTAATAGGCTCATGTTCATTCCTCATCTTCGTAATGTGTTTCTTCTGCGTGCAGTTCGTTCCAAACTTGTGTGACAACACTTGACACCACAGAATAAGGGAAGCCGCGCCTTGCTAAATAATCGGATAGTTTCTTACGAAACTCGCTCCATTCTAGACTTTTGAACCTGCTTGCTCTTTTTTTAGCAGATTCATAGGCCAGAGCATTTTCATCCACATCGGCGACGGCAGTTTTTACAGTTTCTTCATCCAATCCTTTTTGACGAAGTTCCATCGTCAACACTCTTTTGCTTCTTGGGCGAAAGGTGTTGCGGTTTTCAACCCAAGTTTTTGCAAATTGATTGTCGTTTGCTAATTTACTTTCACGTAGTCTTTCTATGGTTTGCTCAATGATTGTTTCTGAATATTCATGTTTGAGCAAATTTTGCTTTATTTCTTTTTCTGAACGAGCACGATAACTTAAAAAGAGTAGTGCTTGTTGTAAGGCTCGTTCACCATCATCTTTATTTTTTAGTTCGTTTATTTTTTCTTCGGTTAACACGTCACCGATTTTTAACCACGCGGCTGTGATGCGTGCCAACCCGAAGGCAAATTCTCCATCGAGGTGTATATTGACTCGATTGCGATTCTTTTGCGGTTCGATGGCAGTTATTTTTTTCATGTTAAACACACACAGCCGAGACCTCCGTCTGAGCGGTTGCCTCGGCTGTGAAAAATGTCTGGGTTGGTTGACCAGTTCCAACGTCTAGAATGAAGCGGGTTGGGGATAGGTCGAATAACGACGTGATGAGTCTTAAATCACGTTCGGCACTTGGTATGTTTTAGGGTGAAGCCAATTGTTGGTTCAAATTTTTTCCTAATTGGTTGTAGTGCTTCACAAAATATCTCCCAAAACCGGGGGAGGAGCGTGCGCGATTTTTCCAGTAAGTTTCAAGCAAGGCGCCACAAGGGCGGAAGTTTTCTAATGTATGGCTTAATTATACATGAATTTTAAGTGTTGTTAACATGAATTTTTCATTTCAAAAAATGTTGGCGTGTTTTTGGGTTTTATTTTTTATTAATGTTAAATGAGAATACTTAATGATTAAATATCTGCTTTGTTTGTTCGGTATAATTTAATAATTCTTTAATTTTATTTTTTTGGAGGCATCATGGTTGAACAACAACCTGAACAAGCAGGGGATGTAAGGAATATTCGTCGGTTCGTTGCGTTTGTGGGGGTGTTTCTTTTGTTGCTCAGTCAGTTTTTGGTTTTTTCAAAAGAAGTGATTTATGGTAATTTGTTGTTCCCACCTTATTTTGTGCTAGCAATTATTGGGGTGGTAATTTTAGTTTTAAGCCAACGAATTCCCCCTAATGCTTTTTGGAAAAAGTTATCTCAACAGGCTGTATTTGGAGATACGGCTTTTTGGATTCTTGTAGCAGTTTTACTTTCTGTTGTAACAGCTTCTGCGGTTGACGCTTTTATGGCATTCCGCCGTATCAATTATATTCCTGTAATCACAGTTTGGCTGTTAAGTGGGGTGTGTTATGTGTACGCATTTATCAATTCAAGAACTGGTTTTGACTCAATAAAAATTATAGATTGGTTTAAAACAAACCGCAACGAAATCTTGTCTGTCCTTTTAATTATGGCACTTGCGGCAGTGATACGCATTTATCTACTTGGAGATCTACCGCGTGTGTTGGATGGTGATGAAGGAAATGTGGGCAATTTTGCTCGTTCAAGTATTGAAGGTGTATTAGCCAATCCTTTTGCGTTGTGGGAAAACTTTGGCGCATTGTATTTACATCTCATTAATTTATCAATGAAGTTTTTTGGCTACAACTCTTTTGGTTTGAGATTAATGCCTGCAATTGGTGGTGTGATTGCTGTACCTGCTGTTTATCTTTTTGCACGTTGGCTTGGCGGGCGTAGAGTTGCTTTCATTGCTGCTTTTATGATTGCTTCTTCACATTCACATATCCACTTTAGCCGTATTTCATCTGTGGCTTATATTCAAGATACTTGGTTGATTCCTTTTGAATTGTATTTCTTGATTAGTGGATTAGAAAAACGTCAATCATGGCGAACTGCATTAGGTGGAACTATCCTTGCACTTCATTATTGTTTTTATCTCACCTCACAAATTATCACCGCACTGATTTTGGTTTACATGCTCATCTTGTTTATTTTTTATCGAGCTTGGTTTAAAGAAAGGTTTTCTCAAGCACTAGCATTTTGGGGAGGGTTTTTGGTTATGATACCTCCCTCTTTTGTCTATTCATATCAAAACCCAAATGAATTTGTAGGGCGACTCGGTAGTGCTGGCACATTCCAAACAGGATGGTTAGAGATAACAATGGAATCGACAGGGCAAAGTGCATTTGAGCTACTTTTGGGTCGGGTCGTAAATGCATTTTTATCTTTATTTTATTACCCTGCAATTGATTTTTACGGATCCCCATCCCCGATGATAAGTATGATTTCTAGCGTGCTATTCTTTGCTGGTATGGGAATTGTGTTATGGAAGATTCGTAACCCCGGAAATTTGTTACTACTTGGATACTTCTGGGGGGCTACAGTTGCAATAGGAATATTTGCACTTCCACCCTCAGCAGATTCTTACCGCATGTTAATGGCATTACCTGCCGTAGTGATTATGGCTGCGATTGGATTTGACCAAATTTTAGAAATTATGGGTATCGGTTGGAGTCAATTCCGGTTTGCTTATACTGCTACCGTTTCTGTTATCTTAACAAGTTTACTAGCATTTAATTTATGGACGTATTACACAGAGTTTGCTGGGCGATGCCGATTTGCTACAGACCTGCCTGGCAGGTTTGGTACATACCTTGGCGTTGAATTACAACAAACCCAACATGAAAACCGCATATATTTGCTAAGCAATAATATATATTTTTATGGAAGCCATCCTGCAACATTTTTCTTGAGTTTACGCCCTGTCATTAATTTTTCAGACCCAATAGATTCTCTTGATGTAATAACTGGTGAAACGATTATTGCTCCGCCAGACCGCATTGAAGAATTAGAAGAATGGATTCGTAAACATCCTGGTGGATTGCTTCATTATGAATATGATTGTGATACAACCATATTACTTTCTTATCAAGTCCCATAAAGTGTTATCTTGGAACCTAATGAATATGAAATCATGTATCATGTTGAAGACCATCACTGGTGGTATCGCGGCATGGAAGCCATCACGCGAAAGTTAATCAATCAACATATTCAAACAAAAACAAAAATCAAAATTTTGGATGCAGGTTGCGGAACAGGTGCCGCAATGACAACGTATCTAAAAGATTACGGTGAAGTAACAGGCATAGATTTATATCCTCAAGCCTTAGATTTTTGCCGCAAACGCAATGCCAAACATCTAGCCCGCGCCTCAGTACTTGACCTTCCACTTGCTACTGCTTCGTTTGACATGGTCACATCTTTTGACGTTTTATACGAAAAAGGTGTCATGCACGAAATGAAAGCCTTGAAAGAATTTTTTCGTGTATTAACTCCACAAGGTAAATTGTTGATGCGTTTACCTGCTTACGATTGGCTTCGTGGCGAACATGATGAACGAGTTCACACCAATCGAAGATACACAAAAAACTTAGTAAAGAAACTCCTTGAACAAAGTGGCTTCATTGTTGAACATCTATCCTATGCCAACACAATTCTTTTTCCATTAGCAGTGATAAAACGCCTGACAGAAAAAATATTGCCATCCAAATCACAATCAGACCTGACGCTTGAAACAGGAAAATTTAACGAACTCTTAAAACGCATTCTCGCCAGTGAAGCGTTTTTTGTTTCTAAATTCGGCTTGCCTTATGGATTAAGCATCTTTGCTGTGGCGCGAAAATGATGAATGCAAAAAAACTTTCTAGTCTGAGTATCATTTTCCCAGCCTATAACGACGGCGGGACAATTGCCAGCATGATTGCCACTGGAAAAATCGCCGCTGAACAAGTGACCGATGATTTTGAAATCATCGTCGTCAATGATGCTAGTTCAGATTACACAACCGATGTCTTAGTAGAAATGCAAAAAAGATATTCTGAGTTACGAGTCATTCACCATGAAATCAATCGTGGATATGGTGGCGCACTCATCAGCGGATTTTCCGCCGCAAAAAAAGATTGGACTTTTTATACCGATGGTGACGCGCAATACAATCCATTGGAATTGACCAAACTCGTAGATGCATTAAGCATAGGCGTGGATGCTGTCAACGGTTATAAAGCAGGTCGAAGCGATAGTCTGATGCGGATTTTTATCGGCAGGCTTTATCATCACTTCGTCAAAATTTTATTTGGCTTTCGCATCCGCGATGTAGATTGCGATTTTCGATTAATTCCCACAAAAATTATGCAAGAGATTCAATTGAAAAGTTTTAGTGGTTCAATTTGTTTAGAGATGGTTAAAAAAATTGAAGATGTTGGTTATATCTTTGCCGAAGTTCCAGTTAGTCATTATGAGCGAAAATATGGTGTTTCACAATTTTTTAATTTCAAAAGAATTTTGCAGACTTTACAACAACTTATAAATTTATATTGGACATTGGTCATCAAAAAGGAACATATAAAAACATCTCATGAGCATTGAAGAAAAATATTCAGGGCAAAAAGTTTTAATCACAGGCGGGCTTGGGTTTATCGGTAGTAACCTCGCGCGCAAGTTGATTGAAGTAGGTGCGCTAGTAACAATCATTGATAACCTTGAGTCAGATTCGGGTGCAAATTTATGTAATGTAGAAGATATAAAGAATCAAATCGAAATTATACAAAGTGATATTGGGAATGAAAACGAATTAACTTCTGTTCTGAAAGATAAAAAATATTTGTTTAATTTAGCAGGACAAAATAGCCATATAGGTAGCATGAATGACCCATACAAAGATTTAACTGTGAATGCAGATAGTCAATTAAAAATTTTAGAAGTTTGTCGTTTATATAATCCTGAAATAAAAATTGTATTTGCAGGCACGCGACAAGTATATGGACGTGCCAAATATTTACCTGTGGATGAAAAACATTTAATTACGCCATTGGATAACAATGGCGTTAGCAAACGTGCAGGTGAGATGTATCATATTGTTTATAACCGTGTGTATGATATGGCAACTTGTGTTTTAAGAATGACAAATGTGTATGGCGAGCGCATGAGAATTAAAGATGATAAGTTAACATTCGTGGGTTGGTGGATTCGACAATTGTTAGAAGGTCAAACGATTCAAATTTATGGTGATGGAAGTCAGATACGAGATTTCAATTATGTTGATGATGTCGTTTACGCTTTATTATTGTGTGCAAGCAATCCGTTTGCTTATGGAAAAATTTATAATTTAGGCGGCGAGCCAATCACGTTGCTTGAGCTTGCTCAATTGATGATTCAAATTCACGGCACAGGAAATTATGAACTCATCACCTATCCTGCCAGTAGAAAACGCATTGACATTGGTGATTATTATGGCAACTATAGTTTCATCAATACTGAATTGGGCTGGCAACCGCAAATCAGTTTACAAGATGGTATGAAAAAAACAATTGAGTTTTATAAACAACACAAAGATAATTATTTTTAAGATGAATGAAATTCCAATTATTGATTTGAAAAAACAATACGAGTCCATTCAAGCCGAATTGGATGAAGCATTGAAGCGTGTTTTCGCAAAAGGGATTTACATTCTTGGGGATGAAGTCTCTGCATTTGAAGATGAATTTGCAAAGTATTGCAACGCCTCATACGGGGTGGGAGTTGCTTCTGGCACCGACGCATTGACTTTATCTTTATTAAGCTGTGACGTGAAAACGGGTGACGAAGTTATTGCCCCATCTCACACAGCCGTAGCGACCATCTCTGCAATTGAAATGACAGGCGCAAAACCTGTTTTAGTAGATATTGATATTCAAAGATACACGCTTGACCCAAGTCAAGTTGAGAAAGCAATTTCAAAGAATACTAAAGCAATCATTCCAGTGCATTTATACGGTTGCCCAGCGGATTTGAATCCAATCCTTGAAATGGCACGCCAGAAAAAAATATTTGTGATTGAAGACTGTGCTCAGGCGCATGGCGCAAAGTATCAGGGTCAGCGAGCAGGCTCACACGCAGATATTGCGGCGTTTAGTTTTTATCCCACAAAAAATTTAGGCGCGTTTGGTGATGGCGGAATGATTATCACAAATGATTCATCTTTAGCGGAAAGGGCAAAATTATTGCGTCAGTATGGTTGGAAGAATCGTTATGTCAGCCAAATCAAAGGCATGAATAGCAGGTTAGATGAATTACATGCGGCGATGTTGCGTGTGAAATTAAAATATTTAGATGCATGGAATCAACGCCGTAGAGGTGTAGCAAATTTATATTTGAAATTATTATCTGAAACAGAATTGATTTTGCCGATGCAACCACAAGATTGCGAGCATATTTTTCATCAATTTGTGATTTGCCATCCAAAGCGTGATGCCTTGAAAGATTTTTTATATCAAAAAGGGATTCATACGCTGATTCATTATCCCGTGCCAGTGCATTTGCAACCTGCTTATAAAAATCTTGGTTATGCAAAAGGCTCTTTGCCAAACACAGAAAAAGTTGCTGATAAAATTTTGTCTTTACCGATGTATCCCGAATTGACAGAAGAGCAAGTTGAGTTTGTTGCGAATACTATCATGTCATTCTGAACCACTTTCATTTTTATAAACTTCCCACATAAAAATCGAAGCGGCATTGGCGACATTGAGTGAATTGACATTTCCTGAAATTGGAATGCTGACAATCACATCACATAAATTTTTCAATGCAACGCTCATGCCTTTGGCTTCATTACCAAGCACAAGCGCAATTGGTTTTTCTAATTTGTAATCAGGTAGTGAAACACTTCCAGTTGAGTCAGTACCAATGACTTGTAAATTATTTTTACCTTTTTGAGTTTTTATCCAAGCCTCTAAAGTTTTCATAGATTCAATATGAACAATTTTCGCGTGAAAAATTCCACCGAGGCTGGCGCGAATCACTTTCGGGTCATACACATCAATCCCATGACCAATTACAAATATTGCGTCTACATTGAATGAATTGGCAGAACGAAGTATTGAGCCGAAGTTTCCATAATCGCTGGGGCGGTCGAAAATTAAGATAAAAGGCTTTTCAGGTAAAGATAAATCTGCAAGTGAAATTGGATTTATTTTTGCAGTGACCAAAACTTCTGATGGCTCTTCACGGTCACATAATTCTTTGTATAAATCAAAACGCATCTGAATTGACTTTGACTTGTTTTTTGCTATTAGACTTTTTCCCCAATCTGACAATTCCTTTTCATCGTGGATGATGACTCTGGTAACCTCAATATTTGCATTGAGCAATTGCTTAATAGATTCAATTCCCTCAACAAACACCTCATGCGTTTGACTACGCTTGACGCGATTCGTTTTGAGGGCTTGAATGATTTGGTATTCGGCGTTTTTGACACTGATGAGTTTCATTATTTTGAAAACACCACATTATTCTTAGAAATGATTTTCTTTCACGGTTTCCAGTTTTTTTATGAAATTGATTGGCGCATTGGTAATTTGTAATTTATTAAAATCATCTTTGGGCATGTACTTTTCTAAAATCGGAAGACACTCTTCTAAATCATTTGTTCTGCCGCCAATGATTGGGTCTGATAATAGTTTAAAACCAAAGTCAGAATATAACTTGATGGCTCTATAACTGGTGGGTTGGGTATGCAGATAGACAGGATAATCGTCTTCTTTCAATTCTTTCATAATTATAGAAAGTAAGGCTCTGCCGATGCCTTTGCCTTCGTATTCTTTCAGAACTTTATACCAGTGAACTGTATTAAATTCGCTATAGACTTTCCATATAAAGGCTGTGGCAATGGGCTTATCATTTTTGTCACAGACAAACAGACATTTTTCATAAAACAAATATTCTTTATCTGCATAGACTTGATTAAAGAAATCTGTCATAAATCCATGATACTCTTTCGCTGTCTGAGGGTCGTCAAAAGGAAAGGCTTTCCAGATATCTAACTCGTCTTTTCTACAGGTTCTTGTATGATATTCATCTGAAAGAATACTGAGTGCATTGATATTCAGTTTTTCGCACATCATAAATATATTTTTGTCTGGGATTTCTTCCATATTAGTATTCTATTGGATTATTTTTGGAATAAGTAAAGACACAAAATAATGTGCACTCGCTACTGCTTTTTGCGAATCAGTATATGGAGCATGTGATAAGGTTCTGATTGTAAAAACACCATTATGTGTTTGCAGTTTTATAAAGACAAAAAAACCTGGAACAGAAACACCTTTGATTTCAGATATATATGCACTAGATCTCTCGACACTATTGACATTGTAATCAACCCTTGAAGGAGAAATTGACTCGGTAATATTAAACCAGTCTTCAGTTTTGCTTGAAATCCAACTTTCATTTATCAAATCATAATAGGATGTAGCAAGGTCGTTATTTTTATAAAGTGATGATGTATATAAAACTAAATAAGGGTCTCCTGACTTATTATCAGGATTATTTGGATAGTCATTTGTGTAAACTATTTGGTTGTAATTACCATTTTGGTCACTTGTGCTTCCTGAGCTAGGAAGATAAATCTTGTAACTCGGAGGCATTTCTTGCTCTGTTGGTAGTAAATCATTAGCACTAAGATTAAACCTTAGTGTAGGCGTTGAAGCAATACTTATGTCAGTGGGTAATTTTGTAACTGTTGGAGTTTGTGTGTGGGTAGATTGAGGGGTGTTAGTTCTAAAAGGTGGGTTCGTTGATTGTATTCTGGTCATTGTAGGTAATACTGGTTGACTATCAAAAGATTCATTGTAAATTAAATACCCAATTGAGCCTGTAATTGTAGATACACCACAACATGCCATAACAACAAGTATCAGAACTTGTATATGAGACATTCCAAATATTTTTCTCGATTTTCTAGTTTTCATTTATCTTATTCCATTAACTCGAAAGTAACTTATGTGTAGAGGCTGATTACGCCCAAAATGATGCCTACTGCTCCTAATAAAACACTGATTACTGCTAACCAATAAGCAACTCTTACGATTATCTGAGGGTGATAAATACAAACTAACATTTTCCCTATGAGGTTATCTGCTGTGGATATTTCAATTTCATGTTCAGATTTAGTAGACAAATCGCCTAAAAGTTTTCTATACCACTCATTTATTACTAACGAAGGAATATCTTTTTTTAGTTTCAACCGCCCTTTATCTTTAGCGTTGTAAATTTTTATAAAGTTCTTATCAATTTGTAAGACTTCACAATAAACTTTCTTTTTGGCTTGGGGATTATGAATACAAACTACTGAACGTTGTCTAAAATTTGGAGTATTAAGCCAAATCCACCCTGAATTGATATCTTCGTTCAAGGCGACATAAATTTTGTATTTCATAATTAATCCTCAATTCTTTGTTAAATATTCTATTATTGATTACAAAACACCAAATATACATTATACATTTACAAGAATAAAATTTAATTTTCTAATCCATCCCATTTCTAATTCCCTAATCCCGACAAGAGTATAATCTCCCAAATGAACACAAATAACCTCGAATCCATTGCAAGAAAAATTACTGGAATACTATTCGCCCAACAATCACTTGCCTCCGCAGGGTTTATTGCCGCGGCGACGTTGAACTCAATTGTCGGCAAAGAATTAAGTCAAAATGCGAGTTGGGCAGGAGTTCCAACAGCAGTTTATCTTTTAGCAGGTGCATTCTCCGCGTTTATGTGGGGGTACGTCTATGATGCGATCGGAAGAAGAAAAGGTTTAACAACAGGATTAATTTCTGGTGTGATTGGTTCGGGAGTCACATTTTATGCCATTGCGATTCATTCGTTTGCATTGTTCATGGTTGGAATGATTCTAACGGGCATTGCAAACGCGGCTGTGCAATTAGGTCGCTTTGCCGCGGCAGAAGTGAATAAACCTGAACATCGCGGACGGGCAATATCAAATGTAGTCATTGGCGGAACAGTCGGCTCAGTGATTGGTCCCTTTGTGGCAGGTCCAGCAGGCAATTTAGTGAACACATGGGAAATTGACCCATTAGCAGGTGCGTATTTAATCGCCGCGATTTTGTTTGCAATTGCGGCAGTTGTTGTATTTATTGGGTTACGTCCAGACCCGCGAGAAATCGGAAAAGAAGTAGCAGAAAAATATCCTGAAACAATAATCAGAAAGGCGCAAGCAAGCGGCGCGTTGAGTTCATCGAAACGAAGCGTGTTTGAGATTCTTCGTCAGCCCGCCGCAATGGTTGCAGTCATCAGCATGGTCTTAGGTCAAATGGTGATGGTGTTGGTGATGGTGATTACGTCGCTTCATATGCACGACCATCAACATGGGCTAACGGATATTTCGGCTGTGATTGCCTCGCACACGTTTGGGATGTTTGCGTTTTCAATTATTTCTGGCAGGCTTGCTGATTCATGGGGACGTGAAAAAGTTATTTTGAGCGGCGCAATAACTTTAGTGATTGCATGTATCGCCGCAACCATTTCACCCGATGTTCTGCCATTAGGTGTTGCATTATTTTTGCTTGGGCTCGGCTGGAATTTTTGTTTCGTCGGCGGCTCCACTTTATTAGCAGATCAACTTTCACCAGCCGAACGCGCCCGCACACAAGGCTTCAACGATTTACTAGTCGGGCTCGCTTCTGCGTTCGGAAGTTTAGAAAGCGGTTTTATTTTCGCATCACTCGGCTATAACATGATGGCATACGTCAGCGCGGGCTTTGCATTGATTCCGATTATCGTTGTGATTGTTTGGATGATAAGAAAATCAAAACTACAAATTGCATGATAAAAAAAGTTTTGGGTATTCATTACAAATCATTTCTGTTTTTCTTCGTGCTTGGTGCTAGCATCACATTTGCATTGGGGCATTCTATGCAATTTCATTCCACAGGCAACGACTTTTGGAATATTTTATATTACGGAAGAAACATGACTCTATCTGAGCCTGAGTCTTTGTATAACGGATTTTATCCATTTGGATATGCTTTCATCATTGGACAAATGCCGTTTACATATATTCTTCCGATTGCATACATTATCAATTCGCTTCTTGCTGGACTTTTCACTGCCTCAACCGCGACGCTTTCTCTTTACGCCCGAAATGTTTTTGCAGTGCTAATTGCAACCTTTGGCTCTATTGCCGCCCCATTCGTTTTCCAAAGCACACACACCATCGGACCAGACATTGGCGCGGCGGCATTTGTTGCCTTTGCAGTTTTTCTGCTTTGGAAGAATCATTTTGAAGAACAATTCCCTTTTCCCAAATTGGGAGAGGGGTTAGGGGTGAGAGAATTAACCGATTTGCACTCAATATTAATTGGTGCATCACTTGGCTTAGGTTTTTTAACACGCACACATGTTATTGTCTCTGTTATTGCAATATTCATCGGCTATTTTTTGTTATTCGGCATTCGCCCATTTCGTTCCAGACTCATCATGATTGGCGCGTTTTTTTGTTTTGTATTAATGCAAATCATAGTCAATCTGGTGTCTGGTCATGGAGCTTTAGAAACTGCTCAGGCATTTAATATGTATAAGTTTTTATATGGATTTAATCCGACTTATCCACCTACACCTAATGAAATTGAAAAGTTTTCATTTATTAAAGTTATTTTTGAAAATCCCAAGTTATTTTTCTATTCTTATTGGGGTCAATTTCGTTTTATCTCTTCTTTTTCATGGACAAGCATTATCTGTTTTCTTTTGTCTCCCAGAGGGCAGTTTGCAAAACTTGCTTTATTTTCTTTTATAACGTCTATTTTATATTCAATCCCAATTGTGGTTGGGGATAGCCCTCGTGCACCTCTAATGGTAATGAGTGCTTATGTTGTCTGTATGGGATTAATTCCAGTAGTTTTTACTCAACAAATCGAAAGATATTACCCCAAAAGCCAATGGCTAAATATTGCTGTTGCTATTTTTTTCTTTATGATTTATTTCAATACTTTTCGAGGCTGGATTCTTTATGATACTAATTTTGTTTACGTGAATCAAACCGAACAGAAGAACTTACGAGTTATTGAAAATACTTTACTTTCTAATGGCATGAACTCTCCCAGTGAAGTCTATTCAGACCGTTATGATTTTTATACTCCCAACACGATGCCATATCGTTCACGTCAAATTGGCAATTGGAATATAGATTGGGTTTGGGGATACAGCGTAGAATTTCCAATATTGCCTAGTGACAATTTAGAATCATTTCTCAACGCTTGCAAAGAGCAAGGTGTTCGATTCCTTGCACTTTCACCTAATAGTCATTTTCGTGGTGAAATTTTCTCTCAAATTTATAATGAAGAAGTTGATATTGAGTTATTAGGATTAAAGTTTATTGGTCAGCGCGGAAATATCCGCCTTTACGAAATTAAATAAAAAGATTTCATTTCCATGGAAATGAAATCTTTTTATTTTACATTGAGATTAACCTCTGCGTTTGAGTGCCCCACCTTTGACTCTCGCAGTTCTTAACTTATTCCCCGAAACAGGTGACTTTCTAGTTGTCGTTGTTCGTGAGACACCTTGTGATGGCGTCATCCCTGCTTTGACGGGTTTACCAAACATCCCAAACGCTGTTTCAAGTGACTTTGCCGCAGTGGCTTGGTCTAAACCTGTTTGGCGTGAAAGTTCATTAATCATGCCGCTGTTTTGTAAAATGTTCGGGTCAATTTTGCCTTTGCTCATTTGCTTAAACATATCATCTAAATCAAATGAGTTAGAGTCACGTCCAGAGGTGGGATGATGTGCCAATAACTTATAGACCACAAATGAAACCACCATCATCGCAATTTGTGGCGGAATGTTCATTTTCTTGGCAAGTTTATCTACAAATGGTTGTAGCAAAAGCATAATGGGGTTATTCATGCCCATTTGACTCATAGGGTTTGCTTGTTGTTGCTGATTTCCACCCATAAACATTTCGAGCAAGCCCATCATGTCACCTAAGCCACCAGATTGTTGTTGCTGTTGTTGAGAGTATCTTTGTGGTGTAGAAGGTTGACCGCCACCGAGCAAACTGCCAATCAGTTCTGTCATTGGGTCAGCATTTTGTTGTTGAGATTGATTGCCTTGCTGACGAGAATTTACTAGCACTTTGAGAATATCTTCCATTGACATAATATTTTCTCCTTCAAATTAATTCCCTCTTCCATTTTGGGAGAGGGTTAGGGTGAGGGTCATTATTCCGACTTATCAGTGGATGCAGGCTTTGATTCGGGTTCAGTTTTTGTCTCAGTTTTTTTTGTAGAAGATGAACTCCCAGAAGGTGATTTGTTATCTGTGGCATAAAAGCCAGAGCCTTTAAAAATCACTTTGGTGGGCGTAATCACTTTTTTCAATGCCTTCTTTTTACATTCAGGGCATGTCTTTAATGGATTATCAGTAAATGATTGATGTTTCTCAAACTGAACTCCGCATTTATCACAGCGGTAGGTATAAACGGGCATACTTGCTCTCCTTGCATTTTCTTAATTAGACCCTAAAGGTCTTTAAGACCTTTAGGGTCTCTTTTGTTTATGAATGAGATTATAGCGTGCATACAAGGGCATGACAAGCCTCAGAACGGGCATGTTATAATTTTCTTATATATGCTAAACATTGAAATCATTTACTGCGCCGCCTGACATTACACCAACCGAGCCGTTGGCTTGGCAGAAGAATTGTTAAAAGAATACGAGCACGTCATCGAGGCGTTGACCTTAGTCCCCGCCGAAGGTGGCAAGTTTGAGGTCAGTGTGAATCGGAAGTTAATCTTCTCAAAAACAGAATTAAAACGCCACGCCGAAGCGGGCGAAATCTTAAATCTCATTTCAAAACTGGTGGATTAATCCATGGCAAAAAAAGGCAGAGTTTTTTCAGGTGCAAGACCCACAGGCAAACAACATTTGGGGAATTATTTAGGCGCGATTCAAAATTATGTAGCCTTACAAAAAGATTATGACAGTGTCTATTGTATTGTGGATGTGCACGCATTAACCACAGTGGAGACGACTCAAGACCTGCGCCTCAATACATTTGAAATGGCACTTGATTGGCTCGCGGCAGGCATTCGCCCAGAGGAATCAATTTTGTTTGTGCAATCGCATGTGCCCGAGGTGATGGAGTTGCATACTTATCTATCAATGGTGACTCAATTTGGTAAGTTAACTGACTTGCCGACATTCAAAGAAAAAGTTCGCCAACAACCAGATAATGTTAATTATGGTTTGTTGGGTTATCCCGTTTTGATGACCGCCGATATTGTTTTATATAAAACAGATATTGTGCCAGTTGGCATTGACCAAGCGCCACATATTGAATTTGCTAGAGAAATTGTGCGTTCGTTTAATTATCGCTACAACACCAAAGTATTGATTGAACCGCAAGTGAAACATACCGAAATTTTGAAAGTGGTCGGCATTGATGGCGTAAATAAAATGAGTAAGAGTTTGAATAATCATATTGAACTTGCTTCCACGCCAGAAGAAACGACGAAACGCGTGCGTGAAATGGTCACAGACCCTGCTCGTTTAAGAAAAACTGACCCAGGCAACCCAGACATTTGTAATGTCTTCACCATGCACAAAATTTTCTCTCCACAAGAAGAAGTGGATATGATTAATACTGAATGTCGCAAAGCAGGCATTGGCTGTGTAGATTGCAAACTTCGCTTTGCGAATAACTTAAATAAACATCTTGAGCCGTTTAGAGCGAAAAGAAATGAATTGGCTTCACAAGAAAGTTATGTGAAAGATGTGTTGAATGATGGCGGAAAGCGTGCAAGAGTCATTGCTCAAGAAACGATGAGTGAAGTGAGAGAGGCGATGCAACTTCCATAAAACGGGAATCGATACTTTGGGAATCGGAAATCGTAGACAATTCCCAAATCCCGATTCCCAATTTCCAAACTTATGCGCTTATTAATTCAACGAGTTTCAAAAGCGAGTGTCACTGTAAATAATCAGACCATTTCTAAAATTGGAAAAGGCTTGTTGATTCTCGTCGGCGTAGGTCACAATGACGGGGAAGCAGAAGCAGTTTTCCTATCTGAAAAAGCGGCGAATTTACGCATCTTTGAAGATGAAGCGGGCAAGACCAATCTATCAGTTTTAGATGTCAAAGGTGAAGTCATCGTTGTTTCTCAATTTACTTTATATGCAAATACATCAAAAGGTAGAAGACCATCTTTTATTGAAGCGGCGTTGCCTGATATTGCCGAGCCTTTGGTGAATCGTTTTGCAGAATTATTGCGCAGTCACGGTGTGCCGACACAAACAGGAAAATTTGGGGCAAACATGTTAGTGGAAATTCACAACGACGGACCTGTAACGATATGGCTAGAAAAATAAAATGAAAATAAGAAACTTTATTTATATTATTGTTTTTTTAGTATATGCTTTTCTTCGGGTGTTTACAACAATTCCAGCTATTAACGCACCACGCGATTTAGCCGATACTGATATTTATGTTCGTATCTCTACACAACCTATCTTAAGTGATGAATTTCTTTACGTTGACCGCCCATTTGTTTTTCCGCTTCTTCTTCAAATTGCAAATCAAGAATTTAGGCATACAGTTATTTTTCAGCTTGGATTAACTATCTTAGCGTGGGGTGTACTTGCATGGTCTATTTCTACTTTTTTTAAGAATAACTTACTTCGTTTATTTTCTTTTGTTATTATTTTGGCTTTGAGTTTAGTTCGTCATTTAGCAGGCTGGGATTTTGTGCTAATGACCGAATCTCTATCGTTGTCAATTTTTGCTTTGTTTATTGTGTCTGGCATTTGGCTGTTGCGCGGCTGGAAAATATATAAAGTAATCATTTGTTTGATTCTTGCTTTTTTATTTGCATTTACTAGAGATACAAATGCATATTTGTTGTTAATGTTTGGGGGATTGATTTTGATTTCTATCTTTATAAGATGGCTTAATAAAAAGTTTCTTATCTTTGTATTTGGTTTTTTCATCATATATTTTTTTAGCAACCTAAATGCTGACCTAAGCCAAAGATGGATTTTTCCGCTAACGAATGTAATTGGAAAACGCATCTTACCTCGGCCAGATGTATTGCCCACTTTTGAAGCATGTGGAATGCCGATTACTCCTGAATTGCTCAGTGCGGCAGGGTTATATGCAAATGAAAATAATCGTCAACTTTCTGTAGACCCAGCCCTAGAAGGTTTTCGTGTTTGGTTAGCAGAAGATGGAAAATCATGTTACATGAAATGGCTTATTTTGAATCCAATATCAACTGCCCAAGACGCTCTAAAAGAACTTGATGCTATGATTTACTTCGAATGGGTTGGAGGTTACTTTTCTCGAAGATACCAAGACATTCTTCCTTCTCGTGTAGAACGGGTTTTGTACCCAGTTTATTTCTTGCCTTATCTATTGGTAGGTTTAACCCTAATTGCATTTTATAGTATCTTCAAACAATCATGGCGTGAAAATCCGTTATGGATTATCGCCATTATGCTTTGCCTGACAATCTTCCCGCATTTGTATATCACTTGGCACGGAGATGACATGGCTCCAGAACGCCATGCGTTATCTGTAGGTATGCAACTATCATTAACAATGTGGTTATTTGTTTTCTTGTTAATTGAAAAGATACACAATAAATATTTAGGTGTTTTAAACAATAAACTCTAAATTATGCAGAAAAATATTCACTTAATGCCAGAAAAAAATAACCCCAATGCTTTTCAACGCTTCCTGCATCGTTTCATCATGCTTCGCCCAGTGACAGCCTTCTTTGCAGACAAAACTCACATTATTGATAATGCCATATTCAAACTCACAAAAGGAAAACATTCTCTTTCTGAATATTTGGGTTGGAATATTATTCGAATCAATACCATTGGAGCAAAAACAGGAAAACTACATAAACTAGTTTTGCTAGCACTCATAGACGGAGAAAAGATTGGGATCATTGCCTCAAACTTTGGGCGAAAACCGAACCCAGGTTGGTATTACAACTTAGTCAAAAACCCACTTTGTGATGTTCAGTTAAATGGAAATTGGGCAAAATACATTGCCCGCGAAATACATGATGAAGAATATAAAAAATATTGGCAAATGGCAGTTGACTCATACAAAGGCTACCAAAAATATAAAGAACGTGCCTCACATCGGCACATTCCGCTCATACTTTTAGAGCCTGCAAAATAATTGTCAAGATTAAAAGAATATGATAAAGTTAAGTTTGTAGGATGCAAGTAGGTTTTCGTTGTGGAAGTAAAGACGACGGCTCAAAGCACGACCTTGAGCCGTTTTTTGATTACCGCCCGATGAAAGACACAACCTGCGTCACCTAATTTTTTTATTTTGCTTAGGAGGCAAAAAATGTCTGAACGTATCATCGGAACGGTAAAGTGGTTTAACGGAACCAAAGGCTACGGCTTCATCGAACGTGAAGGCGGCGCGGATGTCTTCGTACATTTCTCCGCCATTCGCGGCGATGGTTTCAAAAACCTACAAGAAGGTCAAAAAGTCGAATTCACCATCGAAAACGGACCTAAAGGTTTACAAGCCGCAGACGTCGTGGTTCTCTAAACTGAACCGAACCAAAAGAGTCTCATCGCAAGATGAGACTCTTTTTTTATTTCACTAGACGGTGGACAATACACCGCTGATCGTGCAGAAGTAACGGTCTATCGTCTACCGTCCATCGTCTAAACCGCTTCTTTCGGGACCCATAACTGGGTATCTGTTTCAACCGCCATTGCCCCAGCCCCAAGCATTGACTCTACATCTGCATCTGTCCACACACCACCAGCACCGATGATTGGCAAACCAATCATCCCCGCCGACCTGACAATATCTAACGAACGCGGAAATAACGAACGCCCATACATTCTTCCAGTAATGATATTTTTATTCTCATCATAAATCGCCCCACGCGGAGATGAAATGCTAATTGCACTCGCGCCTTCTTGAATCAACTTTGGACCTAAAGATAATATCTGCTCATGTGGTAAAGCAAAAATCAAAGGTAATTCACCCAAACACATTTCTAGTGTTAATGAAATAATGTCATCTGCTAAAAGTGGAGCAAAACCAAGTTGAACTGCCATTACATTTTCAACATTCTCTAACTGATGCACCATTTGTTGAGTCTCTTCTGGTCTATCTGCCATGAGGTGCACAATAATCGGCAACTCAGAACGATTCCACTTTGCAGAATATTTTTTGATGATATTATGAAAACCAGGGTTTGGTAAACCTGTATGCAATAAAAATCCACCCGAAAATTCTATTGCCGCAGGCGAAGCAGTTGGAAGTCTAGGACGAAGCGAGATGGGATTGGTGACAAATGCACCAAGTTTATTAAGGCTTCCGAGCTCTTCAAGAACTCGGAAGTCTGGCGCGAATCCCAACATCCCTGCTGAATTGATGATTGGTTTATTGAAATATAAGTCGCGTTTCAATTACTTGCCCATCACTTGCAACATCTCATCATTACTTGCAAACTTGAATTCTTCTAAGCCGCGTTTTTTGGCTTCTTCGGCTTCAACCGCTTCAAGTTTTTTGATATCTTCTTTTGTGATAATCGGCTTATTCAAATGATTTAATTTTGCTTTTACATCATCAGGAGTTATTTTGTTATTTGGTTCTTTTGTATTCAAATAAGCCAACACGGCTTTGGCGGCATGAGTTCCATCTTTACGAGCATAACCAACCAAACCTTCGCTTGCTTTGCGAGACCATCCGCCGACGAACACGCCTTCAATTGTAGATTCATAAGATATGTTATCAATCGGGAATTTTGGATTTTCATTTTTTATAAATTCATTTGATTTTGCAGGCAAGCCAAACGAATCATCCACTTTGTCACCAATCGCAAAGATAACTGTATCAACATCTAATAAATGTTTTTTACCCGTGCCTTTGGCTGAAGTGTGACCATTTTCATGCACTAAAATATTTTCTTCAATTTCAAGTTGTTTCAAAATGCCATTTTCACCAAGCATTCGTGATGGCGAAGCCAACATTTCAAAATGAAAGCGCGCATTTTTTGTTTTAGGATCTGCTTTGGGTAAAGCCTCAAGTATCTTTGCTTTCCCAGCTTCCACGTCCACATGAAGCGGGTCTAATATCGAATGCATACGCTTCATCTCATTTTCAAAATCTTCCATGTCAAGGTAGCAAATCAAATGTTTCATTTCTTCTTTAGTGAAATTCACATCCGAAGGTCCGCGCCTTACAATCGAAATAATATCTTCGGCATCGCGGTAGTAAATTAAATATCGTGCAATATCAATCATCACATTGCCTGCGCCAATAATGGCACAGCGTTTTCCAATCCGAAATTGTTTTTGGCTGAATGGCGGCAAACCATTATAGTGATACACCAAATCCTTTGCGTGATACACACCTTCTAAATCTTCACCGGGCAAACCCAACCATTTTGTGCCTTGCGCGCCAGCCGAAACTAAAATTGCATCAAAGCCCATTTCACGAATTTGGTCAATTGTGAAATCACCATTTTTACTAACAGAAACATTTCCGTAATAATCAATGTTGGCATTATCCAGCACCTGACGAAACTGCTTTCGCAAACCTTCTTTCATTGTATGTTTATCAAGAAAAATTCCATATTCTGCTAACCCGCCTGCTTTAAAATCTCGGTTGAATAATGCCACGCGCACGCCATTGTTTGCAAGTTCACGCGCACCGAATAAGCCGGCAGGTCCTGCACCAATGACCGCTACAAATTTTTGATTGTCCACAGAATGATTCTCCTTAATAAAAGTGATTATATTTGAAAAATTCTGGCATCACAACCTTATAACTATGCTAATATTAAGCAATCAATATGGAGGCACTATGATTGACGATCCCAAAGAAGACCCCGCCAAAAAAATGAGGAAACTCATTGGAAGCAACTCGCCATTAACACGCCTGCCGAAAAAAAATGAGCAGGATGAAGTTAAGAATGATGCTTCACCTCCTAAAAAAGTTGTGACATCCACCAATCGCCCGACTCAAATTTCAAATCCAACACCCGCTTCAAAATCTACGGTCAAACCTGCTTCACCTGCGGGGGCATCCCCTAAGCCTACCAATAAATCATCTATCTTCGGTCCACGCTTCTGGACGATTGCAAGTGTTATCTCATTGACGATTAACGGCATTACATTACTTGCGTTGCTAGTTACAGCATTCATTCTATTGCGAAATGGCTTAGGGGTTTCTGCTTTGTTAAATATGGGCAATGGCTTGTTGGGTGGCTTGTATACCAATTTTGAAAAAATGGATAGAGCCAGTATTCAAACCAACGTTGTTGTGGATACTACCATTCCCGTTCAATTTGATTTGCAATTGAATCAACAAACCAATGTCGTGCTGAGTCAAGATGTGACCATCACCAATGCTTTGGTTACAGTCAACACCGGCGGATTAAATATCTCACGTGCCAATACCACCATTGTCTTGCCACAAGGGACGACTTTACCTGTTGTGCTAAACTTGGTTGTACCCGTGGATACAACAGTGCCAGTCACATTAAATGTGCCGGTAAATATTCCATTAAGTCAGACTCAATTGCACGAACCCTTTACTGGTTTACAAGATGTAGTCCGCCCGTTTTATTGCATGATTAATGCTAACGCAGTCAATTTGAACGGTGAGCCGATTTGTAGGTAATGTAATAAAAATCAAAAATCTTTTGCCACAGAGAACACAGAGAAAAATGAGGTTTAAGAGTTTTTTCTCAAAAATCTCTGTGAACTCTGTGGCTAATTTTTAAGAAAGTCTTTCTGGAGTTAAATTGAAAAATAACATCACGCAAGTCACATTAAAAAACGGCATGAAAGTTATGCTCAAAGAAATTCACACAGCCCCAATCATCTCTTCATGGATTTGGTACAAAGTCGGCTCGCGTGATGAACCAACCGGCAAAACGGGCATTTCCCATTGGACTGAACACATGATGTTCAAAGGTACAAAAAAATTCCCTAGTGGCACATTAGATAAAGCCATTTCACGCGATGGTGGCAGATGGAATGCTTCTACCTCTCGTGACTCAACTCGTTATTTTGAAACCATGCCAGCCGATAAAATTGATTTAGCATTGCGCCTCGAAGCAGACCGCATGCAAAATACCATTATCACTGAAAAAGAAGTCGCTTCTGAAAGAACGGTGATTATTTCAGAACGTGAAGGCAGTGAAAACGAACCGACGTTTCAATTAAGTGAAGCAGTTCAACATGCCGCATTTCGTGTGCATTCATATCATCACGAAATCATTGGTGATAGAGCAGATTTGCTCACGATCACACGCGATGATTTATACAATCACTACAAAACATATTATGTCCCGAACAATGCCATTCTTTGTCTGGCAGGTGACTTTGATACCAAAACAATGTTGAAAAAAGTTAAAGCATTGTATGAAAAAATCCCCAAAGGAAAAATTCCGCCACGCATGATTCGCCCTGAACCCCCACAAAAAGGTGAAGTGAGATTAAGCGTGGAAGGTCCCGGCGAAACGGCTTTTACTCAAATTGCCTATCACATCACCAATGCCACACATCCTGATTATTTCCCGATTCAAGTGATGGAGAGTTTACTCAATGGTGCTAGTGGACTTTCCTATAAAACCGCTCGTTTGTATCGCGCTTTAGTGGATAAAGAATATGCAGTTGATGTTTCAGGTTGGTCAGAATCAAATATTGACCCGACTTTATATCGCATTACCATCACACATCGCCCAGATAAAACACCTGAACAAGCATTAGCAGTGTTTGATGATGAAATCAAGAAAATACAAAATGAATTAATCACAAAAGAAGAAATCACACGTGCTGTCAAACAAGCCAAAGCCGTGTTTGCGTATGGAAGTGAAAACATTACCCATCAAGCCTTTTGGATGGGATATACATCCATGTTTGCGGATTACAGTTGGTACACGACCTATGTAGATAAACTTGCAAAAGTCACGCCGCAAGATGTGCAAAGAGTTGCCCAAACTTATTTACAACCATCGAATCGTGTTGTCGGTGTGTATATTCCGAAAGGTAGGGGATAAATGGCTAAATCAAATTACAAACTCGCAAAATCATCTTTTCCTAGCGCAGAAGATGTGCATCAAGTCACTTTATCAAATGGCATTACGGTTTTAGCGCGTTCCAACTTTAACAGCCCATCTATTTCAATGGGTGGCTATTTACCTGCTGGTGCAATTTTTGAAAGTGATGAAAAACTTGGGTTGGCTGATTTTGTTTCTACATCATTAATGCGTGGTACACAAACTCGCAACTTTGATCAAATTTATAACGAGCTCGAATCTGTTGGTGCAAGCATGGGCTTTGATTCTGGTGTGCATAATACAAATTTTGGTGGGCGAGCATTGGTTGAAGATTTGCCGTTGTTGTTGCAATTGCTTGCTGAATCTTTGCAAACGCCCACATTCCCGAATGATGAAATTGAAAGACTTCGTGCTCAGTTGTTAACTGGCTTAGCACTTCGCGCACAAGACACTTCTGAAATGTCGAGCTTGGTGTTTGAAGAAATTTTGTATGAAAATCATCCGTATGGCAGACCTAATGATGGATTTGTAGAAACGATTCAATCTATTACACGTGATGATATGGAAAAATTTCATCGCCTCTTTTTCGGACCGCGAGGCATGGTCATTGCTATTGTAGGTGCGATTCAGCCCAAGCAGGCTGTCGAAGCAGTAGAAAAGTTTTTCGGAGCGTGGCAGGTTGAAGGTCAGAAAGAAGCGCAAGAACTCCCACCATTGAATCCAATTAAGAAAATTGTCAAACGTCATCATACAATCGAAGAAAAATCTCAATCCGATTTGGTGATTGGCACATTAGCACCGACTCGAAAAAGTGAAGATTATATGGCGGCATCGTTAGGAAATTCTGTGTTGGGTCAATTCGGCATGATGGGGCGGATTGGAAATGTGGTGCGTGAAAAATCTGGCTTGGCGTATTATGCTTATTCATCTTTGAATTCTGGAATTGGACCTGGTAGTTGGGAAGTGAACGCGGGTGTGAACCCAAAGAATTTGAATAAGGCAATTGATTTGGTTGAAAAAGAATTAAAGAAATTTGTAAAACAAGGCGTGACGAAAAATGAATTGGAAGATAGCAAAGCCAATTACATTGGGCGTTTGCCGCTTTCTTTAGAATCGAATGGTGGCGTAGTGAGTGCGATATTAAATATTCATCGTTATGAATTGGGCATGGATTATTATCAACGCTATGAAAGTTTGGTACGCAGTGTCAAGCGTGAAGATGTAGTGGAAGTTGCTAGAAAATATATTGACCCAAGCAAGTTGGTGATTGCGACGGCAGGACCATAGACATGTCATTGCGAGCCATGAAGTGGCGAAGCAATCTTCAAATATAAATATGAGATTGCTTCGTCGTGACTTTGTCACTCCTCGCAATGCCGAGAATCAAAAATGAATTTAAGAACCGGTGTTGACCTTATTGAAATCTCTCGCGTGCGTGATGCTATTGAGCGTCACGGTGAGCGATTTTTATCACGCATGTTTACGGATAATGAGCAACGTGAATGTGGCGGACGAGTTTGGTCACTTGCAGCGAGGTTCGCCGCGAAAGAAGCAACATCCAAAGCGTTAGGGCTTGGGATTGGTGATGTACGTTGGTTAGATATTGAAATCCGTTCAGATGAAAACAAAGCGCCGTATATTGTTCTGCATGGCGAAGGGGAACGAATCGCAAAACAAAAAGGCTTATCGAATTGGGCTGTGAGTTTAAGTCACACTGAGGAACATGCTATGGCATTTGTGGTGGCGATAGGAGGATGATATGAAAATAACAAATCTCTTTTTTGTTGTATTGATTCTTTCTGCTTGTACTTCACCTCAGACTGCCGAAGTCTTAGAGAGTTCAGCAGTCTCGCCAACCCAAACCCTTGCAATGGCTAATGTGACTCCAACAAACACAGTTGCACCGACTTCTACCATAACGCCAATTCCACTTACTGCTACTTCAATGGCTTTATACTTTAACTATGAAATTGACCTAAATGCCCCAAGTGAAGATGTTGAAATCATAAAAAAGGGGTTCGCCTATGTCCATACATATATTACAGAGGTTTTTGGCGAGGCTATTCCCGTTGAAATACAACCTTCGATAAGGATAAAAATCGTTGCATCAGGCAATGGCAATCCGGATCCAGGTGCCGGCGGTGCTTGTTGTACAGCGCTTGACAAAAATGGATCCCAAATTTTTATTGATGTTCTCCATCCTGAATGGATAGCGAATGTACATCAGCCGACAATGATGTGGTCAGCTGAAAAGAACGCCTTAATAATACCTGCTCATGAATATGTCCATGCTTGGCAGTTTTCATTGGGTTGTTTAAGGATTAATCACCAACCACTTGGTGATTGGATGAATGAAGGAATTGCACATTATCTTGCTCATCAAATGATTATCAAAAATGGAATACTTAAACAAAACATTATCGAAAAATCGATGATTCAAGGTGCAAGCTTCACAGGCGAGATAGGTGCACCTCTCAAAGATTTTTTTGGACCTGGATCGAAAATCTGGCCTGGGCATATCGGTTACTTTGCGGTAAAAAATCTGGTTGAGAATTCAAGCACAGGTATCCTGTCAATAAAAACTTTATGTGAAGATGTGGCTAACGGTATTGATTTCGAACAAGCCTTTAAACAAAATTTTGGACTGGAACTGGAAGACTTTTATACAAAGTTTGAAACCTTTCGTACGAACTCTGGTATGTCGGTACAAGGTAGAGTAATTGGCGATATAGAACCATTAAAGTATAATGAGTTATTAATAGTACTTTGTAATCATGAACTGGCGTTTTGTTTAGATACAGCAACTGTTAATCAAGATGGTTCATTTATAGTTGTTGACTTAGCGATGGGTTTACATTCCATTGAAATAAAAAATATTAAAAATGGCGAAACAATTGGTTGGTACAATGAGAATGGAATTTCACCAAAAGCATGCGCAACCAAAATTTCATTCCCAAGAATTTCATTCAGTGAATTAATCATAAATTTACAGCAACAAGAGTGCCCTTAGTTCGCTGATTAAGCAGTTGGTTAAATAAAAACTCCCGTGTGCCAGTTACACGGGAGTCTGCAAGAGATATAGAAAATGGCGAAAAAAACTATATCTCAATTTGCCTTTTGGTCTTCTACACCTACCCAAAAGTGACCGGGCATAATCGGGCGGTAAGGGCGCACAATTAACTTTCCAAATTCAAATTGTTTTTGATTCGTTTCCAACATACTCGGATGCACCAAACACAAATCTGGTTTGCGTCCAAACTTTTTGAAATAATATTCCATCGCTTTTTGAATCTTCACGCTCAAAGTTGTTTTGGGGTCATTGTCAAACCATAAAAGTCCAGTGTGCATAATTCATCCTTTCTATTCAATCGAAGGTGCATAAAAGCCCAACAATTTATCATTCTCACGCATAGCAAATTGATTCAAGTCCGCTAGTGAGGCATCACGGTTGCCAGTTAACAAATACGCATTGTCAGAATTTTCAATACGAGCAAATAAACGCGTATGGAAAAATTCCAACCATTCTTTTAGATGAGAAGCCCGCTTCGCATTTAAGGTGATAAATGTCCAAACGCGGCGACTAGTGCCACGCAGAAGCAACCAACGCAAATTTTGTGTGGCTTGCTCATCAAGTTTGGTCATGGCTTCTAAGTCATCAATCAATAACAACACAGATTGTTGTTCGCCCTTGTTACGATGTGCCCATGTTACTAATGATTCCAATAACTCTTTGGTGTTGTAATCTCCAGTTTGATATAAAAAGTTATTATTTTGGTCTTTATAAAACTTTTTCCATTCGTCTGGATATTGAGTGACAACGGCATATTGCACTTCATTTTGTGCGTAAGTTAAATCCACTGCGCGGGCGATGGTTTGTAAGAGCAATGTTTTGTCACTTTTTTCATCACCAACGATGAGAATGGGACCTGGAATAGGGTCAGATAAATTAAGTAAAACGGGTAAATCATCTTCGGCGATGCCGAGGAAGAGTGCATGTTGTGGAAGTGGGGTGATTTGATTTAAGATAGACGTCAACGCGGGTAGCACAGGTTGAACTTTAGGAAGAGGCGGGTTTGTATCCGCTTGCTTTTCTTGTGCAAGTTCGGTTAAGGCTTCTATCATTAGGTCAAATTTTTTGAAATTATCCATATTAGAACACTTGTTCTAATAATATATCATTTGTTTTGAAATGTCAAGTGGCAGTTTATCTTCATCATATTAAGTTCATTGCTATGCGCTTTGTATTGACGTTCTGAATTGTTTTGGTATAATCTGCCTGCTTAATTCCTTGCCGATGTAGCTCAGTTGGTAGAGCACCCGCCTTGTAAGCGGGCGGTCACGAGTTCGAGTCTCGTCATCGGCTCTGTGTTATAAAAGGAGTGAAAGCAGTAAGAAATTTAAAAATTTATTGAGGGCAGTTACCCAAGTGGCCAAAGGGGACTGACTGTAAATCAGTTGTCAATAGACTTCGGAGGTTCGAATCCTTCACTGCCCACAAGTGCCAATTTGAGTTGGTACGCCTACATAAAAGTAGGGAACAGCATGTCTGCCCTCATAGCTCAGCTGGTAGAGCACACCCTTGGTAAGGGTGAGGTCACGAGTTCAAGTCTCGTTGAGGGCTCAATTGCTGAAAAGCATTCTTGATATATATTAAAGGAGATTGGAAAATGGCAAAAGGAAAATTTGACAGAAGCAAACCGCACTTGAACGTGGGAACGATGGGACACATCGACCACGGCAAGACCACATTGACCGCGGCAATTACCAAAGTAGCAGGCTTATCGGGTCAAGCAGACTTCAAAGCGTACGACCAAATCGACAACGCTCCTGAAGAAAAAGCTCGCGGCATCACGATCAACATCGCGCATGTAGAATACCAAACCGACAAACGCCACTACGCCCACGTCGACATGCCCGGACATCGTGACTACATCAAAAACATGATTACCGGTGCGGCCCAAGTAGACGGAGCCATATTA
>DDVH01000028.1:0-36881 GCA_002345215.1 Anaerolineales bacterium UBA2317
TGGTCTTGCAGAAAACTTAATGTTCGTGAATGCAATTGATACACCACCTGCTGGAATTGCAGTTGAAAATGCACCGACTCCATACATGCAAAAAGATTTAGTGGATGCGATTACGCTTCTTTCCTCGGTGAAACCTGCTGATGCGACTTTGACATTTTCTTTAACCGACGGTTTACACTGGATAGACTCACGCGGTTGGACAGCCGCCTTCGGCACATCATCGCATGATATGCCTTTGAAGATTCGTGTGTATCAATCATTAGTAGATTCATTAACGGCAAGCAGAAAGACCCCGATTTATATCAATGTTATTCATCCCGATGCACCGTTTTATCGCATGGCTGAAGTGACAGAGGCAGAAGAATAAAAATATTATGGAAGAAATTGTAGTAGGCATAGACGTAGGCACAACCAAAGTCTGTACACTTGTTGGAAGAGTGGAAGATGATGGCAATGTTCGCATTCTCGGCGTAGGCATTGAGCCTTCGGCAGGAATTCGCAAAGGCATTGTTGTGGATTTAGCCGCCGCGTCTCAAGCCATTAAACGTTCTGTAGAAAAAGCAGAAAGCACATCCAGTTTGGAGATTACAACCGCATTGGTCAGTTTGGCTGGTGCACATGTTTCATCAGTCAATAGTCGTGGCGCGGCTGGCATCCCAAGCGGAATTATTGATATGCATGATTTAGCACGTGCTTTAGACCAAGCTCAAGCCATCGCTATTCCGCATGACCGTGAAATTGTACATGTCATTCAACGCGGCATTTCAGTAGATGGTCAAGAAGGCGTGAAGACTCCAGTTGGCATGCATGGCTTCAAATTGGAAGTTGAGACTCACATCATCACTGCCGCAAGTGCCACAGTAGATAACATTCGTCAAAGCGTCAGTGCGGCAGGTGTAGAGATTCAACAATTTGTTTTGAATCCGCTTGCTTCTGCTGAAGTCGTGTTGACCGAACAAGAACGTCAGGCAGGTGTAGCAGTGTGTGATATTGGTGGTGGCACAACTGATTTAGCCATTTATGTGGATGGTGATGTGTGGCATACGATGGTGTTAGCAGTTGGTGGCAATCACATCACACAAGATATTGCACATGGACTTCGTTTGAATTTGTCTCAGGCTGAGGAAGTGAAGAAGCAACAAGGTCATGCCGTTCGGTCAGAGATTGGAAGCGAAGAATATTTCTTAATCCGCCCGTTTGGTGAAGATAAAGATGTGCGCATCAATCGTCAAGATTTAGCACACATTATCGAAGCAAGAGTAGAAGAAACATTCGGTTTAATTTTGCAAGAGATTAAACGTTCTGGGTATGATGGTTTATTACCTGCTGGTATGGTTTTGACTGGTGGAACATCAGCATTGCCTGCGATTCATAAAGTTGCTAGTGAAGTGTTAGGAATGCCTGTGCGAACTGCACAACCACAAAATTTGAAAGGTCTTGTTGATAAATTAAACTCACCGATGTATTCAACAAGTATTGGATTGTTGAAATGGGCAATTGCCATGCACGACCATCAAGTGGTGATTGCAAGTGGAAGTAAAAGACGAAGAAACAGAAACGAGTCGAACGTTAATTTTGAAGCGTTGAAGAATTGGATGAAGAGGTTGTTGCCGTAGAATTGAGTCTTTCTTCTTTCATCTTTTTATGCAATGAAAGAAGAAAGAGGAAAGAAGAATCATTGAAAGTCAAATGGTAAATTCGTACTGATTAACCCTGTTAAAAAATCAAGTTTTCGTTTAAGATTAGGCATATTCTTTGCCAGGAGAATAAAATGGACACAAACAAAAGAAACTTACAAACCGAAGCCTTTGCTCGCATCAAAGTAATTGGTGTGGGTGGTGGTGGACAAAACGCCGTCAACCGCATGATGGAAGAAGGTATTCAAGGCGTTGAATTTATCGTTGCGAATACAGATGCGCAAGCATTGACTCTTTCACGCGCGCAAACACGTGTTCGCCTCGGCGATAAAATCACACGTGGACTTGGTGCAGGTGGCGACCCTGAAATTGGTCGTAAAGCCGCAGAAGAATCATCGGATGAGTTATATAACGTGCTCAAAGGTGCAGATATGGTTTTCGTCACTGCTGGTATGGGTGGCGGAACAGGAACTGGTGCCGCACCTGTGGTTTCACAAGTTGCCAAAGAATGTGGCGCGTTGACGATTGGTGTGGTCACACGTCCATTTACATTTGAAGGCAACAAACGTGGTCAATCTGCCGAAGTGGGTGTTGCAAAAATGAAAGAACATGCACACACACTCATTTCAATTCCGAATGACCGCTTGCTTCAACTGGCTGATAAAAAATCTTCATTGCAAGATGCTTTCCGCATGGCGGATGAAGTGTTGCATCAAGGTATTCAAGGTATTTCAGAATTAATTACCATCCCAGGTTTAATCAATTTGGATTTTGCAGATGTACGTGCTATTATGTCTGAAGGTGGCGCGGCATTAATGGCAGTGGGTCGTGGCGCTGGGGATGAACGTGCCAAGCAAGCCGCTGAACAAGCCATTTCAAGTCAATTGCTTGATATTACGATTGATGGCGCACGCGGTGTCTTATTCAACGTCACTGGTGGACCAAACATGACACTCTTTGAAGTCAACGCCGCCGCCGCGATTATTCGTGAAACTGCTCACCCAGATGTCAACATGATATTTGGGGCAGTCATTGACCAAGATATGGGTGACGAGATTCGCGTGACGGTCATCGCTACTGGATTTGAACGCAGTGGAGTTCCACGCCGCGCTTTAGAACGCCTCCCTCGCTCTAACGAGAAACCTGTTTCAGTTTCCAACACGCCTTTTGCTACCCCCAAAGAATCAGTCAGCGTGAGCGCAGAGACACGTTCATCCAGTGATGTCAAATCACAACCAGCGCCGAACCTCGGCTCTGATGATTTAGACGTCCCGACTTTCTTGAGGAATAGAAGATAGAGTTTTGTATATAGCTAAAGAGACAGTCACTTTCGTGGTGACTGTCTCTTTTTTGTTCATGTCATTGCGAGCCGCCGTACTTGTTCTTTGGCGGTGAAGCAATCCCCAACATAATCATAAGATTGCTTCGTCGTGACTTCGTCACTTCTCGCAATGACATAGTATTTCATGCTAAAATATCCTCAATGACCGAAAAAGCGAAAGTACCGCAACGACCTGAGCATTATTCATATTTACTGCACCGCAAACAACGGGTGACTAAGATTATCATGCCTGTAGTCATCAGCGCGTTGGTATTTGTCGGTTTTATTGTGTGGGTCAGTTTTGCTACCTTCAACCAAGGCGGTGACGTGGGACGTTGGGCGGCAATTTCTACCATTTGGATTGTGATTCCAGTAATGCTGGCAGGTTTAATTTTCCTTGCTTTGTTAATTGGTTTGATTTATCTCATGGCTCGTGCCATTGGCGGATTGCCGTATTACACAGGCATTGCTCAGGAATACGTATATATAGCCGAAGCCTACATCAAACGCGGAGCCAATATGGCGGCAAAACCTATTATCGCCATTAATGGCTGGCTAGAAGCAATCAAAGCATTTTTTGAAAAGGTGACTCCATGAACAGAAGCAGAACAATTTTTGGCGGTGTAATTATCGGTGCAGTGGTAGGTCTCATTGCCGCGATGTTATTAAATCGCCGTGCCGAACGAAGTAACAGAGAAACTGCTATCACAACAGGCGAGGGATTGAAGCTTGGTGTGCTATTGTTTGGTTTGTTACGCGCCATTGCGGCATTGAATGATGATTAATCAGACCGTAGACGGTGGACGATAGACCGAGACTTTATAGTCTCGGTTTTTTTATTATGTCATTCTGAGCCGAAGCCCTGAACGAAGTGAAGGGGCAAGCGAAGAATCTCTACCATAATCTTCTAGACTCTTCGCCGCAAAGACCAAGAGCTCGGCTCAGAGTGACACACTTTTATTAATAGAACAAATGGACTATAATCGAAATATGGAAACTATTTCAAAACAAACCTATCGTAGATTTTTGCTTGGAATACAAGGCTTATACCCAGGTCGAAGATTTGAAAATGTCAAAGGTGTTGAATCAGCTTTACGTCAGATTGAGGCGCTGCAACTTGATCCATTGACGATGGTGGCGCGAAGTCAAGATATTGCCATGTATGGTCGCGTGTTAAATTACAAGCCTGAAATGCTATATCAAATGGCGTATGAAAAACGTCAGGCGTTTGATTATGGTAATTGGCTGGCGATGTATCCGATGCGTGAGTTCCCATATTGGCGTTTGCCGATGAAAAATTTTCAAGCGCGTGGTATGCGATACGAATCGTTTAAACATCCACCAAAAGATTTAGTAAAACTTATTTTGAAAGCGTTGAAAGATAACGGACCGATGGGCAACCGTGACTTTGAAGGTAATGCTTTCAAAGAGTGGAGTTATCGCGGACGAAAAGATACAGCTGTAGGTTTATATTATTTGTGGTTGACGGGTGAAGTGATGATTTCACATCGCAAAGGTTTTGACCGCATTTATGATTTGCGCGAAAGAGTTGTGCCGAAAAAATATGATTATGTTGCCGATGAAAAAGAATCGGAAACACATTTTGCAATCAAGCAAATTAACATGGTCAACACGCTCAAAGAAAAACGTTTTCATTATGTTTGGAAATACAGCATAGAAAGACCTACGATGCCCGCAAAAGAAGCACAAAAAAAATTAGATGAGTTATTTGAAAATAAAAGTATCACACGTTTTCAAATAGAAGGTTCAAAAGATGTTTGGATTACGTTGAGTGAAAATAAAAAATATTTTGATGATTTGGAAGCGGGGCGAATCCCAAAAGCGTGGAGAGCGTTGGATACAACCACTGATGAAGAAGTAACGCTTCTTGCTCCACTTGAAATGGTTTCTGCTCGTGGACGCGCTAAACATGTCTTCGACTTTGATTACGTGTGGGAAGTATATAAGCCTGAACATCAACGTAAGTGGGGATATTATGTTCTGCCGATTTTATATGGTGATGATTTGGTCGCTCGCCTCGACCCGAAATTTGATAGAACCACAAACACGCTTCATATTCTCGGCTTTTGGCTTGAGGATGATACTGTTGTAGATTCTAAATTTTCGGATGCGTTGGCGAAAGGTTTAACTCGTTTTGCAAACATGATTGGCGCACATAAAATAGATGTAAGTAAAATTAAACAAACAAAAATCCGTGATTATTTGAAAAAGAATATAAAATTAAATCAGAAATAAGCTGGCAGCTGGTTGAATTTAAAAAATTATAAAGGCAATCACAATATGAAAAAAACGGACCTACATCCTTTAGTAAAGCAATTACAATTCACACGCAGTGAATTTAAGCGTGCTTTGAAGGGTGTGACTGACCAAGAAGCCTCAAAACGATTTATGCCAATGAATTGCATAAGCTGGAATGTAGGTCATTTAGCATGGCAAGAACAAAGTTATTTTTTACATCGTGCACAAGGTCAAATGATTTTGCCTGAAATTGATAAACTGTTTGCTTATGGTGCACCTGCTAGTACGCCAAAATTAAGCGATATGATTCAAGCTTGGGAAACAATTACAAAAGCAACAGACCCTTGGTTAGCAACATTAACTAGTAAAAAACTTTCAGAATACGTAATTAATAAATATGGAAAACCTAGTCAACGTATTTATGGTGCAATGCTTCAACGAGTGATTTATCATTATTGGTATCATACCGGTGAAAATATGGCGATTCGTCAAATGCTTGGGCATACAGGTTTACCTCAATTTGTGGGGAATATTGATGATAAAGCACCTTATACTTCTGAAAATAAATAAGCATCTCAGCAATCACTCTTCCTTTGACTCCAATTCGTTAACTTTGCCCATTCTTCTGCTCCGCCGATGATGATGTCACAGACTGGGTCTTTGATATCGTAATACGCTTCCATATCTTCTTCAGGATGATATTTCACAAGTTCATGTTTTACTTTTCCGTATGCTTGTGCGACCATAGGCAATGCTCGTAAATAATCGCGGAATAAAATTGGGTAACGTTGATTGGCTCGATTTTGTATTCTCACATGCAAATTGATTTTGCGACTCGATGATGTGGGTTTGAAAATCCACTTTTCCCATTCTTTCGGGTCAGTTGTAGATTCGGGTGGGATGTGGTCACTTGTAATTCTTGTCACTCTTTCAAAGCCTGCTACATTCATTGCTCTTTCTAATTCTGCGGACAATGAATCAACTGTCACTTGAATATCAATAATATCTTTGGCATCCAAATTTGGCACAGAGGTTGAACCGATATGGTCAATGCGAATAGCCAAATCCCCAAGTATGTTTCGTAACATCGTGCCAATCTCCTGAAATTCTTGTTTCCATTCAGGTTTATATGGTGTTATGGTTATCATGGATTCTCCACACAAAAAGAAGTAAATTTTTGCTAAGCAAGAGAGTCTATCATAGCGTGATAACATCGTCATTGCGAGAAGGAGCGAAGCGACGACGAAGCAATCTTGTAATTTAGCATGGGATTGCTTCGGGCTTTGGTCTCGATACGGACTTCGTCCTACTCGACCATCAGCTCTCGCACTGACGGAAAAAACAACAGGAGAAAAATGCTCAAACCGATTCGTTGGAATACTTTTGTCCGTGATTTTTTTGTGATTCAAATTGGCTTTGCTTTGTATGGTTTGTCTATTGCGTTAAGTCTGCAAGCAAACCTCGGCACAAATACATGGTCAATATTTGAAAAAGCACTTGCAGATATTACAGGATTAACCGTTGGCACAATGTCTGTGATTGTTGCTTTCTTTGTACTATTAATTGTGCTTTTATTTAGGGAAAAAGTAGGCTGGGGAACTTTAGGAAACATTCTTAGTATTGGTCCATGGTTAGATTTTTTTTTGTATCTTATTCCACCGTTAGAAAACAATCTTGTTTTACAATCTCTTATGTTGCTTGCTGCTGTTCTAATTCAAGGTATAGCTAGCGCAGTGTATATTGGCGTGAATGCAGGCGCAGGTCCGCGCGATAGTTTGATGTTGGCGATTCATCGCACCACCAAGTTGAGTCTGCGACTTGCACGTGCTTCAATTGAATTGACAGTGTTTACAATTGGTTGGCTTCTCGGCGGACCCGCTGGAATCGGCACATTAATTTTTGCAATCTTGATTGGTCCATCTGTGCAATGGGCGTTTAAGATTTTCAACGTCAAACCCCATAGAGAAGAACTACCTGAAAGTAATGTCGTTGTAAAATAATCTGACGAGGAATCAAATGACTGAAGAATCCCTTTCAAATGCTCCAATTTCAGAACCACAAAACCGCAGTACAGCATCACTTGTCTTTTACTTATTGTTGACAATCCCTTTGCCATTTTGTTTATTCATCTATCATTTCATTGTTTGGTCGTTTGAACAAAGCGCCATCATTTCGTTAAGCGCACAAGCGTTTGCATGGTCTGGGATCGTTGGTTTGCTTGTGCAAACGATTGCTTTAGGCATTGTCACAGGTTTATTGTGGTGGCTGACAAATGATGCTCGCTTCAAAACATGGTTTCGTGGAATTTTTATTGCAACATTAATTGGTCTCTCAACTTTATTGCTTCGTTTATTAGGAGCAAATAACGACCAACTTGGTTTTATTACTCAGTTTTTGATTGCGATAATTTTATTTTTTATCTTATATCGAATTGAGAAAAATAATTTTGTTTGGGGAAAAGATAAACTTCCATTTGGGTTATTGATTTCAGCCATCGCAATTTCGCCTTTGGTCATTTTTGGTTCACTTGGTTTAGTAGGCGATGTATTCCTCAGTTTGTTAGCAGGTTTAGCAATTGGCTTATTGGCATCAACCTTAATCACTGACTCAGCCGAAAATGTTTTACTAAACGGACTCGGTGTAAGCACAGTATTAACGTTGCTGGCTTCATCATTTGGGTATGATGGTTCACAATTAATCTTAATTGTTTTATTACCTGCTTTTGCGTTTGGGATTGCCGCACTTTTACCATCCAAAAGTGCTACAAGCGTAGCTATTGGTTTAATCACGTTTGCTGGCTTAGCATTTTTTGACCCAACTGAATTAACCATTGTGCTTGGCGATATTGCAGGCTTGGCAGTTAATGCAACAGCAATCGCATTACTCATTGGTTGGGGAACAAGTTTGGTTGCATTGCTCATTCGTCAGGTAGCAAAAACAGGTTCCACGTCAAGAACGAAGCGAGCAATCAGTTGGTCAAGTGCGGGCATTGCATGGATGTTTCTCATCGCAACTTATTTTCTGTTTGGCAATCCAGGCAATTATGGTGACCGTTTATTTGTCATCTTAAAAAATCAAGCCGATATTTCTGATGTTGCAAATATTCAAAATCGCGATGAACGTTTACAAGAAACATACAAGCGACTCACCGAACATGCCAACGTAACTCAAGCAGATTTGCGAAATATTTTTGATATTGCTCGCGTGAAATACACACCATATTATTTACAAAATTCGATAGAGGTACAAGGCGGAACTTTGATGCGACTCTTTTTAACATTTCATCCTGATGTTGAGCGCGTCATTCCTAGCCCACGCCTGCGTGCCGCACCCGAAGCATCTCCTTCACCTGGCTTTGTGACTGAGGTTGATGGAAGTGTGCAATGGAATATCACCATGATTGGTGCAGATAAAGTCTGGGAAGAATTTGGTGTGCAAGGTGAAGGAATTATCATCGGGCAATCTGATTCAGGTGTGGATGGTGAACACCCTGCCATTGCGGGACAATATCGTGGTTATAACGGTAGCGATGATTACAACTGGTTTGACCCGTGGGCTGGTACAACCTCACCAAATGATGAAGGTGGGCATGGCACGCACACGCTCGGAACAATTGTAGGGAAGTTTGGCATTGGGGTTGCACCCGAAGCAGAATGGATTGGTTGTGTTAATTTAGATAGAAATTTAGCCAACCCAGCTCTGTATTTAGATTGTATGCAATTTATGTTGGCACCTTTTCCGATTGGTGGAAACCCATTAACAGATGGAGACCCAACCCAAGCCGCGCATGTGTTAAATAATTCTTGGGGTTGTCCTGATATTGAAGGTTGTGATCCAAATGCTTTGTTACATGCAGTAGATAACTTACGACATGCAGGCATTTTTGTGGTCGTTTCTACTGGTAATGATGGTCCAAGTTGTGAAACAGTCGCTTCGCCTTTATCTTTATATGATTCTGTTTTTTCAGTTGGCGCAATTGATTGGAATGGAGACATGGCTTCATTCAGTAGCCGTGGACCTGTAACAGTGGATGGCTCTGGCAGAATCAAACCTGATATTGTTGCACCGGGTATGGATATTCTTTCTTCATTACCGCAAGGAACATATGGGGCTAATAGTGGAACGTCAATGGCGGGACCACATGTTGCTGGTGTAGTGGCATTGATTTGGTCAGCGCAACCAGATTTGATTGGCGATATTGATGCGACTGAGCAATTAATCATAGATACTGCTCAACCCTATTCTGGTAGAACAGATGAAGGTTGTTTTACGGGTGAAATCCCAAACAATGCTTATGGCTTCGGTGTTGTGGATGTATATGAAGCCGTGAAACAAGCGTTAGGTGAATGATGAATCGCAAAATAAAAATTGCCCTGAGTTTGTTCGTTACCATTTTGCTTGGTATTTTTGCTGGGTTGTTATATCAGACTCGCGTTGAAGCCATCAATTTATTAACGGCTCCAATGGAAACTCGTAATTTACCGAGTGAATCACCTGCTGATTACAACTTACCTTTTGAAGAAGTGACTGTCACAAATGGTGATGGGATGAGATTAGCAGGTTGGTTTATCCCATCTGAAAATGGGGCAGTGATTATCATGCAACATGGTTACAAAGCCACACGCAGAGAAATGCTCAATGAAGCGGCGATGATGCACAAACATGGCTATGGAATTTTGCTGACGAGTGTAAGAGCCCATGATTACAGCGAAGGTGAAAATATCACACTGGGAATCTATGAAATGTCAGATATGGAAGCGTGGTATCAATATCTGTTGACGCGGGATGATATCAATCCAAATCAAATTGGGATGTTAGGAAACTCATACGGCGGCATGTTGGCGATTCAATATGCGGCTCAAAATCTAGACATCAAAGCTGTTGTTGCGAATTGTGCATTTTCATCTATGCCTGATACTGTTTCTACGAGCGTAAAACATTTTACAGGTTTGCCAGAATTTCCATTTGTGCCGTTGATTGTATTTTGGGCGGAACAAAATACAGGCATCAAAATGGAAGAGATTGATACAACAAAATATATTCCGCTCATTAGCCCACGACCTGTGTTCTTAATGCAAGGCGGACAAGATACTGTCATTTCACCAAGTAGTGGTCAGATTTTATATGATGCGGCAAATGAACCCAAAGAATTATGGTTTGATGAAGCGTTGGGTCATACCGAGTTTGATAAAGAACGCGCAGAAGAATATGAAGAAAGAGTTGTTGAGTTTTTTAATCAATATTTATTAGGGGAATAATGATAAAGATAGTTCTTTCTTACTTTTGCCTTTTGTTTTCAATATTTTTAATTTATTTCCCATTATTCTTTTTAAGAGATATTGAAAAAATTTCTTTAAATCAATTAATCCAAAGAGATTCAAAATTCAAATGGCTTAATCCGTGGTATCAAATTATTCTTGGCATAGTCTTTTTACCGCTAGTAATTGTAGTTATTTATATCTCGGTTTATGAAAATCAACTTGGCAGACTTTATTTTGTATTACTAGTTCCTTTTATTAGCCTCATCACTTTGTTTCATAGCATTCTGGCTTCTGTTACAGGCGTTTATGCACATTTAGGTACAGCTTATTTGATGCGGTTTTCGTATGATGAAAATAAAATCAAAATATGGGTTGCAAATATGCAAATGGTTCTAGCGGTTGTTGTAAGTTTTGCTAGTCAATGGATATATTCTTTATAAAAAGATAGGGAGATAATTTATGTGGATATATCTCATTCAAGGGTTGGGATTTGGTCTCGCCGCCGCTTCGCAACCTGGACCTTTACAAACGTATCTGATTTCCCAAGCATTGACTCGTGGTTGGAAAAAATCTTTAGTCAATGCTTTTGCGCCATTAATCAGTGACGCGCCGATTATTTTGTTATGTGTTTTGATATTAAGCCAAGTCCCTGATTGGTTTCAAACTTTTTTATACATCGCCAGCGGATTATTTATTTTGTATCTGGCGTATGGCACATACAAAACATGGAAAAATTTTGACGAGAATCAAACGCAAACCGAATCAAAAATTGATGGCTTATCCAAAGCAGTGATGATGAACTTCCTTAGCCCAGGTCCTTATATTTTTTGGAGTTTGGTCACGGGACCGATTTTGGTCAAAGGTTGGAGAGAAACTCCAATTCATGGAATCAGTTTGCTACTTGGTTTTTATATTTCTTTTATCAGTGCCCTGATGTTAATCATCTTTATCTTCGGTACAGCCGCAAAGGCTGGACCGAAAGTCAACCGTGCCATGTTAGGGATTTCAGCAATTGCTTTATTTTTGTTTGGGTTGTATCAATTGTGGCAGGGGATTTAGGATGAAACTAAACAGTACTTACTTCGTATAGACTAGAAAGGAGCAAAATTATGAGTGATATTATGGATAATAAAAGAGTCCAAAAGGTTTCTTTGATACAAGAGAGTACAGCTTCATATATTCTCTTAATAAACTTTTTTTTATTGCTAACATTATTAATTGCCATTTTTAGTGAAGGTAATAATTTCAGTGCAGGTTTTAATCGAGCGGGAATAGTTCTGCAATTTATAGCAGGTCTTTCAATAATTCCCCAAATTTTGGATACTGAAACAAGAGAGAAAGCAAATGGATTGCTAAAGAAACTTAAGGTTATTTCAAACAACCCCAGCCTAATTTTGAAATTAACTTTCTCGTTAGTTACTATTATATTAATAATTGTAGCTGGTTGGTTTTCTCTTTTGATTACAGCTCATTACTTAAGATTTTTTGTCATTATTATCTTTGGCGTTTTTACATTAACAGAACTGACCTCTATAATCACTTTGATTTTTAAAACAAAAATAAAACCTGAAAGTTTTGCAATTCACTCTGCAATTCTTATCTCCTTAGATAATTTCTTCCAATTAGAATTTGAAAAACTAATCTTGAGAATTAGCCTCCCGTTATTTATTTTTGGCTGCATTTTTCAATTTTTATCAACGTATATTTAAAACCAAGATAAAACCTTAATCAGAAAAGAACCCGTCTTATCACAAAACGGGTTCTTTACTAATTACTACTCTCTGTTCTCTACTCTCTTTTTTCCCAACTCCAACACCACAAACACAAGCAAGCCCATAGAAATTGCAATTGCTAAATCTGGCAGACTTAATGGAACGACTTCAAAGAAATTTGCTAAGGCTGGGATGTAGATAACAGCCAGTTGTAAAACAGTCACCAAGCCTGCCATTCCAGCCAGAAGCGGGTTTGTCATCAAGCCCATTTTGAATAATGATTCTTTATCCGAACGAGAAGCTAATGCTTGAAACACTTGCATGAAAGCCAGTGATGTAAAAATCATGGTTTGCCATTCAGGGCGATCTGTGAAGAAATACCATGCACCTAAACCTAAAGCTAATGCACCAATCATGATGCCAACCCAAATGGTTTGTTTGCCTGCACCTCGTGAGAAAACACCTTCAGTAGGTGAGTAAGGTTTGCGATTCATCGTATCGCGTTCTTCATTTTCAACGCCCATCCCTAAACCAAGCAAGCCATCGGTTAATAAATTTAACCATAGCAATTGCAATGGCAATAACGCCAATGGCTTCCCTAAAAATGGAGAGAGTAACATCACCAACACTTTGCCAATATTGCCAGCCACACTAAAACGCACAAACTTACGAATGTTATCGTAAATGGTTCTACCTTCTTTTATGGCGGCAACAATGGTTGCAAAGTTATCATCAAGCAAAACCAAATCGGATGCTTCTTTAGAAACATCGGTACCAGTGATTCCCATCGCCACACCAATATCCGCTTTGCGTAAAGCAGGCGCATCATTCACACCATCACCGGTCATTGAAACAATATGACCTTTTTCTTGCAAGGCTTGCACAATTTTTAATTTATGTTCAGGTGCAACACGCGCAAACACACTGACTTCATCAACAACATTTTTTAATTCATCAAAAGATAAATTTTCAATTTCACTTCCTCTTAACGCGCGACCATTTTCAGTAATGCCAAGTTGCCTTGCAATTTCAATAGCAGTTAATGGATGGTCACCTGTAATCATCACAGGTCGAATACCCGCGGCGCGGCATGTTGCCACAGCATCTTTCACTTCTTTACGCGGCGGGTCAATCATGCCGAACAAACCCACCAATGTAATATTTTGTTCCAAATCCGTTTGGATAATTTCAGGGATTTGATTCAACAAACGGAATCCAACGCCTAAGACTCGCATTCCTTTTTTTGCTAAATTTTCATTTGCCGCTTCAATTCTTAACCTCCAGCCTGCATCTAAAACCTCAGCTTTTCCTTCCACCCACACATGCGATGTGATGTCTAACAAGCCATCAATGCCACCTTTGGTGAAGGCAATATATTTTTTATCTGAAATATCTACACCCGACAATATATCTGGGTCGTATTGACCAAGATGATGTACAGTGGTCATTCTTTTTCTTTCAGAGTCGAAAGGTAATTCGGCAGTGCGTTGAAATGATGAATCTAAAGATGATTTCCAATATCCCATGCGGGCGGCGGCAACTACTAAGGCACCTTCGGTTGGGTCGCCAATGGTATTAAATGAATCGTCACCTGTATCAATTAATTTTGCATCGTTACATAATGCGCCGCCAATTGCCGCAAGCGAAAGAGAAGATTGAATTGGTGCACCAACTGTCCGCGTGGCGCGAAGCGAGCCGCTTTTTGTCACTTCGTTTGTTAAATCAAGGGCATGGTCTGCTACATCTAATACCACCACAGTCATTCTGTTTTCTGTTAATGTACCTGTTTTATCGGAGCAAATAATCGTCACTGAGCCAAGTGTTTCAACGGCAGGAAGTTTACGAATGAGTGCTTTGCGTGCTAACATGCGTTGTGCGCCAAGTGCGAGGGTAATGGTAACAACAGCGGGCAAACCTTCTGGCACAATGGCAACTGCAACACTGACTGCCGTTAATAACATGTGACGAAGTTCATCACCACGCATGAGACCTAAAATAAAAATTAAACCTGCAATGAATAAACCAATCAGTGCTAAGTTTTTTCCAAGAGCATCGAGGCGGCGTTGTAATGGGGTTTGTTCTTGTTTCACTTGCTGAATCAAATCGGCAATTTTGCCAAGTTCGGTTTGCATTCCTGTTGCAACAACCAATGCAAGTCCACGACCTTGTGTAATGATAGTTCCCATGTATGCCATGTTTCTTCTATCACCTAGTGGGAGTTCTTCACTAGTTAGGGTGGCAGTTTGTTTTTCAATCGGTTCCGATTCGCCTGTAAGTGCGGCTTCTTGAATTCGTAAATTGACTGCTTCGATTAATCTCAAATCAGCAGGGATGACATTGCCAGTTTCGAGTTGAATTACATCGCCTGGCACGAGTTGATTGGCAGTCGCATCTTTTAGTTGACCATCTCGAATCAGGCGCACATGTGGCACGGCTAATTTTTTTAATGAGGCAATGGCTTGCTCAGCACGATATTCTTGAATAAAGCCCAGCAAAGCATACAATGCCACAATCGAAAGAATAGCGATTGTATTTTTTGTATCACCAAGTAAGCCTGCTACCACTGCCGCAAAGATGAGAATTAAAACCATCGTAGCGGTTAATTGCTCCCATAAAATTTGTAGGGGAGTTCTACCGCCGCGTTCAATTAATTCATTGGCGCCATATTTTTTGATTCGTTCTGCGGCTTCGGCTTCGCTGAGTCCGTTGTTTTGATTTGAATTTAATTCATCGAATGCTGTTTCGATTGTTTTTAAATACCAGTTCATGATTGCTTTTCCATTTTTTTATTTTTATAGATTTGAGTTCGTATCCATTTAAGGATGGGTTGGTAAGCACGAAAGTAATAGATTAAGTAAACACTTGCTCCAAGCACTAATGTTGATAAAACCAATGGTACATGTGTTTTGATATATTCACTAATCAATAGCCATTCATTCCCAAGGATGTAACCTGCTCCGATTAATATCGTACACCATCCGTAGGCGCCAATAAAAGTGGCGATGAAAAATTTGAAAAATGGAACTTTTGACATACCTGCTGGGATGTTGATAAATGTCCGCACGGCAGGAATCATGCGTCCAAATAGAATGAGGCGAATGCCCCATTTCTGCATCTGCTGTTCAGATTTTTCAATCATAGCAGGGTCTATATGAAAAAGTTTGACAAATTTCTCAATCACGGGTCTACCGCCAAGGCGGGCAACCCAATAGGTGATAGAAGCACCAAGTGCACTTCCAAAGCCAGCATATACGCCTGCTAAAAAAATAAAACTGGGGGCAATGCCGTGTCTTTCAATTAACATCCAACCTGCAAAGGCGAGCACTACTTCGCTGGGTGAAATGCCAGTGGCGTTTTCAAAAATCATTAAAGCAAATACGCCAGCCCAGCCAAATTCATCGAAGATGACTTGTAGCGAAGATAAGATTGCAGTTTCTAATCGTTCAAACATTCCATTTCACCTCACAGTAATAGACAAGGGCTTTTAATACAAAAAGACCATCGCCAAAATTTTGGACGATGGTCTTGCCATTTACAGAACAGCCGAGAAAATAATTTTCCGTATTGACGACTGCTCACCCAAGTTGGTGGGTGGCTACTCCCCATCGGAGTAACGAGCATTTTACAAAAGAAATAATTTTTTTGGTTAAGAATTTACTTATCTAGGCTTGCAAATTCAAGCAGAGGTTGTGTAGGGACACAGCGAAAAAGTTTAAGGTAAAAATCTTTCTAAGCCTCGCTGTGTCCCTACTTTTATACGGTAATCGAACTTCGCGCGCTCCGAATCGCCGAGCGAATCATCAAGTACTCAGTGATGTTTTCTGCTGTAATAATCCCAACCAATTGACCTGCATGAGTAACAGGCAAAGCAGGGATTCCTGATTCTTGAATTCGTTCAAGTGCATTTTCAACCATTTCATAAGAATCAATTTCAGGTAAATCTTTTTTCATCACTGCCGAAATGGCGATTTTATCTCCATGTTGAGAAAGTGCTTTGAGAAAATCATCGCGAGTCATAACACCAACAATACGCTCTTCATCTATCACAGGAAAGTCATGTTGTGAACCTGCTAGCAACAATTGAGACATTCTTTCAAGCGGGTCTCGTGGTGATAAAGTTTTATAGTCAGTGAGCATCGCTCGCCCGACGGGAATTCCGCTAATTGCATTTTTCATTTGAGTCATACTAGCTTCCTGTGAAGCACCAATCCAAATGAAGAAAGCAATAAACAACAGACCCGCATTGCCGAATAAACCAACCAAACCGAATAACAACGCCATGCCCTGACCAATCGTCGCCGCAATTTGAGTCGCACGCACATAATCCAGACGCATGGCTAATAAAGCCCGAAGCACACGTCCGCCATCCATCGGAAAAGCAGGTAACAAGTTAAACAACACCAAAGTAATGTTCACAACCAATAATCGTTCAAAAAAATTTCCAGAAGTGACAGTTAATTGATTCAATGGTGTGAAACTTGAAGTTAAAAATAAATATACAAACAAAATCACAGCAATGACAACATTTACGGCGGGTCCCATCAAGGCTACCCACAATTCTTCAATCGGTTTTTCAGGCATTCGCTCCAAACGTGCCACGCCGCCAATCGGATAAATCGTAATATCACGTGTCTTCACACCAAATTTGCGCGCTGTCAATGCGTGACCATATTCATGCAAAATCACACACGCAAATAAAGCGAGGATGAATAAAATTCCGCTCAACACCTCACCCCAATTTTGATTCGCCAACCAATGGCTGTATCCAACCCATGCAATCAATAACAAAAATGTTGCATGAACAAAAACATCAATTCCAAAAAACTTTCCCAACTTCCATTGCCATCTCATCGTTAACTCCTTATCAAATTGACGCGATTGTACAAAACCTTTGTTAGAAAATTGTTATAAAAACGCTTTCAATTCCTATCAAGATGAAATCCCGCTTCTCACTTAGGGGATATTTGATTCTATTTCCTAAACATTTTCTTAACTTCATGCATAGACTTGTTAACAAAAAAGGTTGCTTGCTCTCGCAAACAACCTTTTACTGAACACTGATTACTTTTTACTGATTACTGCTCTTACTTCACCATACCCATTTTCTTCCCAGCCTGATAAATCACATCCATAGCGCGTTCAATTTCACTCGGCTCATGCGCCGCAGTGACTGTGGCTCTTAAGCGAGCCATACCTTCTTGCACAGCAGGGGATACGACTGGCAAAACAAAGACGTCATTTTCTTGGCATTGCTTGGTTAATTCAAATGCTTTTTCATCCGTTCCACATAAGACTGGAACGATAGCAGTTTCAGTTAACAACGTGTCAAAGCCCATGCCTTTGAGTCCGCCGATGAATTGTTTTGTATTTGCATTGAGCCTTTCAATGCGCCACGGTTCATCCAAAATCACTTTGAACGATTCATTCGCGGCGGCGGCTTGTGCAGGTGGCAATGCGGCGGAGAAAATATAAGCACGGCTACCGTGGCGTAGATAATCAATCAAATCTTTTTTGCCAGCAATGTAACCACCAACTGATGGAATGGTTTTGCTCAATGTTCCCATTTTGATATCAATCACATCACCCATTCCAAAATGTTCTTCAATGCCTGTGCCTTTTGCACCAAGCACACCGACTGAATGTGCTTCGTCAATCATCAACCAAGCATTATATTTTTTGCACAATGCAACGATTGTGGGTAAATCAATAATGTCGCCGTCCATGCTGAAGACTGAATCAGCGATGACTAATTTTGCAATATCGGTGGGAGCATTTTTTAGCAAACCTTCTAAATGTTCCATGTCATTGTGGCGGAAGCGACGAAACTCGGCTCCGGACATCAAGCATCCGTCAACGATTGAAGCGTGGTTGATTTTGTCAGAGAAGACGTAATCGCCGCGTCCCATCAATGTTGAAATGACGGTTAAGTTGGTCACATATCCAGATGTGTATGTAATGGCTGTTTCAGTATGCTTGAAATTTGCAATCGTTTCTTCGAGTTCGTTATGTAAAGTTAAAGTTCCTGCTAACGTTCGCACACCATTTGTGCCGGTGCCCCATTGGTCAACGGCTTTTTTGGCGGCTTCGTTGATGCGTGGGTGGTTGACCAAGCCCAAATAAGAATAAGAAGCGTACATGCCCATAATGCGCCCGCGCACGCGCACTTTTGCACCCTCCAAAATTTCTTCCACTGGCTGATTATAGAAATAATAGTCGTGGTCTTTCATCATTTGCACGCGTTGACGTAACGCTTCAATACGGCGAGTGGCGCCGTTGTCTGTGTTGTGAATATCCATTTAAGTTCCTCCGAACGAGATTGGGGTAAGTTTAGTTGAGGGGTAGGTTTTTGTCTAGTTGAAAAAAATAAGTAATTAATTTTTACACTAGGCATTTCTTATAAAAGTCGCTAATATGTGTTGTTTCTATGGTTTAGGAGAAAAAATGTCCCTAAAAAGATACATGTATTTATTAATATCAATTATGTCCTTCATTTCAATATTTTATAGAGTTGATGTTAGGTTATCTTCTTATATTATATATAAGTCAAATGATTTTGGTATAAAAAGTAAAATAGTTCAGATTGGGGCAAAGTACTTAATAAAGGTAAAAGACCCAGCAAGTTATAATACACTTCGATTAGTATTTTCAACTTGTCATGCCTCTGCTCACTCTGTAAGGGAAGACCTTACTGCAAGACTTACGGCTGAAATTTTAGGTAATTACAAAAAACAAGAGGCTTTTGATTTAATGATACAGATTGTTTCTAGCAGCGTAACATCAGATGGAGTAATTTGTGGTGTACCTGAAATTACTTATGGTATTTCTTTGCTTGGATATGAGTATTATCCACAAATTATTGATATAGCAAGGGGATATCAAGATTATGATAGTTATACACGCGGAATAGCAATAACATCAATTGGGATTATGAAACCTTCCCATCCCAGTGCAATCTTAGATTTATCAGATTTACTTGATTCGACATCTGATGCATACATACAAGCTCGATTATTACATGCTCTTAAGTGTATTAATACTCCAGATGCAAACCTAGTTGTTGAAAACTTTATGCTTGAAAATAAATTTGAATATCAAACTGAATTTTATCCATGCAATGTAGAAAGTTTAATTGAAAGTTAACCAACCAATTTCTTCAACCCAGCCTCATCAACAATTTTCACGCCTAAAGATTTTGCTTTATCAAATTTTGAGCCGGGGTTTTCTCCAAGCACCAAATAACTTGTTTTCTTGCTAACACTATCCGTCACTTTGCCGCCGTTGCTTTCAATAAATTCTTTAGCATCATCACGTGAAAAATTCGGCAATGTTCCCGTCACCACAAAAGTTAAACCACTCAACACGCCTTGCTTTTTTCCTTCTGATTTCTGCATCACAGGGTCAACGCCTGCGGATTTTAATTTCTTCAACACTTTTTGATTGGCAGGTCGCTTGAACCAATCCACAATGGATTCGGCGATGTTCGGTCCCAAGCCTTCGATTTGTTGTAAATCATTCATCGTTGTTTTTGATAATGCAGATACATTTCCAAACGCGCGTGCTAAATCATTTGACATGACTTCGCCCACACCATGAATCCCCAATGCGGCGATTAAACGATTCAAACTCTGACTTTTTGCCTGCTCAATCGACCCCAACAGATTATCTGCCTTCTTCTCTGCAAAACCTTCGAGTTTCAACAAATCAGATTTTTTCAATGTAAATAAATCCGCTACATCTTTAACCAAACCAGATTCAATTAACTGCTCAACAATTTTGATTCCAAGCCCGACAATATCCATTGCGCCACGAGAAACAAAATGTTCAATGTTTCTTATCAATTGGGCAGGGCAAGCAGAATTGACACAATACCAAGCCACTTCACCTTCAATATGTTCTACTGCTTGATCACAAGCAGGGCAGTTTTGCGGAGGTTTGAATTTTTTCTCTTTGCCTTTTCTTGCATCCACTACTGGACCAATCACATACGGAATCACTTCACCCGCACGTTTGAGCAAAACTCTATCTCCCACGCGAATATCTTTTTCAGCAATGTAATCAAAGTTATGTAATGTTGCTCGCTCTACAATTACGCCACCAATTTCAACAGGTTCAAGAATCGCATACGGAGTTAATACGCCCGTTCGACCAACAGCAACACCAATATCATTTAATGTTGTAGTCACTTCACGGGCTGGGAATTTATATGCTATCGCGCCACGCGGGTCTTTGCCAACGAAACCTAAATCAGCCGCTAAGTTCAAATCATCTATTTTGATGACCATGCCATCGGCTTCATAAGGCAAAGTATCACGACCTTTATCCCAAGTCTCTGTATATTCAATGGCTTTTTCTAAATCATTAAATCTTTTTGGCACATCTGAAACAGGAAAACCTAAGGCTTTCAGATATTCTAAAATTTCCCATTGTGAAGTTGGAACTTTGCCGCCTTCCGCATGGATAATTTGATAGACTAACAATGTAATTGGTCTTGATGCAGTTAACTCAGGGTCAAGTTGACGTAATGAACCTGCAGCTGTGTTGCGTGGATTTTGATACGTCCGCTCACCTGCTTCCTCTAATTTTTTGTTCAACGCTTCAAATTCTTTAATCGGGATAAATGCTTCACCGCGGACAACGAGATATTTCGGGACGCTGACTTCTGCTTTCTGTTTCCCGCCTACTGGAATCCTTAATGGAATTGCACGAACTGTTCTCAAGTTACTTGTAATATCTTCCCCAATTTCCCCATCACCACGTGTTGCGCCTTGTGTGAAAACTCCATCACGATAATGTAAAACAACAGATAAACCATCTATCTTTGGTTCGACGACAAATTTTGCTTTTTCAACACGGTCATCTATTTTTTTGATTCGTTCAAGCCAAGCACGGGCATCATCCGCACCAAAGGCGTTGGCTAGGCTCAAAATGGGTGAAGGGTGGCGAACTTTTGAAAAACGGTCAGCAGGTTTCCCCCCAGCCCGAAGCGTTGGAGAATCAGGTGTAATCCAATCTGGATGTTCGGCTTCAATCTTTTTTAATTCGTTTAAGAGTTTGTCAAATTCCAAATCACTGATGATGGGTTTATCCAACACATGATAACGATGATTGTGAAAATTGATTTGTTCTTTGAGTTCTTGATAACGCGAGAGAAGTTTATCTGCCATGTGCAAATTATACGTCAAAATAAAAACCCGCTTGTTAGGCGGGTTTTAGTTAATCTATTTTTTTCCAAAGATCTAAATCAGGTTTTTTGAGCGGACGGGTTGAACCTGAAAGGTGAGCTGTGTAAAATGTTTCTTGTTCGTTTGAATATGAAGCGACTTCAAATAGTTTCCGTTTTACTAATGCATCTGCAATTATTTTTGCTTCTGCGCGGGTGAAGGTAAGCTTTTCAGTAAACTCTGTCAGGCTAAAACGCCCTAACCGAACCATTGCATTAACAGCGGAACGCAATGGCTCTGAAAAAGACAGGATATCGGAAGGCATGATATCGGTTTGCCCTGATTGGATTTGTTTCAGCGCAAGTTCATATGGCGAAGGTTTCGTACTGTCCTCCTTTTTGCCAGTAAAGAACTCTTTGAGCTTTTTTAGAAACATTTTATAAGGTTTGTTTATTTGACTTGGTCTACTAAACTTTTTAACCCTTTGGTAACAGGATGGTCTGGGAATTTGATGGAGAAAATTCCAGAACTTGCTAAAACCATCATTTCATCAGAATGGGGGAGCACTGCTCCGACAGTTGCATCGTAGGTTTGTTCTACACGGGTACGCACATCGTCAAAATCAAATGTAGTTGGTGTTTTGTTGACGAGCATCACCATCTTCGGCACGTCCAATTTTTTGGCAACATCTACGGTGACGGCTGTACCTTGATAATCTTGTGAGTCGGGGCGTAAGATGATAATCAATGCATTTGAAATTGCAATGGAAAGCAGGGTTTCTTCGTTGAGTCCGGGATGTGTGTCAATGAGTAAATAATCTAATTTCATTTTTTCAACGACATCACGGAAGCCATCATTAAGCAAACCCACGTCATAGCCTTCACGAAGGATGCGGGCAATTTCACCGGGCTTGATGCTGGATGGAATTAAGAAAATTTGACCTTTAATCTCACCGCCGACATGACCTGTAACATCATGTGCGGCTTCTTCAATGGTGCATTTGCCCCATAAATAATCGTTCAAAGAATGAACCATTTCGGATTCATCTAAATTAAACAATACATGAATACCGGGGGAAGCAATGTCAGTATCTACCACGCCTACGCGTGCGCCATCCATTGCTAACAACGCGGCAATATTGGCAGTTGTGTTAGATTTGCCTGTACCGCCACGAAATGAGTGAACTGAAATGATTTTGGACATGCTCTCGCTCCAATTTTTGATATTCTGCCTTAAAATGTAAAAATGTAGTTGAATTATAGCCTAACTAACCTGAAAGTCAATTCCCCGCTTTTCTATGTTATAAATTCCTTTGCAAGATTGAAAAGAGAAAATAGCAACCCATTTCACCTTATGGCAACCACCAAATATATGGAAAACACATCCAACCCGCTCTCCCCGGAAGCAAATGACGAGGTTCTGATTGCCCAATTCAAAGCAGGCAGAACCGAAGCGTTTGACTTCCTCTATCAACGTCACTTACCCAGCGTGTACAAACGGGTGAGATATGTAGTTCCCGAAAACGATGTGGAAGATGTTACGCAAGAAATCTTCATCGCGGCAATTAAATCGCTTTCATCTTTTCGAGGCGATTCGCAATTCAGCACTTGGCTTCGTACCTTAACGAATCACAAAGTGGCTGAATTTTATAGAAAGCGCACCCGCAAACAAGAACCATTGCTTGCCGCACTTTCAGAAGCAAATGCAACAATGACAGGCAACACATCAAAGAACATGGAAGAGAGAGTTTATTTGCAACGCGCACTTCAAGACCTGCCCGAAAATTATCGCGAAGTCCTTTTGCTAAGGTTTGCAGAAGATTTGCAATTCAATGAAATCGCACAACTTACCAACCAAAACCTCGAAGCCACCAAATCACTCTTTCGTCGAGCCGTTGCCGCACTTCGGGCTCATTTGGATAAATAACATGAGTCAACACGATACCAACCAAGACAATCACCTTGCCGATTTTGCCGACCAAGTTTTACAAGGCAAGATAAATACCTCCGCCTCTTCTTCTGACGCCGACATGGTGCGCCTCGAGGAAACGATTCTACGCCTCAAAACTACTCTGCCCTCTACAAACGCGCCAGATACCGCCAAAACCAAACAAATGCTCGTGCGCCTCAAAGCCCGTATGAAACGTGAAGAAGAGACTGAAAAAATACCATTTTGGAAAAAACTATTCGACTTTCAATCGAACCCACAAGTAGGTATGCTCGTAGTGATTGCGGCTGTTTTAATTCTTGCAGTCATCACAGTTCCATCTTTAGAATTTGGTGGTGGTAACAATCCCACCACAGGCACAGCCAATAACAATGCGAATTTTCTAATTGGCGGTGGAATAGTCGGTTTGCTCTTGCTAGTCTATTGGATTTTCCGTAGAAAATAAAATTCCAATTTATGGTTTGAAAAAAACTATAGATTGAATTAAAAAAGAAAGGATATAAAAATGAATAACTTGCAACAAAAAAAATCTTGGGGGAGAACAATATTTATTTTCATCGCACTTATTATCATTTCCTCATTGGTACTTTCTGCTTGTGCACCTGCTGTAGGACTTGAAGGTGGGGCTGGTCAAGGTCAGGGACAAGGGAATGATAATAATCAAGGTGGTGGGAATAATAACAATAATCAAGGCGGTGGAAACAATAACAATCAAGGTGGTGGGAATAATAACAATAATCAAGGCGGTGGAAACAATAACAATCAGGGTGGTGGGAATAATAACAACCAAGGTGGTGGAAACAATAACAATCAGGGTGGCGGAAACAACAATAATCAAGGCGGTGGAAATTCCAGTGGACCAAACGAATCTGGCACTGGTGATCCCAACGTTCAAAACCCCAATGGTGTTGATGTTCGTGGTTCTAAACAAGACCCATCTGACCCATGTTTAGACCAAGGTCAATTGCCCTGTGGTCAAGGCGACCATGGACGTGGTAATCCAGTTAATGGAAGTTTGCATGCAAATTGTCGCGCCGCACAAGGTGAGGTTGACCCTGTTTGTCCTCCAGATGCTATTATTCCTGTAGTAGACCCAACAGTTCCTACTCCTACTCCAACAAACCCAACTGCGGTTTTACCTTTTCCTCCTCCTCCACCAACAATTTTGCCTCCAGTGCTTCCTACTCCTCCTATTACAGCAGTAAACCCTGCTCCAGAAGTTAAATTCAACGCACAAGGAGTTCCAGCCTGCCCTAATTGGATTGCCTTCCATTCATTCCGTTCAGGTGATTTAGAAATCTTCCGATTAGATGGTATTGAAGGTGTAAGTGGTGTAGAAGCAATTAACCTCAGCAACAAAGATAATTCAAATGACTCACGCCCAAGCCGTTCTTTGAATGATGAATGGGTTGTGTTCCAAAGTGACCGTGATGGTAATGTCGAGTTGTATCTTACCGATAGTAATGGAAATTCACAAAAGCGATTAACCAATACAAATTCAAATAACATCAATGCTATGTTTGCACCAGATAATAAAACCATTGTGTATCAAAGTGACCGTAATGGAAACGCGGATATCTTTATGCTCAACATAGATACTGGAGAAGAAACGCAATTAACTTCAGATGTAGCAAATGATATCAACCCCTTCTACTCACCGGATGCAAACTGGATTACTTTCCAATCAAATCGTACTGGTTCATGGAATGTCTATGTATTTGATATTTCAACAGGCACAGAATTTCAAGTAACTTCATTCTCAAATGATGTCTTATTCCCAACTTGGTCACCAAACGGTAAACAACTTGCCTTCTTCATCAACATGACTGGCACATGGGACTTATACGTCTCAGATGTACAAGGCAAAAACTTCAAGCAAATTTCAGTTGGCGGTAATGCCGGTAATGCAACTTGGTCACCAGAAGGAAATCGCATCGCATATCAAGTGACAGTTGGTGACAATACCGACATATTTACCTACGACCTAACCACCAACACTGAATATCAACTAACTGATTTTGAAGGGGTAGATTCTGCCCCATCTTGGAATTGTGGAGGAACAGATATATCCTTCACATCCACAAGAAATGGTAACCAAGATATTTACTCAACATGGTGGCAAGGTGGAAGTGATATTTATTTTGTCACACAACATCCATCTACTGATAAATGGTCGCAGTGGTCACCTTCTAAAGAACCCGGTTCGCGTGGATATTAAAACAAAATTGTAATGAAATACTCGGCAATTATTTTATTGCCGAGTATTTTTTTCCTTGCAGGGTGTATGTAGATAAGGTATGATTTCCTCATGGTTGTTGCATTTGCACTTTTAATTGCTTTCGCAGTTCCCGTTTTATTTCTATGGATACTCAGACGCTACGATTTGTATCAAACGGGAAAATCTACATTCAATATTGTCACATTGGTTGCTGGATTTTTTGCTTATCTCCTTGCCGCACAAATTAACCCAGCCATCCTAAACATCGGTTTAGTAGATTCATGGAACGAGATTGTACGCTTTTGGGCTCCGATTGTAGAAGAAATTCTTAAATCTCTTATTATCATTTACCTCGTCAACCGTGCAGACTTTAACTACATTGTAGATGGCGCGATTTATGGTTTTGGCGTGGGAATTGGCTTTGCAGTGATTGAAAATGTGCAATACATGAATAACAATCTGGAAATTGCATTTTTAGTGGCAATCGCAAGAGTATTTTCTACCAACCTTGTCCATGCTACTGGGAGTGGAATCATTGGCATTGCTTTAGCCAATCAACGAGATGATAAAAGTAAACGCGCACCTTTGATTATCTTGGCTGGATATATTTTCGCAATTTTCTTCCATGCTTTGTTTAATTCAATGGTAAGTGAAGGGGTTGCTATTTTAGTAGCCATTATCTATGGGGTGATAGGCGTGGGTTTGATTTACGTTATCATCTTGCGTGGAATGAAAATTCAAAAACAATGGGTGACTGAAAAACTTGATATGACTGATCGCGTCACACAGCAAGAAACACAAGTGGTCAGCAATATTGAAAAGATAAACGAAGTGCTTTTGCCAATAGAAAAAAGATTTGGTACCGAAAAAGCTAATTTGGTTAGAAGCTTAATTTATAAACAAGCAGAAATCGGGATTAAACGAAACTTACTTGGTAAAGATACAAGCGAAGTTAGAAAAGCCGAGATTAACAAAATTATTGCAGAACTTGGCGATGATATTAATAAATTGCGCAATCAAATCGGCGTATATTGTATGATGATGGTTCGAGAAGTATATGCTGGCATGGATACCCAAGTTTTCAACTTGTTAAATGCCCGAATTGCCTCAGCAGGTACAGGTCAAAAAGGAGGCGGGATTTGGGACCGTGTCACTGAAAAAGTGAAAGATGCCGAATTACAAGAGTTAAAACAAAGCAGGCTGAAAGCCATCAAAGAGACAAGTTTATTCAAAGAATTATCAGAAGAAGCATTAAATGCAGTAGCGGGGAAAGGTTTGGTCAAGAATTACAGCAAAGATGAAGCCTTAATGCGCAAAGGTGACCCAGCTGATTCGTTTTTTGTGATTCTGAAAGGTAGTTTGAAGATTGTCACCACCGATTCAAAAGGTGATGAAATCATCATCAACAAAGTGGATGGTGGCGAAACAATTGGTGAGTTGGCTTTAATTGACCAACTGCCACGCTCGGCTGGTGCGATTGCTTTAGAGGATGTAGAAGCCTTAGAATTAACTCGTGATTCTTTCTTTGAATTATTAGATGAGCGTTTGGATGTATCTTTGGGAATCTTGCGTGGTTTTTCAAATCGCTTACGTTTTTCAACCACATACATTGAGAAAGTGATTGATTGGTCACAAAAAACGGCAGAAGGTGATTACTCATTCTTGGATAACACCCAAACGATTATGAACACCACACACTCGGACGATGCCAAAGCATCGCAATTACTTTCTACATTTTATTCAATGGTCAGCAAAGTAAAAGAACGCGAAGAAGGTTTGAAACAACAATTAGAAATTTTGACGTTTCAAATTGATGAAGAACGACGTAAAAAAGAATTTGAAGAAATTACCAGCACAGAGTTTTATTCGAAGTTGAAGGAACAGGCTCAAACGTTAAGAAAGAAGCGACAAGGTTCGTAAATCGGAGGCAGAATAATGAGTAACGGAAAAATCGTATCAATCCATTCCTTTCGTGGCGGTACAGGCAAATCAAATACCACTGCGAATTTAGCCGCACAAGTAGCATTGACCGGCAAACGTGTTGGCGTGGTAGATACGGATATTCAATCTCCGGGCATTCATGTCTTATTTGGGCTTGATGAAGACAAAATGGGCAAGACCATGAATGATTTTTTACATGGCAAAGCGACCATAAAAGAAATTGGATTTAACATCGGCGAAAACACTGGCGACGAAGAAGGACGTGCCAAACTAAAAGGTAAAAATCTATGGTTATTTCCATCCAGTATTCGTGGAAGAGAAATTAGCCAAATCTTGCGTGAAGGCATTGACTTTAATAAACTGAACGAAGGCTTACAAAGCACGATTTCAGAATTTAATTTAGATTATCTTTTCATTGATACACATCCGGGGCTTAATGAAGAGACTTTGCTCTCGATTGCCACATCTGATATTTTGATTATCATTTTGCGACCTGATAATCAAGATTTGCAAGGAACATCTGTGACAGTAGATATTGCTCGCAGTTTAGATGTGCCGAATCTTTTCTTATTAATCAACAAAGCCTTACCAAAATATGATTTTGCAAAACTTCGAGAACAAGTTCAAACTCAATTCAATGCCCAAGTCACTGGTGTGCTTCCGCTTTCATTTGATATGGCAGAAAATGCCAGCAAAGATTTATTCTCATTGCGTTATCCAGACCATGAATGGTCAAAATCATTAATTGGCGTGGTAGATTTTATCCTCGCCGCAAAATAAAACATTTGCTACAGAGTACACAGAGACCTTTGAGTTTTTTTCTCTGAAATCTCTGTGGCTAAGAAAAGGCATTATTAGGAGTTCAATTATGAAATGCTGGCATTGTGAAGAACAGGCACGCGCTTCATGCGCCTTTTGCGGCAGGTTTGTTTGCAAAGACCACGCCGCAACCATGTCCACTTTTATTACTATGTTTGTCGGTGCAAACAACACACCCAAAGGGCTGGCAGTTGCGAACGTTATTTGGTGCGGCGAATGTGAACCCCAACCCGAACCAATCAGCATGCCTGAGTTGTATTAAGCGAGGTCGCCATGCCCGGAGTCTTCGACAGGTTAGATAAAGAAATCAAAGTCAAACAACAACAAGATGGCATCACCGCGCTTGATTTGGCTGACCTTCCGCCTGCTTTACGAAAAATCATGCGCTTGATGTTGCGTGAATTGCAGATGAGTTATCCCCGTTTGCTTGAAGTGATGGAATCTGTGCCTGAAACAGACCGCCTCACACGTGACCAATTAGACTCGGCCCTCCTCAACCTGAGTCAACAATTTTGGCTGACTCACATTGGCAAAGGCGAAAAAGCAATTTATAAAGTTAACTTGCGCAAGAAAACAGGCAGTACACTTGCCGCTGGTATTTGGTCTAGTTTAAATTCAAGGTTAAAAGGAAAGCCGAAATAATAATAAAAAAGAGACACGGCGTGCCGTGTCTCTTTTTTATTTCTTTTCCTTTGGTTGTGTTAACTCGTACAACACCATTGCGGATTTTTTCCCCTTTAATGAAACTTCACCCAAAGATTTACATTCATATTTTGCCTCAATGGCTTGCTTCACTTTTTCAGAAACAATAATTTGATTCTTTTCTGCATAGTTCATTAAACGTGCCGCCGTATTGACTGTATCTCCCAAGACATTGTATTCACGTCGCCCACGCGGCTCACCAATTTCTGCCACGAACGCTGGACCTACATTAATTCCAATTTGGCAATATACCTCAGATTGAATCGTTCCAATACTCGGCGCTTTGATATTTTGCACAATTTCACGAATCGCAATCGCCGCCGCCGCCGCACGCATTTCGTTATTTGTATGTGCATTTGGTACGCCAAAATATACCACAATATCTGAACCTGAAAGGTGATAAGTCACTTTCTTCAACACACCACCACGCGCTTCCACCGCTGCATTGATTAATGAAAACGCCCGTGAAAAACTTAATGCTAATTTTCTTTCTTCACCGGGTAATGCTCTGTCTGCTGATTCTGGTAAACCTACAAACTGAATAAACATAATCGTCGGCTCAGGAAAATCAGGTGGGATTCTTCTATCTGCCGCACTTTCTACCAATAATGAAAGAATCGGGTCTGGAATAAAACTAGCAATCGGTTCAATGTCATCTAGCAAACTGACAATTTGTTGTAAGACAATATTTTTATCTTTCTCAATCACAATGTTACTTGCCATGCGTCGTCTTAATGGCGTCAGTTCATACTCGCCAAGTTGTGCATCTGTTAAATCATCAACCACCAGATGATAGCCTTCTTTTCCATCTTCGAATCTAAATTTATCTTTCACTTGCTCATACGCCTTGTTCGATAAATTTACTCGTTCGTTTTGTCCATTACTTTCTGCTAACTTGGCTTGTTGCACATCTTTTCCTAATAACACATGTTCCATACGGCGCGGCGTGCCAATATCCGCAGTTAAGAATCTACCGCTATGAATGCCAATTCGCATTTTCAAATTAACAATGCCAGACGGCGTTTCAATTTCTGCAAATTCTTTCATCGCTCTTTGCATTCGCAAGCCTGCGCGCACAGCACGAGCCGTATCATCATTTCTTTCTGTTTTGGAAAATACCGCTAACAATGCATCGCCAGTAAATTCAACCAATTCACCACCCGAAACACTGATGATTGAAATCATACTGGAAAAATATTTTGTTAAATGCTTGAGTAGATTTTCAGCACCTTCTTCCCCTTTAGAGGCATTGGCTTCCATTAACTTTGTAAAACCCGCCAAATCTGTAAACATCATCGTGCCATGTTGCCACTCTGTTTTTACATCGCCGGGCTTAAGTTTGGTAATATCAATTTGCTTTGATGTGTAATCATGCACAATTCTTTGCAACGTTCGCAAATGCTTATGCACTTCCAACATAATATCTACCGATGGATTGCCCCACATAGATACATACATTTCAGCTGGCAATAAATATCGCAAACGGCTTTCAATAGTGGTAAGTGGCGACTCAGGAAGCATAAGCGAAATTATACATGAATAAAATTGATAGGCAACACCAAAAACATATTCCCGCCTCGTTTCTAAGGTGAAACTTGCTTCTGTTTCCTCAGCATTGCATAACCCGTAAAACCTGAAAGGTGGTTAATTATCTATCCAAATTGCTTCGCCATCATAGCCAGATAAAGAAGTCACCTGTGAAAATTCGTTTGTGGGAATTAATACCGAGAAAAGTTCCATGTCCCCATTAAATTGAGCCTGAAAAACCAAACGTAGTCCATCTCGTGAAAAATAAGGTGTGCTACGTGGTTCAATACCGGTTATATAAAGTTGATTGGTGCTTCCATCAAGAGTGTTGAAAAGGTGAATTGCACTATTATGTCCACTAGATGCAATCCATACGCCATCTGGTGACCATGAAGGTGGGTTATATTGAGCAGGAGAAGAAGTGGCACAACGTAAATTCAATCCATCACGCTCGATTAGGCATAAATTTGAAAGGTCACCGGAAAATGCTTGGAAGGCGATAGTGCTTCCATTTGGTGACCAAGCCGGAGCGTTGTCTGGAGCCGGGTTTGTTGTCAATGTAAAAACGTTTCCAGAAGTATTGGCTAATAAAATATCTGCATTTCCAAAGCGGTTACTGACAAATGCAATTTCATTTGAGGTGGGTGACCAAACAGGATGTGTATCTGCGGCAGGGTCATTGGTGAGGCGATATTGATTCGAGCCGTCAACATTGGTGATGTAAATTTCAAAGTTGCCATCGCGAAATGACTCAAAAGCAAGTTGTCTGCCATCAGGCGACCATGTCGGTGAGGAATCTTTTTCCGGCGCATTGGTCACTTGTGTGATAGCACGAGTGTTAAGGTCAATGATATAAATATCAGTGTTGTTATTGACTGTAGATACATAGGCAACGCGCGTACCATCCGGTGAAATGCGTGGTGTGGTATCTTCAGCGATGTTTGTGGTTAAGCGTTCTACTTGACTTCCGTCTGGTGAGGTAATGTATAAATTATTTTGACCATCACGATTAGAGACGAAAATAATCCTGCCAGATGCGGCAGGAAAAGGTGTAGCAGTTGCAGATTCAGTGATAGGTTGCTCTGTAGTTGATTCTGCTGGTGCAGTTTCCGTTGGCTGACCTGCTGCACCTTGTAAGAGGGTTGAACTGTCACCACAAGCGCTTAATAAAATTGTTGTCACTACAATAAATGCGAGAATAAAAAACTTTTTGTATTTCTTGAAATAAATAATCATAAAAATTTCTGCTTTCTATAAATTTTGTTCATTGCCCCACGAGTTGCTCAGGCTAGCCTCTTTAACAGCCCTGCGTGTAGACACTTTTGATAATAGTTTCTGAATTTTTTTCATTGTCTTTTAGGTTGAGGTGCTAACCCGTAACTTTAGTGTCAAATCCTAGTCTAAACGGGTTAGTGAAAATGGTGAAAATACTTGCAGTTTTGAAAGTTCTTTGATCGCCCCAATCAATTTATTACTTACCTTCTTTCTGTTCTTTCCTCTCACGCATTTCTTTGGCTTTGTCTCGTAAATCTTGAAAAAACTTAGACTCAGTAATCTCTGCTACTTGTTTGGCGCGACGGGATTCGTCAATTTCGATTTTTAGCTTTGCAATTTCTTGGCGAAGTGCCGCTTCACGGATATAGCCATCGAGTGCGGCGGTGGCGAGCAGAATCAAAGCCTCTAACACGTCGTTATCTTCAAAGGCGATAATCTCGCCAGTGGTTTTGTCTAAGGCGTTGATTAATTGTAAAACGCCGATCAGTTTCCCATCTTTGTTTTGAAGCGGTATGGTCAAAAAAGATTTGGAATGATATTTCGTTTTTTCATCAAATGCTTTCGTGCCAGAAAAATCAAAGCCTTCAGTTTTATACGCATCCGCAATGTTGACTTTTTTCCCAGTCAACGCGGAATAAGAAACGACATTCGAACGATTTTCACTTCCATCTGTATGATGCAGTTTGACAGGATAAAATGTGATTTCATTGCCACTTGTTCCACCCATTGCCATTTTCAAAGATGTATTTTTCAATATCACAAACTTTAGCGCGTCATCTTCTACTAAGTACAGTGTGCCAGCATCTGCATTGGTTACAGATTGCGCTTCTTCAACCAGCGACTCAAGCAAACGGTTGAAATCTTTTTCAGCCGAAAGTGAAACACCAATCGGAATTACTTTTTGTAATAACTTTAATTGATTATCTTTTGCAGAAACACTGCGCGCCATGGCATCTAACATGCGCGCTAGTTGACCTAAATCACCACTATCCTTAATAAATTCAGCCAAAAGAAGAGGAGTATATTCTCCCGCCTCCATTGCACGTACAGCATGTGCAATCCGTTTCAACGGTGAAGATGAACTCATAATAGTTACATCAGACATATCAGCAGTATACCACCAAGAAAAATGAAGAACGTCCCGCAGGTTTCTTAAGGAAACTTAATATATAAACTTAACCTGCGGGACGGTTATACTTAACCAATGTCAAAACATATTGGATTTTTCGGTGGCACATTCGATCCACCGCATATTGGTCACTTAATTCTGGCGGGCGAAGCCGCATTTCAATTTAATTTACAACGCTTGTTGTGGGTACTTACACCAGACCCGCCGCACAAACAAGAAAACTTGATAACCCCGTTAGAGCATCGTTTGCCAATGCTAGAAAGTATGATTGCTCATACCCCAATTTTTGAAATTTCACGCTTAGAGATTGATAGACCGGGTCCACATTACACATTCGATACAGTTCAATTATTAAAACAAGAAGAACCTGATGCTGAAATTGTTTTATTGATTGGTGGTGACTCACTTGCTGATTTATCTACTTGGCGCTTCGCTCCAGAGTTGATAACTGCTGTTTCCAAAATCGGCGTGATGCGCCGCCCCAGCGACTTTACAACCCTTGCTGAAATTGAATCAAAATTGCCTGGGCTCACGAAAAAAATACAATTTATTGATGCTCTCTTGCAACCTGTTTCATCCAGTGAGTTGCGCCGCCGTATTAAAGCAGGGGAGATGGCGCGCTATTATTTACCACCCGAAGTGTACGAATATATAGAAAAAAATAATTTATATCGTTAAGTAAGGGCGAGATAACCTCGCCCCTACAAATTATTACGCATTCAATTTATACGTGTGATATTGATTCTGACACGGATTGCCCCAAGCCACGTGCATTTCACGTTCGGTTAAGTCAATAACCAATGCGCAAATTGTTTTATGTTGATCTATGGGTTCGCCGATAATGTCGTGGTTACAAATAGATTTGGGGACATTGACGTGGTCTTGTTGAATGGCTTGTAAACTCTCAATCGAATGTTTTTCTTTTTGACCTAATAAACGCAACGCTCGAAAATATCGCGCACGAGATGAAAGTAAATGCTCAGGGTTTCTTTCAATTAATTTCATTTGAGGGTCAAGATAATGATTGGTGTGAATCATTGAACCATCACGTGCATATAACATCTCAAATCTTTTAGAAGAAACTTCAACAGAATAAATCTCTCCGCTTTCGTGGACGATTAAGTGATTATAGCCAGCGGCGCGATTCGCAACCAAGATGCGCGCGAATGCATCCGTTATCCGCTGGGAGGCAAGCACGGCGCGAGATACAAGCAGACGCGGGAGTCCGAAGCGAATATCTGAGGGGTAGACAGAGTCGATGAGTTGTGTAATTCCGTATGCATTGAATCCAACATTACATAAAAGCGCGCCATATGTCATAGACAAAAATGGCGGTTCTTCATTGGGTTTTGCCGAAATAATTAACACATCATCTTCATCATCTGGATACCAATCCTCATTATGCGCGGCGAGTACATGACCATTGCTAGAGCGTTCGTTATTGACTGCCATGCTGGTACAGTGTGTGAGGTGAAGCGTATCGCCTGCAATTTCTTCCATGCAATTGACGACGAGCACATCATCAAAATTTAAATTTGCACCTTCTGCAATGCCGCGCATTTCATCTACATAATGAGGATATGTTTCTTCAGCAAATGGTAAATATTTTTTGGCATGAGTTTTTGCTTGTTCCCAAGTGAGTTGTATGGAAGAAAATGAGGCATCTAATAACTTGCGGGCATTTTCTACACTATGTTGTAATTGATGACGAGCCGCTTCGCCGATTTGACTTCCCATCTGGTGATGTGACCCTGCGACTTCGATAAAACGTGGAGGCGAGTTATGAATAGGTGCTTTGGGGATTTCGTTCTTGAACATGATATTTCTCCGATAATAAATAAAAATGCCTCAGATAATTCTGAGGCATTTTTATTATATCACTCTCAAGTTTTAAGCAGTTGTTGGCGGTTCAGTAGGTGTAATTGACCTTGTTGTGGCGTTTCTTGTGCCGAACCAAGTCATGGCGACACCGCCGAGGGCAACTAAGTAAACAAGTGAAGATGCTAACCAACCAACGCATGGAACTAAACTAATTAATCCAGTGAGCAGAACAAGTAAGAAAGTTCCAAACCCTGTGGAGAGAACGGGTGCCCAAGTTTGATTAATGGCTTTGGTGAATCTATCTCCAACTTCTTGACCAAGCGCCACCATACCGAATAACCAAGCCAATGGAATGATGAAGGCGATGATGAGTGCAACTGGGATGAGAAGTATAGTAATTGCCATAATCACCATTGCAATTGGAACTACAATGATTGCCAACAAACCGAAGCCACCTGCCATAACTGGTTGACTAGTCATAGCGTTGCCGGCGCGTTCAAGTTGTGGTTGTAAGAAGAGCATGAGCAACATGCCGATGGCGGCAACAACTAAAGCCTGACCAAATGCACTGGCAATTTCCCAAAATGGGTTGAATCTGAAACCATAGTCATAATCGTAATCAAAAGGCGGGTTAGGAGGATTTGGCACATCCGGCACATTGGGAGGATCAAACACAGGCGGTGCATTGTTTGTGACATTGCCTGTAATTTCTGCGCCTTCTTCTTTATTCAAGTTGCCGCCAACCATGGCGATGTTGCCATCTACCACTGCGGTGGAGGCTAAGTTTGCTTGACCACCAATCAGAACAATATCACCATCTATTTCTCCAGTAATGGTGACGTTGCCACCAATCAAGGCGGTATCTCCATTGACTTCGCCATCAATAATGAGATTGCCACCGAAGATAACAATATCTCCATTGACAAGTGCATCTTCTTCAATGGATACGTTGCCACCAAAGACAGCAATGGCACTATTTAATGTGTCGCCGCTTTCGAGCGTGTAGTTTTGACCAAACAACACAATATCGCCGCCATCGGGGTCTTGGGCGTAGACTGTGCTAAAGGGTATAGCAAGCAAGCCGAAAATAAGAATGAGGCGGATTAAATTCTTTTTTAATTTCATACGTTAACTCCTTGAGGTCTGCGGGCAAACCTCCAAATGGATACTGTCCATAACAAACTAAAACCTGCAAAACCAGAGAATAAAATCATCCAAGCATAGGGTGGGATGAAGTTTGGTATGACGCGTGTAAATACTTGCAGTACTTCAGTAAATGCTTGTAATGATGTGAAGATAAAAATTAAATAGCCAACGATTGCGGTAAGCCATTCGATAGGTGCGCTAATAAAAGTTGTGATATATGGCATGGCAAACCATGTTAGTAAACCAATGCCACTGACTAACAGAATGATTAAGCCCCATAAACGCTGACGGCGTTCGGCTATTTTTTGCAAAGCAAGTTTCTCTTGAAAGCGTAAAGTAAAACCAGCAGTAGGCTCAATAATTTTTGCAGAACGCAATACTAAACCTGTTTCTGCTAATGCAGTACAAGTTTTACAAGTTCGCAGGTGAGCGTTTAATTCGCCCTTTTCTGCAGTTGTGAGATGTTTATCATCCAGCAACCAAGTTTCAAAAGGCTGGTGATTCATAGTGTCTCCTTTCCATTTCAGCAGTTAAATCATCTTCTTGTTCTTGCCATAAGCCTGCCATTTCTTTACGAGCGCGGTGCATTCTGCTTTTGACAGCACTAACGGATAACCGTAAAGATTCAGCAATTTCTTTTTCAGAGTAGTCGTACCAATATCGCATAATGATGGCGGCTCTATCGGTTGTATCTAAACCGTTTAGTAAATCGTGCACTCTATCTTTGGTTTGACCTTTGATAGATTCTGATTCAGGATTCGGTGCGTCAAAATCTGGCAATTCAATCGTGTTTCCTTCATCATCTTCTGCATCCATCGAAAACATTGAAAATTTTCTNNGTTTCAAAAGGCTGGTGATTCATAATGTCTCCTTTCCATTTCAGCAGTCAAGTCATTTTCTTGTTCCTGCCATAAGCCTGCCATTTCTTTTCTAGCACGGTGCATACGGCTTTTGACAGCACTTACACTTAACCTTAAAGACTCAGCAATTTCTTTTTCAGAGTAG
>DDVH01000028.1:37130-46177 GCA_002345215.1 Anaerolineales bacterium UBA2317
CGATGCAAATGCTGGTAAGCGCGTAAAAAGGTCTCCTGCGCGGCATCTTCCGCAAGCTCATGCTCGCCTAACATGCGATAGCACAAATTGAAGACGGGCTTCTGATAGGTCTCTACCAGATTTGTAAACGCCTCGTCACTACCTTGTTGCGCCTGATTTACCCAGCTTTGTTCTTCGTTCACAATTCTCCTTGATGACTTTCTGCACCTTACCTTACGCAGGGATTTTGGAAAAGTTGCAGGAATTTTTGGGGATAAAACCCCGCCTCTTTCCTAAGGGTAGGCTTGATTCTGCACCTTCAACATTTTCTTACCTTCATCATCGCTCGGGGATGAACCCCCGCGCTATTCCTACAAAGCCTGCTAAAGCAGGTTTAATGATGATGACTATGCCCGCTTCCTTCTGGACCTAGAACATGCTCCCATTTTTCAAGCGATTCTGCCCTTTGAGCAAAAAAGATAGCAATCACAGTTGTCACTGGCACAGCGGCGATTAACCCCAACGAGCCGACCAACGTGCGCACAACTTCTTCAGCAATTAAAGAAAAATTGATGAGATAACCATAATCGCCTTGCCCTAATGAAAATAAAAGCAACATCGGCAGTGATGCACCAGCATACGCCAAGACCAACGTATTCACAGTCGCGGCTACATGGTCTTGACCGATTCTCATAGCAGAGTTAAATAATCCCCGAAAATCAAAGTTTGGGTTGGCATGACGCAACTCAAACACAGCCGAAGCCTGAGTCGTGACCAAATCATCTAATACGCCCAATGCCCCGATGATTAATCCACCGAGAAACAAACCCCTGATGTTAATCTGCGTTTGGCTGTTTTGCATAAGGAATAAAACATTTTCATCACCAATGCCACTTAATTTTGTAAATGTAATTGCTATGCCTGCTAATGTGCCTGTCAGTAACAAAACGAAAACCATACTAAGCACAGATGAATGTGTTTTCAAATTCCAGCCATAGGTGAGATACAACGTCACGGCTAATAAAATAATTGAACCTATAATGCTGACTTGTAATGGGTCTCTTCCACTTAAGATTTGTGGAATGATATAACCGATAATGATATACAAACTGAACGCCATACTTAACAACGAGCGGATACCCTTCCACTGGCTGATAAGCACAATCGCTAATGCAAACAGAATCGCTAACCAAAGAATGGGAGTTGTGCGTGTGAAATCTACAAAATAGGCATTGACTACGTTATCTGGCGTTTTAGAAATTGATACGATAATCATATCGCCTACGTTTAGCAAATAATCATCCGAGCGGATTTGTCGTCTGCCGTAATCAATCTCCATAGGAATGCCAGCATATTCACCCTCTAAAATATTCACACGCACAACTTGATAGGTTTGCAGATTTTCCCCAAGTTGAATTTCACCCTCTTCAATGATTTGAGTCACTTCCGCACGGACAGTATCCGCGCCATAAGTAGAAAAGCCATCAGTGGGTAGTTGTGTACGAGTGAGTAATGTGTATATCAATGCCCCAATCAGCAATAGAAAAGGAAAGAGCCATGATTGTTTTTTCATGGCTCTCATTATAAGCTGACGGTGGACGATAGACCGTAGACTGTTTTCACCGTCCACTGTCTATCGTCTACTGTCCATACGGATACCAATAAGGTTTATCTTCCATATTGAAATCCCAGTGGACGTGTTTCACTTCGCGGAATTCATCCAAGCCGACTTCACCAAGCTCGCGCGCACCGCCTGAATATTTCATCCCGCCAAATGGGCCAGCGTAATTATCAGTCAGTGGGTCGTTAATCCAAATGGTTCCTGCTTTAACATCATCGAAGAATTGTTTAATTTTCTTCGGGTCATTTGAAATTAATACAGCACCCAAACCAAACATACAATCATTTGTTAATTTGATGGCTTCGTCAAATGTGGTGTATTCCATAATTGGAACAGCTGGACCAAACGTCTCTTCGCGCATGATGACCATCGAATGATCAACATTAGATAAAACTGTTGGCTCGTGGAAGAATCCCTTTGATAAATGTTTCGGTCTGCCGCCGCCGAATAAAATTTTTGCGCCGTTAAACTTTGCATCTTCAATGTGCTTTTCAAACTTAGCACGATAAACATCTCCAATCATAGGACCCATATCCGTAGCAGAATCAGTTCCAGGTCCGATGCGAAGCGATTTGACATGTTCCACAATTGCTTCTGTAAATTTTGCCGCACCTCTTCGTGGAACATATACTCGTTCAGTACTCGTACAAACCTGACCCGCATTTAACAATGCCGCATACGCCACAGCCTTTGCCGCAATTTCAGGGTCAGCATCTTCAGCAATGACAGTTGCATCTTTGCCGCCCAACTCCAAATGAAGTTTCTTCATCATTGGCGCGCCAATCGCCGCAATTTTTTGTCCCGTTGCTAAACTTCCGGTAAACGCAATCACTGGCACTTCAGCATGTTTAACAAGAGGTTCACCTGTTTCATGCCCATACCCTGTGACGACATTCAAAACACCTGCAGGTAAATGATTGAAACAATGTTCTGCTAAATACAACGCAGTTAACGGAGTCATCTCGGATGGTTTTATGACCACAGTATTTCCAGCCGCGAGGGCAGGGGCAACTTTCCATGCCAATAACAACAACGGATAATTCCACGGCACAATACAACCCACCACGCCGTACGGTTCTTTGATAATAAAATTAAATTGCGAATGTTCTCCAGAAGTTAGAACACTTCCTCTATGATGCCTGCCTAATTCAGCATAATAACGAAATGTATTAATCACCCACTCAACTTCTTCTTCATTTTCGGCAACAGGCTTGCCTTCTTCTAAAGTTAGCAAGTGAACAATTTTTTCTTTATGTTCATGCACTTTGCTTGCGACTTCATGCAATAAACTTGCTCTTTCATTTGACCCCATCTTGCGCCACGCATCAAACGCGGATTTTGCCGCCTGCACCGCCTCTTCGATATCTTCCGGCTTGCCTCGTGGAACCGAATCTATAATTTCCTCTGTTGCAGGATTTTGGACTTGAATCTCTTCTGTGGCATGTCCGTTTGTAAATTTTCCGTTGATGTACATGGGTTTCATGGGAGAACTCCTTGTTGTAATTGTTCTTAAATAATAATCCGTAATTCGTACTCTGTAAAATACAAATTACGGATTTTGCTAACAGCCAACCGCTATTTGCTATTATCTTTAGGCATCTGCGACTCTTCAATTAATTCCTTCGGAGTCACGCCACCACAACTGGGACAAACATATTCATGTTCAACTGGAACATAAGACCGTGAACAAAATGGACATTTTATCGGCATTGGTTCTTTGGGAACTTCTTTAATGACTTCTTTGGTTACTTCACGAGTTTCAACACGAGTCCGTCCGCCAGTGTTGACGAAAATCGGTCCACTGCCTGAGTGATAAGAACCTCCACCACCTGATGATGAACTTCCACCTACTGATTTTTTAGAACCTGCACCTGCCGCCCCACCGAGGAATCCGCCAGCCAGGTCACTTAATTTGCCAGAACTGCCTGATGACTTTGAAGATGAAGAAGATTTTGACGATTTAGAAGATGAGCTAGACCCGCCTTTCATATTTCCTAACACAGCAAACAAAACAGCAATAATGACGACTGATGCTAATGTCACAAATACAATAATGGCAGTTAATCTTAATGCACGCGGAATATCATATAACTCATAGCCATAACTAAACAAGAAAACTCCACCCACATAAAAAGGCGAGAGGATTAAACACAACATAATTCCTAATTCTTGTGAAAGGCTTTCATCTATAAATGTTAAGTAGCCAATCAAAATGATTAATCCCAAAGTTGCTAAGGCAATTAATCCGCCGGGGATTAAGATATGCAAAGGCTTGCCGGGCTTGTTATCATCATGGTCATATTCATAGACTTCATGAGTCTTCGCCCGAACCTGTCTGGCTTTATATTCTGAATGTGGCATTTTATTTCTCCTACTCACTCAACTCTTTCGCTGTATTTTCCATTTGCGCGAGGATTGCCGCTACTTGTCCGCTAGGAACATTCACGCGATACATGTGCGCAAATCCATCACCGAGCATTATTTTAATTGTACGCCAAGATGCCAGTTGAGGTTGCAAAGCACCTTGCGGAATTAAGTCCACGGCTTGTTTCCACTGAGGATGAGTCCGTTCGTAGTCAGAGAGCAGGTCTAACGTCGAAGAGCGAAGCGGAAAGAGATGAGTTGTTTCCACAAAGCGTTTGTCTTGTTCATTATCCAAAAGCCATTTAATAAACAACCAAGTTGCAATTTGGCTATCATCATTCGATTTCAAAATCACATACGACGAACCATACACAGCCATCACGCCTTCATCATCATTTGGAAATGGCAAAACTTTCCAAACATCTCGCGAACCAACACTGGCAAACACACGCGCTACACTTGTAAATTCTTCCATGCTGGTTGTGATGAACAAAGCCTCACGATTCGCAAACGAAAGAATCGGGTCGCTGGCACTTTGCCACGCGCAATTCTTTTCAGATAACTCGCGTAAAAATTTAAACGTATCAATATTTTCTGGCTTCATAAAACGATAATTATTTTCTTCTAACGCGCCACCGCCAAACGCCAGCATCCATGAATATGCCGTCATTGATTCGGTGTTCACCAACCAACCACCGAAAGAATCATTTTCTGCAAATTCATCTTTCAATTTTGAATCATGCGCTTCACAAGATTGTTCTTCAAAATCATCAATAGATGTGGGTGCAGAATCAAAACCTAATTCATCTGCCCACGTTTCATTCCATAATAAAAATTGGGCTGTGCGTTGCGCGGGCATTCCAACACGCGCATCACCAGAAATATCTTGATTCAAAAACACATCATAAAAATCTTCTGTATCCAAACCATAGGTTGCATCATTGACATAATCATTCAAATCAATCGCCACGCCGTTATCAAACCATTCGTGCGCATGTTCAGGCAAGGCAATCACTAAATCGGGGCGTTGGTCTGTTGGTAATGAAGCTGTCGTGGTTTCATATAAATTTGAAAAATTAACCTGGCTTTGTACATTGACAACAATGCCCCATTGATTCTCATTATTAAATTGTTTGACCAATGCTTCAAACAGACTTTGCTCAACTTCATGCCACGGAGTCCATACATTGATTTGCAATCCGTTTAACGCTTCTTCATTGACTTCAAGTTGATTCGTGCTAATTGAACCTGATTCTGGCGTGGAAGTTTTTTCCGCACTCTGCGTTTCAGCATTTTCAGCAGTGGGTGTAGTTATTGTTTCAGCACTACATGATGATAATAAAATTGTTGTGATAAAGAAAAGGGAGATTATTTTTTTCATTGTTATATTATATTTTTTGTAGGGGCGAGGCATGCCTCGCCCCTACTTATAAATTTTACGGAACCAACAACATAAATGGAACGGGAGTAAAAACTAAAACGAAGACGAATATCATAGCGTAGGCTACCAACTTGCGGCTAGGGTCGAGGCGGGTGATTTGGTCAAGAGGTTGCGCGTTGACGCGTCCCAACCAAAATAGCAGAACAGCCCACAGCCACCAACCATCCCAAAAAAATCCGAGACCAATTAACAAAGCAATGATAAACGGAAATGCTTTGCGGGCTTTATCACCAAATAGTGAATAGATAACATGACCACCATCAAGCGTGCCTGCTGGAATTAAATTTAATGCCGTGACCAAAATCCCTGCCCAACCTGCAAATGCAACAGGGTGAATGAACACATCAAGTCCGCCAAACGGAATGGGACGACCTGTGAAGAAATATTGAAGCCAATATAAAAATCCTTGCGGCTCAACAGGTGCAGGCAATAACTGACCAAAAACAATAAATTTTGATAGCAAATAAATTAAAGAATTGCCTTCGAGAAAACCATTTGGATTTGGGTCAATCGTTCCCAATTCAGAAAGTGATAAACCTAAAAGTAAAACTGGAATCGCAACAACCAAACCTGCAATTGGACCTGCTACACCGATATCAAATAACACGCGTTTGTTTTTTGGAATACCACGCATGATGATTGCCGCACCCATTGTGCCAAGCGGACTCAATGGAAACGGAATAAAGTAAGGCAAAGATGCTGGCGTTTTGTGATAACGGCTCATAAAGTAATGACCCAATTCATGTGCCAATAAAATTCCAAGCAAACTTACTGCAAAGGGCCAGCCTGTGAAAATACTTTTTGCCAATACAACTATCACTCCCCATGTGTCGTTTGGAACAGGACCTTCCGGTTGTGCACCGGCTAACATGACACTTAAAACGGTTAAGATAAAAAGAATAATATTGGTTCTGATATTTTCTTGCTTTGGCTCAGGTAATTTTTGTGCAAGATAAATAACATGTTTGCCTTCTTCTTCACGAAACAAAGGCATGACGTTGTATTGATTTAATGATTCAGCTAATTGGTCATACGCTTCAGCAGAATCTTCACCAATTAATTGTCCGCGATAACGTAAGAAGAATCCTTTATTCTCTTTATCATTTGCATCTAAACTTGTTACATCCTCAATGCGAAATACACGTGTGACGAGTTTTGTAAAAATTTCAGTTTCAGGGAAAGACATAGTTCTCCATTTTATGTAGTGACACGGCGTCGCCGTGTCACTACGAACATAGGCGAGAGTGGATGGGAGTCGAACCCACCGCGACCCGCAACGCGACCCGCCACAGGTTTTGAAGACCAGGAAGCCCACCGGGACTTAACCACTCCCATTGGCAAGGATAATCTAGGCATGATGGATTGGCAAGTTAGAAGAAATTAATTGTAGGGACACAGCGAGTCGTTTTATAATTTTAATTATCAAGTATTTTGCTGTGTCCCTACTAAATTAAACTGAATAATTTTCAATCAGTGGTTGCATTGAATCAGGTGCAAAGATAAAGAGGGAAACAATCGCAATCACGAATAACAAAATGCACAAGAAAACAAAACCGCCAATCACGATTCCAATCCATGCCATAGAGTGACCTGATTCATTATGTTTTTTGATTCTTCTTAATGAAATCGCTCCGTAAGTTAATGCTAAAAACCCAAGCACAAAACTTGATGGGAAACAGATGAAACCTGTGAAGGGAATCGGCATTAATCCGCCACAAAATATGAGCAATGTTAAAATGCCGAGAACTAAGCTAATAATTGATTGTTTATTGGTTGGTGGGTAAAAAATTTCTTCGTTTGATTCCATAATTACTTCTTAAAACAAAACCGTCCCCGGCAAGGACGGTTTTTATTATTTTCAGGGGGTGAGATGATTTGTATCATCTCTCTGAAAAAAATCAGTCGGGGCGAGAGGATTTGAACCTCCGACCCCTTGCACCCCATGCAAGTGCGCTAGCCGGGCTGCGCCACGCCCCGAATGAGTGACGGGCATTATAGTCTTTATTCTTGTTTATGGCAAATGAAATTGTAAACAAATGCTTAGCCACAGAGACCTCAGAGATCTCTGTGTGCTCTGCGGCGAACTATACTAATTTCTTATGTTAAACAAACCTGCAAGGGTTGACCTTTATGCTAAAATAGACGAAACGGAGTTCCCCTATGGCAGAAATGATAGAAGTTGTAATAGATAGCATTCGCGTGCATTTAATGGCGCCACAACGCGTGGTGGTGTTAAAACAAGTCAATGCTGAAAAATACTTAACCATTTGGGTCGGACCATACGAAGCAGAAGCCATCACCGTTGCATTGCAAGAAGTTGAAATGATTCGCCCGCTCACACATGACTTAATCAAAAATGTTTTCAACGCCTTTGGCGCACGAGTCATTCGCGTTGAAATTGTCAAATTGCAAGATGATATTTTTTACGGAAACATTGTGGCTGAATCAAATGGAAAAGAAATGCACATCGACTCGCGTCCATCTGATGCGATTGCAATTGCAGTACGTGCGCATGTTCCCATACTTGTGCATCGTAGCGTAATGGATAATGCTGGGATTGAGCCAGATCGTGAGGTTCAAGAATCAAGCCCACCCGTAGTCAACGATGCGCCTCCTCCGCCTACTTCTGAGGATGCGAATCGCTTATCCGTCTTCAAAGATTTTATAGATAAACTTGATATAGATAAACCTGACAAAGACAAACCCGCTTCAAACTGACCTTCAAACTGATACTGACCCAATGACAGATACTTATCCTGAACAATCATCCGCCCCCGCAAACACTGGCGTACCGCATAGCCGAGAAGCCGAAGAAGCAGTAGTAGGGGCGGTATTGATTAACCCCGAAGTGTATTACGACATCGCCCAATTTTTGAATGGCGATGATTTTTACATTCATCGCAACAAATGGATTTGGGAAGCCTTTGTGCGTTTACATGAACGCCGCGCGCCTGTGGATTTGTTGACTCTTTCTGAAGAGTTAGAAAAAACGAATCAACTTGCAGAGATTGGTGGCTCGGCGTATTTAACTTCTTTAATCAATCAAGTTCCCACTTCATTAAATGCTGAGGCGTATGGAAGAATTGTAGAAGAACATGCCATTCGCAGAAAAATGATTAATGCCGCCAATCAAATTGCTTCGATGGCGTATAAAAGTGGCGACCAAATTGACCATGTGATGGGGGAAGCCGAGAAAGCAATTTTTGGTGTGAGTGATAGAAGAAGCAAACATGATTTGCTTCCGATTCGCAAAGTGCTTTCAACTTATTATGACCGCATTGATGATTTATCGAAACGCCCTGAAGATTTTCAAGGTGTGCCGACTGGTTTTTATGATTTAGATAAATTATTAAGTGGTTTACAACCATCAGATTTATTAATTGTGGCGGCGAGACCTGGTCAAGGTAAGTCTGGCTTTTTATTATCCGTTGCAAAAAATGCGGCATTGACCCATAAAAAGCGTGTAGCCATTTTCTCTTTGGAAATGTCCAATGAGCAAGTGGTACAACGTTTGATTGCACAAGAAACAGGCATTGACTCTCAACGACTCAAAACTGGTAAATTAAATGAAAGCGAATGGCCCCTCTTTACTCATGCTATTGAAGTGTTTTCTGATACGGGTATTTATTTAGATGATACACC
>DDVH01000028.1:46464-52664 GCA_002345215.1 Anaerolineales bacterium UBA2317
CAATATGAAAAAGATACCGATAAACATAACGTGGCTGAGATTATTGTAGCCAAACATCGTAATGGACCTGTCGGAAGTGTAGAGTTAATTTTCCGTGGGGCGTTGGCGAAGTTTGAAAATGCGGCGACGAAGGTGTTTAGACCGAATGAGTAAATGACATGTCATTGCGAGCGAGTGCAACGAGCGAAGCAATCTCATAATAATTTGGAGATTGCTTCGTCGGACTAAAGTCCTCCTCGCAACGACATATAAATAAAATGACGAATTTCAATGGCTTTACTTCTTCTGAAACATTTACACAAGTCCCCGATTCTTTTTTGCGTTTAATCAATGAAATTGATGATATTGCCGAATTAAAAGTCACGTTATATGCCATTTATCGGATTGAACATTTAGAAGGTAACTTTCGTGGATTAATTGAAACGGATTTTGACTCTGAGTCGCTGGGGTTGACGAACGAAGAGATTAAGCATGGGCTGGAAAAAAGTTTGCAACGACAGACCATGTTGAAGTCAGAAAATGAAGCGGGTGTTTATTATTTCCTCAATTCACCACGCGGACGATTATCGGCTGAGGCGTTTGCGAATGGTCAAATCAAAGCAACACAAAGTTATAATCCGAATAAATCGAATGTGTTTAAGTTGTATGAAGAAAATATCGGCGCATTGACTCCCTTGATTGCGGATATGTTGCGCGATGCGGAAAAAAATTATCCGAGTATTTGGTTTGAAGAAGCGTTTGAAATTGCAGTGAGTAGAAATGTGCGCAATTGGAAATATATCCATGCAATTTTGAATCGTTGGAAGGAAAACGGTAAAGATGAAAGAAGAGATTCAAAAGACTCTATCCAAGATGCAAAACGATATACCGAAGGCGAGTTCTCTGAATTCTTCAAGCGAGATTAATACAGTGAAGACTTTAGGTGACCCAAACTGCCCGCATTGTGGTGGCGCAGGTTATATTCGCTATGATGTGCCTGTTGAGGATGAACGCTTCGGTAAACTTGAAACATGTGTGTGTCGCGCGAAAGATGTAGCGGAAATTGCACGCGCCCGTTTGTTTGCGATGAGTAATTTGAATCGCTTGAGTCATTTAACGTTTGAAAATTTTAGCCCAAGCGGAAATGATAAAGCCAAGTTTATGTCGAATCAAGAACGCGAGAATTTGCATAAAGCTTTTGATGTCAGTGAAAATTTTGCGAAGAAACCAGAAGGTTGGTTATTACTCGAAGGTGGGTATGGATGTGGAAAGACTCATTTAGCCGCGGCAATTGCAAATTTTTCAGTCAATAAAGGAATTGCAACTTTATTTATCACCGTACCTGATTTGTTAGATTCACTCCGCTTTGCTTATGCTGACCCCGAAACAACGTTTGAAGAACGCTTTGAGGAAATTCGTAATGCAGGTTTATTGATTTTAGATGACTTCGGTACACAAAATGCAACCGCTTGGGCGCAAGAAAAATTATTTCAAATTATTAATTATCGTTACATCAATAAACTTCCGACAGTTATTACAACCAATTTAATGCTGGATGAAATTGAAGGGCGGATTCGTTCGCGTTTACAAGATGAAGCCTTTGTAAATTATATAAAAATTACTGCACCAGATTATCGCCGTCCGGAAGAGACGAGTAATCCTGGCATTTCTATGCTTTCATTACCTGAAATGAAAGCCATGACTTTCAAGACTTTCCAACCGCGTGATGATGAAGTTGGCACAGAAGCTGTGACAACTATCACCACTGAAAAGAAAGATAAATTTGGAAATAAATATAAAGATAAAGAAGTGACCAGAATCAAAGTCACTAAAGATGATGTCAAAACTTTGCATGACGCTCACAACGCCGCCGTTGAGTTTGCTGAAAAACCAGAAGGCTGGCTTGTATTTTTAGGTCAATCCTTTTCTGGGAAAACACATCTCGCCGCCGCGATTGGAAATTATCGCATGGGCTTGGGCGGACAAGCACTATTGGTTGAAGTGACTGCACTTCTTGATTATCTGCGCCAAACTTTTAGACCTAACTCTGATGTTTCGTTTGATAGACGCTTCCATGAAATTCGCACAACACCTTTGTTAATTCTTGATGATTTAAAAGAAAGCGGTGCCAGTTCCGCTTGGGCAGAGGATAAACTTTATAGCGTCTTGAATTATCGTTATAACGCGCATCTTCCTACGGTGTTAACTTCCACTTTGCATCCCGAAGCATTTGCTTTGAGTTATCCCAACTTGTGGAATAAATTGTTAGACCAAACCAAATCACAAGTGTTGAATATCAACATGCCGCCGTATCGGAGAGTGTCGAAGGGGAGTAAGGCAAAAAAGAAGTAAAAAATACTGTTTTAGATGTAGACATATTATTTAGAGAGCATATGGCAACAAGAAAAAAAGCTAATAAAGTTAAGAGAATAGGAATATTAACTGTTGGTATTGAGCCTAAAATTATTCCTGCTCTTCAATATTTAGTATTACATCTAAATACATTACAGAGGTCTTTTGAATTCGAATTTCTGCCAATATATTCAGACGTTTTTTTGCAACAACTAAGTTCGAGAAATCCAATTGATAGAGAAAGCATAAGAAGACAATCTGGGGATTTTATTAATAGATATTCTACGTCTATTGGTAGGTTGTCCACTTTATATAAATTAAAAGAAACCTCATCTGACCATTTTGTTATATTAAGCTTAACCAAGTTTAGTGACAACTACTATACAATGCGAAACAAGAATTTATCAATAATTGCATTAGGAAATTGGGAATATGTGATGGCTCCTCCATCAATCCTTGAATTTATGGTAACACTTATGCTTAGAGAAGCAGTATCAATCGTATCTCCTTCATTGCGTGGTTCAATTCATATTGGCACAAAGGGTTGCCTTGAAGATTTTACGGCTAGCCTTGCAGACGCAAGATATAAAATATTAAATGGTTTTATCTGTAAGTATTGTAGAGATTCTCTTGAAAAAGATGGTTATCCTAAACTAGCAGATGAACTTGAGAAAATACTTAGCAAGAAGTGGCTAGGTAAGATAGATGAAATAAATTCCCCAGCTAATATAACAAAGAAACTTGGATATAACTTATTTATTACAAAGGGCATAGAACAAACTGTTGTAGAAAAGTTTTGGGAAACAATACAAGAAGAAGGCTCTAAACAGATAATTCAATTAGTTTTTAGTGTTTTGCTAGTCATAGTTTTATTTATGCTAGGATTATCTAATTAGTAATAACGAAGGAAATATAATATGAAAAACCGTGTTGCTGGAATGTTTGCAGGTCAGGCGTTTGGATTAATAATTGTTTGTATCGCATCCACATTCATCGCATTAATTTCATTCGGCGCGATTGGTGGCGTCACCATGGCTACTGCGCCTGAACAAACTTTTCAATTTGTTGCCCCAGTCACATGTCCAAATGGTGAAGTGCAATATAGCGAATTCACAGCATCCTATCATCGCCCCGGCGAAAAAGGAGTGGTGGTGGAATGCGTCGAATCAAATGGCACACGCACCGACATCACTGGCACATCTATTCTTTATTCGCTTATTGGGTTTTATCTCGCCTGTTTTCTTCCGCTTTGCATCCCCGGTGGATTGGTCGCTTTAATTTTCCCAACGTTTTTCTTGCGCTTCCGCCGTAATAAACAAAATCAACCAGAGACATTTAATTAAATGACAACACCCATTCCCTCGTTTTTTGATTCATCCCGCGTTGGCGAAGTGTGGAAAGTTGATTACGCCGCCCGCGCTGACGATGCAAAAACTTTCGCGCTTCAACACGGACTTCAACCTGCTTCAAACGCGGATGCAAAAATCTCACTCTTACTCATTGACGTGCAAAATACATTTTGCATCCCCAACTTTGAATTATTTGTTGGTGGTCGTAGCGGAAATGGAGCCGTAGAAGATAATATCCGCTTGTGTGAGTTTATTTATAAAAATATTGGAAACATCACACACATCATTGCAACGATGGATACGCATTATGCCCATCAAATTTTTCATCCCAACTTTTTTGTAGATGAAAACGGAAATCACCCTGCACCATATACAGACATTCACCTCACTGATTTGCAAAACAGCAAATGGAAATTTAATTCAGAACTTGCCTCACAATTTAATATCGCACCTGAATATGGTCAACAGATGATGATCCATTATGCGGAGGCGTTAGAGAAAAAAGGCAAATACGCATTAACCATCTGGCCCTATCATGCCATGTTAGGCGGCTTGGGTCATGCAATTGTCCCTGCTGTAGAAGAAGCCATCTTCTTCCATTCCATTGCTCGCAATACTCAAGCAGATTTTGAAATCAAAGGCGATAAACCGTTTACTGAAAATTATTCAGCAATTGGTCCCGAAGTGTTGACAGGTCCAATGGGTGAAACGCTTGGAACACGAAATTCAAAATTCATAGAACATCTTTTAGAAGTAGATAGATTGTATATTGCAGGTCAGGCGAAAAGTCATTGTGTAGCATGGACAATTTCTGATTTGTTAGATGATATTCAAGCAGTTGACTCAGAATTAGCAAAAAAAGTTTATTTGCTGGAAGACTGTTCGTCACCAGTTGTCGTGCCTGAGGTGGTTGACCATACCGACGCGGCGAATGAAGCGTTTAATCGCTTTGCAAAAGCGGGGATGAAGATTGTTAAATCTACAGATGAAATTAAATAAATAAATAGTAATTACCAATTACTATTTACCAAACGAGACCCCATGAGCATTTTCGATAACAAAAGATTAACCAACGAAACCTTCAAGCTTGATATAGAACGCATGCGACGGGGATGGTATTCAGATAAATATTTTGAAAACATCAATCGCATGTTGATTTCATTATCTAAAGACGCGTATTTTTATGAAGGGAAATATCATAATTTACCAAATGGAATTTCACCCGAAAAAATTGCAGTCGGTGATATTGAAGTTGAAATGCAATGGTTCACACGCCGCATGGGAAAAACCACAGTTGTTGGTGTAGATAAATCTTTAGAGATGATTCGGCATTGCACAGGTTATTTTGACGGCGATAAATTTATTGATACATCAGACAAACTGGAAGTGTGGGCAGTACATGATGGCACAACTGTCAAATATGATGGTGATCCAACCAAAGTGCAACCTGTCATTAAAGTTCGTGGGCGTTATCGAGATTTTGCTTTAATCGAAACACCTTCACTTGGAATTTTGACTCGTTCGAGCCGTGTTGCTACTAATGTTTATGAAACGCTGGTTGCTTCGCGTGGCAAACCAGTTTTATTTTTTCCTGCGCGTTTTGATATGCACGAAGTCCAAGCGGCGGATGGGTATGCTTATAACATCGCCGTGCAAAGATTCAATTTGGATAAAGAAAGTGATTTAGGTCCGTTTGTTTCAACGGATGCACAAGGCGATTGGTGGGGAGGTGCTGGCGGTGGGACAGTGGCTCACGCCGCCATCGCTTCTTTCTTAGGGGATACTGCCGAAGCCATGATGCAGTTTGCTAACATTTTGCCCGCTCGCATTCCGCGCATAGCACTTGTGGATTTCAATAATGATTCTGTTCGAGATACATTACGAGTTTTAGATTCATTGTTTGCAAAATATAAAGAATTGATAGACGCAGGCAGTAAAGATGAAGCCGAAAAATATAAATTGTATGGTGTGCGTTTAGATACCAGCGGAAGTTTAAGAGATGTATCTGTGCAACCGCTTGGTGATGTGGCTTTAGATTTAGGTGTGAATCCAAGACTGGTTTTCAACGTTCGTCAAGCAATTGATAATGCTTGGGAAAGTTGGAACCTGCCAGACCGTTGGAAAGAGGCGGCAAGAGAATATTGTCGCAGTGTAAAAATTGTTGTGTCTGGTGGATTTAATCCAGAAAAGATTCGCAAGTTTGAAAAACTAGAAGTACCCGTGGATATTTATGCAGTCGGTTCGTATTTGTTTAATAATAGCGATGCCACTAGCACAGATTACACATCTGATGTGGTGCGCGTGAAAATTCACGGCGAATGGATTGATATGGCAAAAGTAGGAAGAAAAGTGGGCGAGAATGAAAATTTGGAGAGAGTTTGGTAAAAAATTGCCACAGAGTGCACAGAGAAAAATGAGTTTTTAATTTCTTTTCTCAAAAATCTCTGTGACCTCTGTGGCTTAAGTTTTTATTTACTTCTTTTGCCCGTGCCAAAACTCATCATCACTGTTTTTGACTTC
>DDVH01000028.1:52971-66922 GCA_002345215.1 Anaerolineales bacterium UBA2317
CGTTCGATATTTTTGGGGTCTTCAATAATGAAAACCATCAACTCACGATAAATTTGATTGTAAAGCGCGTCCACTTCATCATCTTCCATTGGAATGGATTTTGCAATTTCCACATCTTCATTGACGAATGCTGTTAAGGCGCGATGAAGCATGTCAGCCCCTTTTTGCGCCATGCGTGGAATATCAATTAAAGGTTTGAGCAAAGGTTCATCACCCATGCGAATGTTGATATTCGCAATACCCTTGGCATAATCACCCATGCGTTCGAGTTCAGAAATAATTTCCATCGAAGAAGCTAACAAACGTAAATCATGTGCCATGGGTTGTTGTGTAGCAATCAACACCATCAACTGCGCTTCAATATCAAAACGCTTTTTGTTGATTTCTTTATCTTTGGCAATGATATCTTGCGCGCCCTTCATATCACGTTTTTTTAACGATTCAACTGAATTGATAATGGCGTGTTCCACCATTGAACCCAGCAAAAGAATTTCATCTTTTAATTCTTGAAGTTCTGTTTCAAATGCTTTTCTCATAACAACCTCTTCATTTCTATTGTACTATTACTGAATTTCTTTTGCTGAAATATTTTGTTCGGTCAGCCAAAGGTGTAAGCGTTGCTTGATTTCATCGCGCACGCGTCGGGTAGTAGCGAGGCGGTTTTCTTCATCTGCTTTGGCGGGGTCATCAAAGGGCCAATGTTCATGCGTGCCCATATTCAAAAATACAGCGGGGCAATTATCTTCTGCATCTGCACAAACGGTGATGACATGCGCGAAGATTTGCTTGCCAAGATATTCAGTAACAGATTTTGACCATTGATTTGAAATATCAATTCCGATTTCACGCATCACTTCTTGGACTTCATCCAGAATCTTGCCCTTCGGCTCGGTGCCTGCGCTAAACACTTCAAATGTGTCACTTGCCATTGCACGTAATAAACCTTCAGCCATTTGGCTTCGGGCTGAGTTGCCTGTACAAAGAATTAATACTTTTGCTTTCATGCTTAACCAAACCTTCCTGTTACATAATCTTCTGTGCGTTTATCTGCTGGGCGGGTGAAGATAGTTTTCGTTTCATTGAATTCAATCATAGTTCCAGAACGTTCGCCTTCGCCGGAGAGCATCATCATGGCGGTGTAATCAGAAGCACGAGCGGCTTGTTGCATGTTGTGTGTCACAATGACAATTGTGTAATTCTTTTTCAGTTCTTGCATCAATTCTTCAATTTTGAGAGTCGCAATCGGGTCAAGAGCCGAGGCGGGTTCGTCCATCAAAATCACTTCAGGTTTGATAGAAATCGCACGCGCAATGCACAAACGTTGTTGCTGACCACCCGAAAGTGATAAACCCGATTGATGTAATTTATCTTTCACTTCGTCCCACAAGGCGGCTTGTTGTAATGAGTTTTCGACCAGTTCATCCATATTGCCTTTGTAACCATGAATGCGAGCAGTCCATGCAATGTTTTCGTAAATACTTTTTGGAAATGGATTTGGTTTTTGAAACACCATGCCAATGCGATAACGCACTTCAACAGGGTCAACTTCTTTGGCGTAGATATCTTGTCCGTTGAATGTAATTTTTCCTTTAATGGATGTGCCAGCATATAGTTCATTCATGCGGTTGAAGGCACGCAATAAAGTGGATTTTCCACAACCGGAAGGACCAATAATGGCTGTAATTTTATTTTGTTCAACTTTCATATTTACATCAGTCACTGCTTTGAAAGTGCCGTAGTAAATTTCAAGGTCTTGCGTTTCAATCACATAGGTAGGTTCAGGATTGTTGTTTGTGGTCATGCTTAGAATCTCCTGCTGAAGCGATTGCGTAATAAAACGGCAGAGGCATTCAGGCTGAGTAATAATACGAGTAACACTAAAATTGATGCGGCGGCTAAACTCTGAAATTCAGCTTGCGGGCGAGCAGTCCATTGATAAATTTGAATTGGTAATGTTGTAAATTTTGAAAACGGTGATTCAGGGTCAAAACTAATGGCAGTAGATGCACCCACCACAACCAAAGGAGCGGTTTCACCAATGGCACGTGAAACAGCAAGAATTGTGCCAGTTAAGATTCCGGGCATGGCATTTGGTAAAACATGTGACCATACAGTTTGCCATTTCGTTGCACCCACTCCAAAACTTGCATTGCGCAGTGAACGCGGTACAGCCCGAATCGCTTCTTGGGCATTGATGATGATAATAGGAAGCACTAACAAACCAAGCGTTAACCCAGCGGATAAAACGGTTCTTCCGTTCGCCGTAGTTGGGTCAACCAACCCGAAAATTTCCCCACTCGTAAGCGGTTCTAGTGTGCGCACAAAAATTGCCAACCCTAAAATTCCATACACAATAGAAGGTACACCAGCAAGATTATTGATATTGGTTTGAATGATTCGGTTAAACCAATTATCTGAAGCATATTCTTCCAAATAAATTGCGGCTCCTACGCCAACTGGAAACGCCAGCAAAATTGTGAAGAAAATCGTCCATAATGAGCCGAGGATGGCAGTTCTTACACCGGCTGTTAATGCTTCACTAGTTTGTGGGCGAGTGACAAAATCATACGTTAGCCATGAAACAAAATCTAATTCGGCGGTTGGGAAATCTTGAGCGACAGTAGCGCGGATTTCATCTACTTGTGTGAGTGAGGGCCATAAATCCCACACGGCTACAACTTTTGGTCTGATGATTCTTTCAACAATTAATTGAAAAACATTTTCACGCGAGCGTTCTTCAAAGGGTTCTTCATTATTTAATTTATTGTAAGCACCCCTAGAAAGTTCGGATTGAAGCAAGGTTAATAATTGTTCTTTGTTTTGTTCTTCAAGCGGAACACCATCCACTGTGAATGTATCAGGGTCTACTCTGGCTTCATAAGCAACATAGCCAAAGGCGCTGTTAACAATATTGAGCATTAAAGCAATTAAGGCAACAATTCCAACTAAGGTGGAGGCTTGAAAAATAATATGCCAAATCACACCTTTACGGTTGCGGGCGTTGAGATTGTTTGAAAATCCCTGAATGACTTCTTTTTCTTTCATTCATACACCTCACGGAAACGACGCACAATGGCTTGACTAATAATGTTAAGTGTTAAGGTAACAAGGAATAAAAATAAGCCAAGTGCAAAAATACTGTTGTAATCTATCGAGTCATAGCTTAAATCACCACCTGAAATGCGCACGATGTGTCCGGTAATTGTTTCAGCACCGATAAATGGATTCAATGTGAAATTGGGTCCAGCACCCGCGGCAACGGCGACAATCATGGTTTCGCCGATTGCACGAGAAATGCCGACGATAATGGCGGCGGCGATTCCAGAAAGTGCGGCAGGCACAACAATTTGTACAGCCACTTCTAATTTTGTTGCACCCATACCATACGCCGCTTCACGAAGTGAACGGGGTACGGCACTTAATGAATCCTCTGTCATGGAAGTAATTAGTGGAAGAATCAGAATCCCCATCACCAGTCCGGCTGAGGCGGTGTTGTAAATCTGCACTGTATCATTGCCGAAGATTTGTCTCAAAAGGGGAGTCATAAATGTTAATGCAAAATATCCATACACAATGGTAGGAATGCCGGCTAACACTTCAAGAACTGGTTTTAGGGTATTGCGAACTTTTGGGCTGGCATATTCACTTAAGTAAATTGCTACACTCATTCCTAATGGAATAGCAATAGACATGGCAATTGTGCTTGTCAATAAAGTAGAAGTAAGCAGGGGCCAGATACCGAATTTATTAACGTGAGGTTTCCATTCAGTACTTGTGATAGTGGATAATAAATCAACTTCTGGCATTTGAAAAAAGAGCAATGCTTCTTTTCCAAGTTCATAAACAATCCCAATCGTGATAAAGATAGATAAAAAGCCACTTAAGAATAATAGCCCTTGAATAATACTTTCACCCCAGCGTGGCTTACGACGTAAACTTATTGTAGATGTTTTTTTGTCTGTCAATTCAGCCATGAATACTCCTTCGCCAAAATCAATTTCTTTCTTCTTCATTTTACAACAAATCACCTTCCCTTCTCTTGTAAGAAGGGAAGGTTGTTTTATTCCGAACTAAATTTTCAAACTATTGACCAACTGCAGATGACCAAGCATCAAGATTTTCTTGTAATTGAGCATCGCTGACTGGGAAGTAACCAACATCGAGGATTTCATCAAACACGTTTGAAATGTAGAAATAGATGAAAGAGGATACTTGTGGTTTCTCTTGCATAATTTCAGTGCTGGAGTAAATGAATAATGGGCGAGAAATTGGATATTCACCGGATTCAGCAGTTTCAGCAGTTGGGGCAATGCTGTTTACAGAAACGGCATTCAAACTGGAAGCATTTTCTTCATAATAAGCATAACCAAAGTAAGCAATAGCATACGGTGAACCTTGTACACCTTGAACAAGCACATTGTCATCTTCAGAGAATTGTGTACCACCAGATGCGAGGATAGCATCTCTACCTGTATCGCCTAATACTTCTTCCATTACGGCTTCAACAAAGAAATCAAATGTACCAGAGTCAGTGCCGGGGCTAAAGCGAAGAATTGGTTCGTTGGGCCACTCAGGGCGAACATCAGACCAATTGGTAGCGGTGGAATAAATCAAAGCTAATTCTTCAAGAGTGATATCAGTTACAAAATCATTCTCAGCACTTACAGCAACGGTCAAAGCATCAATACCAACTAAGAAGCCAACCACTGTACGACCAATTGCGGCACATGATTCAATTTCAGTATCACGAATCGCGCGTGAAGAATTGGCAATATCAGTTTCACCCGCCACACAGAAGCGTTCAATGCCAGCACCAGAACCAATTGAATCAACGGTCAAGTTACCAGTGTAACCTTCTTCTTCATAGCGTTGCTTCATGCGTTCAGTAAGTGGAAACACAGTAGATGAACCAGCAATGATAATGTCACCAGTGACGGCGTCTGGCAGATACATATCCATTGGGTCTTCAACCACTGCTTCAGTAGCGGCTTCAGTGGCAGGAACTTCTGTAGCAGGAGCCTCAACCTCAGGGGCTTCAGTTGCAGGCGCACCACAGGCGGCGAGCACAAGGCTCAACACCACAAAAACAAAAACGAACAAACGAGCAGATTTAAACATCTCTTTTTCTCCTTTTAATTTATATAACGATGTAAATGATACTGATTCACTCTTAAAGCCAATGGAAGAATAGGTTAACGTCTTGTTAAGTTAACAAAAAACATCTCAAAGTTTTTTGAGATGTTTCAACGCTTCTTTCCTAAGGGACACTTGATTCAATTTTCCGAAGCATCTTCCCACTCCCACGTATTGATTTCAGACAAAGCCCGATAGGCTGTTAAATCTAATTGCAAAGGTGAAACAGAAATAAAACCTTCAGAAAGTGCACCTACATCTGTACCTGTTTCTGGCACGCCCGTAGGAGCATCGCCACCAATCCAATAATATGGACGATTGCGTGGGTCAACGCGTTCATCTAAACGGCTGTGATACACCCGCAATCCTTGGCGTGTGACTCTAAATCCTTTTATCTCTTCTTTTTTCAAATAAGGAATATTGACATTCAATAAAATTTCAGGCAGTAATCCATGTTCCAACACGTTTTGAATCACAATGTGTGCCGCGTATGCCGAAGCTGAAAAGTCAAGGGGTCCCACATGACCTTCCGGTAATTCAAGTGAAAAAGCCACGCCGGGTAAATCAGCAATGACGGCTTCCATGGCGGCAGTGACTGTCCCAGAATAGGTGACATCATGCCCAAGGTTGGCACCAAAGTTAATGCCGGAAACTACTAAATCAAATTTTTCTTTGAAGTAACCTAAGACTGCTAAAGATACACAATCGGAAGGTGCACCATCACTGGCAAAGGCTTGTGTGCCATCTTCAAGCCTAAATTCACGCACACGCAAAGCGCGGTCTAATGTTTTGACATGCCCGCCACCAGACCAGTTTCTATCAGGCGCCATGATGAATACATCACCAAAAACGCGCATTTCTTTTACAAGTGCTAATAACCCGGGCGACATAACCCCATCATCGTTTGTGACTAAGATTTTTTTGGTCATAGGTTTTAATTTCCTCTTCTTTATATTTTATCTGAAAGCCTGAGAAAGAGGAAAGATGAAAGTTTATGCCTTTGCTAACCCAGTTACCTTGCGGAATGTGCTTTCTACATATCGAAATCCCCAGTTACTTAAGATGTGTAATGGACTCCATTCATTTAACTTACGAACTTTGGTAATTTTATTCTTTAATGAATTGAGCAAATCTTGTGGCGTGTTGCCTTCAAATTCAGTCGCGCCGAATCCAATCGTATCAATCACATGTGCGTCACTGCTTCCAGTTTGGGCGATGTTTAATCCACTAGCGAAAACCTTTGCATAGTGATTGCTCATTCTGTCAATGGCTGTGCCGTTGTAGGTTTCGATTCCGATTAAGGTTTGAGCAACTTGGGGATTTTTCAATGCTTTCAAAATGGAATAAGCCGACAAACTTTTCATGCCCATGCCGCCAGCCATTGGATGTGGCGCAATGCAAACTCCGCCTTCATCTTTTACACGCAAAACAGTCTCGATTAGTGAAAGGCCTGCTTGAATTTTTTTGTTGATTAACAATGCCAATAAATCGCCTTCGGCTGTGGTGATTTCTGACGCGGGAATCACATGTATCCCGTAGTGTGAGGCGAGTTTGACTGCTTCCAGTGCGCCGGCAATTTCATCATGGTCTGTGATGGCAATTACATCTAACCCGATTTCTTTGGCGCGTCTTAATATCGACGAAACACTGGCGGTTCCGTCGTAACTGTACATTGTGTGTACGTGCAAATCTGCAAGTCCCATTGTTTCTCCGTTGTTTATTTCTTTTGACAATGTGTACGAAAAAAAGTTTCATTTCGTTGCAAACTATAGCAAACGGATGTTAAGGGTTTTTGAAATACGAGTGTTTGTCTTGTTAACGATTCCACCCGCTTAATCAGCGGGTGGGGAGGGAGGAGAAGAATGAAAAAGACTACGCGCGGATTTTCTTTTGCAAAAACTCGCGGCGTTTGCGAGATGCGTCTACGCTGAAGACGGTAAGCAAAGAGAAGAATAAAAGCAGAGCAATCGTTTCCATGTTTGTATGATACAACTATTTATTTATGATGCACTTAAGAAGTAGTTAACAACTGGTAAACATAAATGCAAATTGTGAATCTATCAATAATGAAAGTTTTTATTTTACTTAGGCTCGTGGGGAATTGAAAAATAAAACGTACTGCCTTTTCCTAATTCACTTTCCGCCCAAATTTTTCCTTTGTGTGCTTCCACAATATGTTTTGCAATAGATAATCCTAAACCAGTACCAGAACCTGTGCGTGATGAATCAACTCGATAGAATCTTTCAAAGATTCGGTTGAGACTTTCTGACGGGATGCCGATACCTGTATCTTTGACAGCGAATCGGATACCATCCCCTTGTGGGGCTCCATTGTCAATTGATTCAGCAAACAAACTGATTTCTCCGCCTGATTTTGTGAACTTGACTGCATTGTGAATCAGATTCACTAACACTTGTTCCAAACGGGCATGGTCTGCACGTAAGGTGGATACACTGTCATCGCAATGAACTGTAATTTTTAAATTCGCACGCTCGGCTTGTGCTTTCATTCTTTCTGCCGCTGAGTGAATTAAATTTTTGGGAGTAATCGGCGCAAAATTTAATTCCACCTGACCTGATTCAATGCGCGATAAATCTAATAACTCTTGCGTCATTTGCGTCAACGCATCAACTTCGGTATGAATTCTATCTAAAAATCTTGGACCTGCTTCTGCATCTGAAAGCGCACCATTTTGTAAAGTCTCTGTCAATGCTTTTAATGAAGCAAGCGGGGTTCTTAATTCGTGTGACACATTTGAAATAAAATCTCGTCGCACGGTTTCAAGCCTGCGCACGCGCGTCAAATCTTGTGCGAGCAATAAACTTCCGCTTTCATATTTATCTGGAATGACAGTCAATTGCAAAAATTGTTTTTTTGTAGGCAATTCAACCGTTTCAATTTGAATCAAACGAGTTTGTTGACATCTGCGCCACGCTTCAATCAATTGAAAATTACGAATCACTTGTGCAATCGTTTGTTGAATTGGGTTTTGCACATCAAATAATTTTCTTGCGGCAGGGTTGGCAAATTGCACGCGTCCATCAGCATCGGCAATTAACACGCCATCAGTCAATTGTTCTAACACAGTTGCAAGACGGGCATTTTCTGCATTCAGATTTGCACGTTCAATATTAAAAATAGACTGTAGAGAATTAACGACACTTTCTAAACTTTCTAAATCTCTGATATTTCTTGAAAAATTATTTTGATTGCGAACGGCTTGTGCATATTGATTGATACGTTTTCTTAAATCATAATATCGCCACGCAAACCACACGGCGATTATTAATAAAACCAGAATAGGGAAAAATTCAATCGTTGCTATCACAGATTATGATTTTAACCTTCAAAGCGATAGCCCCCGCCTCTTACTGTCACAATTCGTTTTGGTTCAGCCGCGTCGGCTTCTATCTTCTGCCTCAGCCAACGGACGTGTACATCTACTGTGCGACTATCGCCAATATAATCCCAGCCCCATACTCTTTCTAAAATAAATTCGCGTGAAAGCATTTGGCGGCGATGTTCAGCGAAGAATAATAGCAATTCATATTCTTTTGGTTTAAGTTGCACGGGCTTGCCATTTAATGTCACTTCATGGCGAGTTAAATCAATCGTCAAATTTTCAAAAGCCAATGTTTCGTGTTTGACAGGCTCAACAGACTTGCTCATCTCTTCTCTTAATAAGCGAGTTCTTCTTAATTGTGCTTTGACTCGTGCTATCAATTCGCGCATTGAAAATGGCTTGGTCAAATAATCATCCGCCCCAACTTCTAAACCGACGACTCGGTCTATTTCATCATCTCTGGCGGTCAGCATCAAAATGGCAGTGGACATTTCTTTACGAAGGATACGGGCGACTTCAAAGCCATCCATTTCAGGGAGCATGATGTCTAGCACGATTAAATCAGGTTTCATTTTGCGAGCAGATTCTAAAGCGTATCTTCCGTTGCCAATGGTTTCAACCTGATAGCCCTCTTTTTTCAAGTTATAGGCTAATGTTTCTTGTAATGCGAGTTCGTCTTCTACGACGAGAATTTTTTCTGCCATGTTTTTGACTATATCATTAAAGGCAGAAAACATTTGTTAATATGAAGTTACGTTTTGTTAATGAGGGGTTAAGAGGTTGGAGGTTAGCGAATTGTTATTTTTTACGAAACAAAATTGGCAAGGTGATGATTAAGACAATCACAATGCCCATGATGAGGATTCCGTCAGTGGAGCCGATTTCGGAATCTGATAATGCGGTGGGTGTGGCGGTAGGCTGTTGAATCATTACACCTGCACTGGCAGAGACAGTGAATGCTTCGGCGGAGATGAAGTTTGACGCGGCAAGAGCAAGCGTCAACGTGATTAAAAGAAGCGCGATAAGTCCTACGAAGTACGTTTTCATAGTGGATTCTATATAATTGTATCACTGGTCAATTTTGGATGAATATCAAACAAATTGGCTTGAGTACTTTATAATTGCTTTGTTGGCTGGTTAGCATAAAGGCTTGCTTGTACCTTTTTGCACTTTCGATGTATAATTTGCCGAACTTGGAGACCACAATGAATTTAATTTTGAAGAAAGGGTTTGTAGTTTCGATTTTTTGTTTTTATGATTTTCAACGTTGTTGCAAACTATTTTCTGTTGATGGTGATTCAAGTTACAAGCAGTAAGATATCTTAAGCCGTCGCCGTTGATTTGTTCGCGGCGGCGTTGCGCTTAAAGTTTACTTTAGGAGAATCCATGTTAAAAAAGATTTTTAACTGGCTGATGCAACCGATAGGGTTAATTGCAGTGGGCATTGCGTTCCTTTCGGTGTTTAGTGCGGCGGTGTATGGAATTTCGCTTACACAGCAAACGCCACCTCAGCCGATTGAGTTTCCGCATCAAACGCACGTGCAATTTGGGATTCAATGTTTATACTGTCATCCCGGTGCGGCAAAGGGACCTGCGGCGGGGATTCCATCACAAGCCAAGTGTTGGGCATGCCATAATCAAATTGAGAAAACTGCAACGAGTGAATTACTTGCACCATTGAAAGATGCTGTGTTGAATGGCGAATCGATTCAATGGGTGCCGGTAGCCATTGTGCCAGACTTTGTGCAGTTTAATCATCGTGCGCATGTGGCGGCAGGCAAAAATTGTGAAGATTGTCATGGTGATATGAGTAAGGTGAATATTGCTGAAAATCCGCAGGTGATGAATATGGGTTGGTGCTTGAATTGTCATATTGAAACAGCCGGTGAAGACCAAGAGAAGTTAATCAAACTCACCGACTGTGGTACGTGTCATTATTAAACCGGGCGAAAGGAAATTATTATTATGAGTGAACAAGTTTCCCGGCGTGATTTTCTAAAACTGGCTGGTTTGGGTGCGGCGACTACTGCTGTATTAACGGGCTGTGGTCCTGCTTCACGTTATGTTACGCGTGAACCCTATCAACAAATGCCCGAATACAATTTGGTCGGTCAGAGCACTTATTACGCCACGACATGCCGCGAATGTGCGGTAGGGTGCGGTATCGTTGTCCGCACATATCAAGGACGCGCTATTAAAGTTGAGGGGAATGCAAATCATCCATTAAATCTCGGGAAAACTTGTGCGCGTGGTCAAGCCACGTTGCATGGTTTATATAACCCGGATAGAGTCACAGACCCGATTAAGAAATCTCGCGGTGATTCTGCTGGCGAAAATATAAATTGGGATGATGCCATTCAAGTTGTGGCTGATGCTTTGAAAAATAATCAACCAAACGAAATTGCATTTTTACTTGGGACATCATCGGATCATTTATTTGACCTCCTAACTGATTTGGCGAACTCAGCAGGAGTCAACGCCCCAGTCCGCTTTGGTGCATTGAGTATGTTTGAATCGCGTGCTACTTTGAGCAAAGCCGCTGAAAATCTTTTTGGTCAAGCCGGTATGCCATGGTTTGATGTAGCCAATGCTGAAACAGTATTTTCTTTTGGTGCAAACTTTTTAGAAACATGGCTTTCTCCACTTTCATATACTCGTGGTTTTGCCAATTTTAGAAAGGCGACCGAAACAAAATTGCGCGGTCGCATGGTGCAATTTGAAGCCAGAATGTCGGCGACGGGTGCAAAGGCTGATGAATGGGTTGCAATCCGCCCCGGTACTGAGGCTTTGGTTGTTCTTGCAATTGGTAAATTAGTAGCAGAAATTAAAGGCGGCTCTGTTCCGAGAATCTTCTCAAGTGTAGACCCACTTGAGGTGGCATCACAGGCTGACGTTCCGTTAGAAGCGTTGCAACATCTTGCTGAATTGTTTGCTACTTCCAATGTTGTTGCTATCCCCGGCGGACCTGCCTTAGGTCAATCGAATGGCTTGGCAGTTGCCGAAGCCGTGTTGGCTTTGAATATTTTGGCTGGTAATGTTGGTAAAGCGGGTGGCATGTATATTTCGGCTTTGGCACCAAACCAAAGTGAATATCATCGCCCGGCTTCTGCTCAAGAAATGCAAGCGTTTGTTGAGCGAATGAAAAATGGCGAAATTAAAGTTTTGTTTGTACATGGTGTAAATCCCGTTTTTGAATTGCCAAATGCCATTGGTTTCAAAGAAGCATTGAGCAATGTAGGTCAAGTCATTTCGTTTGGGATTTTCCCAGATGAAACTGCCGTAGAAGCGGATTATGTTTTGCCAGACCATCATGGTTTGGAAGGTTGGGGCTACCAACGTGTGACAACTGGAACTGATTTACCGGTTCTTTCTGGCGCTCAACCTGTTGTTTCACCTTATTACAATACGCGTTCTACAGTGGATGTGTTAATTGAAGCGGCTCGCTTGGCTGGTGGTGCATTTGCTTCAGCCTTGCCATTTGCCGACGAAGTTGAGTTTTTGGAAAATAAAGTGACTTCGTTAATGAGTGAATCAAGCGGTTCATTCTCTGCAATAGATAATGTCGCTTTTATGGCTTCCTTCCAACAATATGGTGGTTGGTGGAAGAATGTTGATGCAAAAGTTTCACCCAGTGGTTCAACGGCTTTTAGCAGAAACATCAGTGCCGAGCAAGCACAATTTGCTGGTGAAGGTGAGTTTTTCTTTGTGCCGTTTGTGTCACCAACTTTAGGTGAGGCTGGTGCAAACAAGCCGTGGTTACAAGAATTACCTGACCCTACAACGACTGTCATGTGGACGACTTGGATTGAAATTAATCCAGAAACAGCACACGAACTTCATGTAGAAAATGATGAAGTTGTGAAAGTTATCAGTGAAGCAGGTGAAATTGAAGTGCCAGTTTATATTTACCCTGCTATTCGTCCAGATACAGTTGCTATTCCGTTTGGTCAGGGGCACACGGCTTATGGACGTTATGCACAAAATCGTGGTGCCAACCCCGCTGATTTATTGGGCTTGCACTTCAACGAAGCAGGTGACTTGGCATTTGCAGGTATGAAAGTGCGCATTGAAAAGACTGGAAAAACAAAACCAGTATCACGCAATGAAAGTAGAATGGGCGTATACGGTGAAGACCTTGGTGAGGAGCATTAATCATGACGACATTGTCTGATTTGAAAATTTCTGAAGTGAAGTTAGCCGCAGAAGAAGGCGGCAAGTGGGGCATGGTCATTGACCAAGATATTTGTACGGGTTGCCAAGCCTGTGTCGCCGCATGTGCAATGGAAAATAATATTCCATTTGTAGGTGAAGAAGATTCTGGCTATGGTCGCGCCATGCACTGGATTCGGATTGAACGCTTCTGGGAAGGTGAATATCCAGAAATTAAGATGACCAATCAACAACCGATGATGTGTCAGCAATGCGGAAGCGCACCTTGTGAACCAGTTTGCCCAGCGTTTGCGACTGTTCACTCACAAGCAGAAGAATTGAATTTACAAGTCTATAACCGTTGTGTGGGTACACGTTACTGCGCTAACAACTGCCCATATCAAGTGCGTACATTCAATTGGCGAGATTATGAACGTCCTGAACCTTTGCCAAATCAATTTAATCCAGATGTGACCGTGCGCCGACGCGGTGTGATGGAAAAATGTACTTTTTGTATTCAACGCATCCACAAAGCACAAGATAAAGCCAAATCTGAAGGTCGTGATGTAATGGATGGCGAATTTACAACCGCTTGTGCACAAGCCTGCCCATCCAATGCAATTACGTTTGGTCGCATTGATAAAGAAGATACATTGGTTTACAACATGATTCATCATGGTCATAGCCACGGCAAGAAACATTTAGAAGAATTAGGCACACTTCCAAACATTGTGTATATGAATGGGAATGGAGCAGCATAATGGCTTACGGTAAAAAAGAAACCGAAAAGAAAAAAGAACACCATGAGCATCATGGTCACACCGAAGAACATTTCAAAGAAAAACACTTGATGCTTGACCCGCTTCCACGCGGGGTGATGAATGACATGGTGATGGAAGCCGTGACAGAAAAACCATCATGGAAATGGTGGGTCACTGTTATCTTCATGAGTGCTACAGTAGCATATTGTTTGCTGTACTCATGGTATGTCTTAATTGCAGAAGGTGTGGGTGTTGCTGGTGTTAACCGCCCATCTTATTGGGGCATCTTCCTCGTCAACACCGTGTTTTGGATTGGTATTAGTCACGCAGGTACATTTATCTCCGCGATTTTGCGCGTGTTTCGAGCTGAGTTTCGTCGTCCGTTTACTCGCGTTGCAGAATTGATGACTACCTTCGGTTTGGTACAAGCCGGTTTCAGCATCTTCATGCATATGGGACGTGTGTGGTTGGCTTACTGGTTGATGCCTTACCCGAATCAACGCATGTTATGGCCCAATTTCCATTCGCCTCTTTCCTGGGACTTGTTAGCGATTACTACGTATC
>DDVH01000028.1:67103-74067 GCA_002345215.1 Anaerolineales bacterium UBA2317
TATCGTGTCTTGGGATTTTGCCGCTGCTACTCGCCCTGGTTGGAATTCTACTATTTTTGGTCCATACTTCGTTATCGGTGCTTTACATTCAGGTATGGGTGCGGCAGTTGTAGTGCTTGCCGCAGTTCGCAAGTTCATCAAGAATATGGATTACTTCATCCGTGCCGAACATTTTGATGCCATCGGTAAACTCATGCTCATTATTTCAATGGGTTGGGCTTATTTCTTCTTCAATGATTATATGGTGCAATGGTATGGTGGCGATAAATGGACGAAACAGTTGCTTCATTTCCACGAAGCCGGTCCATTAGGTTGGATGTGGTTCTTGATGTTAATTGTCAATATTGCTATTCCATGGGCAATTCTTTGGAATCCAAAGTGGCGCTCTACACCGTGGTTAGTGTCTATTGTTGGTATTTTGATTAATGTTGGTATGTGGCTAGAGCGTTATATCATCATCCCAATTTCATTGACGATTAACCGCATGCCGTTCACTTGGCGTCAATACACACCAGGCATCGAAATTCCGCTTGGTATTGGTACGCTTGTTTTATTCATCCTGTTATATGTCATCTTTGCAAAATTAATCCCAATGATTCCTGTTTGGGAAGTGCAAGAAGGTCAGATGGCACATCAACTTAAGAAATTTGGACGCGAAACAGTCGTTCAAGTTAGCGAATTGGAATAGGAGGACGCAATGGCTGAATCCAAATCTAAAAAATCACCTGGCGTGTTAGCAGTCTTTGGAGACCTTGACCCAACTGCAAATGCAATTGAGCAACTCCGAAAGTTAGGGGTTAGCGATGATTGTATGTATATAGTATCAGGCGTCCCTGTGACTGAGGCGATGTTAGGTCGCCCGCCGCAACATTCAAATGTGCCACGTGTCGCCATGGGCGGAGCCATCTTGGGTTTTTCGGCGGCATCTTTCTTGGCTTTTATTGCGCCATATTGGTATCCGTATCCGATTCAAGTAAGCACACAAGCATTTGTGCCATGGCCCCCAACCTTCGTTATTTTATTTGAATTAACCATGCTTGGAATGTTACTGTCCACTTTCTTAGCAGTCTTTTTAGATAGTTTTTTCCCTAACTATCGCCCAATGCAATATGTGCCAGAAGTAAGTGACGGCAAATATGCCATTATTGTGGACTGTGCGCATGTAGAAGAAAGCAAAATTAAAGACTTGTTGAAAAAACTTGGCGCAGAATCCATCAAGCCTGCGGAGGCGCAACAATTATGAGATTACTAAGACAACTTGCTGTTGTGTTCACAGCATTAGGCATTATTGCCCTGACAATTATGACCTTTTCATTTGATGTAATCAAAATTGATTGGGTTGTATTTATGGAACTTCAAGATTCTTTTGACGACCAAGAAGCACCATTGGCAGTGCCAGCCCGTTCCGTTCCAGTGGATGGGGTAGCATATTTGTCTGGTTCTGACCCTGCGAATCCAATTCCGGCAGATGAAGACTCTGTAGCGCGTGGTGAGAATTTATATCAAATCCATTGTGCAGTGTGTCATGGAGCAACAGGAACAGAAATAACCACTGTTTCTTCGTTTTTTGTAAAAGTAAAACCAACCAACCTTTCTAGTGAAGAAGCGCAAGCTTTATCAGATGGTCAAATTTTCCTTACCATTTCAAATGGAAAATTTAATCCGAATAACTCTCTTTTCCCTGATGTTGACTTTTCCGGTCAATGCCCGCCTTTGAACGAAAACCTGACAGTGCGTGAGCGTTGGGATATTGTCAACTTCGTCCGCACACTTGCTGGAACAGAATGAGAGAGGGAGAGATACAATGAATGATGATGTAAAAGGTTATATTTACGGAACAATCGTAATTTTTCTCATTGGTGTAATGGCATGGGTTGGTTTTCTATATATCAATTCTTGTGGTTTTACACTCACTTGCTATCGTGGCGAACTTCCCGTATACCGAACTCCAGTGCCTACTTTGGTCCCCGCTACCATGCCTGTCATGCAACCTGAAACAAGTTCATCAGAAGAAGTAACAACTCAAGAACTATGTGAAGTGAATGCCCAAGCATTAATTGAAGCGTGGGTTGTTTCAGGTGTGGCTGAAACACAAACATTTCAGTTTACCGATGATAATGGCTTGACCTGTCAGACCACATTTGCAGAAGCCAAATCATTATTTGATAATACCCAAGAACTTTCAAGTCAAACACTTTTTGTTGGCAAACCAGTTCAATAATAAATAACAACACAAAAAGACCTGACTTTATAAGTCAGGTCTTTTATTTTTAATCAGATATAAATTCATTCGCTTCATTCTAGACTTGTATCCTGCGAAACCCGCGGAAGCATTATCTACGGGAAATGAAAACATCCCTTGCGGAATGTCATCTCCTCAATGGAGCTCACGAACCTAAAATAAAAATACTCCTAAACGAAGGAGTATTTTTTGGCGGAGAGAGCGGGATTCGAACCCGCGAACCTTTGAGGGTTACACGCTTTCCAAGCGTGCGCGCTAAGCCAGACTACGCGATCTCTCCAATTTGATGTCAAGCGGGGGGATTATACCAGAAGATTTGAACAAGTAATCTAAAATTTTATTAATCCATAATTGATATTATTTTCTAAAGGAGCCAGATAATGAAAACCTTCAAACGCCTCTTACTGACTTTATGCTTGATACTTCTCGTCCTTGTTCTTTTCATTCCTCTCAGCATTTTTGTGGACTTGTTGCTTGGTAGAAACCGTGTCGAAGCGTTGACCAACACCACAATCACTGGCATCAACAACACACCAGATGTCCGTGCTTATGTGACGAGACCACAAGGAGATGGACCTTTTCCAACAGTGATAATGATTCATGAATTTTACGGCGTGAATGAGAGACTTATTTCCAAAGCAGGTTTGCTAGCAGAAGAAGGCTATCTCGTCATCGTCCCTGATACATTTCGCGGCTCAACTACAGCATGGATTCCGAGGGCTATTTATCAGGTCATTAACACAAAACAAGAGGATGTAAATGCTGATTTAGATTCCGTGTATGCTTGGCTTGAGTCGCAGCCAGATGTGGATATAAATAGAGTGGGGATTGTTGGCTTTTGTTATGGCGGACGAGTTTCATTGTTATATAGTTTACATAATCCCAACATGGCGGCGACTGTTATCTTTTATGGCTCATCTGAAACAGACCCAGAAGTGTTGAAGAATTTATCTGGTCCTGTGCTTGGAATCTTCGGTGGAGCAGATGCTTCCATTCCACTAGAGGAAGTGACTGCTTTAGAAAACGGGCTTGAACAAGCGGGTATTCCACATCAAATTTCAATTTATGAGGGTCAGCCTCATGCTTTTTTGGTGGATGCGGATGGGATCAAAGCAGGTGGTGCACAAGCCGAAGCATGGAATGAAATGCTTTTATTTTTGGATGAAAACTTGAAGTCAAAATCATTTTCCCCAAAGAAAAATTCATTTGCTTACAATGCCCCATTCCCATGGGATTATTATATGATGTTAGTCTTTGAACATGCTTTTGGAAGTGCCAGCCATCATTAATTGTAAGTTTTGATTACGAAACTAGAAAATTTTTTATCTCATTCAATATCTTGACCATTTGTTTTCTGGCTTCGTCATCTCCTACGCCTGCAGTGCCGATGTTATCACCACGTTCTAAATTGATTTGAAATTTATCTAAAGTGATTTTTCTTTTTGCAAATTCATCCCAATCCAGAAAATTTCGCCTTGATTCAATGGTCCAATCGTTTTTCCAATACAAACTGCCTGCACAAGTGGGTAACAGTTGGATAGTCGTTAACGATCCAAAAGGACAGTAATTTCTCTTGAAATTTATATTGATAATATAAAATAACAATCCCCCAAGTTTTAAATAGCTTGGAGGATGTACTTTTACATGAAGTCTTAATCTTATCTATTAGTAGAGACTGCTGTGCTAGTGGAGCCGAGAATGTTGTTGGAAGCATCTCTAAACTCAATGAAAATGCGATGGAGAGCCGGGTCGAAAGAAACACAACCATGGAAAGTGACAAAGACAGCCACTGTGCGGTTTTGCCCTGCGAGCACATCCTGCAAAATATTGTCACCAATGATAGCTCCAGTGCCCGGATTGGTCTCTTGAATAGAAATAGTCAGAGGCAGAGAAGCCGAACCTGTATTAGCAAGCACAGAAACATCGCCAGTTGCATCCGTACCAACATTAGACATTGCCACCGCAAACGCATTGGTACCAGAGCAAGCCAGTTGATGGAAATCAGTAGTGGTGGTCAGAGCAATGATATCTGGACCTGCCGAAGCGGTAGCACGCAATAACCAAGTGTTGATACCAGTCAGAAGAGAAGAAGAAGGAGCATTGCTAGCTTGTGCTTGGATATGGACTTGGGTGGCAGTGAAAGGAGCAGAAGGTGTGAAAGAAAGCAAATAACAAGCGACACTTGCAGGAGCGATATCGATAGCAGGATTGGCAGGACTGATGACAGCATTGGTAGCACAATTGGTTTGATAATAAGCAAAGGTACCAGCAGGAGCTGGATTCATGGAGAGTGTAACCCCGACAGCAGTTTCAGAACCAGAGTTGATGACAGTGTTGAAGATAGTAGTTGCCATGCCAACCACAGGAGTGCGGCTGGTAGGCAACACTGAGTTTACTAAAGTGGTAGGTCCAGCCAAAACAAATTCATAAGCACCAACATCACAGACTGACCCTTGTGGGCGAGCTACCCCTCGTTGATCGGTAGCTTCGCAAGTTGCGTTATCGCCTGCATCAATCGCGGATGAGCCTGCTAACAATGCCATTGTTTGAGTAAATCCACCGTTATTAGCTAGGCTACCAAGGTTTAATTCAATGAAAGTTTTTTGAATTGCATCTTTACAACTCCCATCGGTATCAATGTTATAACTATCCCCAGTAAAATAAGTATTGATATCGATCCCATCAAAATAACAATCTGCTAAACCATTATTTGCTACGATGGTATTGTAAATAGCAGTTGGTCCGTTGCCAGAAGTATCATATAAATATAAACCGCCTTGTGTATTTCCGACAATCGTGCTGTTGTAAATGTTTAATTCACCTGCCCCTTCAGAAAATAGACCGCCTCCACGATTCGTTGCAGTATTGTTATATATAGTACTGTTCTCTATAATAACATCACCACTTAGATAAATTGCACCACCATCAAGGACTGCAATATTTCCTGTAATAGTACTATTAGAAATATTCAAAACACTACTATAGCCAGTAAAAATACCGCTTCCGCGCCTAGCACTGTTTGACTGAATTGTACTATTTGTTATATTCATGTCATCGTTAATATAAATCCCCCCCCCTTGTGTATTGGAGATGGCAGTAACTGTATTGTTTGAAACAGTGACGCGATTCAGAGTCGCAGTAGAGGTTCCATTTTCAAAAGAAACTCCACCTCCATAACTATCTGCAAAATTTCCACTGACAGTGACATTGTTCATACTTAAAGTACCATTATTTGATGAAAACTGTACACCGCCACCTGACCAAAAACCATCGTTATTGCTGATTGTGCTGTTGGTAATTGTCAAAGAGCCAGTATCAGTACTCATAATTCCGCCGCCGCGTGGGTACACACAACCCAAAGGTGGAACAGTATCTGCTACTACAATATTATTGGTAATTACAACATCATTTAATGTTAAGAAACTTCGGTTATAGATGGCTCCACCTGAACATCCTTCTACATCTTCGGGGTCTGGCTGACCATTGGTCATAGTCAGCCCTGAGATGTTAACAGTGGTACCACTTGTAATCTCAAAGATACGAGAGGTATTGTTCCCATCAATTGTGAGTGATGAAGAGCCATTACCTTCAATAGTGAGGTTTTTGGAAATCTGTAAATGTGACCCTCCCAAAGTTATCGTGCCATTAACACTAAAGATAATTGTGTCATTACCGCCTGCATCTGCAAGAATAATTGCATCGCGCAAAGAGCAATCACCATCTAAGCAGGAACCATCATTTTCATCAACGAGTGTGTTGACTGTTAATGTGGCGGCATAAGCAGGTTGAACACCTATCAGAGCCAACATTATTATTAAACAAAAAAAAACGGATAAAAACTTGCTTTGGGTCCTGTACATAATTTCTCCTCGAATAAGTTAAGATTTCAAAATATAACACTTAAAAATAATTTTGTGTTATTCGGCATGACTTTTGGGGTACTCTTAGAATTAACGCCTTTGCGAGCATGAGGCTGTTCCAACGGATTTTTAATCTGATAACAATTTTTTTATCTCATTCAACATCTTGACCATTTGTTTTCTGGCTTCGTCATCTCCTACGCCTGCAGTGCCGATATTATCACCCCGCTCTAAATTGATTTGAAATTTATCTAAAGTGATTTTTCTTTTTGCAAATTCATCCCAATCCAGAAAATTTCGCCTTGATTCAATGGTCCAATCGTTTTTCCAATACAAACCGCCTGCACAAATAGCAAAACCAACTTTGTTGTTACCAAAAATTGTATCGTCATAGACCATGATAATGTTTTCATGAGCAGGGATATTAAAGTTTTCCCTTACCGTTTTCATGCGTTTTGCGTCAATCGTTTCGTCAAGATATAAATTTAGGGTTTCTTCATATTTTATGCAAATTTCCCGAATGGATTTTGGCGCATTCTCTTTGCTGACCTTTTTATCTGCCACCTTGATTGGTGCACCACAATTCGGGCAATTTGATTTATGTTCTGTAAATTCTGAGCCACAATATTTGCAAGTAAACATACATAACCTCTGAATAAATATTATTTATTCTACACTGATAATAATAAAAAGGCTTCCTTATCACAAGGAAGCCTTTTTATTATTAACTAATTACTATTTACCCAATTTCTTTTTGAATGCCTCCGTCAACGCAGGCAAAATCTGAAACAAATCTCCGACCACGCCAAATCTTGCGGCTTTGAAGATTGGAGCATCGGCATCTTTATTGATGGCGACAATG
>DDVH01000028.1:74284-100632 GCA_002345215.1 Anaerolineales bacterium UBA2317
CAAACCTGCTGGTGGAGTTAAGGATGGGTTATTTGACACGCCACGCCCACCAGAAACGATGATGCCTGCATCGCCTAAGTTGACAGCGCTTTCAGAAGCAGAGTAACCTTCAACCGTTGATTTGGCTTCGCCTTTAGCATCAACTTTATTAATAGTTCCGCTTTTGCCTGTTTCTTGATTCGGTTTTGGGAAAGCACGTCCGCGTAAAGTGGCGATGACAGGTTTGCCAGAGCATGTAACTTTTTCAAATAATTTTGATTCATAAATGGGGCGAGTGGCAACAAATGAATCACCATTTGCTTCTAAACCTGTTAAGTCAGTCATCACATTTGTATTTAAATCAACAGCAGACATTGCGGCAAGTTCACGCGTGCGAGCAGTTGTAGGAAACAGAATCAAGTTTGGGTTAAGAGTCGAAGCGAGTGCTGATAAAGTAGAAGCATACGTCTCGGCTTGATAATCTTTCAAAGCAGAATCATCCGCAACGAAAACTTCATCTGCACCATATTCAAATGCACTCTTGGCAACATCGTTTGCATTTTCACCAAACACAACCGCAACGGCTGAACCGAATTTTTTTGCAACGCCCAACGCTTCCCACGATGATGGTTGCACAGCCCCTTTGAAGTGGTCAATATAAACTAACGTTTTCATAACACTTTCTCCGCGATGATTTTATCGGCAAGTTTTTCTGCAATTTCGGCGGGGCTTTCACCAGTAATCATTTCCACAACGGTTTCGCGCGCGGGCGGCGTCATCAATTCATCGCATTTGATAATTTCTGACGGTGCTGAAATTCCTAAATCACTTAACGACCAAACTGGAATTTCTGCTTTCGATGCTTTGCGAATTCCCATGAACGATGGATAACGCGGCTCGCCAATGCTTTGCACGACGCTGATAACTGCTGGAAGATTCGCTTTGACAATTTGTTTGCCTTCTTCAAGGACTCGTTCAACAGTTACGCTTCTTTCATTGACCTTGATACTGCCAGCCAACCCCAACATTGGATAGCCCGTCAGCCGCGCTGTTTGAGCAGGGGTGATGCCCGCGCCATTATCTAATGTTTGGCGACCAAAGATAACCATATCCGCACCGATTTTTTGAATCGCCGCCGCAAGCACTTTTGCCGCGCCAAGCGTATCCAAATTATTTAATGTAGGATCAGAAATCAAAATGGCTTCATCGGCTCCCATAGCAAGCGCGTGTTTCAACGCTTCTTTTGCAGTTTCAGGTCCGATACAAATTGCAGTGACTGTGCCATTGGTCGCTTCTTTTTGTTGCAACGCACCTTCGACTGCGTATTCATCAAATGGGTTGATGACGAGTGGTGCATCTCCAAAAGATACTTGCCCACCTTCGGCTTTTACTTTCGCCTCCGAGTCTGGGACTTGTTTGATACATGCAATGATTTTCAAAATTTGTTCTCCTTGACAAGATATTTATTAAGGTGATTTTATTATATTAATTAGATCCTGACTCAAATATCATTTTATCAACTTATCGATTAGTAGAGACAGCGGTAGAAGTAGAACCAACGATGTTGTTAGCAGCATCTCGAAATTCAATAAAGATGCGATTAACAGCAGGATCAAAATTGATACAGCCATGGAAGTTCACAAAAACTACCAGAGTTCGATTCGCGTTTGCTCCTACATTCTCCAAAATGTTATCTCCGATTATCTGTCCAGTAGCAGGGGTAGTTTCAGAAATTGTAATATTTACAGGCAACATTGCTGAACCTGTATTTGCACTCACAATAATATCTCCGCTTGCAGATGCGCCGACATTTGAAAGTGCTACTGCAAAAGCATTGGTTCCTGAGCACGCTAATTGATGCAAATCTGCTGTTGTGGTCAGTGCGATAATATCAGGTCCTGCACTTGCTGTAGCTCGTAATAACCAGGTGTTGATACCAGGATATACGTCAGTTATTGGTAGTGAATTCATTTCAGCACGAATGTCTACATTCGTTGCATCAAATGATGAAGTTGGCGTGAACATTAAAACATAACATATTATTCCGCTTGCGGGAATATCTAAAATTGGGTTTATTGAACCAATCACAACATTGGTCTGGCAATCTGTTTGATAATAGGCAAATGTTCCGGCTGGTTGATTTCCCATCATCAATGTAACATTTTCTGCTGGGATATTTCCTCCATTGACTAAGGTGTGGAAAATTGTCGCCAAAGTTCCAACGGAAACACTTCTACTAGTTGGCAATAAAGAATTAAAGAGATAGGAACCAATAGATTCATATGAGCCAATGTCACAACTGCTTCCCTGTGGACGTAAAACTCCGCGTTGATCTGTGGTGGCGCAAATTGAGTTTTTCCCTCCCGCATCAATAGCAGTACTTCCTGCTAATAGCGCTAAAGTCTGAGTAGCGCCACCATTATTAGATAATGGTCCTAATTTAGGATCTGTTGGAATAATGTTTGTACATGTTGCTCCAGCAGGACATCCTGTAGAAATAACACTATCTTTGACGGTAGGGTTACTAGTACCGTGTTCGGAAGTACTATCATTGAAAATTTCCGAACTATCTCCCCAAAAAATACTATTTTGAATTAAGGGGCTAGCCCCACTATTGTATAACGCGCCACCACCTTCTACAGCAGTATTTCCATGAAACGTGATGTGATTCATAGATGTATTACTATCTCGAAGATAAATAGCTCCCCCAACATAATCAGCAGAGTTATCTTTTAATGTAAGATTACTCAACATAATATTTGTATCTATTGAAGAAATATTTGCAAACGCCCCACCGAAGCCTGCAAGGTTTTCATTAAAGGTCATATTAGAAAGAGAGATAGTAGCAAAATCATACATATTAATAATTCCGCCACCACCTAGAAAAGCTTCATTGCTGTAAAATAAGGCATTATTTATGATTAGGCTACCTCCTACATTTCTAATCCCACCACCATAGTAATAGGCAGTATTATTTTTAAAGTCAGCATTGTTAATGGTAAGAGAACTATTAGAATTATATATTCCTCCACCAAAATGGGCAGTATTGTTGTAAAACAATGCATCAGTCAAGGTAATAGTACTATCAACATTCCACATTCCTCCACCAGCACTACCGAGGCTTGCATTGGGCCATCCCATGTGGTTTGCTAGATTGTTACTAAAAGTGATATTTGTTAGGTTCATTGTGCTGTTTTTGTTATACATTCCTGCCCCGCCACATGAACCTAACAAAGTGGTTGTAGCTTGGTTAGAAAGAAATGTAACGTTTGTCATTGTTAAGATACTATTATCACTATATATACCACCGCCTAAACATTGGCCACTATAACTGATTTGAGTAACGACATTATTATTGAAAATCACATTTGTGAAAGTGGGATTACCATTTATATTATATACTCCGCCGCCTGCACCATTCTCTGTATTGGGAGGAGATACAATATTTGAATCAAAAACAATGTTATGTAAAGTTGGGCTTCCACTGTCGTTATACATTCCTGCGCCGAAACTATGCTGGGCAACACCATTTGCATATCCTGCTGTAATTGTAAATCCGCTCAACACTGTTGCATTGGTTGTTCCATTACTAATTACCACATGATATGAGTTATCAGTTGGATCCCCTTCTAAACCAATATTGCCACTTAATATAGTAAAACTAGCATCAGTTGAGCGTTCATCACGTTGAGTTTCAATGCCTAAAAAACCACCATACAATGAAACGTCATCTTTCATCACAAAACTAATTGTCCTATCTACCCCTACTGTTGGATAATAAGTACCTTGCATTAGCCAAATCTCATCTCCCTGGGTCGAAATTGTGATTGCATACTGTAAATCACAAGCATTTGTCCAATTGTTACATGTACCACTTATCAAACCATTTTCGTTTGCGTAGATGATAGAGGCCGCTAAGACCCGATTAGTCGGGGATAATAAAGACGACAATAAAATCAATAATACGAAACTGTACCCTAAGTTCTTGAGTTTCATGATTTATCCTTTTCCTTCATATGAACACATTCCATGACTGATAGGCGTTGTTTCATTGCAAAACAAAGTTGAAATTTGGTATAAAGTAATTATTTCACCATAAGCGCCATCAACATAAACAACAAATACATCACCCCACCTGCCGCCGCGACTAGATTCGCAATTCCGTTCAAATTAGGTGAAATTCCTCGTAAAACGAAATTAATTGTGAGCAAAACCCACACGAGGGCATGTCCCCAGCGCAGGATAAAAAAGCGAAAGCCTGTGGCTGTAAGTGCTTCTTTTGGGATTAAAGTGATACTATAAATCACTGCTACAACGAGAGCAAGTCCAGCCCAAGCAAACCATGGTAAGTTGAGAAAGCCTTTAATCATTAATCTTGTAACCTTAAACTTTCAACCTATAACTATTTGAATGCCGAACTGCTGAGAATTTTTCCATTTTCCAGGTCAATGTCACAGAATTGACCGCTGGTGGTGAAGGTGGAGAGGGTGCCATCTTCGTTTAATTTGACTTTGGTGAACAAAGTCCGTGCATCGGATTTTTCTGCTTTCCAGACGATATCTCCGTTGGAGCCAACCAAATACAAGTTTGATTCTCCAAACGGGAATCCGCTGTGATTTTCTAAGACGACCGTGCCTGATTTAAGTGCAATTGTCTTTTCAATTTGAGTAAAGAGGGGGGTAACTGCCATCGTGTGCCTGTCCTTTGTTGACCCGTGTATTATATCTCAAACTTGGCAAACCTACCGAGCGGTAGGGAAGAAGCGTTAAAGAAAAAAGCCCGACGCATCTATGAATTTCTGCATCGGGCTAGGGATTGGGATAGTCTTCTTTCATTGCTCTTGAACTCCCATATTGCTGAGTTCTTCTTGGCTGTATTGGGCTACGAATAAATCTGCGCCTGCCAGAATGAGCAGTAGAAGAACCACCGCTACTGCAAATACGAACATGTTGCAACTCCTTTCTACTTCAAATAATATAACTACTTTTAATACAAAAAGATATATCCCCTAACAGTACTGTAATGGATACGCAATACAATTTTGCAAGGAGTATTTGTTTAACGAATTTAGTGGTCATTTGGTTCCGTTTTTGTTCTAAACAGTTTTAGCCACAGAGGTCACAGAGAAACTGAGAAGAACCCTTAAAAAATCTCTGTGACCTCTGTGCGCTCTGTGGCTACGCTCTAAAATTTCTTATTCTCTATTTTCTTTATTTGAGATAAAATTCACCAGCAATGCCGAAGTGGCGGAATTGGCAGACGCGCCACGTTCAGGGCGTGGTGAGAGCAATCTCATGAGGGTTCAAGTCCCTCCTTCGGCACAAGTTTAAGTAGAAAAAGTGAACAGGTAGACGGGTAAAAAAAACAGCCTTGTCTACCTGTTTTCGTGTGTACTTTTCACCTCTAAAATGGTATAATTTCACTATAAAAAAGGCTCTCGCTTCATCTATTAGTAGACACGAAGTTTTTCCCCCATCTTCGTGTCTTTTTATGCCAATTTTATGAGGGGCTTTTCTAGTAGAAACACAGACCTTTAAGGTCTTTTAGAGGAAACTATGACTGACGAAACCCTACCCGTAACAAACGCAGGAAATATCGAATCCGTAGATATTGACTCACAAATGCGCACAGCCTTCCTCGATTACGCCATGAGCGTCATCGTAGCACGTGCCTTGCCTGACGCACGTGATGGCTTAAAACCCGTTCACAGACGCATTTTGTACTCTATGCACGAGTTGGGGATTCGTTCAAATTCGGCTTTCAAAAAATCGGCGCGTATTGTGGGTGAAGTGCTGGGTAAATATCACCCGCATGGCGATTCGGCTGTGTATGAATCAATGGCACGTATGGCGCAAGATTTTTCCATGCGCTATTTGTTGGTGGATGGTCAAGGAAACTTTGGTTCAGTAGATGGGGATGCGCCTGCCGCGATGCGTTATACCGAAGCGCGTTTGCAAAAAATGGCGGAAGAATTACTTTCAGATTTAGATAAAAACACCGTTGATTTTGGTCCAAACTTCGACGATTCGCTTCAAGAGCCCCTCGTTCTGCCTGCTCGAGTCCCCAACCTTTTGCTTAATGGAGCATCGGGTATTGCAGTCGGTATGGCGACGAATGTTCCGCCGCAAAATTTAAGAGAATTAACTGCCGCCATTAATCATCTGATTGAAAATTATGACAAGATAGATGATGTCACAGTAGAAGATTTGATGAAGTTTGTGCTAGGACCAGACTTCCCGACGGGAGGCATGATTGTTGGCACCGAAGGAATTGTCTCCGCGTATGGAACAGGTCGAGGTCGCATTGTGATGCGTGGCATTGCTCACATCGAAGAGACAAAAGCAGGGCGTTATCAAATCAACATTACTGAAATTCCATATCAAGTTAATAAATCTACATTGATTGAACGCATTGCTGAATTGGTGCGTGATGGCAAGATTGACCAAATTTCGGATTTACGCGATGAATCTGATAAGCGCGGTATGAGCATTGTGATTGAGTTGAAGCGTGGCGCGCAACCGAAAAAAGTTTTGAATCAATTATATAAATTTACTTCTTTGCAATCTACGTTTGCGGTTCAAATGCTGGCACTGGTAGACGGCGAGCCGCGTACATTATCGCTCAAACGCTTACTGCAAATTTTTATCGAACATCGTCAAGTAGTTATCACACGTCGCTCACAATTTGAATTAGAAAAAGCAAAAGCACGCCAACATATTTTAGATGGTTATTTAATTGCATTAAATAATATTGATGCGATTATCAAAACCATTCGTGAAGCGGAAGATGTAGATACTGCCAAAACCAATTTGATGAAAAAATTCAAATTGAGCGAATTGCAAGCCCAAGCGATTTTGGATATGCAATTGCGCCGCCTTGCCGCACTGGAACGTTGGAAAATTGAAGAAGAACATAAACAAGTTTCCGAAACCATTAAATATCTTGAAGATTTGCTTGCCAGCCCGAAAAAGATTTTGGCTTTGATTAAAGATGATATGAACGAAATCGCCGAAAAATATGGCGATGAACGTCGTACCCGTATTGCCGCCGATGCCCAAGAAAATATTCACGATGAAGATTTAATTCCTGATGAATCAGTGCTGATTAGTTTGACAGAACGTGGATATATCAAACGTGTTGCCGCAACCGTTTTCAAATCACAAAGTCGTGGCGGACGTGGCGTGAAAGGTCACACCACAAAAGAAGAAGATGAAGTTGTGATGTTAATCCCAGCGCGTAGTCACGACACGATGTTGTTCTTCTCTGATAAAGGCAAAGTGTATTCTGAAAAAGTCTATCAAATTCCAGATTTAGACCGCGCCACAAAAGGGATTCCGCTCGTCAATATTTTGGCGTTAGGTCCGAATGAAAAAATTACAGCGGCAATGGCAGTGCGTGATTTTTCACCAAATACTTTTTGTATGATGATGACTTGGCGTGGACGCATCAAACGTGTTTCGATGGAAGAATTCGCCTCAGTACGACCCTCCGGCTTGATTGCGCTTAACCTCGACGAAGGTGACACTTTAGGCTGGGCGAGACTCACTTCCGGCAAAGATGAGATCATCATCGTCACCGAAAATGGTCAAGCATTGAGATTTAGCGAAACCAAAGTGAGAGCAATGGGACGTCAAGCCGCAGGCGTGAATGGCATTAAATTAAAAGCAGGTGATATTGTCACCAGTATGGATGTGATTGAAAAAGATGGCACGTTGTTAGTTGTCACCACCAAAGGTTTTGGTAAACAAACTCCTTTGAAAGAATATTCACCCAAAGGACGTGCAACCAGCGGCATCGCCACGATTGACCAAAAAGCAATCAAAGAAATTGGAAAAATCGCCGCCGCACGTGTTGTTCAAAAAGATGATGACTTGACGATTATGACAGCCAATGGCGTTGCGATACGTCTAAAGTTGAAGGATGTGAAGCAATCCGGGCGGGCGACGCGAGGCGTGCACCTTATCAAACCGCAAGAAGGGGATAGTGTGGCTTCGATGGCTCGCATCTCTGCTGAAGATTTGAAAAAGGCTGGTGCTTCTGTTGAAGAGGCTGAAAAGGTAGAAGAACAACCGAAGTTGGTGTAAGAAAAAATCTTGCTCCCTGCGCCGTCTCGGCGCAGGGTTTTTTTAATTAAATAAGCCGCCGAAGACGGCGGCTTGAGCTATTAAGAAGTTATTTCTAAAATACAACCCTTTGTGTTGCTAGTAGACATAAAAAGCCAATGGCGCACGTCATCAATGACAACAAAACGACAATCACAAAACGTTGAATAGACGTCATGCCCAAAAAGCGGCTAGACTTTCCTCCACTGCGGCGTGTGCCAGCGGCAGGCTGAAATTTGGCTTGCTCATCAAAATCTTTAGATGATTCTTCACGAAGATTATCAAACATAATCATTGACCTCGTAGTGTGGTGGGTCACGTTTTTAATGTGACGTGTGGATGTAGATTAGCAAAAGTATATCACGCGGCGGGGCGTAGGCTTACATCCCCAAAACGGACTATGACAGCGTTGCTATGCTCATCTCTCAGGCGCAGGCTTCCATCTGATTCAAGACCGTCTACTATGCCTGTTTCTGATTTTTCACCGCCTGAAAGTATATTCACTTGTTGATGTCGAAATGCAAGCCGTTCTTCCCAAGTTTTTAGCATTTCATCGGATGAAAGTTTTTCGCGCCATGAGGTGATATTGAGCAAAATATCTTTGACAATTTCTTCACGAAGTAAGGGTTCTTTTCCTAACTCATCTTCAAGGCTTGTGGCGGGAAGTTGTAATGAATCATTGGGTGGTGTGGAATTTTTATAAACATTGATTCCCATGCCAATGACTAACGAGTCTACATCACTCCCAGACCAAACGGATTCGACTAAAATGCCGGCAACTTTTTTTCCGTTTAGTAAAACATCATTGGGCCATTTGATTTTAGGACTCAAGCCCATGCCGAGGAGTGAGTCACTGATGGCAAGGGCTGACATGCAGACCGTCCGCGAGAGATGCGATGAGTCTTTAGGTCTAAGAATTAAACTGATTGCTAAAGCACTTCCTTTTGGAGTGTGCCAAGTTCTATGCAATCTTCCACGCCCACGTGTTTGTTCATCTGCAATTACAACCGAAAAATCTTTTGCGCCTGTTGCCGCCCAAGCGAGTGCTTCATCATTGGTAGAACCGATTGAATCAAAATAACGCAAACCGCCAATATTTATTTTTGATAATGCTTTTTTGAGGGAAGTTTCGTTCATTTTTGTGTGATGTCATTGCGAGGGCGATTGTTGCCCGAAGCAATCTCCTATAAAATTGTAGATTGCTTCGTCGGACTAAAGTCCTTCTCGCAATGACATATTAATAATTACTGCAAAATTTGATACGGGTTTACATTCGAGCCGCCAATGCGAACCTCAAAATGTAAATGTGCACCAAATGAATTGCCTGTATTGCCAGAAAGCCCAATCGCAGCCCCTTGCCCAACGGTTTGACATTGCGTTACAAAAATTGTACTCAAGTGGGCATAAACTGTAACATAACCATTACCATGGTCAATTTGTACAACGTTGCCATAACCATAATTCCAACCGCCTTGCGCCATTGTCACCACGCCTGTGCCAGAAGCATATACATTCGCACCTTCTGGGGCATCAATATCAATTCCTAAGTGACCTGGTCCATACGCATTACCAGAAAGCGAAACACTATCTGCGGGCCAACCAAAACCGCTCGCAATCGGTCCGCCACCACATACATTTGCAGCATTTCCTCCGCCAGTGCCGGTATCTGCACCACGCGTTGTCGTGGGCAAATCTGCCGCCCAGTTGCGTAATTCGCGCGAAGCACCCGGAACAAAGACAACGCTACCGGGTTCAACCGTTGGGTTCGTTAAATCAATTTGATTGCCCGTGAAATCAATTATGCCTTGTGGCTCTGTAAAAAGTTTTTCTGCCACAGTTTCAAATGTATCACCTTCTTGCCATGTGTAATACATTCCATCCACAGGTGGAATGGTCAACTCCATGCCGGGGCGTAAACTATGTGGGTTATCTTCTAATTGTTCATTCACATATAAAATTGTTTCAGATTTGATTTTATAAGTTTCAGCGATGTTATACATCGCATCGCCGCGCGAAACACGATAAAACACAGGCTCTGTACGCTCGCGTTCAGGGATATTTGTTTTCAATTGCAAATCACGAAAGATAGATGGAAAAAATCCGCTTCCTTCTACAGGGATACTTGGTTGCCCATTTTGAATTGGATTCACATCCAAGGCGACTTGTGTCGGTTGTTCAGAAACAGTTATAACTTCAGGTGGCAATGTGCTTTTGTAGTAAAGTGTTCCGCTCAATAAACTGACAACCACCAGAATCGTCACCACCCAACTGATTAACGTAAACCTATCCGCTTTCGGTTTTTGCTTAGACTTCGGTTGAGTCGGCGGTTCATCCACAGCAGATTGAGCCTGTGGCTCAGGCTTTGATTTTTTCTTGAAGGGTGATTTGATTCTTTCTAAAAAGTTTTTCATTCTTTACTTTATTCCCTCTCCCATTTTGGGACGTGTGCCACGAAGTGGTAGAGGGTAAGGTGAGGGTCTTTATAAATCGTTCTTAGTTAAGTTTTCCAAGAACTCAATATTATTTTTTGATTTTTCCATACGTGTCACAATGGCTTCAGTAGCAACAGATGGGTCCATGCCTGCGCCTTGTGGCGGAGGAGTGGTCATTTGGATGAACATACGGCGCATCAGCCAAACACGTTGCATGAGGTCTGGTCCGAGCAATAAATCTTCACGTCTAGTGGATGAACGTTCAATATCTACTGCTGGGTAGGTACGGCGTTCTTGTAACTTACGTGACAAGTGCAATTCCATATTACCTGTACCTTTAAACTCTTCATAAACTACATCATCTAAACGAGAGCCAGTATCTACTAAACAAGTTGCGATGATAGTCAACGAGCCGCCTTCTTCTACGTTACGTGCTGCGCCAAAAAATCTTTTTGGCGGGTACAAAGCTGAAGGGTCCATGCCTCCTGATAATGTTCTGCCTGAGGGATTAACGACCAAGTTATAGGCTCGGGCGAGGCGGGTAATTGAGTCCATTAAAATTACCACATGGCGACCAATCTCTACCAAACGCTTAGCGCGTTCTAATGCGAGTTCAGCCGTGCGAACGTGTGATGTGACAGGCTCATCAAATGTAGAGGCGACTACTTCTGCATCCACAGAACGATCCATGTCGGTTACTTCCTCTGGACGTTCACCGATGAGGGCGATAATCAAATGCACATCGGGATATTTAGTTGAAATTGAATTTGCAATTTGTTTGAGAATTGTGGTTTTGCCCGCCTTGGGTGGAGATACGATTAATCCGCGCTGACCACGTCCGATAGGTGCAATTAAATTAATTAAACGCGGGGCTAATGTGGCTGAGTCTGTTTCTAAATCAAAACGTTTATCTGGAAAAATTGGGGTGAGTTGTTCAAAAACAACTCTGCGTTTCATTTCTTCTGGATCCAACCCGTTGATTGATTCTACTTTCAATAAACCGAAATGCCTTTCACTTTCACGCGGCGGGCGAACTTGACCAATCACCAAATCGCCTGCGCGTAAATCATATTTTCGTAATTGCGCTTGCGACACATATACATCTTGGTCACTGATGCGATAGTTGGTGGCTCGTAAAAAGCCAATGCCTTCGCTCATAATTTCCAAGATGCCGCCACGCAATTCAATGCCTTCTTTTTGCGCTTCGGCTTCGCGGATGAGCATAGCCAGCGTTTCTTTTTTCAACCGATTTGCATTCGGAATGTTAAAAGTTTTTGCCATACCGCGCAATTTGGCAAGGGGTTCATTTTCTAGTTCTAATATTTTCATGATGTTTTCTCTTTTTGAATTGGGAATAATATAAATGCAAAAACGACCAGTCCCCGCTAGGTGGGCTGGTGAATTTCCTCAGGATGTGATTTGGGAATTTGGGAATTCAGTCAAGGTTCTCGTTACAATTTTTCAGACGCGCAAGGTTAACCACTGGATTTGAAATTTCATTTTTCAAGCGTCTGGGGAGATGTTCAAATTATAGCACTTCCACAAAAGAGTTGCAAGCACCTAATTTTGAGTCAACATACGATTTTGCAAGTTTGATAAATGCCGATACAAACTATCGCTTTGCATCAATTGCGCATGTGTGCCACGCTCCACAATTTGACCATGATTCATCACTAAAATTTCATTCACATTTTCTAAACCAATTAAGCGATGTGTAATCAACAAAGAAGTTTTTTGTTTCATCACAGCAAATAATGTTTTCAAAACTTCTCCCTCGGTCAATGCATCTAAATTTGCAGTGGGTTCATCTAAAATCAAAATCGGTGCATCTTTGATTAATGCACGTGCAATTGCCAAACGTTGACGTTCGCCACCAGATAACCTCAAACCTTGTTCGCCAATCATCGTGTCGTACCCTTTGGGTAAACTCAAAATAAAATCATGAATTTGTGCGGATTTACATGCTGATTCAATTTCTTCTTTTGAGACTTTCTTTTTAGCGAATCTCAAATTTTCATAAATGGATGTATTAAAGAAATAGGTGTTTTGAGATACATATCCGCATCTTTCGCGGACTTCATCCTGATTCAGCAACTTGACATTTTCTCCACCCAAGCAGATTTCTCCCATTTGATAATCCCAAAATCGTAAAATTAAATTCGCAATCGTACTTTTCCCTGCACCACTCGGACCAACAATAGCAATTGAGTTGGAAGGTTTCAGGTCAAAGGTCACATGTTGAAGTGCTGGTGTGTTTTGATTTGGATAAGTAAAAGTCAAATCTGTAATTCGTAATTCGTAATTTGTAGACGACTGATTACTGATAACTGTTCTCTGCTCTCTAATCTCTGGCTCTGTATCTACTACTTCAAACAATCTTTTTGCGGATTCACGGGAGGAATTCCATGCTTGGGCGGCAACTGGAAGTGGAGTCGCTGCTTCAAAAGATGCAAGCGTTAACAATGATAAAGATGCCAACATTGGACCCGCAAGATTTCCATTGGTCACTTGTGGAATACACAAAAATAAAATTGTCCATAAAGCAAGGTTGGTTAGTAAAGTTGATAAGCTTGCACCGATGCCTGTAATTAGTGATAATCTTTTTTGAGCATCGCTGTAATTGATGCCTTGTGTTGCAACTTTATTTAATCTTTCATCCCCTCTGCCATAAGCGAGTAAATCTGCAATGCCTTGAATGCCATCAACGAGTTGGGTGTGTAATTCGGCTCGGATGTTAATGGTTTGTTCAGCAGATTTACGACTGATGATTTGAGTCAGCCAGGGGAGAATCAAGCCGAGGCTGATGAAAAATGTCAAATAGACAGGAGCAAGTATGGGGTAGAAAGAAGCGAGGAAGATAGCAGTGAAGAGTCCAACGACGATAGCAGTCAATGGAGGTGAAATCACTCGCACGTAAAAATTTTCCAATGTTTCAACATCACCGATGATGCGTGAGAGTAAGTCACCTGCACGAAAATTCATCAGGCGTGCGGGAGCAAGCGGTTCGAGTTTTTCATAAAACCAAATGCGAAATTTTGCGAGCAAACGAAAAGTGACATCGTGTGAAACGAGACGTTCAAAATAACGCGACAGCGCGCGAGTGATTCCAAAAAATCTTGTGCCAACAGTTGAAACGCCGAGGTCTGCAACTGATGTTGCGATGGCGGCAGTTGAAATTAACCAAGCGGATGTGCCCATGAGTGCAACGCTTGCGCCAATCGTGACGGAACTTAATAAAACTGAAAATGCAACACGATGCCAATTGCCTTTGAGAAATTGCAGAAGACGGAAGGCGGTGGGTTGTTGGTGATTGGTAATTGGTAATTGGTGATTAGTGACTGGAGAATTAGAGATTAGAGATTGAGGAATTATTTTTTTTGAAAAGATTTCTTCTTTTCTCTTTCCACTTTCTACTTTATATATTTTCACCATCTTTGCATATAAGCCATTTGATTTAATTAATTCTTCATGTGTGCCTTGCTCAATGATTTTGCCTTCATCTAAAACAATGATTTGGTCTGCCTGGAAAATTGTGTTGAGGCGATGTGCAATCGTGATGACCGTTTTACCTTGCATTAATTTCTTTGTTGATTCTTCAAGCAGTGATTCAGTTTCAGGGTCGAGGCTTGAAGTAGGTTCATCGAGAATCAAAATTGGAGCATCTTTGAGAAACGCACGTGCTAATGCAAGGCGTTGAGCTTGTCCGCTGGAGAGGCGAGAAGCATTTTCGCCAATGATGGTTTCATATTTTTCAGGAAGAGATTCGATGAAGTCATGTAGTTGAGCAGATTTCGCGGCTTGGATAATTTCTTCGTCAGTTGCATCCACTTTGCCGAGACGGATATTGTTTGCGATTGTGTCGTGGAAGAGATGTGGTTTTTGTGGAACCCATGCAATAGAATGCAGAAGGCTGAAGGCAGATGGTTGAATGTTACCTTCAGTTGGTTGGATGAAGCCAAGTAAAAGGTTTACTAGTGTTGATTTTCCTGAGCCTGTTTTGCCAACCAGTGCAATGTGTTGACCTTTGTTGATAGTTAGGTTTACGTTTTGTAATGCAGGTTTGGATTCGTTGGGATAAGTAAAAGAGAGATTAGATAATTCGATATTTGATATTTGTTCTTCGATTTTCGAATATCGAATATCGGCAATTGGCGTATCCAAAATTTCATAAATCTTTTTCGCCGCAGTTGTACCATTCATGCCTGCATGGAATTTTGCACCCAAGGCTCGAAGCGGCATATAAAACTCTGGGGCGAGGACTAATAAAAATAAGGCGGGTTGAAAATCCATGAAGCCGTATAACAAGCGGAATCCAATTTCAACTGCGACGACGGCTGTGCTAATTGTTGCGAGCAATTCCAATGCGAGTGCTGATAAAAACGTGATGCGTAAAACTTTGAGAGTCGTGTCACGATATTGTTCACTGATTTTTGCAATGTTTTTTGCTTGCCCTTTGGATTGACCAAATAGTTTTAAAGTTGTTAGTCCTTGTAAACTATCTAAAAAATGTGCGCTTAATAATTGCAATGTATCGTATTGACGTTTGGTGACAATCTCTGCACCTTTGCCGATGATAATCATAAAAAATGGAATCATTGGTGCCGTGAGTAAAAAAACAATTCCAGTTAACAAATCAATGGGGAAGACGAAGATAAGAATAGAGATTGGAACTAATGCTGTGATGACTAACTGTGGGAGATATTGACTGAAATACGCATCCAACGCTTCAATGCCTTCGACTGCGGCTGTAGTCAATTCCCCTGTACGTTGACCTCGCGAGTAAGCAGGTCCAAGCTTGAGGATATGTGCAAAAAGTTTTTCGCGTAAGTCCGTTTTGATTTTGACCGCAACTGCATTGGCGGAGACTTCACTTAACCAAGATAAAAAAGCACGCCCACTGATGGCGAGCAAAATAAAAATAAGCAGTGACATCACTTGAGCAAATGTTTGCTTTTCGAGAAAAACATCGTTAATCACACTGCTGAGGAGATGTGCTTGCCAAATGGTCAAGAACCCAGCTACAAGTCCAGAGAGAATCGTTAACGTCAAATGGAAGCGTGAGTCGCGGGTTAGGGTTAGGGTTAGGAGTCTACGATGCATATTTCAGTTTGAAGGTTTCATGTTTGAAAGTTGGAAGGTTATACAACTTTCAAACCTTCCAACTTTTTAACTTGCAAACAATTTAATAAACCAAAGTCTTTTTATCTGTACTAATGCGCTTGCGGAAGATGTAATACGTCCAACCTTGATACACCAACACAATCGGCACGAAAATCAACGCTACAATGGACATGACGGTTAATGTGTATTGCGATGATGAAGCATTATAAATTGTCAGCGACCATTCGGGATTCAACGTTGAAATCATCACACGTGGGAACATCAATGTGAAGAATGAAACTTGCGTCAATACAATATGTAATGCGACGCTGAGAAATGCCCAGCCTTCCATTTTGCGGTTGATGAAAAATGTGGCGACGAGAATAGCAATCACAGCCGCAAGCGGAGTAGAGCCTGGGTTGATACCAATTTTTGTAGAAATGTCGGTTGAGGTGTAGGTGAAGAAGGCTAACAGCACAACTACAATTGCCGCAACTACATATAAGTTTTTCGATAACTCACGTGCGCGTTCTCTTAATTCACCTTCGAGTTTGAGTGTGAGAAATGTTGAACCATATAGTAAGAATACGGAAACCATTGTCACGCCACCGAGTAGTCCAAACGGATTCAATAAGGTGAATAAGTTACCCGTATACATCATATCGGCATTGATGGGTACGCCGCGTGCTAGGTTTGAGAATGCAGTGCCGAGTAATAATGCACACATAAATGAACCAATTGCAATCATCCAATCAAACGTGTGTCGCCATTTTGGATTGGCATCTTTTGAACGATATTCAAATGAAATGCCACGAATGATTAATCCGATAACTAGCAAGAACAAGGCTAGATAAAATCCGCTGAACATGGTTGCATACCAATGCGGGAATGCGGCGAAAGTCGCGCCACCTGCTGTCAGTAACCAAACTTCATTGCCATCCCAAGTGGAGCCAATTGTGTTAATGATGGCGCGGCGTTCTTCATCTTTTTTGCCGAGGAACGGTAATAACATGCCAACACCAAAGTCAAAGCCTTCAAGAATGAAGAAACCAATCCACAATACGGCAATCAAAATAAACCAAAGGGTTTGTAAAAATTCGTAAGACATATCTTCCTCCGTATCAATCTTGTGAACCAACTAAAGTCGGCGCAACATCTACTGATTCGTGCATAGCGGCATCAGGTCCAGCCACGATATATTTTTTCATCAAATACACCATCGCAATCGCTAACACGCCATACACCACAACATAGCCAATGAGTGAAATCCACAAATCAACAACTGTGAGGTTTGGTGATACTGCATCTTCCACTTTTAATAAACCTTGCACAATCCATGGTTGGCGCCCCATTTCAGTCAAAATCCATCCGCTCGAGTTTGCAAGATAGGGCAATGCAATGACCCACGGAACCCACTTCATCCATTTGGCATTTTCATATTTGCCACGTGTTGCCAGCAAGAATAAAAATGACAAGCCCATCATGATAAATCCAATCGTCATCATAATGCGGAATGACCAGTACGTGAAAACAATGAGTGGAACATAATCACCTGGACCATACAACGCTACATATTCTGCTTGGATATCATCCACGCCTCGAACTTCGCAGGTTAAGTTGTTACATGCTAGGAAGCTTAATACTGCGGGGACGCGCCACGACCAAACCTCTTGCTTGCCTGTTAAATCTCCAATTGTGATAATAGAAAACGGAGCAGGCGATGAAGTTTCATAATGCGCTTCAATGGCGGCGAATTTCATCGGTTGCGTTTCAAACATGTATTGTCCATTGGTGTGACCACCAAAAAATACCAATGTGCTGGCGATTAATCCAACAATGGTTGCAGTTTGAAATGATGTTTTGAATAAACTCACATTTTGTTTTCTGAAAATGTGATAAGCACTAACTCCGATAATCAAGAAACTGGCGGTTGCTAAACCAGCCGCGATGGTGTGCCAGAAGAATAACCAACCTTTGGGGTTTGTAGCCAAAGCAAAAAAATCAACCAATTCAGCACGTCCAGTGACTTCGTTAATCACATAACCGACGGGGTGTTGCATCCAACCATTAGCGAGCAATATCCAAAGGGCAGATAAATTTGAACCAACGGCAACCAGCCAGATGGAGGCAAGATGCGCTTTTTCAGGAATCTTGGTCTCGCCAAAAATCCATACGCCGAGGAAAGTTGATTCCAAGAAGAATGAGGTCAATGCTTCAATGGCAAGTGGTGCACCAAAAATATCGCCGACATAACGCGAATATTCCGACCAGTTCATGCCGAATTGAAATTCTTGCACAATGCCTGTGACGACACCAATGGCAAAGTTGATGAGGAAAAGTTTTCCCCAAAATTTTGTCATTTTGCGAAATTCTTCATCTCGCGTTTGGTAGTAGCGTGTTTGGAAATACGCCACAAACCAAGAAAGCCCCAACGTGAGGGGTACGAAAAGAAAATGATACACAGTGGTTAAACCAAATTGAAGCCGTGAAAGGGTGAGTGGATCCATATATTAAGACTCCTTTGTGATATTTTTCACTAACTTGTGAAAATTTTAACAATCGAACTCGGTTTTGTCAAGAGGCTTTTATAAGAGAAAACCCAAATGAAATTTTGTGGTTGCTTTTCACTAGAAAATTTTGAGGGTGATATAATTTCTGAAATTTAATGTAGAGGTAATTCAAGTATGGATATTAATCCAGTCATTTTTAGTTTCAAATTATTTACATGGACAGTCACCCTCACATGGTATGGCTTGATTGTAATGAGCGGTGTTTTAGTGGGTGCATGGTTTGCAGAACGTGAAGTACGCCGACGTGGTGAAAACGGCGAAACCTTAATTGACGCTATGATTTGGCCCGTTGTCATCGGTATTCTTGGTGCAAGGTTGTGGTATGTAGCCAATGCAACGCTTGGGGGCAATACATCTTTCACTAACGACCCCATGTCTATCATCCGCCCGCCAATTGCTGGTTTACATTTTTTTGGTGGCTTGTTGTTTGGTGCTATTGCTTTAGTTTTTTATCTCAAACGCAATGGGTATGATGTCTGGCTATTTTTAGATGCCGTTGCACCGGTCACATTATTGGGTCAAGCAGTAGGTAGGTTAGGAAATTACATCAATCAAGAATTGTATGGTCCGCCGACAAATCTGCCGTGGGGCATTCCCATTGGAGCAGGACACCGCCTCCCGGCTTACGCCGACCTGACTCAGTTCCCTGTAGAGACTACTCGCTTTCATCCGACTTTTGCTTACGAGATGATTCTCAATGTTTTGGCTTTTCTCTTTATTATCTGGTACGTCCGCAAAGATGAAAACGAGAAGCCCGGCACGGCTGTTAGCCTGTGGTTAATTTTTGCTGGCTTCATTCGTGTGTTTATTGAATTTTTCCGTCCAGACCAACCACGCATTGGTGACTCATTTGTTTCCTATACAATGGTTGTTGCTTTTCTAATGGGCGTTGCCGGTGTGATTTTATTCCTAGCCCGCAATGGAAAAATACAAATCGCCGCTTTAGAAAATTGGTCTGAAAAATATCAAATGAAAAAAGTGGAAAATAAAACAACGCCACTTCCGCGTAAACGACACTTTGTTGAAGATGAATCTGATATGGATAATCAGGAAGAAATTAAGACCACGAAAAGTAGAAGTACAAAGAAACCAGTTGCGAAGAAAACCACAGCAAAGAAAACAACTGTGAAACGAAAGACAATCAAGTAAAACAAAAGACCTCGAAATTAATTTCGAGGTCTTCTTCATCATCCACGGTCTATCATCTACTTTACATATCCAATTCAACTTGCTTGACAGGCACCAAATCTTCTCTGGTTTCAAAATTGAATCTCTCAAAAATATCTTTATAAGTCTCTATAATTTGCTCTCTTGTAAAACCCATTTCTTCTAATGAGTAGTTGTGATCGCTTTTGAAAGCCAACGTTTCTTTCACGGCTTGGTCAATGATGATGGGCAAGCCGGGTTGGTCTGGATAACCAAATTGCTCATAAAAACCACGAATCACTGCTTCGGGGCGTTGAATCAAATCATCATAGCTCACAATCAAGTGTCTAGGAGAAGGATGCGAATCTAAATATCTCAACGGGTGACGATACCAATGTTGCGTCATATCTAAAATTTCATCAATATACAAATATCCCTCACCAGGGTCAGTGAATTGACGACGCGCATAATTAATCCATGAAACGGTGGAAGGCAACATGTCTAACGGATTACGAGCGAGATACAAAATGCGTGCATCAGGGAAAAATTCTGCCAGCGTTTCAATCTTCGGGCTAAAAGCGGGATTCTTCGCCACAAAATATTTTTTACCTTTATTGGCATACATGTGCCTTTGTAACATAGACTTATAAAACGTCATAATGCGTTTTTTATGTTCAGGTGCTAGGGCTTCATCAAAATGTTGATAGTTCGGGAATTCATTTGCAAACGGAAAAAGGAAAAACACAAAATATCCATCCCAAATATGTAAATGAATATTTTCATCTTCTTCAGGTTTGAAAAACGAAATCGGATGAATTTTTATTTTCCCCAAAGTGGCTTTATCAAACGCATATAACCACTTATGCAAAATGCCATTCAAAAACTTTTTATCAAAACGAGAAATGAGTTGAGTAATTTTCTTTTGCGTCACCGAAGGCGTTAGGTAAATATCCCATGTGGTTAAACTCGTAAATGTTTGGTCATCACGTGAAAGCAAGCGTTGTAAAAAAGTTGAGCCGCTTCTTAAGTTTCCTAAAATAAACAACGGCTTTTCAACCACATGCGTCTTATGGGCTGGGAATAAAATATCGTCAAGCCAAAAGAAAAACCAGTGCATCAATGCACCGAGGGGCCAAACGCTGTAAAAAAGAATTAGAAAAAGAAGTCGTTTTCGAGTGAGGCGGGCGGGGGTGTTTTTGTTGTCAAAAAAAGAGCGGTAAAACGTTCGCCAAAAAAGCCGAAAGTTATATTTCATTCAGAGCGGGATCCTTCAAATTTGATGGGAATATTCTATCAGCAAATTGCCTTTTGATAAAACCCCGCTTCATCACTACGGGTTTGCTTGATTCTGTTTCCTCAACATTTTCCGTAGGGGCGAGGCATGCCTCGCCCCTACTAAATTAGATGTAAAATTAAACATGGAGGCACTATGGCAAAAGATTTATTAACTTATACAGCAACACAAGAATATTTGACATCACTTGTTCCGCCGCGTGAACAAGAAATGCTTGAAATGGAAGCCTACGCGGAGAAAAATAATTTCCCAATTATTGGCGTCACTTGCGGATATTACATCTATCAACTAGCACGGATGATAAACGCCAAATCAATTTTTGAACTCGGTTCTGGGTATGGATATTCCACTGCATGGTTTGCCAAAGCCTTGAGGGAAAATGGCGGAGGCGTTGTGCATCACACGGTTTGGGATGAGAAACTGTCGCAGATGGCGAAACAGCATTTGGCTAAGTTAGGAAGCGATGATTTAGTTAAGTTCCACATGTCCGAAGCAGTCGAAGCGTTGAAGAAAACAGATGGTCCGTTTGACATCATCTTCAATGATATAGATAAAGAGCAATATCCTGCATCACTGCCTGTTATTAAATCAAAATTGCGAAGTGGCGGATTGCTGATTATTGACAACATGCTTTGGCATGGAGATATTTTTAACAAAGATGATGTAAGACCTGCAACAGAAGGCGTGCGCGAATTTACAAAACAAATTACAAATGATAAAGATTGGATTGTTTCACTCGTCCCGATGCGTGATGGGATGATTGTGGCGTATAAAAAATAACTATGTGGTCTCGATACGGCGGCGCTGGTCGAGTAGTTCCGAAGGAACGTATCAAGACCCGCCGCCTACTCGACCACCAATTTGAGAGAATATGACAAACTTCAACATAATTCCTGATAGAAGAAAAATTTTCAATATCAACAAATGGACTTGGTTTCCGAAAGATGTACTGCCGATGTGGGTGGCAGATATGGATTTCCCTGCGCCAAAACCAATTTTAGATTCATTAGATAAATTATTGAAACATGGTGTGTTGGGATATGAATTGCCCGGCAAAGTTTTGCATGAAACCGTAGCGCAACGCATGGACGATTTATACAATTGGAAAGTAAGTTCTGAATCTGTGATTGTGATTCCCGGCGTAGTGAGTGGATTAAATATTGCCGCAAGCCTATTTTGCACAGATAAAAAAGGTGTGGCAGTACAAACGCCGGTCTATAACGAATTTCATGAAGTAAAAAATAATAATCGTGTTCCACAAGTGGATATTCCGCTTAGAAAAAAAATAAAAGGCAATATTATCTCTTACGAAATTGATTGGATATTGTTTGAAAAACAGATAAAGAAAACAAAAGTATTTTTATTGTGTAATCCACATAATCCGCTGGGAATCAATTTCAGTCGCCGAGAATTGATTCGTATGGCTGAAATCTGTATCAAACATAAAGTCATCATCGTTTCAGATGAAATTCATTCTGAATTATTACTGGATAAAAATAAATTTACCCCGATGGCAAAACTTTCTAAAGAAATTGAGAAAAACACAATTACTTTAATTGCTCCATCTAAAACATTTAACGTGCCGGGCTTGTTTTGTGCTTTTGCAATTATCCCCAATAAAGAATTGCGAGATAAGTTCCAAAAAGAAGTACAGCGTTTACGTTTGCACGTCAGCAGTGCTGGTTTGCATGCGGCGCAAGCAGCTTTTTCTGGTAAATGTGATTCTTGGTTATGGGAATTAAATCGCTATTTAACTGCAAATCGAGATTTTCTTGTCAATTATGTTTCTAAAAACATGCCCAATGTCAAAACTACAATTCCAGATGCAACTTATTTAGGCTGGCTAGATTTCACAGAAACTGGAATCGAAAACCCATTTGAGTTTTTCAAAGACAATGCCAAAGTGGCACTCAGTGATGGCAAAATTTTCGGCAAAGGTGGCGAAGGTCACCTGCGGATTAATTTCGGTACATCACGCGCGATTTTGAAGGAAGGGTTGGACAAGATGAGTAAGGCTATGAAGAATTCATGAACACTAAGATACTTTTGGCCTGTTCATTAATAACTTATTTTCTAGTTGGATGTATTTCGTTTAACAATCCAACTCATACCTCAGTTGTTTCTACTTCTACGCCCCAATCAACAACATCTCCGACTTTATTTATTAAGCCCACTATAACTCTTACATCAACTTTCATTGCCCCGACTTTTGAAGCAATTCCGACTTTAGGAACTGATGAATCATTTAGCAGCTTAAGAAATTATCTAAAAAATGAGCCGCCTTGCCAACTTCCTTGCTTGTTAGGTATCAGGCCAGGACAATCTACATTTTTGGAAGTAAAAAAAATATTAGCTGAATTTAGTGGTATTTCAAATGATTTGTATTTCAAACAGGTAACTGATATTTGGGTTGTAGGCATTTTGGGTGTTGATATTAATGAGGGAAATAGTGTTATTGGATTTAGGTCACATTTTGTAACAAAAATAGATAAAGATGTGATTTTATATACAGGATTCCGTGCTTATCCTGATAATTACAGAGAAGGTAATACATACGCAGACGAAGACCATAATAATTTGTTATTTGCTTATACATTGCCTCAGATTGTTCAGACTTATGGTTTGCCCACCCAAACACTCATGACTGCTGATTTAAATGTTTCTGAACCAACATCCCCAGATGACTTTATTATTCGTGTCCTTTATCCTGAGTTGGGAATATTTATTAAGTATGACATGCCAATGGAAATCAAAGAAAACACATATAAGTTTTGCGTTTCCGAAGCAATCATTGACTTAACAATAATCTCAGAAGAATATCGTCATAATTATCAGGAATTTTTTAAAGAAACAAACGATGAATGGGAATGGGTAACAAGTGCAAAATCAATATCAATATCAAATCCTTTTCTTAAATCTACAAAGGATGCCATTAAACTAGATGATGAAGACTTTTATGATAAGTTGATTTCTTCGCCAAATCAATGTTTTGAATCTCCTATAAATATCTGGCCTGAACCATAACAAAAAAACGGATGAGATAACTCATCCGTTTAAGAATATTGCTATGTTTGCAGGTGATGAAGCGAATTAACACCTTTCCTTTCGTAGGAACACGTCTGGAAGATATTACCAGCTTATGGTGTTCCGCCCTTTCCTGCGTCAATCATTTCAGGTGGTGTATCCATCGCAACCTCCTTCTTGAATTTGTTGACATCATCATACATCAAAAAAAATTTAATACATTAAAAACACTTGATAATTTTGAAATGTTAATAATCGAACATGTATTCCTGAAACAAATTTTCGTTTGTGATAATTGTGATTAACTTTTTTCTTAGCCACAGAGTTCACAGAGTTTTATGAGAAAAATCTCAAAGGTCTCTGTGTTCTCTATGGCTAATTTATTTCTTGCCTTGTAAACCAAAACTTAATTTCTTTATCAATCGGATACAAAGGTAATATCCATGCACCATACCAAAAGCCTGCATACTTCGTCATCAATTTTCTAGCACGACGTAAATTGTTTCGGTCAAAATTTAATGGCAAAGTCAACAATTCTTCCAATTCGGGTTTGAATTGTTTTCCTGTTAATTTTTTCAACAAACGAAACTCAACTTGCCATGCATCCAACTCACCATAGACTGACATAGCAGTTTTGAATCCCTGCTTGAGATGATGAACTTCATGCACAAACAAAGTCCATGCGCGTGGATTTTCAAGCGACGATTCCATTGAGTAATAAAAACTATTTAGATAAAACTTACGAGTCAACGTCCAAAATGCGCCAACACTTTTCCTCGCCCGCTTCATCCCGACTTTGACTTGATTCTGCTTCACAAACATCACCGCCTCTTGACCCTCTTCCGATGAGCTTGCAACTTTTTCAAAATATTTTTCCAGCCATTCGTTTTGATTCATGTATCAACCTGCTCATTCCGCCGTCCTCGGCGGAATTTACTTTGTGTTCGCATTCGCGCCGGGACGGCGCGAAGAGCAAAAATTATTTTATTGCATTAAGCCTGATAAAAACGACACCAATTCTCCTGCGCCAGAATCAGGTAATGTGATGTCGTCAAAGTCCAGTACCATTTTTCGTCCGCCGCTTTGAATTTCGATGTTGTATTCAAAACAATCGGCACATACTGAATTTGTTTGTATACTTTTGATTTCTAAATTTGTAATCAAATCTGTTAATTGATTTAATTCCGCTTCAGTTAATTGACCTTTTATCCCTTCCGCCCCTGCTTGTGGATAAACCGTATAACTTCCATCCGATAAAACTTCAACGGCGCGGTTCACACCTGCAATTCCGCCTGTTTGAATCATACGCACTGACCAGTTATCAGTTAATTCAGGTGCAGTGTGTGTGATTTCTTGTGAGCCACACGCCGAAATAGATAAAGCCAACAAAATAAGAAGTGTGAAAATATATTTTTGCATTTTGTCTCCAATTGATACCAAAAATTATAACAATCATTTGTAGGGGCGAGGTTTCCTCGACCTTTTGTTATTGGGCGCGATGACCGCGCCGCTACTCGCAATGACATAGTATCAATAATGATAGTTCCTGATAGCAATACCAAATAAAATATAGCCTATGAGAAAAGTAGCCATTTTAGGAATTGGTCAAACCAAAATAGATGAACATTGGGATAAGTCACTCAAAGAGATTGGCGGTGAAGCGGCATTTCTCGCCATGCAAGATGCTGGCATTGATAAAGTAGATGCACTGTATGTTGGCAATATGCTTTCATCAACTATTTCTGCACAAAATCAACTCGGTACATTTTTTAGTGATTGGATTGGTTTATGGAAACAAGAATCAGTAAAAATTGAAGCGGCTTGTGGAAGTGGAGCCGCCGCATTTCGTTCTGCATTAATGGCAGTTGCATCTGGTGATGTCCAATCAGCGATGGTGTTAGGTGTAGAAAAAATGACTGATAAAGCAGGTAAAGATATCACTGCTTCGTTAGCCACCGCCGCCGATGCGGATTATGAACTCGAACAAGGCATTTCGTTTGTTGGCATCAATGCGTTAATCATGCGACGTTACATGCATGAGTTCGGATGGAAACATGCAGACTTTGCGCCGTTTTCAATCAATGCACATGCCAACGCTTTGCATAATCCTTATGCGAGATTGCATGAAAAAGTTACGGCTGAAAAATTTGAAAAATCTTCTAACATCGCTTCACCGATTCAGTTATTAGATGCTTCGCCTGTGGGGGATGGCGCCGCGGCAATTGTGATTGTGCCAGCGGATAAAGTTCCGCCTCACTCGCGGATTGTGGTAACTGCTTCTGCTTCGTCAACAGATTCTATCGCCGTACATTCTCGTCGAGACCCGTTATTTTTGAACGCGGCATATTTGTCATCAAAACAAGCCTATCAAATGGCGGGGATTAAACCTGATGATATTGATTTCTTTGAATTACATGATGCTTTTTCGATTATGGCAGTTCTTTCATTGGAAGCATGCGGATTTGCTGAACGCGGTAGCGGAGTCCGTTTGGGGCTAGAAAATCAAATTGGGATTGGTAGCAGGCTTCCCCTATGTACGCGAGGCGGTTTGAAGGCGAGAGGTCATCCTGTTGGGGCGACAGGTGTGTATCAATTAGTGGAGGTCATCCAGCAATTGAGAGGCGAATGTGACAAGACGCAAGTGGATGGTGCGAAGATTGGTATGGCTCAAAATATCGGCGGTTCGGGTGCAAGTGTGATT
>DDVH01000028.1:100672-104141 GCA_002345215.1 Anaerolineales bacterium UBA2317
ACGCGAGGCGGTTTGAAGGCGAGAGGTCATCCTGTGGGGGCGACAGGTGTCTATCAATTAGTAGAGGTCATCCAGCAATTGCGAGGCGAATGTGACAAAACGCAAGTGGATGGCGCGAAGATTGGCATGGCTCAGAATATTGGCGGTTCGGGTGCAAGTGTGATTACGCACATTTTGCAGAAGACTTGATTCATTGCAAATTCATAATAATTCCCTTGCTGGTACTGAGGTAGTCATATACTAAATTGACCTATCATTTTTGTAAGGAGAAGACATGCCTACTGACAAACGTAAACTGACGCGCAAGAATTTCTCCTATTACATGCGCGTTATGAATGAACGTACTGGAGTTTTGGTGGGGCAGTTGGGTGATATTAGTTCCGGCGGTTTTCGCTTGGAAAGTGACAAGCCGATTGCTGTGGGTGAGACCTTTGATTTACGAATTGACCAAACTGGTGAAATTTCTCCGAAGGGTTACATTACTTTTTCGGCGCGAACACGTTGGTGCCAGAAAGACCCATACGATCCAACGATTTATAATGTTGGCTTTCAAATTATTGATATGACACCCGCTGATTACGATATTTTTGTGCAGATGTTTAATACGTATGGCGTGCAAAAGCAACTTCATCATAAGACAAATACGGAATATATTTGGGGATAAGTTTGATTGAAATGAGACACCTTGCTTGAATGAGCAAGGTGTTTTTATTTAATTTTTATGTCATTGCGAGCGAAGCGAAAGGTCTCTTAGATAATCGTAGAGATTCTTCGCCACAAAAGCAAGAACGTGGCTCAGAATGACATGTTTCCTTAAGTTTAGTAAAATACTGCCTATGAAGAAATTTTTGTTTTGGTTAATTCGTACAGTTATCAATTTAATTGCAGATGTAGAACGTAATGGATATGAACACTTACCTCTGAAAGGCGGGTTTGTGATTGCTACAAATCATTTAGGTTTTTTGGATGTTCCTTTGGCTTTATATGCTTTGAATCAATATGATTTGTTTATTTTGGTTGGAGAGAAGTGGGGGAAAAATCCGCTGTGGAGATGGATTGGAAAATATTTCAACTTTGTATTTGTAGATAGATTCAATGCAGACTTGAAAGCATTAAGAGAAGTAATCCGTAGAATGGAAAGTGGACAAACATTAGTCATTGCTCCAGAAGGCACACGCGCACGCGATGAAAAAATGGCGGAGGGAAAACCTGGCGTAACGTATATGGCGGTCAAATCAGGTTTTCCGATTGTGCCAGTAGCAATTGCAGGCTCAGAAGATAGAATCTTAATTTCCAATCTCAAAAAATTTCGCAAAACAAAAATTAAATTAACAGGTGGAAAATCTTTTACGCTTCCGCCCATTCCGCGTGATAAACGTGATGAAACTTTGAAACAATATACCGATGAAATTATGTGTCGAATTGCAGTCATGTTACCCGAACATAATCGCGGATATTATGCCAATCATCCCCGCTTGAAGGAATTACTGAATGAAATTTAGAACATTGCGTTCGATTGTTCGTTTTGTTATGAATATTATCTCTGATATTGAAGTGCAAGGCTTGGAAAATATCCCGCCAGAGCATGTCAATATTCTGGCGGCATCCAATCATTTGGGGCGTTTGGATACCGCCGCTTTATTATGCGTGGTTGACCGTGAAGACATCATCATGGCGGTGGCTGAAAAATATAAAAATCATTTTTTGTTTGGCGCCATCGGTAGAGCCGTAGATGCGATTTGGTTGAATCGTTTTGAAGCCGACTTTGCGGCATTGCGTGAAATTTTAGTGCGTATGAAAAAAGGCGGATTAATGGTGATTGCACCAGAAGGCACACGTTCCAAAACCGCTTCATTACAACAGGGAAAAATGGGCGTTGCTTTTCTAGCTAGCAAAAGTGGATACCCTGTTGTGCCAGTCGCATTAACTGGTACAGAAGATGCAGGCGTGATTGCGAATCTCAAAAAATTTCGCAAATCAAAAATCACTGTCAAAGTGGGGGAACCGATGACGATTCAAATCCCAAGCGGAAAGGGAAGAGAAGAAGCGATGAATCAAGCCACAGAAGAAATTATGTGTCAAATCGCATCCATGTTACCTGAATCATATCGCGGCGTTTATAAAGATCATCCACGCACGAAAGAATTATTGAATCAGAATTAAGGTGCGTACAAACGCATTCCAAATTGCATAATGACGCCGGGGATTAAACTTGCTAAACCGAGTAAAGCGGCGGTGCCATCTTTGCGTTTGAAAAATGTAACCCAAGCCCAAATCACTAAAGCAATAAAAACTATGGGCATAATGTAGCCTAACGCTAACAAGATATTAAATGCCATTGGGTTTGCATCTTGTTGCCCAAGCCCGCGAAATGAAATCACAACCAATGCGGAGGCGAATGCCATTGCCGCCCCTGCCGTTTGCGAAGCCAGTAACCATAAAATAACCAACCAACGTGAGATAGATGATTTTCTTTCCATGATGATTCTCCTGATTGAATTCATTTGATTATATTTCATCCCGCTTCATTCTTCGGGGCAACTTGTTCGCTAAATCTTTGAACATTTTCTTAAGGTGAACAAAAAGCGCACCCTCGTCTTTCGGCTTCTACAATGGCTTGGTCACTAGACCAAAAGAAATTTTCTTCTCCAATCATTTTTACCAATCCGCCGCGAGACATCATTTGTTTTACGCTGTCATTGACTCCAGCAAACATCAAAATCCCTTTTTGATTGTGAACATTCTCATGTAAACGATGAATCGCTTCTAGGCCTGCTGTATCAATTAATGAAACGCCACGCATGGAAAGAATCAAAGCGTGAGTATCTTTTAGATTCGCAAAGGCTTCATTGAATTGTCCCGTTGCCGCAAAGAAAAGCGGACCTGTGATAAACGCAACTTTCACATGTTGGCATTTTCCTTGTGTTTCAATTCCTTTTTGTTTTAATCGTTCAACATCTACTTCTTGAACTTTTATATCCACATTTGCAATTTTGTTTAAGAACACTGCTCCAGCCAATAGTGAGCCTATTAAGATGGCTTGCGTTAAATCTAAAACCACTGTTGCTAACATTGTGATTGTGAATGCGATCATATCGGTTTTGAAGCGTTTGCCAAACATAAATTGAATCGCTGACCATTCATTCATGCGAACGGCAGTGACCATTAAGACTCCAGCCAAGGCGGCTAGAGGAATTTTTTCCATGAATGATGTAAGCAAAAACATGGAAAGAAAAATTCCAACTGCATGAATAATGCTGACCAAACGAGTCTGCCCACCAGATTTGATTCCCACGCTAGAACGTGCAATGGCGGCAGTAGCAGGCACGCCACCAAAAAATGGAATCAACATATTGCCAATGCCTTGTGCAACTAATTCTTGATTGGCTTGTAAACGCACGCCGGTCATATTTGAACCGACTGCACCACATAATAATGATTCGACTGCACCTAAAGCAGTGATGGTTAA
>DDVH01000022.1:0-70424 GCA_002345215.1 Anaerolineales bacterium UBA2317
TGGGTGCCGGGCTTTCGCCCTGCCCATGAAAACCGTTTGAAAGATGAAACAAAAAATGTAATTTATTTTTCAATTACACGCCCGCAAGACAATCTTGAATAAAACATCCCGCAAGTTGCGGGATGTTTTATTATTTTGCTTCACCGTTTAATTGTTTTAACTTAATCAATAACTCACGCCACTGAATTTTTGATACGCCAAGTTTTTGGCGGATTGCATTGGGTTCAATTCCGTTTTGATAATCATGTAAAGCACAAGTCCAACGGCACATATCAAATGAAAGATGTTTGCTCAAGCCTGCTTCTTCGCCAATGTCTTCTAATAAATATTCCAGACGACGTGGTGACCATGCGAAGACTTGGTCAACAGGTTGGTATTGGGCAAGATATTCTTTGTACGCGCTAACCCAATCTTCTTCTAATTCTATTTTTCGTTCTTTATAACGATTCGCCGGGCTGGCATAGCGGACGAATAATGTGGGTCCGTTTTTTGCATCAAGGTCAATGTGATTGAGATGAATACCTAAACATTCACTTTTCTTGATACCTGTTGTTAGCAAAAGATAAACCAAAGTATAAGGGCGAGCATCAGCTTTTTTATCTCGACGGTGACGGTCTGCTGAAAGTAAAACAGCATCATATTCATCATTCGTCAACACTTGTGGAAGTGGACTAATCGCCGAGCGTTGCAAAACTTTTTCAGCAGGGTCAACTGAAATTGCGCCATGTTGATGCAACCAACGAAAAAAAGATTTTACAGCCGTAATACGGCGTGACAATGTTTTTGGGCTACAAGGAATCCCACGCTTTTTTTCCATCCACTCAAAAAATTTATTTAATTCTTCAGTAGTGATGCTTCCGATATTTTTATCGGGTGCTACATATTGAGTGAGCAAATTAACATCTGATAAAAATGCTTTGACGGTATTGGGGGAACGACCTTGGTCAAGCATGAACATTTCCCAACCATTAATAGCACTAGGGAGTAGAGTTTTAGAATTGATATGGGCTGATGCAGATGTTTTTGCCATTGCGTATAGTTTAGCGAGTTTTGAGGGAGTTGTCAACTAGGTTAATGCGTCAACTCTTCGGGTTTGAAACACGGTTGATATTCTGAACCCAAAATCACACGATACTGCACAGAACTATTTGGGTCTGGGAGTGAAATCACATTGGCAGAATAAATGCCAAGCACATTGATGATGCTTTGGCGTTGAGATGAATCTTGATTAACTGTGTAATCTACAAGCACTGAGTTTGCATAATTTTGATTATCAGCAGGAGATGTTGAGGTTTGGTAGCCTGCGTAATTAAGTCTCGAAGCGGCAAGGGATTCAAGTGTATCAAAATACGAACCATTTTGTATATCAACTGTAATTGTTTCGCGGACTGTTGCATACGTGGATAAAGTCGTCGCTTCAGTTAACATCTGTCGTAACTGCTCTTCCTGCGGAAGCAAAACACTTGCGCCACCGGGTGTCGTCCAACCTTGTACATACGGTGGGCGGATGTAATAACTACGAATATTTGCATTGGTGAAGTTGACTGCATATGGTGACCATGTGAGCAAATCACCTAAGCCAACATCTGTAATGACAGTGCTAGAAAGGTCGTTATATAGTTGTGGAATTTTGCTAAACGTATCGGTTTGCAATGCTTTTTGAAAAAGTGTACGTAACACTTCTTGTTGACGACGACCTCTATCAAAATCACTAGAGCGCATGCGCGAGCGTGCATACCATAATGCTAAATCACCATCCATATATACTTGCCCAGGTCCAACCGTATAAAGCCACCAATTGTTTTCATTATTGGGGTCATACGATGGATGAATTAATCGCCAGTCTGTATAAGGGCAAGAGACAGGCACTTCAATGCCACCAAGTGTATCTACAATTCTACGAAAGCCATCAAACTCAACCATAGCCACATGGTCAATGCGAATGCCGAGGTTTTGTAAAATTGTATCTTTTAGTAAACCATTTCCGCCACCCGGGTAACCACCAGATTCTCCGCTTTGATACGCAGTGTTGATTCTTTGCATCCCAACGGTTGGAATATAAATCCATAAATCACGCGGAATAGAAATTAAAGAAACTTGCCCTGCTTTGTACCAAACAATCGCAATTAACATCGTGTCTGTGCGATGTGATGTGCCTGTTGGTCTTCTATCTGAACCGATTAATAAAAAGTTGATGGTTTCATTATTTGTCAGCGGAGGCAGGGATGCAAGGTCAAGCGTTGGTTGCTGTGGAGGTGGCGCCGCATTCGTCGGGAAAAGTTGTTCCGGCGAAGTTGTGGCAGTAGATGTCACTTGAGGCGTAGGAGTGACCGAAGGTGTTTGCGATGGAACAATTAAGAAAGAGGCGGGGTTTGAATCAAAAGAAAAAAGTGAAGGTTGAGTCGGTGTCGCAAGCGAGGGTTGAAATGGAGTTGGTGTAGGGCTTGAGTTTGGCGCAGAGGTGATTAAGATAAACGGTGCAAACGATTGTTGACGAGTTGCAGGTGTGTTTGCACCACAGGCAGACAATAAAAATGAAATGATGATAACGACAGATAAATATTTTAATTTCATTTGTAGATTAAACGCAATGACGCTATGGCGTTCCAAAAGGTGTTAGGCTTGGGGTTGGTGTAGACATAAATGTTGGTGTTGAAACAGCAGTCGGTGTGTTTGGAATAGACGTATTTGTTGGGAAAATAGTTGCAGTAAATGGTAAGGCTGTTTCAGTTAATGGGTCTGTGGGGTAGGGTGAAGCAGTAACACCGGGCAATGAGGTTGGAAACGGCGTGCGTGTAGCCACATTTGGCACCCATAATAATTCGCCAGCCACAATAAATTCAGTATTTTTGCAGTTTACTTTTTTCAACAACGCCACTGTTGTGTAATGATTTGTAGCAATTGCATACATGGTATCACCACGTACGACTGTGTAGCTTTTTACCCAACCAACAGCACCCGGCGAACAGACTGCTACTGTACTTGTCGGTGCAGGTGGCACAAAAAATAATGTGCCAGGGATTAAGTTATCACTCACTAAACAATTGCTACTTCGTAAAATATTTTTATCTATTCGATAGCGTTGTGCCAAACTATCAAGTGTATCGTTTGCTTGAATTGTGTATGCAATCCAACCTGCTGGTTGCGGGCAAGCAACGGATGCAGGTAAAGTATTCGTTACTGTAAAAGTAACGGTTGCTACACTAGGGTCTTGTGTTGAAGTGGGGGGTAATGTTGCAGTTGCTGTAACTGGAATGGGCGAGGGTGGCAAAGCAAACGTTGCAGAAGGTGTTGCTTCGGGAATAAATTCAACCAACGAAATAGATAATGCCCCAAATACGAACCCGATGGAAGCAAGCGCTACTATCAGCGCAGTTCCCAACTCACGCACGCGCATTATTTTTTACCTTTTTTACTTTGCGATTCAACCAACGCTTCGCCAGCCACTGGCAACAACACGCTAAATGTCGCCCCAACACCGGGTTCGCTTTCTACCCAAATGCGTCCATGTTGTGCTTCTGTCAAAGTTTTGGCAATGGATAATCCCACACCCGTATCACCTACACCTTGAATCAAAACATTATCGGCTCGGTACAGGCGTGTGAAAACGCGCGGCAAATCTTCAGATGCGATTCCACCGCCACTATCGGTTACTTGAATCAAAATAAATTCTGCGCCATCTTCGCTTCTCGTCTGGACTTTCAACCTGATATTGCCTTCAAACGGAGTCGCCGCCCCGGCATTTTGCAACAAATGTATCAAAATTTGTCCCACCGCTTCACGGTCACCATGTGTGGGTGCGAGATTCTTTGGAACATCCAAGTGGATCGTAATATTTTTCTCACGGAATTGCGCACTGGTATAAGACATAGCATTGTCAATGATTGAATTCAAATCAACTGACTCAGGTTTGAGTTCACTTAATTCAGTTGCCAATGTATTGAATCGAATCATATCGTCTGTTAAACTGCGCAGGCGTTCTGTTGAGGCTTTGATTCGTTCAACAAATTTTCTTTGCAATGCGCCTAAAATACCAACTGATTCGCCTAACAATAAATCTGTATAACCAACAATCGAAGATAATGGTTGACGTAATTCTTGTGAAATAGAAGCAATCACTTCGGCTTGCTCTGTATTTTTTGTGACAACCTGACCCTTTTCCACTTTTTCCATTTCAAGGATTTGCATATTGGCTTGTGCAAGTTGGTTTTGTAAATGCGCTAATTCTTGTAAGGTGGCTTTCAAGTCATTTTCTACCTGAACTGAAGAAGTAGGAATATCTTTACCTGCGCGTAACTCTGCATTTTCGTTTTGCAGTTGCTCAATAATTCTTTGCGATTCATCTTGTGCCGCCATCAGTGAAGCCATGTCTGCTGAACTGCTTTTTGCAACTTCGGCACGCGCATTTTCTAACTCTTGCTTCAATTCTGTAATGCGACGTTCCATGTCGGTGGCTTGGGCTTTTGCCATGCTATTTTGCGCTTCAAGCGAATTGATGCGTTGATTGCGTTGAATAATCGGAACAAGGGAAGCCGCGATATTGGTCAAAAAGGCTTGGTCTTCGGCACTCCATGTTCTATCTGAATAGGGTGAGAGTAATAAAATACCGCCTAATGATTCTTTTTCAGGAGTCAAAATTGGAATACACAATAAATGACCGGGATTGCTTAATCCAAGAATGTCGCCCAAGCCACGAATATCAGCAGATGTACTGCTGGCGGGTAAGCGTAAAGGTCTACCACGTTGAATTGTGTTGGCAAGCATGGGGATGGAAGTTTTGTTTAATGAACCACCTTCTAAACTATCTTCGCGGATTAAGTCGTAACCACCGGCAATGACCATTTGTTTGTTGCTATCAGTGAGATAAATCATAAAGCACAAATCAGCCAGCATGGTTTGTGCGATGGCGCGTGTAATCGCTTGACTCATTTTGGTGGGGTTAGTCTCTGCGGCGACGGCGAGCAAAGCATGGAATGTTTTCGGGTCGGTGCTATAACGGCGACGTTCAACGCGACCGGTTGTATCTGCTTTGAGGGTAGTTGGTTTTGAAGGTGTAGCAACAGCCGCCCCCGTAGGTAGGGCGAAGCGTTGGGGTAATGTCAAAAGAATTGGGAATGCCGCCATGTAGGCTAATCTCACAACGCCAGAATAATTTCCATCAATTCTTGTAAACAAATGCACTAGATGACCGAAAAAACCTAACGCCAATAAGATAATTCCATACCACATGCCATTTGGTTTGCGGAGGAATAAAACACCGATACATACCACACCCAATAAAAGTGAGCCAATTTGCCAGAAAAAATCGTCGGCAGTTTGGTTGTAACTGAGGCTAGCGACTTGCGGTTGCCATGTTAATAGACTGATGCCGAGAGCAGTGAGTATGAATAAACTTAATACAGTTGCAATTGCATCGGCAATGCGATTGGGTTCTGGGTAAGCATATAACCAGGTAATCCAAATGATGCAAAACATAATGAAGGCACGGTCCATGGGCGGGAGGATAGTTTTCGGGTCAACAATATTTTGCCAACCCAAGCCACTAAACATAAACATGAGAACTTGCCCGCCCAATAAAATGCCTAAGCCAACAAATGCTCGCCGAGCCTGAGGAAATTCACTTGCCCGCCAATGGTTAAATGCCGACTGAAAAGCACTGGCTACCACAAACACCAGAACGATGAAGTAGATTAAATCTCCGGGGGGAACGGTAAGTTGTGTGAGAATCAAACTGGTGAAAGCGCTCATTGCATGTGATTATACTGCCACTTCAATTATCGCGTAGAATTGTTATTATGTCTCAACGCAAAAAAACATCAGGCATCATTGCGACTTTATTATTCTTAGCCTTTATAACCCCAATCTTCATTAGTGGATTTATTAACCTAAAAAATGCAGAAAATGCAAATCAAGTGGGTGAATATAAAACCGCCTCTGAATTTTATGCACAAGCCGCGAAAATATTTTTCTGGCGAAATGATTTGTGGGAAAAAGCAGGTATCGCTTCGGCACAAGCGCAGGATTATTCCAATGCCATTTTTTATTTTAAAAAAGTAAATCAACTTTCAGAACAAGGTTGGGCTTGGTTTGGCACGTCCTATTTTCAAACAAATGATGTCGAAAAAGCAATTTCAACTTTTGAAAACGGCTTGAAAGAAAATCAATCGGCAACTTTATATCGCTTGTTGGCTTCGGCGTATCGCAGTCAAAAAAGATGGGAGGCGGAAAAAAATGCACTTGAAAACCAAATTCAATTAGATTCACAAGATGCTTATGCACAGTATCGGCTTGGAATTTTATTGATGATATTTTCTCCTGCTGAAGCTTATGATAAATTGAATCGCGCCTCGACTCTTAACGTGGAAACTGATTCAGCAGTGGATACATTAATCACTGCCCTAAACATTGCTGATACGCAAAGTAACGAATCAGATAAATATGTGACCATTGGCAGAGCATTGGGTCTCGTGCAAGAATGGGAATTGGCATTTGTGGCATTTCAAAAGTCAATTGAATTAAATGAAGAGAATGCTGAGGCGTGGGCATGGCTGGGCGAAGCGAAACAGCAACAAGGTCAAGATGGAAGCGTGGAATTAAATCAAGCGTTGAGGTTGAATCATACATCCGCCACTGTGCGTGGATTGCGGGCTTTATATTGGAATCGTCAAGAGAAATATGCTCAAATGTTGGCAGAGTATTCATTAGCCAATGAATTTGAGCCGACGAATCCAGCATGGTTAGCAGGCATTGGTGAAGCCCATGCCAAACTTGGTGATTTGATTTCTGCATTGCAAGCCTATCAACAAGCCGTAGAACTTGCACCTGATGAGGCAACCTATTGGCGTGTGTTGGCTATGTTTTGTGCCGAGAATAATTTTTATATTGAAGAAATTGGCTTGCCTGCGGCAGAGCAAGCGGTAAGTTTATCCTCAAATGACCCTACAAATTTGGATGCGCTTGGTTATACTTATTTTTTGTCAGGTCGTTATAGCAATGCGGAGCTAACTTTTTTGCGGGCGATTGAACTTTCACCTCAATATTTCCCTGCTCATTTGCATTTAGCTATGAATTATTTAGCACAAGGCAATCGTGCTGAGGCTTATAATACTTTGGTCTTTGTTCGGGATGCAGATATTTCGGGCGTATATCGTGAATTGGCGCAAAACTTGTTGAATCAGTATTTTCCATAACTTCCTCCATGATAAAATTTCACCTATGAATCGTTTTTACATTTCCTCTTTGATATTTATCTTTTTGCTCAGTGCTTGTTCTGCATTACCTACTCAACAGCCTCAATCTTTACCTTCTGGCTCTGTTTTATTTCAAGATGATTTTGCATCTGCAACCACCGGTTGGGACAGAATGCTTGTCTCTGAAGGTGTCATGGATTATGACGGTGGCGGCTATAGAATTATGGTCAATGCCTTGCAGACTAATTTTTGGTCAACGCCTTCTAAAAATTTTACGGATGTTCGCATGGAAGTGGATACAGGCAAATTAGCAGGTCCAGATGAGAACCGAATTGGCTTGCTTTGTAGATTTAATGGCAAAGACTATTATTTCTTTATCATCACTTCTGATGGCTTCTATGGCGTCGGACTTTTCAAAGATGGTCAAGCCGTTTTGCTTGGACAAAGCGAAATGCTATCATCTTCCAACATTAACAAAGGACTGGCAATTAATCATTTGCGTGGTGATTGCATTGGCAATACATTAACTTTCTACATAAACGGTTTTCAAATTGCACAAGCACAAGATTCAAATTTAACTTCTGGTGATGTCGGTGTCATTGCTGGAACATTTGCTACACCCGGTGTAGATATTATTTTTGATAATTTTGTGGTGTTAGCACCATAAATCGACGATGGACCGTAGACGATAGACCGTCAATCGTCCACGGTCAACGGTCTAATAATGAAAATTTTTCTTGATACCATCGGTTGTAGACTCAACCAAGCAGAAATAGAAAACATGGCAAGGCAATTTCGTTCCGCAGGGCATGAAATTGTCGCCACTGCTGATTCGGCTGAAATGGCTGTTGTCAATACTTGTGCTGTCACTACACAAGCTGCATCCGATTCACGTAGCAAAATTCGTAACATTGCGCGTGCAGGTGTTGAGCAAATTATCCCCACAGGATGTTGGACGACTCTTCAACCCAAAGAAGCATTAGCATTACCAAATGTTTTACAAGTTATTACGAATCAAGAAAAAGATTTGCTCGTTCCGAAAATATTAAACCTTGAACCCTCAACCTTCGACCTTGAACCCATAGACCGAACACCAATTCCTGGCATTCATCGTCGTACGCGCGCCTTTATCAAAGTGCAAGATGGTTGTGAAAACAAATGCACATTTTGCATCACAACTGTTGCGCGTGGTGAAAGTAAAAGTCGTTCGCTTGCAAATGTGATTGATGATATTAATTCTGCACTCGCCGGTGATTCAAAAGAAATTGTTTTAACAGGTGTGCATCTTGGTTCGTGGGGGCAAGACTTCGGCAGTCATCATCTTCGAGATTTAGTCAAAGCCATATTAAGAGAAACAGATGTGAAACGATTAAGATTATCTTCTCTTGAGCCATGGGATTTAGATGCAGACTTTTTCTCTCTTTGGTCTGACAAACGCCTCATGCCTCACTTACACTTGCCTCTGCAATCCGGCAGTGACTCTACCCTCAAGCGGATGCTTCGCAAAACCACAACAGATTCATTTCGTGAATTAGTTAACTCTGCAAGAAAACAAATTCCTGAAGTTGCCATCACCACAGATATTATTGCGGGTTTCCCCGGCGAAACAGAAGAAGAATTTTCTCAAACATTAGACTTTGTAAAAGAAATTGGATTTGTTGGCGGACATGTCTTTACTTATTCATCACGCCCGGGAACAGGAGCATCAAGGATGAAGGGGCAGGTCAAGCCTGAATTAAGAAAGAAGCGGAATCACATCTTACAAGAAGCGATTGAAGAGTCTGCAAAAGTTTATCGTCAAAAATTTATCGGCAAAAAAGTTTCAGTATTATGGGAATCGACAACTGAGTATGATGAGTTTGGTTGGAAGATGGAAGGTTGGTCTGAAAATTATTTGCGCGTGAGCGCAATTGCTTCGTCACCGCGTTGGAATGAAATGGATAAAGTGAAGTTGCTTGAAGTGGATGGCGAAAAAATTAAAGGAGAGATTGAATGACAGCACAAATTATTGACGGAAAATTAATTGGGCAACAAGTGCGTGATGAAGTGGCACAGGCAGTTGCAAAAAGAATTAAAGAAGGAAAACGCAAACCAACCTTAGCAACTGTTTTGATTGGCGATAGACCCGACTCTGCCGCATATGTTGCGTCCAAAGGAAAAGCTTGCCAAGAATTAGGCATGGGTTCTGTCAGCGAACATTTGCCAGCCGATGCAACGCAAGAACAAGTTGAGTCATTGGTTAAGAAATTAAATGCAGACAAAAATATCAGCGGGATTTTGGTTCAATTGCCAATGCCATCGCATATTGATGAAGAAAAAGTTTTGTCATTAATCAGCATTGAAAAAGATGTGGATGGATTTTCTCCATTGAACATTGGTCGCTTGGCGCAAAAAGGACGTGAGCCATTATTTGTTCCATGCACACCGTTTGGAAGTATTTATTTACTTGAAAAATCTGGTGTGAAAATTGAAGGAGCAAATGCAGTGGTGTTGGGGCGTTCAAACATAGTCGGTATGCCTGCGGCATTGTTATTGATTGGACGAAATGCAACAGTGACAGTTGTTCATTCCAAAACAAAAGATATTCCAAACACTGTTCGCCAAGCCGATATCCTCATTGCCGCAATTGGTAAAACTGAATTTGTACGCGGTGATTGGATTAAACCCGGCGCGGCTGTGATTGACGTGGGAATTAATGCAGTTCCTGATTCAACCAAGAAAAGCGGACAACGCTTAGTAGGTGATGTCAATTTCAATGAAGCCAAAGAAGTGGCTGGATTTATTACACCAGTTCCCGGCGGAGTCGGTCCGATGACAATTGCGATGTTGATGAAGAATACGTTACGGGCGGCAGAGTTGCAAGATAATTAAAGTAGTTTATAAAAAAACAACTCTCAATTTGAGAGTTGTTTTTTTATTTATGGTTTAACAAGTATCCCCAAATGATTTCCAACACGCCGTTGCTGACCGGGCTTTCCTAAATCAATTGGTGAGTTCAAAGTTCGTGATTTGCCATCAAACCCGCGAATGACCATAGCAGAAGAACCGCCGCCATCCATGTTTACCCCAGTATGAACGCCATATGATAAAAGCAGCTCACCAACTTCAGACAATGTAGCACCTTCACTATAACCATCTTGACGACCATCAATCACCATAAACGTTAACCAGCGACCATTTTTACTTAATCCAACTGCCGTGCGTGGAGCAGGTGCGAGTGCCGCAAGGTTTTTGGCTAACTTTCCGTCAACCACAACCGAACGGTCACCAGAAACAGCGTTGAACACACCAAAACCTGGGTCTTTGCCATAGGTTGTCACATTCACTTGATTTTTTTTGCCAATGTGAATCACAGGCTGAGCAGTTCTCTTCTTTGAATAAATTGTTCCGCGTGATGCCGCATAGTCACTAATGCGTACCGGTTCGCCACCATTTGGGCAAAGTTTTTTCGGGTCGTAAGAAGCATCTAAATAACTGAAATATCCACCATTAATTGCCACATGCAATTTGAATTCATCTAAAAATTGTGACGTGGTACGCGTACAAATCACATCAGATTTTGAAGGCGTTACTAAAAATTCTAATTTTGTATTTTGCAAATCAATGGCTAATACATGCATCACAATTGGGCGTGGTGCAATTAAATCTTTACGCATGTATGTAATGCCGGTATAAAGATTTTGTAGCACAGAATCTGGGCGTGTGTTACTAATTTTCACTAACAAATCTTTTGAGCACCAACCAGTCAAACCATCTAACTTTTGAATTTGTACCCAACCAGTAGTCGATGAATCATCTAATGCGGGAACAGTATCATTTTTGGATAACTTCCCTACGATTTTTGAATTTGTGTTCGCCGCTTCTCTTATGTTTAGAGTTGCTGTGTTAACCCGATACCAAGTCTTATCTTTATGGTCTGGAATGGTTGGTGGCGGAGGAGGTGTTGGGTCTGGAGTCGGAGACCCGGCAGTAACTAAATATTGACTCGAACTCCATCCAACTAAAGAGCGGTCTTTATTCCGAATTTTGAACCATGTACCATCTAAGTTTGAATCAATTTTTTCAACCAGCTCACCAAAGTAAACCAAGCCAATCGATTCATGCTCAAGACCTGGTCCTTCACGTACCTTCAATGAAGGTGCAGCAGTAACACGATACCAATCTTTATCTTCTTCATCCGGTGGGGTGGGATATTCTGGCGCAGTGGTTGGCACAAGATATTCAGCCGCTACCCAGCCTGTTAAACTTCCATCTTCCTTGCGGATTTTTAACCAAGTCCGGTCTGCATTGGCTTCAATTTCTTGCACAACTTCATTCGTTAAAAGACTTCCAATATGAGTAAAGTTTGTCCCTGCTCCGGCTCGCACACGCAATGATGGTGAAGCCGTCACTTTGTACCATTTGTTTGTCGGTGTTGGAGTTGGTTCAGGCGTAGGCTCCGGCGTCGGTTCTGGTTCAGGTGTCGGGGCGGGTGAAGCGGAAAGTCTTTGTAAATAAGCAGAAAAACTCCAACCCGTTAAACTTCCATCTTTACGTTTGATGTTCAACCAATCTTTATCTGCACTTTCGCCAATCTTTTCAACGACTTCATTCAGAAACAAACTTCCGATTTGTTTGGCGGTGGTATTTGGTGCTTCACGTACGCGCAAAGATGGTGAAGCTGTAACGCGATAATCGTTACTCGGCGTTGGGTTTGGAATCGGTGTATGGCTTATCCCAAATCGTTGATAAAAATCTTCAATATCGCCATTGAAATAATTTAAGTCAATATTTTTGCTTTCAACGCCATATGGAAACCCATCACCATTATCAGTGAATTGCCACAGCGTCCAAGCTGTCCACGGTTTAGGAATTAATGGAGTAGTCACACCATAATTCGCAACCCAAAGCGGATATTGTTTGAAATAATTTAACGAAGCATTAGGGATACCCGCCGAAACAGTATTTTCTAACCAATAATAATAAGCAGTGTACACACCAATTTCTTTACCGGGCAAAAGTTCTTTCAGACGTTCAATAAAGTTATACCAATGCTTCCAACCTTTGAAACTACCATTGTAATTATCTTCAAAATCAGCCCATAAAGGCAATTCACCAGTATCACCATTAAATAAAGAAACCCACAAATCAGCCTGCTTTTTTGGGTCAGCGCGGCTATCATAAAACCAATACGAACCACGCGGAATACCAGCGGCTCTGGCTTCACGCCAATTAACTTTGAAATCGCGGTCTATCCATAAATTTTGCCCTGCACGAATAATCGCAAAGGCGGCACCATTCTGGCGCATTTTTGTAAAATCAATGCCACTGGGGGTTTGAGGGTCGTCTTGATAAAAACTAACATCGGTTCCGATGACTCTATCTGCCATAATATTCTCCTATGTTGTTTTGATGAAAAACCGCTTCTTTTTTTAATGGATGCTTGATTCTATTCTTTCAAATTTCATTTTAACTTGTACAGATGAGATGAAAATTATATCGCATTCTCAAAATGAGTTATTTGCGGGTCTTGTTTTCCCTCAATGGCAATCACATCAATTTGCCAATGGTTAATATTATTCTCTGAAGCATAATGTTGTGCGGCATTGAGCATGTGTTCGCGTTTCCGCGCTGTAATTTGTTGTTCAGGGAAAAAGTTTTTGCTGGAAGTTAAAGTCTTCACTTCAACAAAAATAGTGATATCTTTTTGTTTGGCGACGATGTCAATTTCGCCATACGGCGTGCGGATGTTTTGAGCGATAATTTCATAACCATGTTCCGTTAGCCATTGCATGGCTGTTTCTTCTCCCCACTTGCCCAGTTCTTGATTATGTTTATTCATAAATAAACTCTTGCAAAAGTTTTTGAAGTTTTATACTCCAATTGATTTTTTTCTTTTTTGCCTTTTTAATCACTTTTTGATAATGCTCAACCATCATCTTTGTCGTGCGTGTAATTGCATAAGCAGAAGATGCTTGACGGGCTGATTTGCTCATTTTGGCACGCAGATTTGAGTCAAGGCAGAGGCGGGTTAATTTTGCGGTGAAAGCAGGCAAATCTTCCGTAGATAAAAATCCTGTCACGCCATCTTCTACTGTATCACCAACACCGACAGATTCAATACCCATGACAGGTAAGCCTGCTCCCATTGCCTCAATCACAGATAATGGATGAACTTCTGTAACCGAGGCGGTCACGAAAACATCGCACATGGCGAGATATTGTGGCAATTGTTCATACGGAACTCTGCCAATGGCTTTGATGCGATTTGAAAAATTCAACTGCTTGATTAATGTATGAATTTCTTCTTCATACTGTTGAATACCACCGCCGATTAATAACAAATGCACATTTGGAATGGCTTTGGCAACTCCTGTAAACGCTTCAATTAAGAATGGAAGATTTTTTTCTACTGCAATACGACCGGAGTAAACCAGAATTACATCATTTTTTTTGTAACCAAATTTTGCTCGTGAAAGTGGTTTGGCTGATTTGAAATCTCTTAAATCTACACCGTTTGGAATAATCTCAATCGGTTCTTCGACTTCTAATTCTCGCAATACTTTTTCCATACCAGCCGATGGCGTGATGACCGAATCAACTGCTTTGCAAAATGATGGCATGTAGGCTTGTAATAAACCTGTGCTGACTTGATCCGGCATTAACGGGAAGTATGCTTGGGCATATAAATCATAACGGGTATGGTTGGTGAATACAATTGGAATTTTCATCGGGCGACAATATCTTAAAGCCAAACGTCCGCTTAAGAATGGATGATGAACATGCACAACATCCATGCTCTGCAAGAATTTCCATGCAAAGCGTTTGTAGCGCAGAGATAAATAAAATCCCGAGTCTGCTAAGGGAACGCCGGGACTACGAATAATATTTTTTTCATTATCTTTATAATCTAAATCGCCAAACGTAAATACAAAAACTTCATGCCCCATTTTTTCAAGATATTCTTTGTTAACCTCTACATAGTTGGTAATACCACTAATGTAAGGTTTGTAACTATCTACCATCATTCCGATTTTCATAGGCTATGCTCTATCTCAACAAGGTTGCGAACAAACCAATCAAGAATAATCCGCCGGCGATGTAACCCGCAATTTGTTCGGACGGAAAAATAGTCATTTGTGGTGTTTCAAAACTTAACATATCCATTGTTGAATATGCTGGAACTTCTTGCTTGCCAATCAAAGCATCACGCAAAGCAAGTACATTTAATGGACGATTATCAGGATGCAAGGACATTGCCCACAAGATGGCTTTTTCGACGTGAATGCTTAGGCTTGGATTAATTTCACGCGGGGGAATCAGGCTTCTATTATTTAAGAAGCGTTTGCGTACTTCCGCTGGTGGTTCGTTTGTCAACAAATGATAAAGCGTCGCACCGAATGCAAAAATATCAGCACGTGGGTCTGTGTGGGTATCATCACCACCGTATTGTTCAAGTGGTGTATAAAGTGCAGTTCCTTGACCTTGAATGACGGTAATAGTGACTTCATCAGGTGCCATGATTTTTACTAAACCAAAATCTACAAGTTTGACCAAACCACTTGGCGTAATTTTGATGTTGCTTGGTTTGATGTCACGATGAATAATGGGTGGGTCTTGATGATGGAGATAATCTAATGCATCGGCAATTTGCACAGCCCAACGGAGTACTTCATTTTCAGGTAAAAATGTTTTGTTACGACGGGCATCTTGCATTAACTGACGTAAATCTTTACCCGGCACATAGTCCATGACGAGGTAATCACGCAGACCTTCTGAAAAATAATCAGAGACTTTTGGTAAGTTGGGATGGTCGAGGCGTGCAAGTACAGAAGCCTCGCGAAAAAATTGTTCGCGTGCTTGTTCAAGAATATCGGAGGGGAGAGTCTGATTATGCTCAACTTCTTTGATAGCGCATAACCTACCTTGCAGGCGTAAATCATCTGCAAGATAAATATTGCCCGTGCCGCCCTGACCAATTTTTTCTTTTATGGTGTAACGGTCACGTAAGACTTCCCCATTCTTTAATGATTGGGGCATCTTCTCCTTGTACTACGTACGAAGTGGATTAAGATTGTTTGTGATATTTTCGGCGTGTATCACATTTTGTTACAATCTAGTTATGCACAGATTTCCACTTTTCTGCTATATTATAAACTATGACATGTCATTCTGAGCCATGCTTGTGGTGAAGAATCTCTAAGATAATTATAGAGATGCTTTGCTATCGCTCAGCATGGCATTTTTGAAATTTACGAAAGGCGGTAAGTAAGTTTGTATGGAACACGAAGCTGAATATCCCGTACTCGTCGCACAAGACGGTCCTCTTAAAGGAGAGCGTTGGTCGTTAGACCATACGTTGATGATTGGACGCGACCCTACTTGTGATATTCAATTGCAAGATAGGCAAGTTTCACGTTTTCACGTACGCATCACACCGACACCAGAAGGTGTGACCATGGAAGATTTGGGCAGTAAAAATGGCACGAATCATAATGGAAATGAATTAACGGGACCTGTCATGTTGCAGGATGGAGATTTGTTAGGTGTTGCGCTGGCTCAGCAATTTTTATTTTTAACTTCCGATGCGACCATGCCATTAGCAGAAGGTGGTGCACGTTCTGGGCGTTTGTTGATGGACCAAAAATCACGTCAGGTGTGGGTTAATCAACAACAATTGGTTCCGCCATTATCTGCCCAACAATTTAAATTATTATGGATGTTATATGAAAAGCAAGGTCAAGTAGTGCCACGTACTGATTTAGTCTCGGTGGTGTGGGGTGAGGAGCAAACTGCCGGTGTTTCAGACCAAGCCTTAGATGCATTAATCCGCCGCTTGCGTGATAGATTGGCTGTGCTTGACCATGGTCATCAATATATCAACACCGTGCGCGGACATGGTTTACGATTAGATAATCCGCCAATAGGGGAATAAAACATGGATGCACAATCAGAAAAAGTTTTAGCACAAATTATTCGAGGCACACGTATTGCCACGTTAGGCACAATACGAGATGAAACTCCGCAAGTTTCGATGGTGGCATATATTTTTGCCGAAGATTTTTCAGCTTTTTATATTTTTGTCAGCCGTTTGGCACAACATACGGTAGATATGCAAAAAAAGAAAGAAGTCAGTTTGTTGATTTGTGAAACTGATGATGGACGGAGCGACCCACAAACTTTGGTGCGTGTGTCTATTCGTGGCAAAGCCGAGCAAATTGAAAATGGTGCACCAGGTTACATGCCGTTGAAAAAACAATATCTCGAACGCTTTCCAGAATCAGAGCAATTATTCAAACTCGCAGATTTTAATTTCTGGCGCATCACGCCTAAAGGCGGAAGGTATGTGGCAGGTTTTGCAAAAGCCTACAACATTACGGCTGAAACATTCAAAGAAGTTTCGGAAAGATAAATTTTGTAGGGGCGAGGTTATCTCGCCCTTATTTTTTATTTAAGGAATCAACATGACTCAATTAAAACTTCTCGCCGTCTTTGCGCATCCAGATGATGAATCAATGGGATTAGGTGGCACGATTGCAAAATACTCTGCCGAAGGCGTGGAGACTCATCTCGTCTGCGCTTCACGCGGAGAAAGAGGCTGGGCTGGTGAACCCAAGCAGAATCCAGGCTTGAAGCGACTTGGCGAAATCCGCACGAAAGAATTGGAAAATGCTGTCAATATTTTGGGGATGAAGAGTCTTTCTTTCCTTGATTATATTGATGGCGATGTTGATAAAGCGAATCATGCTGAGGCGATTAAGAAAATAGTCACGCATATTCGTAAAATCAAACCGCAAGTGGTGGTGACGTTTGCTCCCGATGGCGCGTATGGTCACCCTGACCATATTGCGATTGGACAATTTACCAACGCCGCGGTTGTTTGTGCCGCAGATTCTAGTTATCAAGATAATGAAAATTTTGAATCGCATCGCGTTTCAAAATTGTATTACATGGTGGATAGCGAAAATTTTATCAATTTGATTGCGCCTTTTATCGGCGATATGACCTTCCCCGTTGATGACCAAATTCGTGGCGAAGTGCCGTGGAAAGAATGGATGATTACGACGCAGATTGATACTGCTGATTATTGCCGTACTGCATGGAAAGCGATTCAATGTCATCAAAGTCAATTAGCGACGTTAGGTGAACTTGCCAATGCACATGAAGATGCGGCAGTGGCAGTGCTTTCAATGCAAGGCACTTTTTTCCGTGCGTTTAGTTTGGTGAATGGGGGCAGAGAAGTAGAAACGGATTTGTTTGCAGGGTTGAGGTAGTTATATAATTGAACACAAAGGAGAATGCAAAATGACTTTATACAATTGGATGCTTTGGCTACATATTTTGTTCGCTATTTTATTTTTCTTCGCTCATGGGGTTTCGATGGCAACAGCCTTTTTACTGCCCAAAGAAAAGGACGTGAAACGCATGTCAATGCTGTTGGATATGCCTGGTATCACCATTCCATTGATGGGAATCAGCATGTTGATTCTTCTCATCACCAGCATTTATATGGGGTACGCTGTGCAATGGTGGAGCAAAGGCTGGTGGGGACTATCCACCTTAATTTTCTTTTTGATGGCTGTATGGATGACATGGTATGGACGTAAATATTACAGTCCCATTCGCAAGGCATTGGGTTTGGAATATATGACCGGTATGTCCACTCATAATCCAGCCGATGAAAATAAATCAGTGGATATGGAGGAAGTGCATAGATTGATTGCCAAAACAAATCCGCATTTGTTGGCGGCGGTTGGATTAGTAGTGTTGGCTGTGTTGTTGTTCTTGATGAGATTTAAGCCGTTTTAGGGTGTTATGACTTTTATTTTCCAAAATTCTTCTTCACCGAAAACTTTTGATGCTATTAGGATCTTAGATTAAAATTGTGTTAGCATTAAGTTCATGAAAGGATAGAAAAATGACAAAAATAAAACAATCTCTGTATCGCTTTTTCTCTTTTGTTATTGTGACTATATTGGTATTGCCGGCTCATGGCAATGTAATGGCTCAAACTTCGCAACAAATTGGAGACCAAGAAGAAGTTGTACCTTTGTATCCTGATGTAAGTTGGGAAAATCTAGGCAATGTTCATAATACTATAGAAATAAAGGGTCAGGCACTTGTACTGGATGGCACTGCATATCAAGCCTCTGTCAATTTCTCAGAGAAGAAAAATACACTCAAGTTTTATGCGCCGGAATATTTAGAATCGTACGGTTGGATTTTTCGCAGCGATAAAGGCAATGAATTGCTTTATGAAAACAAAAAGGCTCAATACTTGCTGGTGAAAAATGGGAATTGTTTAGATTCCCAAAATTATTGTATTTATGTGTGGCAAAGCACACAAGCACAAGCATTTAAATTGCCTATTGCACCAAAAATTGGGCCAGTTGGTTATAACAAAATTTCACCAGCAAATGGTGCTGTTATCCCATTGCCTAATAGTACTTATCATTTTTTAACTTGGACTGATGCTTTATTACCTGGTTTCCCTGATACTGATGAATATCAATATTGCGTTGACCAGACTAATAATAATTTATGTGACGCTGATAATTGGATAGATCGTGAATCTCTTTATTCTGGTGGAACGGAAGAAAATCCAGAATTTAATCTAATAGCAGGGCAAACATACTATTGGCAAGTTAGATCTAAAAATACATTAATATATGCAAATGGCGACGCTTCTGCTTGGTGGTCATTTACTGTTTCCGCAGCTGTAGTTGGGTTTAATAAGATAACCCCTGTAAACAATTCCATTATTAATAGACCACTTTCAACTTATCGTTTACTCAATTGGGGTGACGCATTTTTAGACGAGGGTGATTATTATCAATATTGTATCGATACAACGAATAATAATGCTTGTGATAATGATGCTTGGGTTAATCGAGACTCCCTTTATTCTGGAGGTGATGATGTTGCTGAGGTTTTTGATTTTCCATTAGTGTATGGGCAAACATACTATTGGCAAGTACGTGCAGTTATTGAAACTGACCCAGATGAGTATACATACGTATATGCTGATAGTGGTATTTGGTTTAAGTTCACGGTTCAATCTATTTTAGCGGCACCAATGGTCTCTAGTATTGTTCGCTCTGTACCTACAGATTCTTATACAAATGCTGCTTCAGTAACTTATACTGTTAAATTTACGCAATCTGTAACAGGTGTAGATAGTACAGATTTTGTGTTATCTACACTAGACCCAGTTGGTGGAGTAACAGGAGCAAGCATTACTTCTGTGGGTGGATCGGGGGATACATATTCCGTAGTAGTTAATACGGGTGCTGGCGGTGGAGGTTTAAGATTAGATTTTATAGATAATGATTCGGTTCAAAATTTTCAATCAACTCCTGTCGGTGGAGTTGGCACATCTCCAGGTATTACTATTGGAAACTTTAGTGGACAAGTTTACATGATTCGTAATGCGGCTTTAGTGAATGCAATATTGCCCACAAGTAGAAATGCAGTGGTAGGTAGCCCAGTGACTATTTTTAGCTCTGTGATTAATATTGGTTCTAATACAGCAACTAGTGTTACACTTTCACTTAACCCTGCACCGGCTGGTACCTTCACATATTATCAAACCAACTGTGCTACAAATGTAATTATCAGTGTTGCTAACCCATCAGTTGATATTCCTGGTGGAAATACAATAGCTTGTTTTTTGCTTTCTTTTACACCTTCCGTGGCTTTTGCGGCTACATCGGTTCATGTTCGAGCTACTGCAACAAATTCTGCTAGTACTACCTTATTGACGGGTGTTAATACATGGTTATTACGAGCAAACAATGTATCAGTTCCTGATATTATTGCATTAACAACTACAACTGATTTTCATCAAGTCCCTTGTTTTGGGCAAAATGTTTTTGCAGTGGCAATGACCAATGTGGGCGTTGCCGCTACAGGTGATATTACCGTCACCGCGAACACTGGTGGTGTGTCTCTACCAATAAGCGTTTTGATTCAAGAGACCGATCCGGGTACAGGCACTGTAATTGGCGATCACATCTTACAAAACGTATTAGCAGGACAGAACCGTTCGGTAGCAGTCTTTGTAACATTCCTTGGTTGTATTACATTTGATCCTGCTGTTAACCGCATTTTTATTGAATTTCGGGATGCCTCTAATAATATCGTTGGTTCTACTTCTACTGCTATATCTACCAATCGATAATGTTACAACTGATTTTTGAAACAAATAGCCGCAGTAACGCGGCTATTTGTTACCCCATATTCTTCTTCATCGAAAACTTCAACGCCACCTTATACACTTCACTTATTTTTTCGCCCATCGCTTTGGCTTCGGGGTTATCAGGCTGTGATTCCATTTGACTCACTAAATTGCTCATATAATCTAACAACTGTTGAGTAACCATCTCTGGGTTTTGTCCCAAAGCGGATTCAATTGCGGCTTCATCAGGCAATTGAATCAATTGTTCAATGAACATCACTTCAGGTGGTGTGCTGGCGGCTTGTAACACTTGAATCATTTTTTGCAACTTGCCCATGCGCGTGTAATCATTTTTCTCAGAGGCTTGGCGCAACATTTGTTGAGCAAGGTCAACTGAATCTTGTGTAAAGCCTTCTAAATTTTCACGCGTCGCTTTTTCAATGTCATCTTGTGCTAACAATGTATCCAAAAATTCTTGCGCTTGTTTGTAACGTGCTTCGGCTTGCTTATCCACTTCATTGGTAAAACCCAATAACTTTTCGCGGATGTTTTCCAAACGAGTTTTTTCTTCGCCACTGGATTTGTCAATTTTTTCAGAAAGCGTTTGAAAGAAAAGATAATCCATCCCTGCCCGAGCAAGTGAAACGTAAGCGCGGATGCGTGCATCGGTTTTGGACTCTAAGACGAAATCCAGAAGTTTTTCGCGCGTGAGGCTTTGTCCCGCTTCTTGCAAGACGTGTTGAGCGGCTTCTAATTCCCCAACAGATTCTTTAAGCTGACGACCATACGCGGTTTCTTCCAGCAATTGAGTTTGAATATCAATCAACGCGCGTGCCATTTGCTCTTGTCCACTTTGCATGGCGCTTTGCGCAATGCGACTGAACAAAGCAAAAAATTGTTCGTCAATAATTTTTTCATTTTGCTTGATTAATTCCGAACGCACATCTTTAGATGTAACTTGCATTAGACGTTCTAAAAATTGCACACGGTCTTGTTGTTCTTTGAGCATTTCAGGCGTGATGCCATCTTTGCCTAAAATAGTTTGCAAAAATGATTCGTACGTGAGGTTGGCTTGCGGATTTAATAAATAACCTTTGCGTTTTTCAGGTGGCAAATTGTCGGTCACTTTTTTTATCAATGGACCAATAATTTTCTCCTGCTCATTGACGGGTAACATTAATTCAGATGGAAAAAATGTTAGTAATAACTCTTTATCATTATCGTGATACACAACTGGAGTCGCCAAGCGACCTTGATAACCACAATGCGGACAACGCGCAAAGTTTGATTGCCCGCTTAATAATCTTTGTTTGGCTTGCGGGTCAGCAGTCACATCAAATAACTGCTCAACATCCGCAGAAATTAATTGTTTACAACGAGGACATGCAATTTGTGTTTGAGGCATTTAATAATTTCCGATTTGAGATTTTGGATTTACGATTTATTAATTGAAACCACATTATAAACGAATTACGCATCACGGATTACAAATCCATGATGCGTAACTAGAAAACTATCTAACTAGCCAACTAGAAAACTACCCAACCAACTCTTCTAATCGGTCAATATAACCTTCCATGATGGAGAACGTCTCTTCCACGGCTTTGGGTGTAGATAAATCTACGCCTGCTTTTTTCAACACATTCAAAGCATAATCGGATGAACCTGATTTCAAAAAGCCGAGATATTTTTCTGAGGCATTTGGCTCGCCACGCAAAATTTTATTTGCTAGTGCATGTGCGCCTGAAATACCAGTGGCGTATTGGAAGACATAATAGTCCGCAAATAAGTGACTAAATGTAGACCAAACCATGCCCACACGCGGACGGTCAATTTTTACTTTTGGACCAAAGGCTTCACTGAACAAATCAGCCATCAAGTTTTGCATTGAGTCGGCGGTGAGAGGTTCTCCGCGCTCGACTCTTTGATGCGTCTCAAGTTCGAAGCGTGCTAATGTCGGCATTTGGAAGAAATATCTAAAGAAGTTTCCGCTCACGGCTTCTTCGATTAAGGCAATCAAGAAGTTTTTGTCTTTGATGGTGTTGAGCAAATGTCCGCGCATCATGGCTTGATTGAAATTGGAGGCTACTTCGGCGACAAATAATGAATAGCCCGAATACACAAACGGCTGATTCTTCCATGACAAATACGAATGCATAGAGTGACCCAATTCATGCGCTAGTGTACTCATGCTCCCGACTTCGCCAGTGTATGACATCATAATGAAAGGATGTGTGCCGGGTGAGCCATAAGAAAACGCGCCATTCATCTTTCCTTGATTAACTGCTGAATCAACCCAACGTTCTTTCAAACAACCTTGTCGAACAGTATCTACATACTCTTTACCAAGCGGAGCAAGGCTTTCGCAAATCAAATCCACCGCTTTTTCAAATGAAATTTTTGGTTTCTTTTTGACAATCGGAGCCCACATATCAAAGTATTGAATGTCTTTTAATTTCAAGGCTTTGCGTTTGATTTCAAAGTAACGATGCCAGACAGGCAATTTCTTTTTGAAAGTATTGATTAAGTTATGAAAGACTTCATCAGGCACGTTGTTGTTGAACAATGAAGCTGAAAGTGATGATTCAAACTTACGCACACGCATATTGAAAATATTGGCACTAATGGATGTGCTTAAATTTGTTGCCAACGTGTTTTTGAATTCAATATGTTTGTCGTGATAACTTTCAAAAGCACTTTGGCGTGTTTTTCTATCAGGGTCTTCCATCAAAGCAGAGTGATAATTACCTTGTGTCACTTCAACTTTTTTACCTTTGCTATTTTTCGCAGGTGCAAATTTGAAGTCTGCATTCACCAACATGCTAGACGAGTTCCCCGGTCCGCTAAATGGGTCTGCTAACATGCCTAAAATTTCTTCTACTTCTGCCGAGCGGACGTGAGCTTGTTGGCGGAACAAATCATCAAAATTTTGTTTATAAACAGCCAACTTATCATTTTCTTTTACCCAAGCATCTAATTTTTCTTTACCGATTTGAATCAATTCTGGGTTTAAGAAAGAAGTTGCCGCCGCAACCTGACCCGCCATGCTGGAGGCTTTCCCAACCATACCCGCTGAGGCTTGATTGGTGGTATCCACTGCATATTCAAATTGAGCATACATAAACACAGTTTGCGCACGGCTGATTAAATCTTCAATGGCTTTAATGCCTTCTAAAAGTTTCGCAGGACCTTCACTTAATGTACCCTCAAATTTTTTTACATTTGGCACATCATCCAAAACAGCTTTGAGCGCGGCTTCCCAATCTTTTGGGGTTTTGAACACACTTTCTTTGTTCCATGTATATTTTTTGTTGACCTTTTTTCGTGGAGGAATATTGGGCATGAGTTTATCCTTTTAATTTTGGATTGCAGGAGCTTGTTACTGCTTATGCAATGGCAAGCCATTACATTCCATATATTTTGTTAAACTAATTGTACCTTTTTCTAAATTTCTTTGGGGAGGTTCGCCAGAAGGGTTTAAATCAACGCGGAAGTGAAAAACATATCCGCGCGCCAGAACCAACTGTCGCGTCCGCCCAGATGCGCCCGCCGTGTGCTTCCACAATTGCACGCGCCAAGTAAAGTCCCAACCCTGCGCCTTTCGTCTGTTTCACGGCAGAAGTCGAACGATAAAACCTATCAAAAATATGCGGAATATCTCTATTATCAATCCCAGGTCCTTGGTCACTCACGCAAACGATAACTTGGTCAGAAGTGACTGAGCCGCTAATTTTGATTTCACCCTCACTCGCATATTTCAACGCATTTGAAACAAGATTTGAAACCACTTGCTCCAAACGATTTTCATCACCGAGAATGACAGGAAAATTTTCAGGAAAGTCTGTGATGATTTTATGCTTTGGCGATTGAGCAGAAAAACGCGCCTCGACTCTTAACGCCAAATTGGGCAATGAAACGTCAGCATGATTCAAGCTCAAGCCGCCTGCTTGTAAACGTGAAGCATCTAACAAATCATCCACCATTTTAGACAATCTATCTGCCTCTTCTTCAATCACGGCTAATGAATCATTGATAGTGCGTTTATCCCACTTGGCATCATCTCGGCGCAAAGTTGAAGCGTAGCCTTTAATCAAAGCCACAGGCGTGCGTAATTCATGGCTCACAATTGAAATGAAAGTTGCTTTAATTTCATCTGCAGTTCTGAAGTGTGTAATATCGCGCACGCTCAAAATCACATTGCGAATTTTGCCTTCTTCAGAAATTAATGGCGCGTATGTAATTCCAACAGGGATGGGTTGTAAGGATGGTCTTTCTAAATCACCTTCTACATATAAGGTGGCATTGGGTGTGAGGGGCCAGCCATTTACAACCGATTCTTCCAATGTGTTGCCATGCGGTTCTTTCTTCCATTTAATAATTTCGTTATGTGGTTTGTTTGTAATTTCTTCATGGCTTAAGCCATATAATTTTGTAAAGGCTTGATTACATCGTTCGATATTCATTTCTGAATTTAAAATCAAAATTCCATCGGCGGCAGATTCTAATAAGGCATCTAATCTTTGCTTTTCATACGAAACCTGACCATACAGTTGCGCATTGACCACGGCAATGGCGGCTTGGTCTGCAAAAGATTGCAAAAGGATTTTGTCATTCGGTGTGAATGTATCCGGATAATTTCTGAAAATAAAAATTACACCAATCACTTGTCCACGTGTGGCGAGGGGTAAACCTGTTCCATTTAACAAACCCATGCTCGCGGTATAGGTCAGTTCTTTTAACATGCGGTTGAGTTCGCTTACATCTAACTCACGTACTTTTTCTTCTGCTAATAATGGAGATAAATAAGAAAGAAAAGCAGGTGCGATGCCATGTGCGGCAACAACTTTCCAACCGTCCGCATGTTTGAGCGCGATAATCCCTGCCTGCCCTGCTAACATTTCAATAGAGACTCGTAAAATGCGTGCCAGCAGTTTTTCCAAATCCAATTCTTGCGTTAAGAGACGAGAAATCTCCAGTAGATAATCTCTCTGCCGAACGCGAAAATCGGGTAACATTGAAGGAACAATGGACATGGGATTATTTTATCACTTTGGCAAAAGGCGAAGATATTTTATGAAAAAGATATTTCTTTTTATAACATTGATTTTAGTTCTTTCAAGTTGTACTCCTACGGTGTTGCCAACTACATCCATTCTAGTTGATATGGAAATACCTGTAGAGTTTACAGTTCTTGAAAGCCCGCTGATTCATTCCGAATTAGATGACCTGATCGTTTTAACTGAAAATCGAACTAGTGGAGAAGTGTATAAGATTCTCGATTGGTACGGTTCACCCGTTGTAAAGTGGAATGAAGTTACGCGAGATTGGGTGAGTTTTTATTATCGTAATCCGCCGATTGCCTCACGCGCGTATGCAATTGTGAGTGTTGCTCAGCAACGTGCTTTAGATGAAGTTCATAAATATAATATCAATTTAGAAAGCCGTTTTCCTAAAACATTAAATAATGAAGTTTTGCCAGTTGAAATTGGGTGTGAGCCATTTGAGTGTGCTGTTTTGATTGGCGTAGCAGAGTCGACCCTGTTGTATCTGTTTCCAGAAACAAAAGAAGCAATTCTCAATCAAGTAGAAGAAGCGCGTCAGTCTCTAATATTATCTGGAAATATTTTGCCATCAGACCTTGATATTGGCGAATCTTTTGGGCGGGCTATTGCTCAAAATGTAATTGCAGAAAGAATAAATGATGGCGCATCAACAGCAGGAAAATCTGATCCGCTTCCAGTTGGTGAGGGGATTTGGAAACCAGACCCTTTTCAAGCGAATCCACAAGCTCCAAGTTGGGGAAAGGTAACCCCATGGTTACTCGCTTCACCAGACCAGTTTCGGTCTGCTCCTCCACCTGAAAATGGTTCACCTGAATTCTTAACCGCATTGGATGAAGTTTATCAAGTACAACAGACGGTAACTCACGAACAATTAGCCATTGCTGATTATTGGGCAGGTAACCCAGGAACTTTTACACCAGCAGGGTATTGGAACTTAATTGCATCGCAATTAATTACTGAATATAAGTTATCTAGCGTAGAAGCAGGTCATGTTTTTTCTACCATGAACATGGCGATAATGGACTCTGGAATTGGCTGTTGGGATTCAAAATATCATTATTTAGTTGTTCGTCCGTGGCAGGCAGATGAACGTATTAGAGGATTGGTGGGGTATCCAAATCATCCTTCTTATCCTTCTGGTCACAGTTGTTTTTCATCTGCTGGTGCAGAAGTGTTAGCCTTTTATTTCCCCAATGACGCAACTGAAATCCAAGCAAAGGCAAGGGAGGCTTCCATATCACGTTTGTATGGTGGAATTCATTATCGCTTCGACCTTGAAGCCGGCTTAGAACTTGGTAAACAAGTAGCAGATTTGTATATAGAATTTATTGTGGAGCAAGCTTGGGAAATTAAACCTTAAAAAAATAAAATCGGGTGTATACTGATTGCGATTATTTATCTTACCTTAGCAAGTCTATACAGGTTTATATGAAAGCAATGCATCGCAGTTTTTCTTTATTGATTTTAGGGGTGTTAATGTTCAATCTACTGGGGACACCATCACCAGCACACGCCCTCACAACAACACTAATTGACAACACAACCGGAGCAATTGTAGATTTAAGTTGTGCATCTCCATTAACAAGAACATTTAACGTAGCCTCTAGCATTATCATTGCAGACTTAAATGTGGGGTTGAATATTTCCCACGCTCGTCGCAGTGATGTTAGAGTTACACTTACTTCGCCATCTGGAACAACGGTAGTGTTGGTTTCTGGCGGTGGATTAGGTTCCCCAACGGTTGCCAGCCCTGATGATTTTGACAATTATGATTTGCTATTAGATGATACCTCTGCAAATTCAATCTATGATAATGATAACGACGTAATTGCTGCACCTATCTTTGAACTAGACCGTACAGCCAAACCCTACGATTTGTTAAGTGCTTTCAAAGGGGAAGATGCATTAGGCAACTGGACATTATCTATATGTGATACAAGAAGCGGAACTACAGGAACTTACAATCAATCAAAATTAGTCTTCACGAGTGCAGACCCCAATACAATTACGGGCAACGTCTTTACAGATTACAACGATAATGGTGTGCGTGGCTCAGGCGACACTGGTGTTTCCGGCATACTTGTTACTGCATACGACGCTTCAGGTGCTACGGTGGATTCTGATACAACATCCTCCACAGGGGATTACTCTTTAAGCATTCCCGATGGTACGCAAGTTCGCATTGAATTTACAAACATCCCATCAAACCTAGCCCCCGGTGCCTTTGGCATTGACTCTGGAACAACGGTTCAATTTGTAACAAGCCCATCGGCAGGTGTAGATATGGGTTTATCTTTGCCCTCTGATTATTGCCAAAATAATCCATTCATCGTCATGCCTTGTTATATCAACGGCGACCCATTAGTAGCAGGGAGTGTTGCCTCTCAAGTAGCGCTTGTTTCAATTCCTTATAACGCATACGGAAGATACGACGCAACTATCGAAGAACCTCTTGCAACTTATGCCCAAATTGGCGCAACATGGGGGTTGGCATATCAACGCTCAACTGCAACTGTATTTTCTGCCGCACTTGCCAAAAGACATTCAGGTTTAGGTCCGCTTGGTGCTGGTGGTATTTATGCAACTGTAGTTAACCCGGCAACCGGTGCAACAATATCTGTTTCAAATTTTGTAGACATAACTACATTAGGAATACCAGTTGGCTCGTTGCCCAGTAATGCAGCTCGCGGTCTTACAGGTACATCAAGTACTCCAAACACAGACCCACAAGGTTGGGATGCCGTTGGTAAAGCCGCAATTGGTGATATGGATATCGGCACAGATGATACAGAATTATGGTTTGTGAACCTCGCAAACCAAACTTTGTATGCAATTGATATTGCATCTGTCTCACTAAATCATACAGTTCCAATTTCACTACCTGCCGCTGCCACTGCTTGCCCTGCCAGTGATATTCGCCCTTGGGCAGTTGAAATTTATCGCAATGAAGTTTACGTTGGGGTTATCTGCTCTGCAGAAAGCACACAAAATGTAAACAACCTTCGTGGCTACATTATCAAAACCAATGAAAGCACACCAGGCACATTTTCCTTAGTATTTGAATTTGCGTTGAACTACCCACGTGGTATTGTAAGTAATCCAGATGGCGGTTATCCAGCAGAATGGAGACCTTGGTCTCCGACCATGACTTCACTTTGTACAAATCCTTGTACTAACGGAAATACAGACTTAGCATTTGACAAACAAATCATCTACCCACAACCGATTCTTTCTGATATTGAATTTGATACAAATGGCGACTTAATGATTGGTTTAATGGACCGTTTAGGGCATCAAGCCGGAAATGCCAACTACGCTACCTCAAGCCCTTGGGGAAACAATGTCACTTTATATAACAAAGATGCAGGCTATGCTCCAGTTGTTGTAAATATCCCTGCAAATCCCACCGGCTTATATGAAGGTGTTGCAGCGGGTGACATATTAAGGGCTTGTCTCTCTGGTGGGGTTTTCGTACTTGAAAACAATGCTTCCTGCGGAAGCATTACAACAGGCGGAGCAGGTGGTGGGCAAGGACCCGGCAACGGCGAATATTATTGGCAAGATATGTATGAAGTTAGCACAGCAATAGGCGGAGGAACACATCATGAAGTAACGGTGGGCGGGTTAGTTTTAATTCCCGGAACAGATGAAATTGCTGTCTCTATTTTCGACCCATTTAATATTCGTTCGGGTGGTATTGCTTGGTTTAATAATAGAACTGGAACCCGTAACCGTGCCTATGAAATCTTCCCACAAGATTCTGGCTCTGGCGCAACAACATTTGGTAAAGCGATTGGTATCGGTGATGTGGAAGGATTCTGTTATAGCGCACCCATTGAAATAGGCAATCGTGTCTGGTCAGAAACAGACAACGATGGAATTCAAGAGCCGGGTGAAACACCACTTGCTGGTGTAACCGTTGAACTATATCAAGGCGGAATCTTAATTGCCACCGCAATTACAGATTCAAATGGAAACTATTTCTTTAGTTCTTTCCCGGGTGGAACTTCCACATCAAGCCATATTTACAATATCACCCAACTTGCTCCGAATTCTACATACGAAATCAGAATACCAAACATTACTGGTGGCAGTCAACAAGCACCATTAGCAGGGTTAAATTTATCCCCAGCCAATGCTGGTAGCAATGACTCAATTGACTCTGACGGAACAACAAGCGGTAATCATGCCATTATTCCAGTAACAACTGGTAATGCTGGGCAAAATAATCATACCTACGACTTTGGCTTCTCTAGCCCGCCACTTGAATTTAGCCTTGGTAACCGCATTTGGTACGACACCAACAACAATGGATTAATTGACGCTGGTACAGAAGTCGGCATTGATGGCGTTCTCGTAGAACTTTATCAAGATTCAAATCTAAATGGCGTTTATGATGTAGGTGATACTTTACTGTCTTCAACAACAACTGCTTCTGGCGGATATTATCGCTTCGACAATTTACCTCCCGGAGAATATATTGTTGTTTTACCGGATGATAACTTCCGCGATGTAGTCGGAGATACAGTTCCGGGCAATCCGCTTGCGGGATATTGGAGCAGTAATACTTCAATGAATAGCGCAGGTGTCATTAGTGACACAACTGCAAATGATGTTGATACAGATGTAGATGATAGTGATGAAAACGGCATAAGCAATTTCACAGGGAACACATTGAACTATGTCGCCTCAAACGCAGTGACACTTGGTCCAGCCGCAGATGAACCACTTAACGAGACAGATTTATCCGGCGGACAAGGCGAACCCGACGCCCAAGCCAACATGACAGTTGACTTTGGATTTTATCGCGCCGAAATTGGTGATTTAGTATTTGTAGATAATGATAATAGCGGTGCATTTAATGCAGGGGATACACCTCTAGCCGGTGCATTAGTTCAATTGTATGCAAGCGATGCAACTGGCACTACTTTGACAGAAATCATCACTGGCGCAGATGGCATCCCCGGCACAGCAGATGATGGTTGGGGACCTGATGGCATACAAGGCAATACCGATGATGGTACAGGTGGTGTTATCACTACTGGAACAGGTCTTTATTCATTTAGCGGTTTACCAGAAGGTGATTATGTAGTTGGTGTTACACCAACTGCACAATATACCAGCACAGTAGATACTGCTGATAATGCCGACACATTAAATCCAGATGTCAACACCAATAACAATGATAACGGTATAGGAACAGGTGGAGGTCAGGTAAGAAGCGGTGTGCTCACAGTAGATGCCGGGGAAGTTGCTCCAAATATCACGGTCAACAATTCCAACGGGACAACATCTGATCCAACTGTAGATTTTGGCTTTGTGCTTGGATACAGTTTAGGTAATCGTGTTTGGTACGATACGAATAACAACAGTGCGATTGACGCCGGTGAACAAGGCATTAGTGGTGTTCGTGTTGAGTTATATGTAGATAATGGCAATGGCATCTTTGATGCTGGTGATACTTTCTTATCATTTGATACAACTGATGCAAATGGTCATTATCGTTTTGATGGACTGGATGCAGGCAATTATGTTGTCGTCATTGCATCAGATAACTTCCGCGATACTGGCGGAGGCGATACTGTTGCAGGTGACCCATTATCAGGTTATTGGAGCAGTGGCACATCGATTGCCGCCAATGGAGCCATTAGCGACTCCACTGCCAACGACCCAGATAACGATGTTGATAGTGATGATAATGGACAGACCACTTTTACAGGCGACACTATTAACTATGTTGCCGCAACAGCAGTCACATTAGGACCTGGTAACAGCGAACCCACTGGCGAAACAGACCTTGAAACCAGCGGGCAAGGAACAGACGATAACCGCGCCAACATGACGGTTGATTTTGGGTTTTATCAAGTCAACTTTGGAAACTTAATCTATTCAGACATAAACTCCAATGGTTTTTATAATGCAGGTACAGATGCACCACTCTTCAATGCGCTTGTACAATTATTTGCTGAAAATGGGACTACAGAAATCATCACAGGCTTTGACGGCATCCCCGGCACTGAAGATGATGGCTGGGGACCTGATGGCATTCAAGGCAACGCCGATGATGGTGATGGTGGTGTCTATTCTGATGTAAATGGTAATTATGGTTTCAGTGGTTTACCAGAAGGCAATTACATTGTCGAAGTCACACCTCCTAATGGATTAATCTCCAGCACCTTAGATACTGCCGGCACAAATGACCCCGACTCAAATGTAGATAATGATGATAATGGCATTGGCACATCTACAGGTACAGTAAGCAGTGGCGTACTAACGATGGAAGCAGGTGAAGTCGCCGCCAATGTTACTGTTGATAATGCAAACGGCACCACCACTGACCTAACCGTTGACTTTGGCTTCGTCACCCCAATTTATAGTTTAGGCAATCGCATTTGGTTTGATACCGACAACAATAGTCAAATTGATTTTGGTACTGAGGCTGGTGTGAATGGTGTAACCGTACAGCTTTACGCCGCAGATGCAAGTGGCAATCCTACGGGTGCCGTCCTTGCCACAGATACAACTGCCAATGGTGGCTATTATCGTTTTGATAATTTACCCGCTGGCGATTATGTGGTTGTGATTCCCGCTTCTCAATTCCTAAGTGGGGACCCTCTTGCCGGCTATTGGAGCAGTGGAACTACACTTGATGCCACTGGTGCAATCAACGAAACTGCTGCTCCAGACCCAGATAACAATATAGACAGTGAAGATAACGGAACACGCTCAACCTTGCCCAGTTTTGTCGGTGCAGTGATTAGCCAAGCCGTCACTTTAGACACTACTCCGTCAGAACCGATAAATGAATCGGATATAGAATCACCTAACCCGCCGGGCGAAGCGGTCAATAATCAAAGTAACCTCACTGTAGATTTTGGTTTCTATCGTCAAACACTTGGCAACATCGTCTTTATTGATGTTAATGCAGATGGCGATTACGATGCAGGAACAGATACACCACTTCCCGGTGCAACTGTTCAACTATATTCAAGCAACGGCACTGAAATCAATGTAGGACCTGATGGAATTTTAGGCACCGCCGATGATGCTCCCGGTGGTGTAACTACTGGCGCAGGTGGAACTTATTTATTCAGCGGCTTGCCTGCTGGTGATTACATTGTACGTGTGAACCCGCCTGTTGGTTATTCCAGCACAGTAGATACATCCAACCCTGTTGATACAACCGACCCTGATGGAAATATAGATAACAATGATAATGGTATTGGCACGGGAAATGGTCAGGTTTCAAGCGGAACAGTTACACTAACACCCGGAAATACTGGTGCATCAAACAATAACACTGTTTCTAATGCCAATGGCACCACATCTAACCCAACCGTAGACTTTGGTTTCATAGCAAATCCAGTCATTGCCAAATCCATTATTGATACAAATGAACCGCACACTATTGGTAATGATGTTGCTATTGGTGAAATCGTTACGTATGAAGTCGTAATTGACCTACCCGTTGGTTCAACATTTAACAACACAACCATTACAGACCAATTAGATTTAGGTCTAGCATTTGTAGAATGTATATCTGTTTTCGTGCAAGGTGCAGATGAAACTGCCTCTGCTTGCCCACCGGCAGTTACCCCAGCAGTGGGCACATCTGTTAACCCTGCGGATGATGGCAGACAAATTGTATTTACTTTATCTTCTCCAATTACAGTTACTACACCTTCTCAACAAATCGTAATTCAATACCGAGCCATTGTTTTGGATGTCATTGAAAATCAAGATGGTATTCAATTAAATAATAACGTCACATGGGCATGGGCAGGCGGCTCGTTCTCAACGAGTTCTTCTAATGTTGAAATTGTTGAACCAGATTTAGCCATTGATAAATCTGCCACACCTACACAAAACGTACCGATTGGTACACCGATTCAATTTACATTAGTCATTGACCATACCGTTCCACAAAGCCAAACGGATGCCTTTGATGTAGTTGTCTCTGACTTTTTACCCGCAACACTGGAATACGTCCAATGCTCTGTAACATATACCGCCGGGCTTGCGCCAGATACCCCCGCCGCAACATATTGCAACCCTGGCAATACCACAACCGACTTGATTTTTGAATGGGCAGTTTTCCCATTAGGGCAAACTTCAACAATTACATTTAATGCCATCTTGGTAGGCACGCCAGCAATCAACGAAGCCTCTGTTGCATGGACATCACTCCCCATTGACCCTCAAATTAATGGGCTTCCAGTTCAACTATCTGCATTTAATGTTACATCAACAGAACGCTGGTACGACCCGCTTGACCCAGTGAATGTTTATGGCGTTTCAGATAACGTAACAATTAATGCACCTGCTACTGGTGGCGGAGGTGGTGGCGGTACAAATCCTGTTGTCCTGCCTTTCCTAATTCCTGTTACAGGTTTTGCACCTCATGTCACCACAGTTCTACCAGAACAGCCAAGCGAAAAAGAATATGCTGATACCAGTGTCTGGCTTGAAATCCCAAGCCTCAACATTAGTATTCCAGTAACAGGTGTTCCAATAGTAGATGGTGAATGGGATGTTTCATGGCTTTCTCAACAAGCTGGTTGGCTAGAAGGAACCGCCTTCCCAAGTTGGCAAGGCAATAGTGCCTTAACAGGTCACGTTACTTTAGCCGATGGTACAGCGGGTCCGTTTGCAACCCTTAATCAACTGTCTTGGGGAGACGAAATCATCGTCTATGCGTATGGCACAAAATATACGTATGAAGTTCGCCAAAACCGAACAATCAGCCCGTATAACACAAGCGTCTTACAACATGAAGATGACGCATGGCTGACCTTGCTCACTTGCAAAAACTATAACGAAACTACAGACACATACTCCAGCCGTGTTGCTGTGCGGGCGGTCTTAGTAAAAACAGAAGAAGTCAACACGTACTTCAATTCAGAAAAACTACGTTAAAAATAAAAGATGGCGTTAGAACAACGCCGTCTTTTATTTTGGGCTTATAATTAAAACATGGCAACCAAACCGTTAAAAATATTTTTATCCTACGCATCAGGTGATAGAGCACAAGTAGGAAAAATCTATTCCTTTCTACATACACAAGGTGCAGATGTTTGGTACGACCAAGAAAAATTATTACCCGGGCAAGATTGGAACTTCGAAATTCACAAAGGTTTAGATGAAGCCGACGTAATTTTATTGTGCCTCTCCAAAAAATCGGTGAGCAAAGAAGGTTATGTTCAAAAAGAAATGCGCCTCGCACTTGACATGGCACTTGAGATGCCAGAGGGACGCATTTTCTTAATCCCGGCCCGCCTTGAAGAATGTGACCTGCCCTACAAATTAAAATCCTATCAATGGGTAGATTTGTTCGCTGATAACGGCATGGATAGACTAATCAAAAGTTTGAATCTACGTGCCAATCAAGTCAATGCCAATCCCTTATCAGTAGATGGCAAACCAGCACCCGCAATCAAGAAGCCTGCACCAAAGAAAAGAAAATCAAATCCGAAACCATCAGGCGGAAACATCATCAACATTCATGGCAACGTCTCAGGTTCAAACATTGTGATTGGTGATGACAATCAAGTAGATAACTAACAAAAAAGACTTTTGAGTTTTACTCAAAAGTCTTTTCAAATCACCAATTACTAATTCCCTTTTTCCGCCGCAGTCAAGGCATCTTCGAAGATTCTCAAGCCTTCATCAATTTCACTTTTGCTAATGGATAACGGCGGAGCGATGCGAATCACACTCTGTCCGCAAGATAATGTCAAAAGTCCGCGCTCAAATGCTAGGTCAGTTAAACGATGCGTTAATTCCTTTGCGGGTTCTTTCGTCTCACGATTTTTGACTAACTCCACGCCAATCATCAAGCCTTTGCCACGTACTTCACCAATGCTGGGGTGACGTGCTTTGATTTCTTCCAAAGCATCCATCGCGTATTCGCCAACTTCTTTTGCGTTTTGCATATATTGTTTTTCAATCAAATCAATCGTTGCCAAAGAAGCCGCGCATGAAATCGGATTACCACCATATGTATTTCCATGCGTGCCGTTTTCCCAAGTCATCACAGATTTTCTGGCAATACATGCGCCAAGCGGCATACCTGATGCAATGCCTTTTGCTGAGGTGATAATATCTGGCTCAACACCGAAATGTTCAATTGCCCACCACTTCCCAGTGCGTCCCATACCACTTTGCACTTCATCTAAAATTAGAAGAATGCCATGTTTATCACATAATTTTCGTAAGGCTGGATAAAACCCATCTGGCGGAACGATATAACCACCTTCACCTTGAATGGTCTCAACCAAAACACCTGCCACTTCATTGGGCGGTAATGTTTGTGCCAAAATTTCTTCTTCAATGTAGCGAACGACTGCTTCGCCGTAATCCTCACCTTTTTTACGTTCAAGAATGGGACGATACGGATTTGGAAATGGTGCATGCGTTACGCCATTCATCAAAGGATAAAATCCATTTTTATATTTTGCTTTGCTAGCAGTAAAGGTAACAGCACCCATCGTTCTGCCATGAAATGCACCCGTGAAACCGATAAAGTTTGCGCGTTTCGTTTTATAACGTGCCAGTTTGATAGCCGCTTCCACTGCTTCGGTACCTGAATTCGTCATAAATGAAAGCGCATCTTCTTTGAAAGGTGCAATGTCATTTAATCTTTCGCCTAGCCGAACCCAATTCTCATGATAAAAATCAGATGAAATGTGAATAAATTTTTCTGCTTGCTCTTGAATCGCTTTTACAACTTGTGGGTGCGAATACCCCGTTGAAACCACTGCAATCCCACCCATAAAATCTAAATAACGATTTCCATCAACATCCCACACTTCCGAACCTTTGCCATAATCCATCACAAATGGATAATCTCGCGGATAAGAAGGTGAAATCACTTTCTTATCACGTTCAATCATGGCATGAGCTTTCGGTCCTACTTTCTTAAACTTGGTCATACATACTCCTTGAATTTTTTATAAACTTAATTTCATTTCAGCCAAAGCACGCGCGCCAAGCAAACCAGCATCATCACCTAATTGTGCTTTGGTAATTACCAAACCATCTAAATATCTTGGATGAAACACTCTTTCCTTCAAACTTTTATGAAACGAATCAAATAATAAATTTCCAACTTGTGAAACACCCCCACCAAAAATAACAATCGATGGGTCAAATGAATGAAGCATGCTTGCAACACCAATCCCCAAATATTCTCCAGCACGTTGAAAGGCTTTGATAGCAAGCTCATCGCCTTGATGCGCCGCCTCTGCAATATCTTTGGCACTTAGATTAACATCCCGCTTCATACTTGACTTTACGCCTGATTCTAATTCCCCAAGCACATACTTACTTATAGCAGGTCCTGATGAATATGCTTCTAAGTGACCTGCAAATCCGCAATTGCATAACGGTCCATTCGGGTCAACAATAATATGACCTAATTCCGCCGCCAACCCATGATGACCTTGTAACAACTTATCATCAGCAATCACGCCGCCCCCAACGCCTGTGCTTACTGTCAAATACAAAACATGATGATGACCTTTGCCTGCTCCAAAACGATATTCTGCTAAACCTGCTAAATTAGCATCATTATCTAAAAATGCTTTCACCCCAAAATGTTCTGCTAATTTAGGTGCTAACGGAAAGTTATGAAACTGGGGGTTATTGGGTGGTGCTAGTAAAAAACCAGTATGCGGGTCTAAGGGACCAGGTGAACCAATTCCAATGGCAGAAACTGTCTCCCCTTGGGGCCAAACCTCTTCAATCACGCCAATGAGGCGTTCAAATCCACCGGGCTCAGAAGCAAGAGTCCGAATCCTTTGATACTTAACTGGTTTTACTTCATCTTGTGAGTAAGAAGCGGCACGCATGTGTGTGCCGCCGATATCTATCGCTACAATCATTGTCATGTGCCAGATTATACCGTAAGGCTATTTTTCGGCACATTTGCCCGTTTGACTCAAGTTTGCATCACTGCTATGATTTTATTGATGAAAAAATTGCTTTCAATCTTTCACAGTATTGCCCGCTGGCTACGACCCGGTTTGAGAATCAAACGCTGGTTTGCTCTCGTTTTGTTTGGGATTACATTATTGGGATTAGGCTTTGCTGTGATTTTGATTGATTTATACCGAACAGATTCTACAAACGAAACCTTATTAACTATTCTTTATTATTTATCTTTGCGCTTTTTGCCTAGATTATTACGCGCCATTATTTTTGGTGGTATTGGGATTTGGCTTGTAGTTTATGGAATTTTGCAATTGAATCGTTCTTTGTTGAATCCATTTATTCGACCAGGGCATGACTTAGTAGATACGCTGACAGATTTTCAACGCCGCAAACGCGGACCTCGTATTGTCGCCATTGGTGGCGGGCATGGACTTGCTACTTTGTTACGTGGATTAAAAACAGAAACATCAAACCTTACAGCAGTCGTCACAGTAGCAGATGATGGCGGTTCATCTGGAAGATTGCGTGAGAGTTTTGGAATTTTACCGCCCGGTGATATTCGCAATTGTTTAGCGGCATTATCGAATGATGAAGATAGATTAACTCAATTATTTCAATATCGCTTTAGTGGTGCCAAAGAATTAGAAGGACATTCTTTTGGAAATTTATTTATCACAGCCTTAGCAGATATTACAGGCAGTTTTGAAACCGCAGTTGTAGAGTCGGGGCGTGTGCTTTCAGTGAATGGACAAGTACTCCCATCTACTTTGAATGACGTGAAGTTAGTCGCAAGTATGCAACTTCCTTTTTCGTCTAATGAAGTTCGTATAGAAGGAGAAAGTAAAATCCCTACTATATCTGGTAGAGTGAGGCGAGTATGGCTTGAACCAGATGATGCACCTGCTTTTCCACCTGTAATAAAAGAATTATTAAGTGCCGATATTATTGTGGTAGGACCTGGCAGTTTGTACACCAGTATTTTGCCAAATTTATTAGTACATGATTTACTTGCCAGTATTCATGCCAGCCGCGCGATAAAAATTTATGTCTGTAACATCGCTACCCAATCTGGCGAAACAGACTCATTCACCTGCTATGACCACATCCGCGCTTTGCAAGACCATGTCGGCGAAGATTTATTCGATGTGATTTTGTGTAATGATAATTACAGCGGAACATTATCATCCGATTCGCGTTTTGTGATTGCAGATGAAAAAATATTAGAAGATCCGCGCACTTACACAGCCAACTTGACTGAAGAATCTCATCCGTGGCGGCATGATTCTCGAAAGTTAACTCAAATCATCATGGATATTTTTTATGAGAGAACAGGTCCTCTTTCGTAGGTCATGCTTTTAGCATGACAAGTTCAAAGGCGGAGAAAATGCCGCTAAAGCAGAAGCAACTTTCCCCTTAAGAATGAAGCGCGGAAATTTTTCCACAAATTGGGCATAAAGAAGTAAAATAAAAAGTTGAAAGTAGTCTATGCAGATTTTCATCTGCTCAAAAATAAAATCAGCGGACTTCAATCCGCAAATCAATCTCGGAGGATTATAAAATGGCAGTAAAAGTTGGTATTAACGGGTTTGGACGTATCGGGCGTTTGGTGTTTCGCACCATCAAACAACGACATGCAAAAGATATTGAAGTGGTAGCAATCAATGATTTATTTGATTCGCCAACCAATGCGCATTTGTTGAAATATGATTCAACTTATGGGCAATATGAAGGCACCGTTGAGGCGAAAGACGGCAACTTGGTAGTTGACGGTAAAACTGTAAAAGTTTCTGCTGAAAAAGACCCCGCCATGATTAAGTGGAAAGAGATGGGCGTGGATATTGTTTTGGAATGTTCTGGCGTTTTCACCGATGCAACCAAAGCCAAAGCCCATATTGAATCGGGCGGAGCAAAGAAAGTGATTATTTCAGCACCTGCAAAAAATGAAGACATTACGATTGTATTGGGCGTGAATGATGATAAATATGATTCATCCAAACATCATATTGTTTCAAACGCTTCTTGTACAACAAATGGTCTGGCTCCTGTAGCAAAAGTATTAAACGATAAATTTGGAATTGATAAAGGTTTGCTCACAACCGTTCATGCATATACCAATTCACAAAAATTACAAGATGTTGGCGCAAAAGATTTACGTGATGCTCGCGCCGCCGCACAAAACATTGTGCCATCTGCAACGGGTGCGGCAAAAGCAGTTGGTTTGGTTATTCCAGAACTCAAAGGAAAATTTGGTGGCATGGCTTTCCGTGTGCCAACCCCAACCGTTTCAGTTGTTGATTTCACTGCCATCTTAAATAAAGAAGCCAGTGCTGATGATATTCGTGCCGCCATGCTTGAATATGCAAATGGTCGCATGAAAGGCATTTTGGATGTCACTGATGAACCGCTTGTCTCCACCGATTTACGTGGCACAAATTTTTCATCTGTGTTTAGCACAATTGATACAGTGGTGATTGGCAACTTGGTCAAAGTGGTTGCTTGGTATGATAATGAATGGGGTTATGCTTGCCGCACTGCTGACCTAACTGCATTGATGGCGAAATCTCTTTAATTTATTTGGACACGGCATCGCCGTGTCCTTACTTTATTAACTATGAACAAAAAAACTGTAAAAGATATTGACCTCAAAAACAAACGCGTGTTAATGCGTGTGGATTTCAACGTGCCAATGCAAGATGGTAAAGTGACAGATGATAAAAGAATCCGCGCCGCATTGCCAACAATAAAATATATTTTGGAACAAGATGCTTCATTGATTTTGATGAGTCATCTCGGGCGACCAAAATCCGCTTCTGATTCTGAATTCAGCCTGCGTGCCGCTTCGGAGGCATTATCTTCACTTTTAGAGAGTCCCGTCCAAATGGCACCTGATTGCGTGGGTGATGAAGTTGAAAAATTGACGAAAGCATTAAAACCAAAAGAAGTTCTAATGCTTGAAAATACACGCTATCATCCCGAAGAAGAAAAAAATGATTTAGATTTTGCAAAAAGACTTGCTTCTTTAGGCGAAATCTACGTTAATGATGCCTTTGGCTCAGCCCATCGTGCACATGCTTCTACAGAAGGCATTGCAGGATTTTTACCCGCTGTCTCTGGCTTTTTGATGGAACAAGAACTTGAATATCTTGGTCGTGCTGTTGCGAATCCCGAACATCCATATATTGCAATTCTCGGCGGAGCAAAAATCAGTGACAAGATTCTTGTCGTTGAAACTTTACTATCAAAATGTGACAAGTTAATCATTGGCGGAGGAATGGCAAATACATTTTTATCCGCTCAAGGCTTGAATATGCAAGATAGTTTAGTAGAAAAAGAATCGATTGAAACTGCAAAATCTATCCTGAGCAAATCAGCAGATAAATTAATTCTGCCAATGGATGCAGTCATTGCGGATAAATTCGATGCCGAAGCCAACACCCAAACTGTAGATGTAGATAAAATCCCCGCAGGTTGGCGCATGTTAGATGTTGGTCCAAAAACTATAGGTTTATATCAAGCTGAATTAAGCGGAGCCAAGTTGATAGTCTGGAATGGCCCCGTTGGTGTATTTGAAATGCCAAAATTTGCCGAAGGCACATTTGCTTTGGCTAAAATGTTAGCAGAATCCAAAGCCATCACAGTGATTGGTGGTGGAGATTCAGCCAGTGCTGTCAAAAAAGCAGGCGTTGCCAAACAGATGACTCATGTCTCAACTGGCGGCGGCGCATCGCTAGAATTTTTAGAAGGAAAAGAACTGCCCGGCGTTGCAGCATTGTTGGATAAATAATTTTTTCAGTAGGACAAAAGGAGCAGAAAGAGTTAACTCTTTCTGCTCCTTTTCTATTTTATAATCGCGTCATCAAATTTTTAGGAGAATTTTTTAATGGAGAAAAATACAACATCTCAACCTGCATCAGGCACAAATCGCAGCCTAATTATTGGTATCGTCATTGCGATTGTGCTGTGTTGCTGTTGTGCAATCACAGCCGTAACAGGTTATTATGGTTATCAGACTTATCTCGAAGCACAAAGAATCGCCCAAGACCTTCAAGAGTTTGAAATACCGCAAGAGTTTCTAACCCCAATTCCCGGCGACCCATTTGACCCAAATCAACCTACCCCTAGTTTTGACTTGGATGTAAGTGGTGAAATCCCTTCCGGTGGGCTTGCAGATGACGAGACTCGCCTCACTGCTTGGTTCTCAGTTCAGTTAGTTGCGATTATTTCTGAGTGTTCCATACCAACAGTGGAAGGAACAACCATTACGGTTATACAACAACCAGATGCAAATGGTGAATGGCAAGAAGAGTGGAATGTCAATTGCGGTGATGGCACTTCGCAACCTTTCAAGGTCACATTTACCCCAGAAAATGGGATTGTAAATGTGAATGTAGAATTGCCGGGGCAGTAAAAAACTTAAATAGATTTAAGAGCAGAAACATTTTGTTTCTGCTCTTTTTATTTCAATTTGAACACAATTCATTTCGAAATAACCGAAATTTGTTTCACTCGGCTATAATTATTCAATCTCAAATTGGAGTTGTAAATGTCTTTCAAAGTTGGTGAAAATGTAGGTCCATATCGAATCATTGAGCAGTTGGGGCAGGGTGGCATGGCGACTGTTTTCAAAGCCTATCATGCTTCGTTAGATAGGTATGTGGCGGTCAAAGCATTGCATCAAGCCTTCAATGAGGATTCTACTTTCACGGCTCGTTTTCAACGCGAAGCAAGAGTTGTTGCAAAATTGGAACATCCAAACATTGTGCCAGTGTATGATTATTCAGAACACGAGTCACGCCCATATTTGGTGATGAAATTCATTGAAGGCGATACACTCAAAGCGCGTTTTCAACGTGGGGCATTAAGTTCGCAAGAAATTGAACAAGTGGTGACTTCTGTTGGCTCAGCACTTGGATACGCCCATCAACAAGGCGTGTTGCATCGTGATATAAAACCGTCGAATGTTTTGCTTTCAAACGAAGGGGTCATGTATTTAGCAGATTTTGGCTTAGCGCGGATTGCCCAAGCAGGAGAATCTACACTTTCATCAGATTCGATCATGGGCACGCCTCAATACATCTCACCTGAACAGGCGATGGGCAAAAAAGATTTAGACTCAGGGACAGATATTTATTCGTTCGGTGTCATGTTATATGAAATGGTTGTCGGCCAAGTTCCGTTTAGTGCTGATACACCATTTTCTATTATCCACGACCATATTTATACGCCTCTGCCTTTGCCAATGGATATTAACCCCAAAGTGCCAGAGCCTGTGCAAAAAGTTTTACTAAAGGCTTTAGCAAAAGATAGAGCAGATAGATACGAAACTGTAGAAGATTTAGTATATGCTTTCAAAGCCGCATGGACGGAAGCGGGTGTACCCATGCAAGGCACAGCCATTACCATGCGCCCTGCAAGTTTGAAACGCGATACAAAAATTCAAGATAAAGCAACTGCTCAAAGAATAGAAGCAAGTCAACCCGTAGTCAAGAAGCGGTCTTCGTCTTGGATATGGGTATCACTTGTATTAATGCTTATTGGTTGTGTTGGGCTTGGCGCGTTTGCAAATCGTAACGGATTAATTCGCAGGTGGTTTGCACAACCAACAGCGATTGTTAATTCACCAGTGCCAAGTTTGCCGCCTGCATCTGCTCAACCCAATGTATCGCCTGCAATTGTGGCGGCGCAAGAATTGGTGAATCAAAACCCTGCTGACCCGAATGCACATTTAGGGCTTTCTTTAGCTCTTTGGGATGATGGACAACCTGTGCCAGCCTTGCAAGCATTAACGCAAGCCGCGAATTTGGCAGGACCCACCAACCGAGAATTTTTTGCGAATGCAACGGCTGAATATAAAAAACGTGAAGCATGGATTGCTACCGCAGGTTTGTATTTACGTCTTGTACAAACATATCGTGATGAAACCCCACCGCAAGAAGTTAAAGATGGTTTAAGTGAATCTGTGTACAAGGCTTCTGAACAAAAAGATATGCCTTTGTTTGTTTTCTTCGACCGTATTGATGCAGTTAATTTGCCGTTGGGTTATATTGCGCGTGGAAGATATGCTTTGTATAATGGCAATATAGAAGAAGCAAAACTTCAACTTAACAATGCAGAAAACAATAAACCTGATATGTATGAAGTGCCATTGCTCAAAGCCGAAATTGAATTGAAAGCAGGGAATCAAAGAATTGCCAGAGATATTCTCACTGCACTTTCATCTGATTTAGGCGCACCCGCTTGGATTCGTGATTTTGCGAATCAATTACTACAAACCATTCCATAGGAAAAAAAACAATGCGAACACCTCTTGTTGCAGGTAACTGGAAAATGAATAAAACCATCGTAGAAACACGCGAATTACTTTCTGCGATGGCAGAAAAATTAAATGAAATAAAAAATGTTGAAAAAGTTGTTTGCCCGCCATTTGTTTCTTTGCAAACTGCTCACGAACTTTTGAAGAATACCGAAATTGGTTTGGGTGCGCAAAATATGTTTTGGGAAGAAAAGGGCGCTTTCACGGGTGAAGTTGCGCCGAACATGATTAAAGAATTATGCAATTATGTCATTCTTGGTCATTCCGAAAGACGTGCTTATTTTGGCGAGACCGATGCTTTGGTAAATAAAAAATTACTGTCCGCCCAAAAATATGATTTGACTCCGATTGTGTGTGTGGGTGAGACGTTGGAACAATACGAATCAAACCTAACGGGGCAAGTTGTTTCTGAACAAGTAAAACTTGGTCTTGCAGGTCTACAAGCAGACTATGCTTTACGCATTGTCGTGGCGTATGAACCTGTGTGGGCAATTGGAACAGGCAAAGCGTCCACAGGTGAAGCGGCGAATGATGTCATCAAGAATGTGATTCGCAAATCCATTGCTGAATTGTATGGCGAATCAACTGCCCAAGCGGTTCGCGTTTTATACGGCGGCTCCGTGACAGGTGCAAATGCTAACGAATTTTTCTCACAACCTGATATTGATGGCGCCTTAGTCGGTGGTGCTAGTTTGAAAGTGGATGATTTTATTCAAATTGTAAAACAAGCAAAATAAAAGGAGATTGATAAAATGTTAAAAGCAGGGTTGATTTCTGGCGCAGTAATGTTTCTATTTGTATTGATTGCCGCAGCAGGAGTAAGTCCTCTGTGTGCGTTTTGTGTACCGCTTGTCACCGGTCTTGGTGCTGGATACTTGAACGGCGTCTTTGAAAAAGATTCTGCCACAGTTGTTCAGCGTGGTGCTTATGCGGGAGCCATTGCTGGCGGATTTGGGATTGTGGCACAAATGATAGCCGCTGTTATTAACGCAATGGTGATGCAAAATCCTGAATATCAAATTAATGAATTACTTGGGTTACCTACGGCAGACCCAACAACAGTTTGGTTATCAGCACTGGGTATGGCATGTTTTGTTGGTTTTGTTAATATTGGCTTGACGGCAGGCTTGGGTGCTGGTGGCGGTGCCATTTGGCGAAATACAGCGGGGAAGTCAACGCCTCCTTCTGATATTACACCTGCTTAATTAATTCACCCTGTGTTTTTTTCTGGGTTCATTTGGTTTATCTTAATGCTTTTGCCGCTGGTGATTCTCCAGCGGCTTTTGCATCGTGAAATTCAAGTGGTGATGTTGCTCATCACCCGCAATATCCAATTGACCTTAGCCATATTTTCCATTTTGTTTTTCCCCGGTGTGTTGTTACATGAGACTAGTCATTTTTTTATGGCAAAAATATTAAGAGTGAAAACAGGGAAATTTTCTGTGATTCCAAAACCGCTCTCAAATGGACGTTTACAAATGGGTTATGTGGAGGTCGAACGGACAGATTTCATCCGCGATTCGTTGATTGGCTTGGCACCATTAATCGCAGGGACGTTGTTTATTGCTTATGCTGGAATTGCACAATTGCAATTAAATACATTATGGAATGTGCTTCAAAATGGTCAGGTGGAATTGTTTTGGATGGGGGTGGGGTTGTTACCGACCATTTCAGATTTTTGGTTGTGGTTTTATTTGACGATTGTCGTTTCTAGCACCATGATGCCTTCTGAATCTGACAGACATGCTTGGCTTCCGCTAGGCATTTGGATTGGCGTTTTGTTTACGCTTGCCATACTCTCTGGTTTTGGAACTTGGATGTTGGACAATCTTGCCCCATTTTTTGATAATTTACTAAATTCAGTGGCATTGTTGTTTGGATTAAGTAATTTAGTTCACATTGTTTTATTGTTTCCATTTTTTGTTTTGCATCGCTTGCTAGTGTATATAATGAAGGTGGATGTAAAGTAGGGGCGAGATTACCTCGCCCTTACTTTTTCTTCCCAATCGCCAACATTTTATTTCGTATCGGAAAAATCAGGAAGAAAATATGAACTAGGGGTAACAAAATTTTGACGAGTAAATCAGACCTAAAAAACTTTTTCAAATAAAATGAATATGGAAAAGAAAGTTCGTGAAAGGTTTTTAACTCTAAAACTTCTAATCCAACTGACTCAAACAATCTTTTCATTTCACTCAATGACAAAATTTGCTTATGCCCAAATGGTTTGGAAGAATACATGGCATTCAAAAATGTGGGAAATCTTCCGCGTGAAATTTTGTAAGTAAATTCTCCAAAGCGGTGATAAAACGCATCACGACAAGGGGTGTCAATTAATAAAATGCCGCCTTTTTTCAAAACTTTTACGGCATGTTGCAATGTAGCAAGTGGATAATTGACATGCTCAATCACATCCCACAGCGTTACAATATCAAATGTATTCCCAAAACTTTCCCAATAATTATCTTCAATCGGGCGTTTGGTGATGTCTAATCCGTGTTTGGTTTTGGCGTAATGCGCACGTGAATCGCTCAACTCAATCCCAATCACTTTCGCACCTTCCGCTTTCATCTTAGATAAAAATAATCCGCCACCACAGCCGATGTCTAAGACTCGTTTGTCTTTTATATCTAAGTGTCGTTTGACTGCATTTACTTGATTTTCAATTCTTTCAGGATTTGATTGCAAAGATTTTTCAATGTACTTAATTTCCTCGTCGGTTAATCCACTACCATCAATAATGGGGGAAATCTCTGTTACAGCGTCAAGCGTATCTACGTAATGAAATCCATTCGGGGAGACAAATACATTCGCACTTGCTAATTTATATTTGGGTTTGCCCTCGATTTTATGTTTTAACTCGTCAAGATTTTCCATTTATATTGTCTTTTCCAAAAACTCGTTCAAAACTCTGTTAAATTCTTCTGGATTATCCATATTTGAATTGTGCGAAGCGTTCGTAATAATTCTTAATTCAATCTTTTCATTCTTTGACCATTGTTGGCTATATTGCTGAACTTTTCCGGCTTGATCTAATTCTCCATAAATAATCAGCGTTGGTACTGATAAAAGGAAATCTTCTTTGTATTCCTGTAAGCCTTTATAGACCTCTTTCATAATATATGCAATTTCTTTTTTCGTTAGTTTCTTTAGTGTTTCTAAAGCGTATTTTTCAGCCTGTGTTTTGATAGCAATCCCTTTGGCAATTGTCTTGATTAAATAATTATACGGATAAAGCATTAATAACGCAGGTGTTATTGATAACAACCAATTATCTAATCTTGAATAATAGGATGGCTGAATAGGTGAGGAATCGACAGCAACTAGGCTCGATACTTGATTAGGGTGATTCAATGCTACGATTTGAGAGATATACCCGCCCATAGACTGCCCGACCAAGTGAGCCTTGGTTATATTCTCTTGCTTCAAAATTCCAATTAAATCATCCGCGCTGTTTTGTAAAGAGAAATTTTTATATGGTTTGGATTTTCCATGCGCTGGCACATCCCATACAATTACAGTATAGCTTTTTGAGAAAAACTCTACTTGGCTTTGAAACATCTGATGATCCATTGTAGCCCCATGCGTGAATACAATAGAAATATTACCTTCACCTTGAATCCAATAATAGATATCGCCTCTTGGTCCGTGGAGTATTTTTTGCTTCATAATTTTATTTTATCAAGAATAATAGAAATACTCTGTAAATATTCGGTAGTTTCCTTTGAAACATCTATCTTCAAAACCCTTGACTCGTCAACCGATTCTAACCACTCATTGATCAATGTTTCCAACATGTTCGCGTCATCACCTGACGCGATATTGATTCTATCTCTTGAAGCCAATCTTTCGTGGATAATTTTTTCGTCGGCATATAAAGAAACAATTAAGTCTGGTGCAGGTTGATGCGCCCGAATGAGATTGTAAAAGCGTCGGCATAGGTCAAAGTCTAAGTCGCTGAGCCAGTTGTGCGTATGAAAGAGGCGTGTGAAACCGTAGAAGTCTAAGTCCAAGCCTCCATCCATCAAAGCAGGCTTATCATTTTGTCGAAGTTCAAATTCTTGCTCGGCTTTATGAATTAAATAATCCAGTTGATTCGCAAGTGCATACTTTGTATCTTGCTTGAACAATGTTTGAAAAGGTCTTTCAGCATGTTGTTCGTATGCAACGGCAAAATCATGATGCTTGCATAAGGCTTGCATGAGTGTGGTTTTGCCAACGCCACTTGCACCGACAATGATGATTAATTTATTCATTACAAAATGCGGGTGCCTCAAAGAATTCAACTTGCGTGATGAACCAACCTTGATTTAATTTTTGAATCGTAATCGTTTGTGGCAAGAGACGAGGTTCTGCGATGCGTACAAGTTCTGCATTGGTGCGGTTATATGTTTTTGTTGACCATACTTCGCAAGTATCTACTTCAATATTTTCATTGTTTATCACGCGAATATCTTGAATGTAGCTTTTATAAAAATCAATTTCAGAAATTTGCACAAGTCCTTGCTGATTTAATCCATCAATTTCATTTGCCATTTGTTCAAAAATTTCTCCAGCCATAATGGATGAAACGATATTTACATTTCCATCGCGATAAGCTTGTATTTGAAGTTGAATGGCGCGTGTTAAAAATTCACTCACTTCTTTATTTAACTCAGGTGAAACATCGGCTTGGTCGGGGAAAAACGGATTGGTTCCTTGCCGAATTTCATCTCCATCATTGACACCATCGTTATCCATATCGGCATCCAATGGGTTCATGCGATATAAAACTTCAACACCATCACCAAGTCCATCATTATCCGTATCTCTTTTATTCGGGTCTGTGCCAGTTTTTAGGATTTCATTTTCATCAGAGATTCCATCACCATCTGAATCTGTATTTGGGCTTCGTGGTGGAGCGGCATCTTCGGGAGGCGCTTCAGGCGAAGGGGCAGGCTGAGATGCCAACCCATACAGTGCTTGTGCGCCAGCAATATCATCTTCACCAAGAAAGCGATGCGGACCTAAATAAGATGGATACATCAAAGCATCTAGGTCGTTGCTATGGTCAAACCCCAAGTTGTGACCAATTTCATGTGCGGCGACGGTTAACAAATCCACATTTTGTGATTCACTATTGACCCATCTTTCGGCATTATCAAAATGTAAAAAGACTTGCCTATCTTCATACGGGTTTGGGTAAGAAGCATGGGCGAGTACATCACCCGGTCCATCAAATGGATCACCATCACCATGATTTCCTTCTGCCCACCCGATGAGAATGTCGGCGAAATCAAGGTCATTTGTCTCGGTAAAAGTAAGAGGCGTTTCATCTGTCCAAAGTGCAAAAGCGGCACGCACTAAATCCTGTTCTGTATTGCCGCTTATTTTTTCAGTTCCATTGATGAAGTAATACGTTATATCGGTTTTTCCCCATTTTGAAATGGCGCGATAACTCAACGAAGTTTCATCGTCATCATCTGCATCAGGAAGGTTATCATATCGGTAAGTTGTTTCAACTTCTTGCCCGGGTGCAAACCCCGAACAAGCAATTGAAACGACTACTATAAGTGTGAGAATAATAATTAGATGTTTTAGAAAAGAATGACGCATATCTACCTCGCAAATGCAGAAATCTTAATGAAATTGTTTCAAGTATAATTGAAGTGCTAGAACATTTTACTCTTTTGGAGCATGCTATGGCTGGCAAAATTTTTATGAGTTACTCACGCCGTGAGTTGGGGTTTGTAGATGATTTAGTAAGCAAACTAGAAGAAAAAGGTTATGATGTTTGGCTTGATTATCGCGTATTAATTCCCGGTTCCCCATGGAAAGAACAAATTGATAAAGGCTTGAACGAATCAGATACAGTTTTGTTGGTTGTATCAAAAGCCTCATTAGCATCTCAGTATGTAGAATTGGAATGGCGTCACTTCTTAGATATGAAGAAGCGCATGATTCTTTTGATATTTGAAGCCGTAGATATTCCTAAAGAGTTAGAAAAATTTGAATGGGTAGATTTTCGTGGCAGTTATAAAGCAGGCTTGACCGAATTATTTTCTCAATTAGAAAAACCAATTCAAGAAGAACATCTCGCTCCAGAATCGGGTTTCAAAATGCCGTGGCAAATTTGGGGAACGATTGTCTTAAGCGTAATCGTTGCACTGATTTCACTCGGCACATTTTGGACAATTTTTATTCCATTTGTTTTAATTCCATTGCCTTATCAAATTTTCAAACGCAGTTTTGATTTTATGCGCGTGCAAGCGGCGTTGGCGGCTTTGCCGATTGCCTTAGCAATGGGTGAATTTGTTTATGTTGAAAATACTGAATTGATAGATTCTTTAACATACGGCTTTGGTCTGGGATTTTTAGCATGGGTCTTACTAGCGGTCTTACGCTCAGCACCGCTTCAACGCTGGGGGAAACCTGAATCAACCGTGCCAAAATTTGCCAACCCCTACAACCCAAACATTATGAATCCTGAACCTGTGCCATTCTTTATTGATTATGCTCCACAAGATTCAAAAATTGCAGATGAAATGAGCACCATGCTCAAGAAATATGGTCACCCGCAAGCCGATAGCATTCAAAGTGCAAAAGCGGTGATGGCTTTAATCTCGCGCTTCAAAAATAATACAGAAGCAGACCCTGTAAAACAAGTTGTTTTCCCGGTTATGATTCAAATGAATAATGACCTTGCTCCGAAATTATCTAAAGTGCAATGGATTGATTTTCGCCCCGGCGTGAAAGGATTAAATCGTTTATCTCAATTGCTTCCTAACCCAACTGCTTTACTTAAAGCATTAGGAATGCGCCCGGTCAGTTCATTATCCGTTTACCCGCCCATGATAACGGCTTTAATATATTTTATTATCCTAATTGCAGTTATAAATGTCGGTGCTGTGATTGATTATCTCTTCTTTACAGGTGTGACCGGGATTCTTGATGAAGAATCTGTGCCACTTCTTTTAGGCGTAATGGCTGGTAGTGTATTCCTGTTTGCTGTTTTATCATTTTTTATGGTACGCAGTTTAATTTCACGCACTGGCTTGTTTTCAAATATCAAAACTTTTATAGTAGGTTTCATTATTCAAGGCGTATTGGTATTTGGTATCCGCGCATTTGATAATTTTATTTACGATATTTTGCTTGATGAAGCAGGCGTTGATTTAGGTTATACCTTCACTTATTTAGGAACGTGGGTTTATGTAATTGGGCTTGCGGTGTTGGCAATTGTATATTTCAGAAATCGCCTAGATATAAAACGCTGGTTTCCATCGACTCAAAAATAACTTATGACCGAGCCGATTGTTTTAACTTCTGATAGCCCTATTTTAGATACATTGAATTTCAAACCGTATCGTAATACTTCCATACGGAAGGTCAAGCCATTTTTGCCGGGACCAAACGAATCGCAAACGATGGAGGTAAAAACGCCGTGGGGGGCAACCCTTACCGCTAAAAAAGGAGATATGCTCATCAGTGAAATAGATGCTCCTGATGATGTTTGGCCCATAGACCCTGAAATTTTTGATAAAACTTACATGATGACTGAACCGGGCGTTTGCATTAAAAGAGCAGTGGTAATGTTGGTACCACTTGTGGAAGTAACAAAAGGTGATGCAGACCAAAAGGTGACGATTGAAACATTAGAAGGACCAGAAACTGTGCGGGCTGGAGATTTTCATCTCGCCAAAGGAATACGTGGAGAAATTTGGGCTTACCCTAATGAAAAAGTAAGAGACAAAATGAGACTCGTTGAATAACGAGTCTCATTTTGTCTCTTTACAAAGTTGCTAGATATTTTATTTTTTCGGATGAATCTTTTTCATCAATGCTTTTGCGTCAGAGGGCTTAAGCGTAGAAATTGGCTCTTGCATCAGGCTTGCGAGTGCATTATCAATCACATTGTAAATATATTTTGACGGATTGATAAATTCAATCACACCACCTACGTCACGCATCAGTTCAATCATGTGTCTTGCTAAACGAACATCACGGTCACGTGAGTTGACAGTTTCGCTGGCAACTGCAATTAAGCGCACATTTTCTATGCCACCACGTCCCATAGCAGAATACAATGCCCAACGATTGTTGCGCTCATATAAATCATCGCCTTCTTTGGGTTGACCTAATGCTTCTACATGATTGATTTCATCAACGAATGGGTGATTTCGAACTTTGTAGAAGCGGTCTACCCAGCCTTCTCCAGCAGGTGAGATAAACTCGCGCACATAAGCAGATTCTGCAAGTGGTAAATAAGCTTTGACCTTTAACCCTAATTCAATGCACACTTCAGCAAAGATAATTTCGCTTCCTGCCGAAAGCCCACTTAAGAAAGCACGGTCATTCGAGGTTGGGTGCATTTTTTCTATTTTCTTGCGAATCTCTTGGCGTAATTCATTCTCTTTCTCAGGTGGCAAGGTTTTCTTTTCTTTGCCACTATAATCTACCATGTAGCCAGTAAATAAAATGGCACGACCATTTACTTGTTTTCCTTTACTTTTCTTTTTCTCTTCCGAATCAATGTGTTGGTCACCACTATCTACACGTTGAATTTCTTCTCTAATCAATTGAATAGCGGCATTGACAAATTTCGTGCGCATGCCTAAATCTTTTAGAATTTCTAATTGAGCTAAGGAAGAATACAGGAAAAATAAATTTCGTCTTGATGCAGTAATAGATTTTCTGTACGTCCGAATAATAGTGTCTAAATCATTGGTTGTGAGCAGTTTCAATTCGGCATAAGAAATTAACGTCCAATAATCTGTTTTATCAGATTCAATCTGCATTTTGCTTTCTAAACCAAAAACCAAAGTATTTCGTAGGCTGGCGATTTGTTTGCGAATGCGGGTAATATCAGGGTCTACGGATTTGCCTTTACCAAATTTATCAGCAAGGTGAAGGACTATCATAGAAAGTGTAAAAGCATTAATACCGGGGTAATAATCATTTAAGTCAATTTGAAAGCCCTTCATATAAATATCAATAGACTTTATTAACCAGTGATATGAATCGAAGGCGTGTTTGAGGCGTTTATTTTTATCGCGGATTTGTTTCCAAGCGGAAGTCCACATTTCTTTATAAATGCGCCCCAAATACGTGATAGATTTGCTATCGTTCGGAAAATCTACAAGGATATTTTCAATCTTAATAATGGCTTCATCTACTCGCCCAATACGATTTAGATGAAACGCTTCTTCACGCCGAAATTCTACGTTTGATGAATTAACTTCAATCCCTTTTCGATATTGCGTTAAGGCTAGTTCATTTCTACCTAAGTTTGCTAACGCGCGTCCAACTTCATTAATCGCTTCTTCTCGAATCAGCGGGTTGCGAATTTCTTCTGTGAGCAAAAGAATATCGCCAATATGTTTTTGTCTTTGGGCGATATTTACTTTCTCACGCCATTCGTTATATTCGCGCCAGAAACCTGTTGCCAGCGGAGTATGCAGGCTTTTTCGATTGGGCTCTTTCAAGCCAGTTAACAAGTTGTAAATTGGGCTATGCACGGCATCTTTATCGGATGCCCATGTATCTCTGACCATGCGCGAGATAGCACTAATATCACTGCGGATATAAGCAGGGTCGGGGATTCCTTCTGGTGTGATGTGATACGGAAGTGTGCGCACATTGAAGATGTCAAACGGCATATAAGCACGCCCGGCTTGAATATGTACCACGCCTCTTTTTCTAAGGGCATGCCTGATACCCAATTCATAAAAAGCATTGGCATTATCAATACTTAAATCACATATCACCATATCTGCTAATAAAAGTTCTTGAAACATATCCGTCAGAATATCACCTGCGGAAGTTTCTTCATCAGCGCGGAATGGTTCAAAACCAGCATCTTCAAGTGCAGGCTTGATTAAAGTTCGATAGATAACATTGAAATCATAAGGCTGATTATCCGCGCCTTTCTTTTTTCCGAAAGGCATTACTACAAAAGCATGCGGGCGGGTTTCGGGATGAAGCTGTCTTGACTCTTTTTGGGCTTTGATTAATGTCTCATTTTGTGGAACAGGCTTCACCTCGGCAACAGAGGCGGGGAGTGATACAGGTTTCTCGGTCTCTTCTTTTTTCTCTGGAACAGCAACAGGCTTTACTTCTGCAAGTGAAGCATTCGATACAGATTCAGGCGTTGTGTTGGTTCCATTGTTTCCATCTTTTGGCGGAACAATATTGACATTTACATCAGTCATAGTGACTCCTTCAAAAACAAACTATCCTTTGATTTCGTTTGTTTTTGGGTAACGAGAAAGTAAGTTATTCAAAACACCTTGCGGAGTTTGCCCGCTAATTTCCACTTCACGATAGTCTTCGGCAATTGTTTCTAAAGATGTAGATAAGCCTAATTTTTCAGCAATTCTTTCAGTAAACTCTTGCAGAGCTTCTCGCATAGCGGCGAGTTCGGCTTGCACAATTTCGGAAGAGGCTTCTTCTGCCAAGTTATTGAGGGCTTCTTCAAATGTTTCTCTTAATGTTTCGTGCCCTTCATCTAGTTTTTCAGTGACCATGCCTACAATCGAATCTTCAAACGATTGTTTCAAGCGGCGGTCTGCATCGCGCTGTTCGTCAATGATGCGATTAATCAGTCTGGCTTCTTCATCCAAGTTAGATTCTTGTAATGCCTCTTGCATAGCTTTGATGTATTCGACGTTGCGACTCCACAAAATTTCTTCGGTTGATTTAACCATTTTGTAAAACTCAGTATCGGTGCGTTCTTCGGCTTCAAGGTTTTTCCAATGGTCTGAAATAATGGTCAATTCCATGATGACTTTGCTGTAATTACGAACGACCAAGTCAAGATTTTTTAATTCTTGCCAACCAAGCAATGTGGTTGTTAAAGAAGCGGCTAAAGCAACCCATAATGTAAACGGTCCACCTAATGCGGCTAAAATAGCACCCGCCGCACCTGACGCCAAAATAAGCAATTGCAAACGTGTGCGTTCGTTTTGTTTTTGATTGACTTTCTTGATATGCCAATTTAATTCATTTTCAAGGCGGAAGCTAAAATACTCATCACCTGTTAAATCGTGAAAGCCAGAATCACTGTTCGGATATTTAGGATTAAAACGTGGTAATGGCGGTACTTCACCTTTAAAAGCCTCCATCACCAATTCACCATTCATGCCACGATATACCGAACGTTGAATTTTGGTGAGATTTTTTTCAAGCCATTCGCGTCGTTTTGGATTCTTTTGCAAAATGGTTCGATACATGTAAATATCTTTAAGCGTTTCTTCTGCGCCAGCTCTTGAAATTAACCAATCGCCTGTGGCAAAAAATTTATTTGCAAATGCCGCTAGCAAAGAAGCAATAATCGGCGAAGAGATTAATAATATCTTCAATATAAATTCACCAATCTCTGAAAAACTTTCGGGGTAGATTGTAGTGAGAATAGCAAAGAGTGTTGCCAAAAGACCGAAAATGGCAATCCATTGGCGTAGGCGGGTGTAAGCGGCTGTGCGTTTTACAGAAGTGGCATCGTATTGCGCAAACTTTCTCCAAGCAACTTCTAAAATAGGGGAATGGTTGAGGTTTTCCATGTGTATTGATTCCTATATTTATGTTAGCGCGCTACAAACCACGCGGCAATGTAACCTTCACTTGTGGCATCTTTGACCTTAATCCATTGGTCGTTTTTACCTATTTTTGATTCGCCACCTGTTTCGGTGATAGTAAACTCATAACCAATCGGCACGCGCTTGATTAAAGTCGCATCACTGACTAGGGGTTGCTTGCGCAATGAAACCGCCTCAGCAGTTGTTTTCACTTTGACAGGTGCGCCAGAAGATGGCGTTGTGTTATTGGCTTGTGCTGTAGAACCACCAGCATATTTAACAAACCAAGCCGCAACAAAGCCTTCTTTACCAGTAGAATCTTTTACTTTAATCCATTGGTCTTGAACGCCGACTTTTGGAATGGCTTGCTCGGCAGTTTCAAGGCTGATGAGTTGTTCGGTGGCATTGACGTACCGAATGATATTATCAGTTGCAACAACTGGTTTACTGCGTAATGTAATTTGTGTGGTGGGATACAATGCCAAAGCACCTGCTGGCACTGGCGCAGGGGATGGTGATTTGCTTGGCGATGGAGATGTACTTGGCGTGGGCGAAGTAGAAGGTGTAGGTGAGGTAGCAGGCGTCCCTGAGGAAGAGGCGGTTACTTTTTTATCAGATACATACCAAGCGGCGACAAATCCTTGTTGACCAGTTGGGTCTTGAACTTGAATCCATTGCCCTTGTTTACCGACTTTGGCTTGCGCTTGGGCTTTGGTTTCAAGCGAAATCAATTCAGTATTTTTCATCAGGCGCTTCCATAAATAACCTGTGACCGAACCTTCAGCGCGTAAGGCTAAATCATCTTCGGCGGCGAACACTACAAATTTTTCAGCAGGCAATGAAAGTTTGGTTTGTTTTGGCGGTTCGGGTTGAGCAATGCTGTAGTTTTCAAACCACAACACAGCACTGATTTCGGTGGCAAGTTTTGCGCCATTATATTTATAACGTGTGGTGAGCAAAACTTCTTTATCAGGGGCATCGCCACCATATTTATACGGGTCGTAAATAGAATAATCGTTGCCCTTTTTTTCTTTTACTAAAACAAAATGAGTTTGTAAACCCGCTTGTTTGTTCCAATCCACTTGTAGAATAACGGGTTTGCCAGCGGCTACGGCGGCATCAATATAACTAATTGGTGCAGGCGTGGTTTCGCAATTTTGCATATCTTTATAAACGCAATTTGCCCACACATACGGTAACACGCTCGGAATAAAAAGCGCCCCCTGAAAACCGCCAGCCTTTTTCATTTTGTCGTTGACGGTTACAGGGGTTTCGTTATAGCCAATGCCATTCAGCAACATGGTAACGGATGTGAGCAAACAGCCCCACGAGCCGATGGTTTCTTTTGAATTTCCGAGCGCAGTATTTTTCCATTGGTCATCGTTCTGATATAAGTTTTTTGTGACGAACATGTTGTTGCGCCTCCTGCTGAGGAATCAAGTTGATTGGCTAATTTTACTCCATTTCAATTTGATGTGGATTGACATTTTTTTAAGGTTTTTAAGATGTCCGCCTCTTTCTTCGTGGAAATTTGTTTGCCCACCTTATAGTAAATTGCTCATCTCTATCCTTTCTACGGCAAACCTTCACACAACACTTCGTATTGTTCTTGCGGGAAGAAGGACGCCCATTCACTGGGAGTCAGGTTGCGTGTGATGCGCGAGCAAGCGGCTTGAGTTAAATCTTCTTTTGAAATTGGCAAAAGCAGGTTGACGTCAAAAAATTGAATCGTCTTGCGTGAAACGGTGGCGAGTAAATTGCCATCGGTTGAAAAATCTACACCTGAGACTGTATCACCATGTGGAATGCGAATCACTTCTTCGCCTGTATCTAAATCAAATAGATATACAAAACCATTTTCACCCGCTGAAGCCAACCAATTTTTATTGGTATTAAAATCAAGTGCATTGGCTCTGCCAGCTTGGCGGAATTGATATGTAGGATTTGTAATTTCGCTTTGGGTCATGTCCCAAATGTTGACGCTTCCATCGGAACTGGCACTGGCTAATAAACTGCTATCATGATTAAAGGCTAGCAAATGAATTCTGCCGACATGAAATAACATGTTAACTTGTTGGTCGGTGGTTAAATCCCAGATTACAAATTTATCGCTTAAGCCAATCACCAAAGTGGAATCAATCGGATTGAATATGGCAGTAAAAACAGTTTCTTCAAATGAAATCGTTTTTATTTTTGCGCCTGTAGCCACATCCCAAATATATACTTCGTTATTATCTTCATTGGTGGTGGCTAAGAATTGATTGGTTGGGTTAAACGACAGACTGGTTAAATCTGATGTATGTGGAAGGATAAAAGTTTCTTCTGTTTCAACTTTAAATATAACACCTTGTGAGCGATTCACTTCTGAATTTTCTGAAACGGCAATCCATTTAGAATCAGGGCTGATTTCTAACAATGAAGTTAAATCATCTGTTGAAAATACTTGCCGACCTGATTCACCTTGTGTGATGCTAGTAATTTGATTATAGGGTAACTGCCAAATAAATTTGTCGTCAGGGTTAATCAATACATAATTGCCAGCAGGGTCAAAACGCACGCGGTTAATAAATTCATCAAATTCAACATAACCAATGCGAGCATATAAGCTAGAAATATCCCAAATTGTTACATTGCCGTTTCTATCACCAATGATTACTTGTTTGCCATCTTGGCTAAATAACAACGCCGAGCCGATTCCATCTAACGAGGCTTCAAGCACTAAAGCCCCTGTATGCGAATCCCAGATGCGAGCAGTTTGGTCATAACCAGTTGTGAGAATCCATCCGCCATCCGGGCTGATTTTTACCCTCTGCACAAAACTGCTGTGATACATGCGCATCTTTTCTACGCCTGTAGCTGTTTCAAAGACCCGTACAATTTTATCGTCCGACACAGTTACAAACCAAGCATTATCCGGGCTAAAAGCAACATCTTCCACCCAGTCAGGATGTTCAAGCACATGTGTCTCTCTGCCGGTTTCTGCACGAGCAATGCGGGCTGTGCTATCTTCACTGACAGATACCATTGTTTTCCCGTCTGAACTGATGGCTAAGTTAAACACTTCGGCTTCATGGCGTGGACCAGACTCTAATAAGCTAGTTTGCGCTTTCCAAATTCGCACTCTGCCTTCTTTTGTACCTAAACTTAACCACTCACCATTGGGATGAAATCTAACAACAGTTACTGGACCGTTATCAAAATTAAAATCATATACCACTCTGCGTAACGTTGGGCTGATGACCGTGACGACTTCATCCTCACGCCCGGCGATTAACATGGTATTTTGCGGGTTAATGTCAATGTCTAAGATGGGTGACTCAAGATTCAACTCAGATAGAAGCGTGCCTGTGGCAAAATCCCAAAACTTGATAAAGCCATCTCTTCCAGCAGTGACTAACAAAGTTCCATCGTTATTGGTTAATGCATCGGTGACATCATCGGCATGATTCACACAATATTTTTGCTCACCGCTTAAAGTCCATACACAGGCTGTATCATCGGCACTGCTTGAAATAAAATATTGACCGTCACTCGAAAGTGTCAAATTCCAAATTCTATCGGTGTGTTGTAATTGAGCCACTGGAATCGGCATCTTGCTAATGTTATTGCGTAAGACATCTTCTGCTTCATTCGATTCAAAACGATTCAAAGATTCTAGTGCCAGCAAAGTGCTAGTATCTAATTGACCGGGCAACTCACTTAAAGCAAGCGCTTGCGCGGCACTACGTTGCGACTTGGCTAAGTTTTCATTATCTAAAGCGCGTTGTGCATTTTGCTCAGCAAGCTCTTGCTGTTCAAGGGCAATTCGTTCATTCGCGGCGGCGATCAAAGCATTTTCTTGTGCTAGTTCGGCATTTGCAATAGCACGTTGCCATTGAATCAATGAAGCAATGAATAACAAAATTGTTGCTGCCATTGCCAAACCAATTGTGCGCGTAAAATTCCTTTGCCGACGAATAGCATTTTCACGACTCGCACGTATATATTCTGCCTGCAACGGAGTCACATGACGGTCTTGATTTGTTGTTGATTCAGTCATCCATTTTTCGGCTTCATCTAAATCTGAACCTTGTAACAAATAACTGGCATTGCGTTCTTTAATAGTCCATTCCGCCGCACGTTGTGATAAACGTGTGTGATTGCTAACCCAATCAAAATCAGTAAATATCGCCTCAATTAACTTTGGCAAAACCTCTTTAAATTTTTCTTTTTTCGGGCGCATGAACACCCAATTTGACGAAGCTAACTTTTGATGAACTTTTTGCCTTTTCGCTGGTTCGTAATACACCACTGGAATAATTTTTTTATTTCCCTCTAGGGCAAGCTCTAACTCTTTCAAACAATATTCAGAACCTAACGAATCAGGACTCATCACAAACAAAAAAGCATCTGATGAAACAATGCTGTTTGTAATTTCAGCCATCCAATCTACAGTTAACGGAATGCCGTCCCAATCCACCCAAGCATCTAACCCGGCTTCATCTAAAGCGGCGTTTAACTTTCGCACAAAGGCTTTGTTTTTGCGCGAATAAGAAATAAAAACTTTAGATTTTTTCTCAGCCATTGATTTAATTTTACTCGATTAAGACATCCCGCCTCAAACTACGGGACGCTTGATTCTACACCTGCGACATTTTACTAGCCGCAACATACCCATGCGCCCGCCATCAACTCTTCTGGGATTCCCGAATCGCTGGCAAACTGCCGCGCAACAAATTTCCCATTTTGCATCACATACTCAATATTTTTTCTATCAGCCAGTGATTTTAAATCTTCCAGCGGATTTTTCGCCACGATAATTAAGTCTGCTAATTTGCCCGCTTCTAACGTGCCGATTCTTGATTCCCAACCCAAAGCTTTTGCTGCGTTTTTCGTAGACGCGACAATACAATCCATGTTAGACATGCCTGCACTTGCCATGTAATGAAGCTCCATCGCATTTTCGCCATGAAAATTATACGGAGTTGCCGCATCTGTTCCCATTGCAATTGGGACTCCCATTTCGTATGCTTTTCGTAATGACAACAAAGCATCCTCTTGAGTCTCTTTGCTTTTTTCCATAATCCAATCTGGAATACCGGGTTTGTTGCCTTCAATAATATCCACGCCTGCTTTCAACGTTGGCACAAGATAAATATTTTCTTTCGCCATTCTTTCCATTATCTTCGGGTCTTGATTTAGATATGTGCCATGTTCAATTGTTTTTGCGCCTGCTTCAACAGCATTGCGGATTCCTTCAATTCCATGTGCATGGGCGGCGACAATTTTCCCGACCTTTCTTGCTTCTACTACAGCGGCACGAATCTCTTCCATTTCAAATTGAGCGGCGCCGGGTTTTTCACCGGGCGCAAGTACGGCACCAGTGGCTAAAACTTTAATTAAGTCAGCCCCTGCTCTTAGTTGTTCACGTGCCGCCTTGCGGACTTCATCTACGCCATCGGCTTCGCGATACATACCGTCGTACCATTCACTGCCAGTAGATGTGATGGCTAATAACTTTCCTGCTAATGACATTCTCGGCGTAGCGAATAAACCTGCTTCCCATGCTTTTCGTAAAGAAAACTCAAGATGATGCCGTCCACCAACATCACGAATCGTCGTCACACCTGCGGATAATGTATTTTGAGCATGTTTCAACATGATTAGTGAAGTCCAACCCCATGGACCAGTCATGGTGCTATCAGGTAAACATTCCGCCGCAATGTGAACATGACAATCAATCAGACCGGGCAAAATATATTTGCCAGTTAAATCCATTTCTTGATATATTTTTCCCTCTTCATCTTTCCAATCTTCAAACTTTCCCGCAAAAATTATTTTTTCATCTTCGATAACAACGATTCCATTTTCAATCGGCTTGTCCCCTGTTCCGTCAATGATGGTGGCATGGGTAAATTTTGTAATGGTCATAATCTGCTCCAATTATTTTTAGTATAGCATGACGAATAAAAACAAAAAACGTGGACTTTTCAAATCCACGTTTACTGTCTTCTGCCTACTGCTTTCTGCTTTCTGCTTACTGTTTACTCCGCCCCATATTGCCTTAACCACCACGCTTTACCGGGTAAATCACCTTCTTTGATTATCTTCACCAGTTTGGGAATGTCAAAATAAACACGGCGTAAATCTACACTAAACGTATTATCTAATTGCTCTAAAATTGCATACTCAGCCCATGGCAACAAACTAGGTGGTCTGCCTGGCGCAAAAGCAAATACAAACGCATTGCCAACACTGCCAGAGTTCAATATCAATTTATTGCCATAACGTCGGTGCATTTGAATGTGCGAATGCCCGCCGATTAATACAGTCGCTTTTTGACCTTCAAAATATGTATCCAACAAAGATGAATCCGTAGTCGCTTGAATCAGGTGGGTGGTAGCAAGAGGCGAACCATGAAACGCGAGTAACTCTATCCCATTTGGAAATGTCAACGCGTGCGTATCCTGAAATGATTTTATAAAATCATAATCCGCATTGGTTAAGCGTTCACGTCCCCAATGTAAATCTGGAACTAAATGTTCAGTAATTTCATAATACGCGGCTTTTTCTGGTTCAAGAATTGCCCCATCGTGATTGCCTTTAATATTTATACTTTTTATTTCATGCAATGTTTCTAACACTTCAAGTGGTTGCGGACCCAAACTGACGGTATCGCCCAAGCAAAAAATTTGGTCAACTTTTTGCTTCTTAATATCCGCAAGCACAGCCTCAAGGGCTGTGAAATTTCCGTGAATGTCTGAAATAAAAGCGATTCGCATTGTTCCCTTTTCCCCGCAATTGTACCTGACACGGCGGAAAATAAATATTGATTTGAATAGCACGTTCGGGTGATGAAAACCCGCTTCTTAATCAAGGGTCAACTTGCTTCTTGACCTTCGACTTTAATTTCATCTTCAATAATTTCCACGTCAACTGAATCGCCATATTGGATATTAGGAATTTCAAGCGCAATTACTTCAATCAATGATGGATTCTGAAAATGATTTTTCTTCGTCTCTGGGTGTGGATAATACACCCAACCTGCATATTCTTTACTTTTGAAAATGACTTTGCAACGTGAGAAAGAAAATGTCTCTGGTGGATGTAAATCTGTCCATTCCACTTTATCAAAGGTGAATTCGGGTTGCCTCATCTTAAAAGTTAGTGGAGCAATCGAGATATTTAGTGTCCCATTGAAATATGGATATAAATCCAAACCGAGTTCTTTGAAATAAGGTTTTTGTTTTTCTAAGGTACTGTATGGATAATCTTTCGATGGGCGAGAAGCCACTTGATGTCCGCGAACCAAAATTCCAGAAATGCGATTCATTTAAACAGATTGCTTCTCTACATGCCCTTCCGCTTCGGCTTGATTCAAAACCTCAAGAATTGTTTGCACCAAATCCCGCGCCGCGGATTCGCTCAATTCCACAGCCACACGTTGAGATTCATTCACAAAATCAATATTCAGTGTATGTTCATACGGCGCATGGAACGGATGGTCAAAAGAGACATTGGCTTGCTCTAATTTAATCCATTCGTTGTTATGTTTTCCACTGCCATCTATTTTGACTGATTGTGTAATCATTGTGCACATATCAACCTCTTAACCTAAATGTTTTTCTAAAAACGTAAAGATTTTCTTCCAACCATCCACAGTTTGGTCTGGACGATAAGCCGGGCGATGATAATAAAAGAATCCATGACCCGCATTCGGGTACATGTGAAATTCATAATTCTTGCCATGCTTCTTTAATTCTTCTTCATGAATCTTGACTTGTTCAGGAGTCGGGCTTGAATCTTCTTCACCGAACAAACCTAAAATCGGGCAAGATAAATCTTTTGTATATTCATGCGGAGAGACTGGCATTTTTGGATTTGTTTTTTCCATCACTACATTTCCACCCCAACAATCAATAATCGCATCAAAACCTTTTGCACGACAAGCCGCTAAATACGCATGTCGTCCACCAGAACAAGTACCAAAGATTCCAACTTTGCCATTGGAGTTATCTAATCCGCGAACATATTTCATCGCGCCTTCTAAATCACCAACAGCTTGGTCATCGGAAATTCCACCATCAGCGCGAACTTTCGCGGCAACATCTTCCGGCGTTCCATGCCCTGAACGAAAATATAAATTCGGTGTAATCGTAATGAAGCCATGATTCGAAAATTTGAATGTCGCTTCCATATACCATTCATCCCAGCCCGGCATGTGATGTGCTAACACCATCGCAGGAAATTTTCCTTTCCCTAATGGTCGCGCAAGATATGCATTGATTTCATCTCCATTCGCGCCTTTCATCGTTATGGTTTCTGCATGAACGCCTGTGTACATATCGGTTGTATACATATAGTCTCCTTATGTAATGACATAACGTAATTAAAACTTAATCGGCAAATCAGTTAAACCACGAATCACAAAACCTTTTGAAAATACTGCGTCACCATTTGATTCTAAATTTGGTAAACGCTTAAACAAAACACTAAATAAAACTTGTAGTTCCAATCTTGCTAATGGAGCACCTAAACAATAATGTGTGCCGAGACCAAATGTCAAGAGTGGATTATCTTGACGCGACAGAATCAACTCGCTGGGGCGGTCGAAGCGTTTTTCATCATGATTGCCAGAGATATAAAATAATCCAACTTCTTCACCGCGTTTGAGTTGCGTGCCGTTGATTTCCATATCTTCCAAAACATAACGCTCAAACATCGGGAGCGGTGTTTCATAACGAAGCATTTCGTCAACCGCCGTTTTGATTAACGCTTGATTATTTTGATGCACCGCCTCTTTCATGATTTCAAATTGACTCTGATTCTGAAACAGTGACATTAACCCCAGCGCCGAACCATTGACCGTTGCCTCATGCCCAGCATTCAAAAGAAAAATTGCAGTGGCACGCATTTCGTTTTCAGTTAATTTTTCGCCAGCACTTTCTACTTGAACTAAATCGGTAATCAAATCATCTTGTGGATTTTTTCTTCTTTCATTAGCAAGTTCGCCGATTAAATTCATAAAATCAACAGAAGCTTTGTTGGCTTCATTGATTTGTTCATCGGTATAACCAAGCTCATACATTTTGACAATCGCCCCAGACCATGGACGTAACATCTCACGATGTTCTTCGGGAATGCCAAGCAAATCAGCAATCATAATGACAGGCAAAGGTTCAGCAATATCACTGACAAAATTACATTTGCCATTTTTTTCAACTGCATCAATTAATTTATGCGTTGTTGATTCTAACTTTGCGCGTAAACTTTCAACTTTTTTCGGCGTGAAAACTTTTGTAACCAATGAACGAATACGTGAATGTGATTCGCCTTCCATATCCATAAACACATTGTCTTGATAACTGCGCCAACCCGCCAGTTTTGGGTCTGGTGGGGGCCAGCCAATTTCTTCACGTGAATACCGATGAAGCATGGTTCGTCCAAGCCTTTTATCTTTTAATAATGAAGAAATATCTGCATGAAGCGTGAAGAAAACTTTATCCCAGACTTCATCCCGAAAGACGGGCATTTCTTTTCGCAATGTTTTTAATTGCTCATAAGGTTTTGCAATAAAATCAGGGTCGTTGATGTTGAGGTGGTGGGTTGGAAGAGTCATAAAGATATTTTACCTCTGTGATTCTAATTTCGCTTTGAGATTTGCGAATGCCTTCTTCATGGAAGGGTTGCCAATCAGCGGATACACAAAAAATGTAAATCCAAACGCTATGAATGGATTTACATTTAACTTCATGGTTCTTGTCACCAACACGCCATTTTCTTTTTGAACAAATGTGAAAGTATGGAAAACGTCACCAAAATCAGGGTCATTGGCGACGAAGCCAAATGTATGCGGTGATTCATATTCCGTAACTCGTAAAGTGTTCGGTCTATCTTTTTGAATCGCCACTTCACCTTTGGACAAATATTTTTTTCCCACTTGAATCGGTTCTGACGAAACGGCTTCAATTTTTAATTCTCCACCACTCCATTCGGGATGTTTGGTTAAGTCAGAGACGTAATCAAAGGCTTTTTGGAGATTTGTATTGACAAGGATTTGGGTTGAACGAGTTAAGTTAGTCATGGACTTTATTTTACCCCTCCCACGCTTCGCAGCCCCCTGAAGGGGAGGAGCAAATCCATCACGCAACAAAAGCCCTCTCCTTTAGGAGAGGGTTGGGGAGGGGTCATTTTGCATTTCTTCTTTTTACCGAATAGAAAATTCATAAAGTTTCTTTGATAGAAAGGTTTGATTATGTTTTGCTCATCTTCTCAATCTTGTCAAGATGTTTCTTGATGATTCTTAAGAAAGGTCTATTTTGTTTAACTATAAAAACACCTTTCTCCTTCTTTACAGATTCTCTTTTGTTCATATATTTGAATTGCGAGATTTCCCAAACAATCCCAAATAGATCGGCAAGTTTAAGAATAACTTTGGCATATTCATAATAATCAAGATGAGAAAGTAAAATGACATTTCTCTCTTGCTCAATAGTTATAAATTCACTATGGTTATCGTAATCAATATGAGTTTTTTCACTTAAAAAATTATATAATTTTCCGGCTTCGGGTGCAATTTTCTTGAGTTGTGATATCGCTTTTGTTGTAACAATTTTTTCAATATCATTTAAATCTTCGAGTGTGTGTGCGGCATATGCCCATGCTATCTGCTCTAAAATTAATCTTGAAACTGCATGTGCTTCATATGAATTGCCTAGTTTATATAAAAGGTGAGCTGAAAAAAAGCTAGTAACTAACCTTTCAAGAACAATGGATGCTCCAAACACCCCTAAAGGAGGTTCATCGTTTTTATTTGTGACTAATCGAGAGAATTCTTTTTCAATATGCTTTTTGATAGCTTTATAAGCATTAATGTATTCAAGATCTATCCTTTTGCTTTTCTCCTTATCCTTCTTCTTTGAAGAATATTTTTTTATATACGTTCTTTTTACATGATCAATGCTTTTGAGATCCAAAAGAGTGGCAATAATAGAGGCTTGTAAATTTTCTATTAACGTCTCATCTGCTAAAGGTCTTGATACAAGAACCATTAGCTGTGTTTTTCCAGCTATAACTTCGAAGTCTTCTAGTAAATCACGCAACCTAAAAACTTCTTCTAACCCCTTGTTTTTTAAATATAAATCATCCATAATATTTTCTGGGTTAAAGTGGTCTTCTTGAAAGTATATCATTACCAATCGATTTCAAACTTATCCTTCACTTGGTATAATTCCCCAACTTAAATTTTCGGAGAACGAATGAGCAAAAAACTAACAGGCAACCAAATCCGCCAAGACTTTATAGACTTTTTCGTGGAGCATGGTCACACTGCCGTGCCTTCCATGTCACTTGTGCCGGGCGGAGATTCGACCCTGCTTTTTACAAATTCTGGCATGGTGCAATTCAAAGATGTCTTTATTGGCACAGAAAAATATCCTTATTCACGCGTAGTCGATTCGCAAAAATGTCTGCGTGTGGCTGGCAAACACAACGACCTTGAAGATGTCGGGCGTGATGATACGCATCACACCTTTTTTGAAATGCTCGGCAACTGGTCATTTGGTGATTACTATAAAGAAGAAGCCATTGCATGGTCTTGGCAATTATTAACCGAAGTATGGGGTTTACCAAAAGATAAACTCTATGCAACTTGTTTCAAAGATGACAAGGGCAACGTCCCACAAGATGATGAAGCCGCAGATATTTGGAAGAAACAACCAGGCTTTAATCCAGAACATGTTTTATTTTTTGGAAGAAAAGAAAATTTTTGGCAAATGGCAGAGTTTGGTCCGTGTGGTCCATGCTCCGAAATTCATATTGATTTGGGTGAAGAACGCGATAACTTACGCGGCACAGACCATATCTGCGGAGTCAATGGTGAATGCACGCGTTATCTCGAACTTTGGAATAACGTTTTCATTCAATACAATCTTTTTGAAGATGGTCGCCTCGAACCGCTTCCACAAAAACATGTGGATACAGGTATGGGTTTTGAAAGAATCGTTTCCGTTTTGCAAGGTGTTGATTCAAATTACAAAACCGATTTGTTTACTGATTCATTAAATGTTTTACGAAATCTCACAGGCGCGAGTGAAAAAGAAATGCTTGCAAATTTCACGCCGTATCGCGTTATCTGCGACCATGTTCGTTCCGCCGCGTTTTTAATCGCCGATGGTGTCGTGCCCGGCAATGCAGGTCGCAATTATGTCACCCGCATGATTATCCGCCGCGCCGCGCGTTTTGGCACAAAGATAAATCTGCACGAGCCGTTTCTTGCAAAAGTTGCCGAGGCTGTGATTAATTACTACGGAAATTTTTATCCTGAACTTGAAAAAAGTAAGACTTCTATTCTTGAGCATTTGACTCGTGAAGAAATCCGCTTCGCCCGCACGGTGGAAGCTGGTACTGCTCATCTACAGAATCTACTCGTGGAAGTTGAGTCGTCCAAATCAAAAATCCTTGATGGTCACAAAGCCTTTGACCTTTACGCCACTTATGGTTTACCTTTTGAAATCTCTCGTGACATTGCTCGCGAACAAAATTTAGATATTGATGAAGCAGGTTTCAACGAAGCCAAAGAAGCACACGCCAAAGCCTCTGGTGGTGGTAAAGCTATGGGCAAACTTGGCGGTGAAGATGCAGAATTCTTTGCGGACATTTTGAAAGATTTGCAAGCGAAAAAGAAACTTGGCAAAGACGGCGTTGAATATGACCCATACACTAGTACAAAAGTCGAAGGTGAAGTATTAACTATCGTTGTCAATGGTGAAGCGGTTGAATCAGCTGAATTGGATGATCAAGTTGAAGTCATCCTCCCAAAGACAGGTTTTTATATCGAGTCTGGTGGTCAAGTAAATGACACTGGATTTATTCGTGGAAAAGATTGGGAGATAGAAGTTAACGGAATGCGTCGTGCTTCTGCTGGTGTGATTGTTCATATCGGCGTTGTGATTTCTGGTCATCCCAAAGTGGGTGACAAAGCCACTGCCGAAGTAGATTTGATTCGCCGACACGACATTATGCGCAATCACACGGCTACACATTTGCTTCACAAAGCTTTGCATGAAGTATTGAGTGACCAAGCCAAACAAGCGGGTTCACTTGTTGCGCCGACTCATTTGCGTTTTGACTTTAATCATCCCGTAGCAATGACTCCTGAACAAATTGAACGCGTCGAGAGAATGGTCAATGAAGCGATTGCGTTAGATATGCCTGTTAAGAAAGAAACCAAATCATTAGATGATGCCAAAAAAGAAGGTGCGATGGCTTTGTTCGGTGAAAAATATGGTGAGACTGTTCGCACAATTTCGATTCTTGAAGCTGATAAAAAATATTCTTACGAATTATGTGGTGGCACACATTTAGATAGAACCTCTGATGTTGGTTCTTTCATCATCACCAGTGAAGGTTCTGTAGCTTCAAACGTCCGCCGTATTGAAGCGGTGACTGGGCGTGCGGCTTATGATTTGATTAATAAACGTTTCAAATTGTTGAAGAACACGGCTTCTACATTGAAATCTTCATTAGAAGAAATTCCTGTAAAGGTTGAATCACTGCAAGATGAAGTATCTGAATTAAAGAAAGAACTTGCAAATTTACGAAATCAACAAGCGATGTCAGCATTTAGTAATCAGCTTTCAGCGGTTCAAGTTGTGAAAGATGTAAATGTATTAGGCATGGAAGTTGCTGATGCCAATGTTGATACACTGCGAATGTTAGCAGATAAATTCCGTGAGAAATATCCGAAGAATGGTTTGGCTGTTTTAGCAACGGGTTCAACTTTGATAGCCGTTGTGACGGAAGACTTAGTCAAACGTGGAATCAAGGCTGGAGATTTGCTGACAGGTATCAGCGCAAAAGGTGGCGGAAGACCAAACTTAGCACAAGGCAGTCTGCCAAGTGGAAACGTCAAAGAGGCGTTGAGTCGGTTATCAAAAGTTGTGGAAGAAAAATTGAAGTAAGAAAAGAAGCCTGATAGCCGAATTACTATCAGGCTTCTTTGAATGGAGTTGATGTCATGACTGTTTGGGAAGAATATCAACAATATGCTAATAATTTTCAGGCTTCTTTATATCAATCTTGGCTGGTGTACTCAGCTTCAAAAAGACTATTAAAAGATTATCCAAATGAATTGCCTGATAAGTACAAAACATCTTTAGCTAAGTATGTTGAGGCATATAGAATTGCGCTAGATGATATGACAAAATTACTTAAGGACGGAAAGGTAACTCCTTCGCAAGAATATAAACTTTATGGTCGTAATGATGAGGGGAAATATAAAGGTATTGCACTCATGTTAGAAGATTCTGATGATTATGGAGAAATGGTAGCTGCTACATTAAACATGCTTGTTCCACTTAATGGACTTGGGGTATCAATTAATGATATTGATTTTTCGAATCTTAGTAATAGCCAGCAGTTAATAACAATTTATGCTTTTATTGAATCATTTATTTCTGATTCAATAAGATCTATATGCAAACAAAACCCTAATGTTTTGAAGCGTAAAAAAATGGTTGAGTGGGATGCTGTTATTTCTACAGGTAGTTATGATGACTTAATTAATTATTTGGCGGATAAGCTTGCATTTGAGTCAGGACATAGTGTTAAAGAAAAAATGGAAACGCTTAAGAAAGATTTCGCCTTGGATATAGTAATACCTGACACTATTAATATTATTATCGAAGAAGGTGAACTATTACGCAACCTTGTAGCTCACAATGGTGGGCGAGTTAGCGTCGAATATCAAAGAAGGAAAAACATAAGTTTGAAGCTCGGAGAATTTGTACCTATAACGGATAGTTTTGTTAAAGAAGTGTTTGAGAGCGTTCTTTTTATGGGACAACAGGTTTTCGAATCGGTAGGGAAGAAATATTTTATGCAAGATGATTTATCTGTTAGTAGAGTTTTCCTGAAGGGTTCTGAAGTTGATTCCAATGATCTTACTGATATGTGAATGAAAAATGGCTTCATAAAAAATTGAATAATAAAAAAGCGGATGCAACATCCGCCATTTTTTATTTACAAAAATAGTTCTCTAGTAGGGGATTTTATGCTTTTCTTAAGTTGATTTTCCAATTCGTTTATGTCACAATGAATCAATCGTGTAGTGTGGGAACTTTCCATACAACGATACGTCTTAAACAAAAAAACTTGACAACGAGTGGGATATGTCACCTCTGGAAAGGAGGGCTTATGACGTGATGCAATAATCCTTGAAGCAGACGGGACGCCGCCTGT
>DDVH01000022.1:70711-80182 GCA_002345215.1 Anaerolineales bacterium UBA2317
ATGAACACCTTACGCAAAGCCTTTGGCTTATGTGCAGTATTCTTATTGCTATTTCTTGCGGCATGTGGGGGAGGTGCAGCCGCAACAGAGTCACCATTGTATTATGACTATGAAGCCCCTGCCGCAACGGAAGCGCCAGCCGAAGAATCTTTTTATTTCCCAAGTGCTACACAATCTTCAGGTGCTAATGAACCATATGATATGTTTTTTGAAGATTATGGTGTCAATCCATCTATTGATACCGAAGATGATAATCTTTCTACTTTCGCATTAGATGTTGATACAGGTTCTTACACTGTCATGCGAAATTACATCAATAATGGAAATTTGCCTCCACCAGATTCCGTGCGTGTTGAAGAATACATCAACTATTTTGAGCAGGGATATGCCAGCCCGCCACCTCATCAAGCATTCAACATCAATATTGATGGCGGTCCTTCGCCTTTCACTCAAACAGAACGATATGATATGTTACGCGTTGGGATTCAAGGTTATCAAGTCTCTGATGAAGATAGAAAACCCGCCTCTTTGACCTTCGTGATAGATGTTTCTGGTTCTATGGACATGGACAATCGCCTCGGCTTGGTGAAACAGTCATTAGAGATGTTAGTGGAACAATTACGCCGTGATGATACTGTCAGCATTGTTGTGTATGGTTCAGAAGCACGCGTTGTGCTTGAGCCGACATCTGGTGCTGATAAAAATAGAATCCTTTCTGCTATTTATAGTTTGCGACCAGAAGGCTCCACCAATGCCGAAGCAGGTCTGCGTCTTGGTTATCGCATGGCGATGGAAGGTTATAAATCAGATGGAATCAACAGGGTAATCTTATGTTCGGATGGCGTAGCAAATGTCGGGCAGACTGAAGCGAATGCTATCCTTGAAATGATTGACCATTACATCGCTGAAGGTGTCACGTTAACCACTGTCGGTTTTGGCATGGATAATTACAACGACACGTTGATGGAACAACTTGCAAATAATGGCGATGGATTTTATGCCTATGTGGATGACCGTAGTGAAGCGCGAAAATTATTCATTGACCAAATTACTGGTACATTGCAAACGATTGCATTAGATGCCAAAGTGCAAGTTGAATTTAATACCGATGTGGTCATGCGTTATCGTTTGGTGGGTTATGAAAACCGCGCCATTGATGACGATGAATTCCGTGATAATTCTGTAGATGCGGGTGAAATTGGAGCAGGGCATTCTGTTACCGCTTTATATGAAGTGAAGTTGTATCCTGATGCGCGTGGAAGAATTGCAACTGTTTACATGCGCTGGCAAGACCCTGATACAAATCAAGTAGTTGAGATTTCACAAGATTATGATGTGAATCAATTGGCTAATGACTTTCGTGAGACTAGCCCATATTTTCAACGTGCAGTGATTGTTGCTGAATATGCTGAAATTCTAAAAGATAGTTACTGGGCAGAAGATAGTTCTTTAGAAGATGTGTACAACGTAGCTACTCGCTTAGAAGATTATTTGTATATTGATGATGAAATGGAAGAGTTTATTGACTTAATCGAAAGAGCGGTTTGGTTGCAGTAACTTGAAAACGAATGCCCTGTTCTACAGGGCATTCGTCAATTAATATGCAAAATCAGGGTTGAAATCAGTTTTGTTTTGAGGAGATGATTGTTCGTAGGCTTCTTGCAGATATAAATGTAATTCTTCTATATTTTCGAGGATAACGTCCGCATAAGGTGTGAGGTCTTTATGACTGGACACACCTGACAACACCCCAATACATAAACCTGCACCTGCCGCTTTTGCCATTTGTAAGTCAGCAACGGTGTCACCAATGACTATGACTTCAGTAGGGCTGAGGCTTAAACGATTGCATAATTCAAGAACCATATCTGGCGCAGGTTTTGAGGCGATGTTTTCATCTGCACAGATAAAGGCAGAAATGTAATCTTCAATATCAAAGGCTTGTAAAGTGGCAAGCGTGGGAGCATAATCATCGGCAGTGGCGATAGCGATTTTGATGTTATGTTTTTGTAGCTTGCTAAACAATACATCCAAATCGGTGAGCGGCTTGGCAAGTAAAACCGGGTCTGGTACAACCCAATTATTTTCCACTACTTGTTCCGCATTTTTGATGTTGAGTGATTTTAAAATTTCGATCGTGAGTTGATACAGTTCTGCCATAGGGCGTATGGCAACTTTGCCATACGCTAAAACTTTTTTTGTTTTTGCGTCGTAGCCCATGGCTTGGTAGATATGTTCACGAATGTTTGTTTGGCTGGCTTGTGTGAGTTGATCTGCCAGATAAACAACCCAACTGCCCCACATCGCATGGAAATCAATCAGTGTGCCGTCTTTATCGAAGATAATAGCTTGCGCCTTGAAGTTTTGTAGTCGATTCATTTTTCCTGTTTTGTCCTTACAAAATAAAATGACAGCCCTGAATAGATGCTGTCATTTTATTGATTATAACTTGCTTTCAGTTTTCAAAAACAATCTTCCCATCCACAATCGTCATCACGGCTTTGGCATCCAAAATATCTTTTGGATTCAGTGCAAACAAATCATGTGAGAACAAAACCAAATCTGCTAAATAGCCTGCTTTGATTTGACCTTTTTCATGTTCCATAAATTCCGCATAGGCGGCATCACAGGTATAACCTAGAATCACTTCTTCCAAAGTTAAATTTTGATTCGGATTACTTGCATCCCATAATTCACGATTCAAAGCGGCATTGAGGTTGATCATCGGGTCAAATGGAGCCACCGTCCAGTCACTGCCGAAGGCAAGATGTGCGCCTGCATTTTTGATTGTGCGCCATGCGAAAGACAATGCCCAACGTTGAGCACCAACTCGAAGGGGCCACACATCTGCCCCGTCGTTGCGAAGCGGAGCATGACTCGTTTGCATCGAAGCGATGACTCCTAGCTCTTTAAATCTATGCAAATCATCAGGATGAATCACTTCGATATGTTCGACACGATGACGACTATCGCGCTTTCCATTTGACTTTTGAATGGCTTCATAACCATCAAGCGTTCGCCTCACTGCACCATCGCCACAACAATGGACAAAAATTTGCAAGCCCAATTCATCACAGGCTTTCGCCATGCGCGTGAAATGTTCGAGCGAATAAATGCCATCAGGTTTTGCGTTTGGATTATCAGCATACGGTTCGAGATTTAATGCGGTGTACGATTCCCAAACGCCATCCATAAAAAATTTTGCGGCACCACCACGCACATATTCCCCTTTGACTTTTGCCATTTCAACGGCTTCACTTAACATTTCTGCCGTTGTTTCTGGCTGAACGCTATACGGCACATACACGCGTAAAGTCATTTCGTTTGTATCTTCTAACGCGGCATAGGTTAATAAATCTTTCATGTCGCCATTCATATTGTGGATGCTGGTAATACCACTGGCGTTGATTTTTTGAATTACCATTTTCAACAATTCGCGCTTGCGAGCATCATCAGGTTCAGGGATTAAATTCTCGACAAAATCCATGGCGGTTTCACGCAATTCACCAGTAGCGATTCCGCTTTCATCGCGGACAATTTCTCCAACGCCACTCGCTTCAATTCCTGACTTCAAAATGCCAGCCATTTCCAACGCTTTTGTATTCGCCCAAGAAGTGTGACCATCATAAGCATTGATATAAATCGGTCCATCTGAAATGATTTCATCTAATTCTTGGCGAGTAGAAATAACTCCATATTTGATTCCACGTCCATCAACCCATTCGATTGTTTTATTTTTGTTTGCGTAATCTAAAAGAATTTCTTTTAAGTCGTTTTTATTCTTAACATCATAAAGTTGTGCACTACCCGCCCAAATTGAACCTGATAATAGATGGAAATGAGAATCTATGAATCCAGCAGTTAACGTTTGACCTTTCGCATCAATGACTTTTGTATTGCTTTCAGTAAATCGCTTTGCATCTTCATTTGTTCCTACAAACTCAATTCGATTTCCTTTGATTGCTACCGCCTCCGCCCACGGATTTTCTTTGTCACTCGTAAATACTTTTGCATTGAGTATCACTATGTCTGTCATTGAAGATTCCTTGATTTTCGAAAATTTTGGTCAACTATAAATGGATTAGGAGTATATGGTCAAGTAGGGACACAGCGTGACGGTCGAGGAACTAAAAGGTGCCACGAAACCCGCTGTGTCCTTACAATTTCACTATAAAATCTATCGTTTATAATGAATGACTATGACCAAGCAAAAAGTTGTCGTCGCTATGTCTGGCGGCGTGGATTCTTCTGTTGCGGCGGCTTTGCTCAAAGAGCAAGGCTACGATGTGACCGGTATGATGCTCCGCTTGTGGAGTGAGCCGGGCAAAGAAGATACAAATCGTTGTTGTACACCTGATTCTATGGCACAAGCCCGTCGTGTAGCAGGGATTTTAGATATTCCATTTTATGTCATTGATGCCAAAGATGTTTTCCGCGAAACTGTCGTTGAATATTTCTTAAGCGGATATGCTCATGGTGAAACTCCAAATCCGTGTTTAGTGTGTAATCAAAAAATTCGTTGGACGTTTTTATTGAATCATGCTTTGGCTTTGGGTGCTGAGTTTATGGCGACAGGTCATTATGTAAGAATTCGAGATTCGGAAAATGGGAAGCGGGAATTGCTCCGTGCAGTTGACCATTCCAAAGACCAATCCTACGTTTTGCATGTCTTGAAACAAGAACAACTCAAACATGCTTTATTTCCAGTGGGTGACTATCCCAAACCTGAAATTCGCGCCATTGCTGAGAAGTTTGGTTTGCCAACTGCCTCCCGAAAAGATTCACAAGATTTATGTTTTTTGGCTGGTGAAGATTATCGAAATTTCTTACAACGCAACGCGGCGGAGATTCTTACACCGGGTGAAATCGTCACGCCTGATGGAAATGTAATTGGCCAACATAATGGATTAGCAAATTACACAATTGGTCAACGTAAGGGATTAAATGTTCAATCCGCTGTGCCGTTGTATGTGATGACGAAAAACGCTTCAAACAATACCTTGATAGTCGCTACACATGACCAACTTGGGATTTCTGAATTAAATGTTCGTGATGTCAATTGGACGAGTGGAAATGCCCCACAAGAATCATTTTATGCCGATGTAAAAATCCGCTATACAGCCAAAGAAGTCAAGGCATGGGTGACTGTTGAAGAACAGAATCAAGTTTCGATTAAGTTTGATGCGCCTGTGCGCGATGCAACTGCAGGTCAAGCCGCAGTTTTTTACCAAGAGGATGTGTTAATCGGTGGTGGGATTATTGTTTAGATAATCTAATTAGTTTAATTAGAACTCTAATTAAAAATTGTTGATATGTTGGTCTATCTAGATAAAATTGAGGTAAATAAAAGTGTACAAAAGTTTTGATAATCTTGTAATTCAAGATTTTCGCGAGAAACCAATCTGGAAACCCGTTGACGATTTCGAGGATCCGGAAATGCTAGTTGAACCATTTCCGGATGTGGTTTTGAATATGGAAGAGATATATTTAGTGTCAGTGAAAGTTACTTTAGCAGACAAATCTAATTATGACGGGTATATTCGTATTTCATCAGGTAAACCTATGTTTGTACATTTATCCGTTAATGAAAGCGAATTTGCATCTTTTCCCTTACAGCGATCATCTTTAACAGAGCAGGTGTTTGGAAAAGAGGTTGTACGGCTTACTTTTTTAAGAGGAATAAATAAAAAGGAGGACGATGTATTTCCCTTTACATATCAATTAAACGTTGAAATACGATTTGAAGGAACTGTTTATTAACTAAATCGAATGTAGTCTCTGCTTCAAAGATAAATATGAGGAAGATAAAATCCCTGAAAACTGGAGTCAAAATGACCTATCGAATTGAATCACTCATGTCTGCTCGTTTGTTTGTTGTGCCGCAATATGCCGAAGAACGAATTTATTTTTTAAGCAACCTGACAGGGCATTTGAGTTTGTATGCCATGTTTTATGGCGGCAGTGTGCCTGAGCCTTTGTTGCCGCCCAACATTGCTTTGCAAAATCCGCATCTCATTGGTGGACATTCTTTTTATGTCTTTCCAAAATTAAATAAAATTTTGGTGATGATTGATAAAGACGGCGATGAAAATTATCAGCCGATGATGATTTCATTAGATGGCGGATTCCCTGAACCTGCTTTCAACAATTTCTTTGAAAAATATCGCGTACATCTCGGCGAATGCGACCGTGAAAAGGGTCTTGTCTATTTACAAGCCGAACGCCGTGATAAACCGATGCAAGAAACGTATCTTGGTGATTTGAAAACTGGTAAGTTAACGAAAATTGCCGAGAGTGAATGGGGCTATGGTGTTGCGGCGCATTCTAAAAATCATAAACAACTTTTAATCGGAACAGGTTATTCAGTCGGTGATTCGGTTTTTTATTTATGGTCAAATGGCAAAATGAATTTGCTATACGGCAAACCAATTGAAAATCGCAAACAAGGTGAGCAAGTTCCATTGAATGGTTTGGGTGCTGGCGTATTTTCTCCAAGTGAAAAAGGTGCCATCGTCACCACTTCTATTTTCGCAGATACTTATAGTTTGGGTTTTATCAATTTCAAAAAGCCTGGTGAACTTTCACCTATTAAATTAAATGGTGTTGTTCACAAAGGTATGGGTGAAATGGAAAATGTTGCGCATCTAAAAGACAATCGTTATCTCGTCACCTTCAACATTGATGGTTGTTCATGGGCGTATGAAGGCATCTTTGATGAAAAGAAGTTAACCATGAATCTCAAATATGTTTTGGTCGGTCGAGAACCATTTGATAGCGGCATGATTGAACATCTTGATTACAACCATGTTGAAGATGTTTTCACATTCTCGTTTTCAACTGCCACATCTCCTACACAAATTTATTCCATTGAAGGTAAACAAAGAAATGATTTATCACTTCATACCAATGAAAAGATTTTAGGGATTCCTGACTCGTTACTATCAAAAGGAGAAGATGCTTCATTCGCCTCACACGACGGTCTACGGGTTTCTGCTCGTTTATATTTGCCTTCACCCAAGCTTGGTTTTAAAGGCACGCGTCCAGTAGTGTATTACATTCATGGTGGTCCGCAAGGACAAGAGCGCCCAGACTTTGCATGGTTCTCTATGCCATTGATTCAATTTATGACATTGAAAGGCTTTGCTGTCTTTGTTCCGAACGTCCGTGGTTCCACAGGTTATGGACTTTCCTATACCAAACATGTTGACCGTGATTGGGGCGGACAAGACAGACTCGACCATGTCCACGCCATGACGAAAGTTTTGCCAAAAGATAAACGTTTAGATGTCAAACGTGCCGCAGTTGTTGGACGTTCTTATGGTGGTTACATGACTTTGATGCAAGCAGGTATGCATCCTGATTTATGGAAAGCTTCTTGCGATATGTTTGGTCCGTATGATTTGCTAACTTTCTTAGACCGAATCCCTGAAACATGGAAGCCTTATTTTAAAATTGCATTAGGTGACCCATCCAAGCCTGAAGAAAAAGATTTCTTGATTCAACGCTCACCAAAGTCGCATTTGCATAATATGTCTGCGCCGATGTTGGTGATTCAAGGACGAAATGACCCGCGTGTAGTTGCAGCAGAATCAGAAGATTTAGTGCGTGAGTTACAAGCCAAAGGCAAACCAATTTCATTACACATCTTTGAAGATGAAGGACATGACGTACTGAAATACGAAAATCGTGTCACCTGTTATAACGCCATTACAGATTTCTTTGCTAAGCATTTGAATCCATAAAATTCCCGTAGGGGCGAGGCAAAGTGCCACAAAGTGGTATGCCTCGCCCTTACACTTAAAAATGACCATCCCCAGCCTTATACTTGGATTAATCATTGCTTTATTAACCGCGACCATATTCCATGCTATTCGTGGAGGCAATGGTTGGCGGCTTTTATTATTTATCGGGTTAAGTGTCGCTGGTTTTTTTCTAGTCGAGTGGGCAGGCGGATTAATCGGCTGGGGCTTGTATGCTTTCGGCGCGTTAGATGCAGGTTTAGGTGTAGTTGGAAGCGTGCTTTTCCTCATCTTAGGAGATTGGTTAATTCGTAGGTGATTCGTAAGTTGTCGGTTTAAGTCAAAAGGCGTATACTTGCGCGGTTCAAAAAATAAAGTAAAGGAAGTATAGAACGTGTCTCATATTGATTTATCAAAAAAAGAAGAAAATGAATTGCAAGCGGAATCACTTGGGGAAAAAATTGAATTGATTATCCAAAAAATGCCCGAAAACGAAGTGACCTTAGTGGAAATTATGGACATTGTTGGGGCAGATAGTTTGTTGTTATTGACAGTGATTCTTTCGTTGATATTTTTAATTCCAGTTTCAATTCCTGGTGTTAGCACTGTGTTTGGAACAGGAATTTTATTGATTGGTATTACGCGTTTATTTTCGCGTAAGTTATGGTTGCCAAAATTTATTGCGGATAGAAAATTATCTGCTGAAAAGTTGCGCGAAGGGTTTAAGAAGGCTTTGGTTTGGTTTCATCGTTTAGAAAAAATCAGCAAACCACATCGCCTTAGCCGTTTAACAACTGCTGGAACAATGACCGTCTTTGCGAACTTAGCTTTTATTCTCGGCGCTATTTTGTTGATGTTCCCGTTTGGGTTTATTCCATTTAGCAACACCTTGCCTGCGTTAGCCTTAATCTTTTTAGCAGTCGGTATGATGCAACAAGATGGTGGTTTTATTTTGTTAGGTCATATTTCTAATATCGTCACCATGATTTATTTTGCGTTTCTCATTGCTGGTGGCGGCTGGACGATTACCGAGTTCCTCAAAATTTTAGGTTAATCCCGTGAAATTAAAGTGGATTGCGTTGGCTTTTACAATCTGATTGTTTTTACAATCGAAGAATTTTCTCAAATTCCTATTCGCGGACGTAGTTTTTTAGTAAAAGATTTAGCCGCAAATTATTTAGGAATTTTGACTTTTGGTTTTTGGCATGGTGGAATTATGGCAGAAAAAAAGAAATTACTTCTAATAAATGAAAACTCCGAGGTCTTGAAGACCTCGGAGTTTTTTTCTTAATTATGGCACTAGGATTAAGTGCGCCTCACTATCATTGATAATTGATTCTTGTTCCCACCACATGGGATAATATTCGACATTTGCCCATAAACTAGACATATCATCATAATGCGGGTGATAAGCATGACCAGATTGCCCAGTGGTATGGACTGTTTGCGAATTATCTAAATTACTTAAATCCACAATCATTCTCATAGATGGAAGCCAGTTTGTTTCATAACCATCTCGCACAGACCACCCCGTTGCGTTGACAATCGCTTCACCACCACCAGTTGGGAAAGGTCCACGATTGAATAAATCTTCAATCAAGAAGATTCCAGATTCACCCAACGTTCCATTGCGGAAAGTGGAAGCGTGCATATCACCCCAATTCCATTCGGAAACATCATCTCCAAACATATCTTCTAATTCAGCCACACCATCTGAAAAAGATTTTTTCAT
>DDVH01000022.1:80477-117659 GCA_002345215.1 Anaerolineales bacterium UBA2317
CCATGTTGCGCATAATTTCATTCCAACGTGAACCACCATCAGGATAATATCTTTCTTCAGGCATATCATCATTGAAAGTGTTTATCAAGAAAGCACGCCAAAAAGCATTGAACACCGCCGCGGAAGTTGAGTCAATTCGTCCTTGATAATCCCAATTCGATAAAGTATCAAATGCAATCGCTTCATTTGGTTTTGCAAATTGCCAATCAACAGTTTGCATAATTGGAATAAATACTTCGGCATTTGCATCATACGAATCGCCTTGCACTTGTTGTAAATAAGCAATATCAATTTTTGATGGTGGATTTTGAATCATGGTCAAAATGCGATTGGCACGAAAACCATAATCCCAATCTACTGTCACAAAATATGGATAATCTCGCGGGTGAACTTGATTATTAGCAGTGAGGATATAGCCTTCTTCTGGATTGAAAGTGTATGGCAATTCCTCAAATGGAATAAAACCTGTCCATTCATAATCATCTGTCCAACCTGGTACGGGCAATGTCCCATCGCCATTTTTACGAATCGGAATATCACCTGGCATCTGATAACCAATATTTCCTTCTATGTCCGCATACAAAAGATTTTGTGGTGGCACATGAAAATCTTTTGCGGCTTCACGAAACTCTTCCCAATTTTCGGCTTTGTTGAATCCCCAAATCGCTTCAAATGGTGTCGAAGGCGTTAGTGCCGTCCACTTTAATGCAATCACATAGTTTTCTGGCAATTCCACACCTGCGCGGTCTTTGAATGGAATAAATTCCTCATCATCCGGGTCGCCTTCATTTTGGATTGGATAATACGAATCAGAAATGACAGGTCCATGGCGTGTGCTTCTAATTGTGATGGTAACCGCTTCGCCTCCTACGGGGTAAATTGTTTCTTCGTAGGAATCAAAATCTACCCATTCACCATTGACCTCATATTGATTCGGGTTATCTGGATTCACTTTTTCAATATATAAATCCATTACATCGGGTCCAACATTGGTAAAGCCCCAAGCAATTTTGTCGTTGTGACCAATCACCACACCCGGCACACCTGCAAATGAAAAACCTGTCACTTGAAATGGACAGTCATCATTTTCCTGAATACAATGCAAGCCAATTTGATACCAAATCGAAGGCATTTGAATCCCAAGATGCGGGTCGTTTGATAAATACGGCATTCCCGAATCGGTCAGTTCGCCAGAAACTGCCCAAGAGTTTGAACCAATTCCATCGTTCCAGTCACCAAGTACAACGTCAAGTAATGAAGCGTTATAAGTCACTTGGTCAAGTGGAAGTTGAGCATAATCAAAATCTGTTGCAAAACCTGGTTGAGTATTTGCATTTCCATCACCAATGTTGTTGACAATAACGGGATGGTCTTGTGGATATTCAGGAAAAAGTTGTTGGAGCTGTTCAGGTGTGAATGTTTTGAGTAAAACAGCACGCTCAAGTTCTTCACCGAGATTGCCACGTAAATCCCACGCCATGGCTTTGCCCCAAGTTAATGAATTAACAGGAGTCCATTCTTCAATCACATAATCAGGACTCAAAATTGGTAAACCTAAAATTGCATATTCAAGGCTTAACTCAGTTGCCTCTTTATCTTTGATGTAAGCATTGACGCCATCTACATAGGCTTGTAAAAACGCTTTAGAAGCAGGGTCAAGTCCTTCCCATTCGGCTTCGGCAGTTTTTTCCCAACCTAAAGTTTTCAAGAACACATCTGTTTCTAATTGACCCGCGCCAAACATTTCAGAAAGTTCACCCGCGCCGACATGTCGCCAAAAATCCATTTGCCAGAAGCGGTCTTGTGCATGAACATAACCTTGTGCGAAAAATAAATCGTAGGTGTTGGTAGCATAAATGTGTGGAATACCCATCGAATCTCGATAAATATCCACTCTTTCATTTAAACCTGATACTTGAATTTCCCCATCTACTTGTGGGAAAGATTGTAACGCTACTGTATTTGGTAAATAACTCTTGAAATAATAAAATGCCCCTGAACCTGCAATGACAACAATGATTAATAAACCTATCAATATGCGACCAACGATTTTTTTCATAAAATCTCCATGTAAAAGATTTGACTTACGGCACAACCCCTAACAAGCGTGGATACCAATACCATAAAATATCTGCCGCGGGTTTGCTGTGAATAGATGTAGATTTATCTTGCAAAGCGACAGGCATAAAATAACCACGACTGATAAAACCTGAAATCCATGGGCGGGCATTGACTGCCGTGAGCATGGCTTCATAAATATCGGCTTGGGTTTGTAAATTCAAACTAACAGATGGATTATCTGCATAGGGTTGAGATAAAGAAGCGAAATCAACGCAAGTGCCTGTGCCGCTGGAAATACATCCACTTGGTGCACCCGCCGCAGATGGATATGCCACTGCCAGAATAATCGGTTTGCCTAACAAGTTAACCAATGGAGCAATTTCGTTATCTAACAATCTGCCGGCTTCATTCGTGAGGTCGGTTTTTGTAGCGGTTTGATTTGTGGTAAGTGGAGCAGACCATAACAAATAAACACCATCTACATCTTTTAGAAAACTTACGGGTGTTTGTACATTCGATGTTGTGTACGGCATTGCCCAAAATACTTGACCTCTGAATCGTGAGCGTACATCTTGGATGATGGCTTTCCATTGCGCTTCAACATCCGCGGGGACATTTGATGGCTGACCATTTGGCAGGGTGCCGCCGGGTAAAGCAGGTGTAACGGCTTCACCGCCGAGGATTAAGAATTGTGCGCCTGTTTGTGTGGCAAGGTCTGCGTGATTGACTGCGAAAGCACGATAGCGTGTGAACCATGTTTGCCACCAAGCGGCATCACGTGGGGCATTTAGCCAAAAGGTAGTAGATGCTGAAGTTGTTGAATCAGTTGTCCCTGAGAAGTGAGGCGTTGGGAAAATGGCTACATTAAGACCGGCATTACGAGCTTGCGAAATCATAATAGCGGAGTCAATCCACAATGGGTCTTGACCGGGCAATGTTGTAAATCGTAAGGGTGAAATGTTTGTGTAGGTCCAACTTGGGGTGATGACTGCCAAATTGGAGCCGATGGCTTTTGTGTTGGCAAAGGTTTGTGGGGCAAAGTATGAAAAATTTGGTCGGTATGTTGATTGATATTCAACGCCTGCTACAAAGCCAACAGCACGTGGATTAATAGTTGAGCCGACGAGTGAAACAGGCTCGGGGTTTTCGTACCATTTCCACGAACTGATGTTATCTTGAATATCTTGCCCCAATAAACTGGTAGAGGCGATTCGCCCTTTTGCATTTTCGCCGACTGTTTGGTTGTCGTCAGCACTGCCACACTGACCATTGCGGCAATAACGATAGGAAAAATCACCTAGAAAATTTAACGGACCATACAATTTATACGCCCAACGATTATTGCCGAGGGGCCACATGGGGATGGGTTCCATCCAACCAAAAGTATTAAATTGAATGTAAACAATATCACCAGGCGGTGTGACTGATGGGATTGTGGTTTCAAAAAGAATCGGGGCTGAATTGCGCGTGGTAGACCATGTAGCAATGGAGTCTTGAAGCGTTATATCTTGTTCGGGCACAATAAATTCACGAACTATCCACGAACCATCTTCTTTGTGTTCAGCATTCCAAAAACCATCGCCTAATGTATATTTATATTGAATGTAAGTGCCGACGGGTAACCCTACGGTGATGGCGTAACGACCATCGGCTTGCAATTGCATATCTTGCATGCGGTTTGTTACAGTGCTAACGCCGCCGGGTAAATCCGCAAAGGTGTTGCCAAATTGTAAGATGTTCCCCGCAATGCGCACTGGCACGCCCGGCACAGTATCGGCTGGCACAGAGACTCTAAACGTCACATTGACGAAGCGTGAGGGTTTGATGCGCACATCTACAAGTGTGGGGGCTTCACTTGCTACGACTGCGCCTTGTTGAAATGGAATATATAAACCATCTAAACTATAAGCAACCAATTGATGTGTGCCAGTGGGTAAACCCGTTAATTCAAAACGTCCTAAAGAATCGGTAATATGTTGCACACCACCAGCAGTAACCAAAATATTTGGAACAGGCGTATTTGAATCGGCATTATAAATTTGCCCTAAAATTGAACCTGTTGGGCGGGTATAACTTTTATCGTCCCAATCTGCAATAATATCGCGTACTTCACTTGGTCCGTTGGCAACATGCATACGATAGCGAATGGCTGTGCCAAAACTTGTATCTTCAAATACTAAAGCAGGTCCTTGCCTGATATAACGATACTTAACAACTGAGTTATAAACAATCGGAAGAGTTGCGGCGTATGTCAATGTATCTCTGGCGGTCATTGGATATTGTTGAGGATTCAACGAAAGCCCGGTGACCTCATCCAATACAGCAATGACGAGTGTTTCATTCGGTTGAAGCGGCTCAGGTAATGTGACTACAAAAGTTGTTTGTGCTACAGGGTATGGTGTAGAGGTCGGAATTACTTCGCCCGTTACAGGTGTGGCTGGCGTTAAAGTTGGTAAATTAAATAATGAAAACGTACAAGCCTGCCCCACAACGGCAAGCATAAGCGCCGCATGGATGATTCGGCGAGTGATATTCGATTTCCCATTCATATTCTTCTCCTGAAAGTGTACGGGCATAGTGAACCAGTTTATTGATAACTAATTTTGCTATGCCCCTACAAATTGATTCAAAAACGCTTCAGACTACGGGTTAACCTAATCCATCATCTGCGACATTTTCTTGCAATTCAGCATCTGCTTGTTTGCGCCCGGCGTAGGCGATGTAACTCAAGCCAATGCTAATAAAGTATAACAAAGTCATCGGAAGCATGACCAAACCCATATTGACAGGGTCAACAGTGGGGGTGATGGCGGCGGCAAGAATGGCAATAATCACAATTGCAACTCTCCATTGTTCTGCCAAAATTTGCGGTTTGACCAAACCCATAGAGGTTAATACATAAATCACAAGTGGAAACTCAAAGAACAAGCCAATCCAAAACATCAAGCCAGTGACGAAAGAAAAATATTCTTTGGCTGTCCAGAATTGGGCAATTTCAGTAAAGCCACCTAAAAAGGGAAGTGCGGCTGGCAATAAAATATAAAATGTAAATGCCATTCCTGTTAAGAAAAGAAGTGTAGCCAGTGGAATACCAATTAGACCTAATTTCTTTTCGCGTGGCTTCAAGCCCGGCGCGGCGAAATACCAGACTTCAAAAGCAATGTATGGAAATGCTACTGCAATCCCGACTGACATTGAAACGCGCATGAATACGCCAATCTCTTCGGTGACTTGAATGGCTTGTAAATTTTGTAACCCGCCGACTGGGTCTGCCAGAAATGCCATGACTTCTTGTGCGAACCAAAAGGTGATGATGACTGTGAGTGTCAACATCAAGACCGAACGAAGCAAGTGCATTCGCAAATCTTCGATTTGTTGCCATAAACCTTCACGGGTTTGTTTATCGGTGGCTAAATCAGAAAAGACATCTGCAATCGGACGTTCATCCGGTTGTGTATTGAGGTATTGATTAAATTGATATAACGCCCGAAATGGGAAAGCGATAATAGTAAAGATTAGTTTAAACGGAAAGGTAATGATAGCAACAAGCACGCGAAAGTAGACGAGGATGTCTTGCCCTAGTCTGATAAAGAAATTACGCATTGTTCGGTTGGTCGCTTTCGCTCTCTTTGGGTTCAGTTTCGGTTGGGGAAATTTTGTTTTCCGGCGGTGCTACAGGTTTATCAGAATACGGCTGGGGCTGACGATTGTGTTTCGGGTTTGCCGAACCTGTTGAAGTTAAGGAAGAAGCGTTTCTTATCTCTTTGTTAATTTCATTGATTTCAGTGTTGGCATCTCGAATTAAATTTCTAGGCAGAGAGCGGATTTCATTTGATGTTCGTTGAAAGACTTTCCAGCCATCGGATTGGGTTAAGTCGCGAAGCCACCTGCCGATGGATTTGCCTGCTTTTTGCATATCTTTTGGACCTAAGACGATTAATGCAATGATAATAATAAAAATAAGTTCGTTAATACCGATGCCGAGAATTTCCATTTATGATTCTACTTTTGTTTCTTCTACTTTTTTGATGGCTTGCCGAATTTCGTTTTCATGTTCAACCAAAGTGCCTAGTACGCCATTGACAAAACGAGAAGCTGAATCGGAGCCATAGATTTTTGCTAACTCAACAGCTTCGTTGATGGCAACTTTTGTAGGCGTTTCGCGCGAGATGGCAAACTCCCAACATGCCATGCGGATGATGTTTCTATCAATTGCGGCGATTTGATCGAGGGGCCATTCGGGTGCATATTTTGCAATGACGTTATCTAACTCTTCGCGCAAGGGACGCACGCCGAAAATGATTTGACGGGCAAACTCGGCATGTTCGTCTGAAAGCTCGTTTTCTGCCAGGCGTGTTTTAAGCACATCACCCGGTAGATGATTTGATAAATCAGTTTCGTACAAAACTTGCAGAGCAATGGCGCGCGCTCTGGTACGGGGTTTCATGCTCATTCTGAATAATCTATATCTTCAATATGAATGTTAACTTCGCCGACATCCATGCCGACAATTTCATTAATAGCGCGTGTAACGTTTTGTTGCACGTTGCGGCTGACTTCGCGGATGTTGACATCTTGTTTTAAGATGAGATGCAAATCTACTAGGGCGATGTTATCTTTCGCTTCGATGCGCACGCCATCACCAACGCCGCGTTTGAAGAGGCGGTTTACACCTCCAGCCACTTCTGCAAAACGGCTGACGCCTTGTACTTCCAGCGCAGATAGACGCGCAATGGTGGTTAATACTTCGGGTGAGACGGTTGTTTTTCCATCAACAGGTTCGGTCATAATTTTTCTCCTATCATTTCATGAGATTGCTTCGTCTGTGGTCTCGATACAGGGCGAAAAGACCTCGCCCCTACTCGACCAACGGCTCGCAATGACATGAAGATTACATCATCGCCATGCCACCATCAACACCGAGTACTTGACCAGTGATATAGGCGGCTTCATCGGATGCGAGAAATGCGGCGGCGGCGGCGATTTCTTCAGGTTTGCCTTTTCTGCCGAGCGGAACTAACTTCAATGCCGCTTCAAGCACTTCGGGAGTCATGGCATCTAAAATTTCAGTATCTACAAAGCCCGGCGCAATGGCATTGACGGTGATATTACGTGCGGCAACTTCACGCGCTAAGGCTTTGGTGAAGGCAATCTGCCCGCCTTTGGAAGCGGAATAATTGGTTTGCCCGGGGTTGCCCATTTGCCCGGCAACAGATGCCATGTTGATAATGCGCCCAACTCGTTTGCGCATCATGTGTTTGACGGCGGCTTTGGAGCAATTAAACGTGCTTTTGAGATTGGTATTGATGACAGCATCCCAATCGGCTTCGGGCATCATCATGATTAATTGGTCACGTGTAATGCCGGCATTGTTGACTAAGATGCTTAAATCACCAAAAGTATCCACTGCAAATTTGACTAGGGCTTCGGCTTGTTTGAAATCGGAGACATCGGCTTGATGCGCAGCGGCTTTGCCACCTGCGGATTGAATCTGTTTGACGACTTCTTCAGCCGACTCAGGTGATTTGTTGTAATTGACGACGACTGCGGCGCCGCGTGATGCAAATTCTAAGGCAATGGCGCGACCAATTCCGCGTGACCCGCCGGTGATGAGAGCAACTTTGTTTTCTAAACTATTTGCCATGTGTTGATTCCTTTATGTGAATTATACACGCTTGCGGGTTACAAGTTGGAAGGTTTACAGGTTGAAAAGTAGAAAGTAGTGAGTAGTGAGTAGAGTAGTGAATAGGAATAAGTTTATTCTGTAAATCTCTTCAACCCTAATGCGAGTGACAAACCTCCACCTAATGCAATGATTGCTATGGCGATGACGGCATCTTGCCAGAAGCGGATGGGGAAGAGGCGAATGAGTGTATCTGAATAATAAAACAACCACGAGTCACCTTCAAAGAAGATGGCGTGAAAACCTGAGAAGAAGGTCCAGAAGATGTCTGGATTGAGTAAGATGCCGGCGCCTGCAATGAAAGCAAGTGATAGTGCTAGACCTATCATCCACCAGCCACCGCGTTGTAAAGCGATTAGGTATTCAGTAAGATTGTTATTTTTATAAAAGAGAATGAGGAGGATTAGGAGAATCGCAAGTGTGATGTACCAAGCCGTTAGTGAGCCTGTGATGACTTCTTTGACATCTTGCATGTGACTGAGTTCTCTTTCATTATAGAGCGGAGAGCCATCTTCGAATGTTAAGTCGCCGAGATAGGAAATGTCTTCATTGTTGATTAGGTAATCGACTGCATAGGGTGCGTATTTGAGTCTATCTTGTTTGGTGAAGCCGTAGGTATCTTCTGGGAAGTAGGGCATGTTGTATTCGATGGTGTAGAAGAGGGGAGTTAATAGAATGCGTAAGGCGAGACCGATGAGGGCGAGCGGGGTCAGTAAAGATATAATGTGAGATAGAATATGAAAATGTTTCATTAATTAATATTGTAAACGAGAATTTGCTGAAGGTAAGCAATATGAAATATTTTTATCGAAATTTATTATTTCTTGTTGGGGTAATGTTAGTGTTTATCCAAGCATGTTCAAATGAAATGAGCATTGCTCCAGCAGAAACTTCTACATTGACTTCAACATCGGTACCTTTAGGAGTTTTCGTTGTATTATCTCATCCACCACTCATTATGAATTATGAGCCTTCTAAGTGGGAAGATAAATCTAAATACTTTGATAACACATCAGTATTGAATTATCTGCAAACAAAAGAACTTTCTAGTTGCAAAATTGGAATTCAGGACCCTGCGGGCTATTATGAACCTTATGAATCTGAAAAAGTTACTTTGGGCAATATAGATTACACAATAATTTACCCAGATTCTACATCTTCAGATTATGTATTGTTTCTTTACTTAGATGCTGAATCTTTTTCAGGATATAGATATGATTTGTATGGCTTGCCTGTTTTTGGAATAAGTTCAAATTCATCTGAGTGGGAAGAATGTAAGAAATTGGGCGAAGAAGTTTTATCTACTTTGCGTATTCCATAAATTATTTTATGTCGTTGCGAGGATGGATGCGAAGCATCCTGACGAAGCAATCTCATTATATTAAGTTAAGGTTGGGGATTGCTTCGGAACTGGGTCTCGGTACGTCGCCTTCGGCGACACTCGACCAGCAGTTCCTCGCAATGACATGATGTTGTTACTGCAAAAACTCAAGACCACCTTGTAAGACAAAGCTGACGACCATGTTGTTGACGATCCATTCGATGGGGGCGAGGTCGTCGGTGAAGACGGTGGTGGTGGTGTAACCTTCAGCAAGGTTATTATAAGTTGATGACATAGTTACAATAAGTAAAGGATTTATGCCAGGGCTTCCAGGTCCTCGTGAGAACCTTGATAAATTATCAATAAAATTCTCAGGTGAGGTGGGTTGCTTGGTTGCGAATATCATAGTGTTGAGGGTGCCGGGAATATCCATGATGTGAATGGAAGGGAAGATTTGACTCATGGTGGTGGCGAGTCCGTCAATGAGTCTTCTATCGCCGGGGGTGGAGCCAACGTTGAGGGTCAGCACACCTGTTTCGGTTAAGTGAGAGGCGCAGATTGTGAAAAACTCAAGTGTGGTCATGTGCGCGGGAATGTATGGCGGACGATAGGCATCAATCGCGATAATGTCATACAGTTTATTGCTTCTATCTAACCCTAATCTGCCATCGCCGACGATGACGTTTAGATTGGGTAAATTCATATCAAAATAATCACGCCCAACTTGTACAATTTTGTCGTCAATTTCAATGCCGTCAATTTGAATATCTTCACCATAAATGGCAGTGGCTTGACGTGCGGCCGTGCCAGCCGCTAAGCCAATGATTGCCATGCTTTGCACATCATCAGGCGAACGGCTTGCATAAAAATAGGGACCGACTGAGAATTGTTCCCATGGTCCGTTGAAGTACATTGTATCGGGATGATAAATGGAATGCACACCTTGACCATCATTGAGGCGCAACAAAGTAAAACCATTTTGTTGTTGCACTTGAATATAGTTATAAGCAGACTCGGTTTCGTACACTTGCCCCGTACTGTTCTTCAATGCGCTGTTTGAGAAAACAATGGCAATGATAAGTAATGCAATCGGCATCCAAATATATTTGAGCATTTCTTTTTGACTAACAAAACGGTATAAGCCAATGAGTGCTACGATTAACAGCAACATGCCGAAGGAGGCAAAGGTGAGGCGTGTTCCAATCGTTGGAATGGTTATCAGAGTTGGGATAAACGTGCCGATGAATGAACCTAATGTTGAGATGGCATAAATCTGCCCTGAGATTTGACCTGATTTATCGGTATCTTCTATGGATAAGCGAATGGCATAGGGTGAGATTGTGCCTAGCAATGTGATGGGGACAATAAATAAAACTAAGACAACGATAAAAGAACCAGCCATAATGCCGACGCTTAACACTTCAAACGCATCAGCGGCGAAGGTGAGAACTGGCACAGCGACATAAGGCACGAGACCTACGGTGAACGCCGCCCAAGCAAGGATGCGATACATGGCTTGCGGACTTGGGTTGGCATCTGCCCATTTGCCACCGAGAAAGTAGCCGAAGGTTAAATAGATAAGCATGAGACCGATAATGCTTGCCCAAACTAGATTGCTGGTGCCGAAGACGTTGCCGATGAGTCGCCCGGCGGTGAGTTCGGCGGCGAGTGTGGTCATACCTGAGATAAAGACTGTGAGGAGAATGTAGCGTTTCATGGGTGGAATTATAGTTGATGGTTGCTAGTTGGTGGTGATTAGCGGTCAGCTATCAGCGTTTAGCTTTTTATAAAGGTGACAGTCACTTCTAAAGTGACTGTCACCTGTGGGTTCACTTTTCTAAATCGTCAATAAATTTTCTAACATCATCTGGTAACTGGCGGGATTTTAAGTAAGCAAACAAAAACTTTTTATATTCTTCTGCATTTGCAAACTGGCTTTTGATAAAGTCTTTATCTACTAGTGACCCGTTTCTTTCGCCAATCCATTCTAAATAATTGGAATAGAGCCACTGTGCAGGGTCTGCCACCAAACCGTCTTTGACAGGGTTTCCGTGAATATATCTGCATAAATGTAATAAGTGACTTTTCGTTTGGATTACTTTTGCTCGAAAACGTCCTTCAAACAATGTTCCACTGTGTTGATATTTCTTATTATAGGCTTTGACGTAACTATTGAAAACATATTGAGGTAAATTGCCCGCTGGTTCTTGACCATCTTGCCTTGTTAAGAAGTGATAATGATTTGGTTCAAGGCAATAGGCAATCATGCTTAAGTGATTGGCTTTTGTATATTCTTTTACTTTTTCAAGCACAAAAAGATAATTGGCTTCTTCTCGAAAGATGGGAGACTTGCTGATGCCGCGATTGTAGATGTGATAATACATGCCTGCTTGCCATGTTAGCAAATCTTTTCTCGCGTAGGGCATAAATTTCTCCTTCCATCTACCCAAGTGACAGTCACCTTTAAGGTGACTGTCACTTTTTGGTTCTCGATAATTTCTCAGGTGACAGTCATCTTCAAGATGACTGTCACCTTTTATTATAAACTTTCATATTCTATTTTACAAAGGAGATAATAAAATGAACAGCAGTGAAGATATATATGATGATGAGGAGCCAGATGATGAATCAGATAATGACGAAAGTGAAGATGGGCTCACTAATATTAATGAGCTAGATAATACATCTTTAGACACATTTCTTTTTTATATAATCAAGAAATTGGATGCTAACTCAAAAAGATTTTTTATTTCAACCTTCTTAGAGGTGATGGGAGCAAAAGACAGACGAGACCCATTTGGAATGGGTTCACGAGTAGTGAGAGTTGAGCTATCTAAGGATAGTGAGCATAATACAAAAGAGTTGGCAGAATTATCAGAAATTATATTCTTTCGCGCATTGAGTAAGAAACAAAAGGAACTTTATAATCTTATTTCAATTATAAAATTTTTTTCAGGAAAGATTGTGACAGCTCAGGGATATATTGACCTTCTTAATTCTTGCAATACACTAGCCCGCATTACAGGTTTACCATTTTCTCTTGAAGATAAATACGGTGGTTTGAAAGATTGGGATGAATGGAATAGTGCAATTGAGAAGGCACTAAAAGAAGGAAGAAAAAAGTTTGGTAGGTGAAGACCCAAGTGACAGTCACCTTTAAGGTGACTGTCACTTTTATTTACCCAAGTAACACCTTCTCAAACTTCTCTTTAGCCGTTTGCCATTGACTCTCGGCTTGTTGACGAAGTTGGCGGGCTTGAGATTGCAAGTCATAAAGTTCTTTTATAATTTTTTCTTGAATTGCTTTTGGTGGTAAAGGTATTTGTATTTTCTTTATTACTTCGTAATCTAATGCAATTCGTGTTCCACCAGTAACTCCACGATTGCTTAATGCTTTCCCAATGGAAGAGTTTAAGTAAATTGCAAGGTATTCAGGTAAACACTCTTGATGAATGATTCTCATTCTTACAATATGTTGATTTATATTTGCTGGCAGATTATCTTTGGAAACTACAGCACTTGTGCCAACACGTCCTGTAATTGTCATTAGTACATCATTCTCTTTTAATTGAGACCTTTTTAGTTCCCCGTTATGAACTGCTTCTTTAATATAATTTAAGTCTTCTAAGACAATTTCATTTTCTCCAATATTTAAGATACGTAAAAACTTGATACCATCTTCCGCATAAAGTTCGGCATCTCCTCTTGTTGGCGTTGCACCACCTACTAAATCAGGTGATATTTTTTCAAGAGATACTTTTAGGAATTTGCTTTTATTTAATGTATTTACTAACCTTTCATAATAAGGTTTGTAATAAGTAACATCCTGTCTGCCTTGCTTAACCTTTGATAACTTAACAGCAAACGTATTTCTTTTTTCTTCTTTCGGTAACTTAATATCTAATTCTTTTAGAACAAATTCATCAATTCCTTTGAGTAAATTATCTGCTTCTGCTAACTTGGCTTGACGGGTAGCCCGTGCGGATTCCATCTCGGCGACGAGAGATTTTTGCACGTCAAGCGGTGGCAGGGGAATTTGAACAGTGGCAATTGAGGCTAGTTGTAACTGTTTTTGAGCTGCACCAGTGAGTAATCTGTTGACTTGTGATTTACCAGAAGCCGATAAAAGAAATAACTCTAAGTATTCAGGGATAACCTTTTCTTTATTTGGGATTACTCTTATTGAATGAGAAGAAATAACATATTGTTTGTCTAAAGGGCGAACGACACAGGTCGCCCCAGCCTTCGCGCCCGTTCTTGTAATAAGAAGATCGCCAGCTTCAATAAAGGAATCTTTTGCGCTTTTTAGTCTCTCTTTAGAAATAAAAACAACATCAGTCGTATTTAAATAGCCATCTTCAACATTTGCCGCGCGTAAAACGGGAATAGCATTCTCGCTATCTTCTACATACTCTCTTATAAATTCAGTCGGTTGAATAATCCTTTTGCTTAAATCTCTCAAAGTAGCAATAGGATATTTTCCTGTCAGGTTAAGTGAATTGTTTGGAGAATAAAAAGGTGAATCTATTCTTCCAATTATTTCGCCCTGCCGCACGGCAAAACAGTGATAAGAGACTTCGGAAGTCTTCTGTGCGGAAGGGCTTAGACGAAAAAAGGTTCGGGGTTCTCCGTAAACTTACGATATTCAGCAATCAAACCTGTTTCGGGTAGTACCTGCCTGTGGGTCTCCACCCAGTTATCAGGGTTGAATGAATCGCGTTTGTAAATAAATTGCATGTCGAACAAGTCACAACGTAGCCATTCTGTTTTTGTATCACCGATAATCTTCGGCTCTTTGAATGTCTTAAACGTCTTTCTGCCTGTGGCATCATAGCCAATGTTTTCAGCAATCGCCATAAAAATGGCTTCATCATCATTGGGTGTTTCGTCCGCTTCACGCTTTTGTAAAAAGACCAAACTGGCTTTCACACCCGCGCCATAGTGAGCAAATGCAAATTGTGGCAGGCTTACGACGGCTAATAAGCGGTAGCGCTCTAATAACCAATCTCGCACACTTTGTAAAGAAGAATTGGTCAGAATGCCATCAGGTAATACAATCGCCATGCGTCCGTTTGGTTTTAAGAATTGATAACAGCGTTCTAAAAATAAAATCTCTGTTTTGACAGATGCTTTCGACTTGCCACTTCTTGCACCGTCTTTCCAGTCATAATCTAAATCATAGCCATCAAGGTATGCTTTTTCAGTCTTTTTGACTACTGCCCCAAAAGGCGGATTTGTTAAAATAATATCGAAATGATTAAAGGCAAAGCCTTTATTTTCTTCCCTAATTTTTTTCACATCTTGTAAAGCATCTACGCTGATGACGTTGGTATGCCCGTCATCATGCACAATCATATTCATCTTAGCAACTCGTGCAATCGAGTCGTTTAATTCAATCCCAAATAATCTTTTTTGAGCAAAGTCGTGCCAGTGAGATTTGTGTTGAATGGTATCTTGGTCAAAATATTCGTCGGCTTCACGACGCACAGCATCTAAAGCATATAAAAGGAAACCGCCCGAACCACAAGCAGGGTCTAAGACAATATCGGTATGGCTAGGGGCAAGCATTTCAACCGCAAAGGCAATCACTTCACGCGGGGTAAAGTATTGTCCAAAATCACCTTTGAAGAAGCCATCCATAAACTGCTCAAATGCCACGCCTTTGGTATCAAGGTCGGTAGCATTTAAGTTAATACCTTCAAGATGCAAGACGACTGTTCTTAATACAGGGTCATCTACTTTGATTGTGTCTGTAAAGACGTTCGGTTCACGTTGGCGTTGGGTTTCATACAAGGCTTTGATACGCGCCGCTAACTTCTCGCTTTTTTCATGCGTCTTGATTTGAAATTGATAGGGTTGCCCACGTTTGGTATTTTTTTCATCACTGATTTTTACAAAAATAATCTTTGATAATTCGCCAAACGCTTCAGGTGGAGTGCGCCTACCGCCTTCCCATAACGATTGATGACATTTCTTAATCGCAGAAATCAACTCTTCTTTGCTAACGGGTTTAATATCTAATGCACCATTTTTTACATACTTAAATTCTTCGGGCTTGCCGTATTGAGCAGGAATATCAGCGATGATATTTTGTTCGCGTTCCAGTGCGCCATATTTGCCTGTAAAGTCAAAAGCGCGTCTCGTCCCGCCTGCGACTACCATCACATAACTAGCGCGAAATTTTTGCCAAGTGCCATTTCCACAAGCCTGTTCTACAGCTTGGTTAAATTCAGGGTCAGAGATTCCATCTCTTTTACATTCAATCACAGCATACGGTTGTTTGCGGGTGTTATCTTTGAATATCACTAAATCGGCACGGTCTGAGGGAGTTCGGTCAGGTACAACGACTTCGATACCAATACAGTCAGCCTCATATCCATACCGATAAATTAACTCAGCCCAAAATTCAGCACGTACTTTTTCTTCGGGGTCGTTATAACGTTCGGTATGGTTCAAGGCAACGTAAGTAATCTTTTCGTTTTTGCCTTCACCTTTTAAGGTGGCATGTCCGTCTTTGAGTGCTTGTTCAAGAAATGTAGCCATAGTATCCTCTAAGAAATTACTAACGCTTTTATTTTAATCAAGCTTATTTTATAGCAAAACTAATTTTTTACCTAATCAGGTGACAGTCACTTTAAAAGTGACTGTCACCTTACGACACTAACCAGACCTCCGAGGTTTTTAAAACCTCGGAGGTCTATTAAAATTAAATTCTTGCCTACAAATCCCCAATTTCTTTACTACAAATCCACAACTTCTTTACTATAAATTCACAACTTCTTTACTATAAATCCATGTTTTCTAGTAAAGAATCGAGTCATTTCTTGCCTAGAATCGCTTAATTTCTAGGCAAGAAAAAAGAATCATTTTTTTAAGAGCGGATTCAAGCCATCTCGCCAAAATTTCTTTACTAGAAATTAACCAAAATCCCCCTACGGTACTAGAAAAATATCTTGTCTAGCAATTAATTTTCAATAAAATAAAAAGTGTTCAGAGGGCATACCCAAACAGAAAGCCCAATTGTCAAATTTCAACCCCATAGTATTAAATAGGAGGATTACGTTATGGCATCTAAAATAGCCGCAATCAACGCCTACCGTCCGCGTGTGGAGGCAGGCAACACCGTTCAAAAACAAGAACTCGTGCGTCAACTGGCACGCGCCACTGGCTTGAACGAAGGCACAGCCGATTTGGTCATCAAAGAACTGCGCGACATCATCATTGAATACTTACGCGCCGGGCGCGGAGTCAAGGTAGAAGGCTTAGGCACATGGCTCCCCAACATTGATTTAGCCGGTGTGTTTGACGCACAATACCGCATGGATAGTTTCTTGAAAAACGCTTTGAACGTGGCGGGCATCTTCACTGGCAACATCATCAATCGTGAAAATATCGGCAAGACCAGCGAAGAATTAATCGAAATGTGGAACGAAGAAAACCCCGGCGACCCCGTCCCCGATTAAGAACCGCTTCACACGTCCCTCTGAATGGATACCCAGACATTAAAAGACTTCCGAAGTTTTTAAAACTTCGGAAGTCTTTTTTATTCAATCAAACTCACATCATACTCATAGCCCCGTAAATACTCCACAATCTTCTGGCGCATGGCTTCTTCGCTTGGCAAAAGCGACTCATCACACGGCGCGGTGTGTCCGCTAATCTCATCGCTCTTCCAAATATTTTCTTGCACGTTCAACGAATACCATCTGTGGCACACAATCACCTGCACAATTTTGATTTGATAAAAAGGCGGGGCAATCTTTCTGGGGGAACCCGCCGTAATGCTGATCATCTCACGCAGAGGGTCAGGCTCAGTGGTTAATATAGAAGAGCCAGTCATCCAAGCAGGTTGCGGAATCTCTACATAATCTAAAAGCGTGGCGGGAATATCAATCACCTGCACGTTGTTTGAACGAGTGCCAGCATGTTCACCATTGGGGAAGTGAAATATCAAAGGCGTGCGCCGATTGACGACATAACGATAGCCATGGTCGGTATAAATTACAAGGATGGTGTTATCTAACTGACCTGATTCAGCCAGATATTGATACAGAGTCTCGACATGACGGTCAAAGGACAGTATCGCTTCTTTATAAAGGTCAACATCCCACTCTGCTTCGTCATCAGATGATTCAGGTTCGGCGGCTTTCTCTTCCGAGCCGAAGTGTGGTCCGTGTGTGTTCATAAAATGCGAGAAGATAAACAACGGTTCTGGCGAGGTCTCTAGTAAGTTAATGATTTCATCCACGCGTTGCGCATCGGTATAACGGGCGGTTTGGTTATGCACTTGTTGAATGGGGTTATCCATGTCTCTGATAAAGAAGATATGCAGAAAACGCTCGCTGACTCTTTGGCTCACGAGTTGAATGAAATACGTGGCGGGTGAATTGCCTAAGATTGCACGGAGCGCGTCTAATGCAGGTTGGTGAATCGTCTGCCCATTGACGATGTCAAAGCCATCTATGAGGTTTACTTTACGAGCGTCTACATAAGAAGGCGTGCCAATTTGGGCGGTCTGATAGCCGAGGTCTTTGAGGATGCCGGGCAAGTGTTCAAATGAATCATTTCCATTGAGGATATCAGGGTAGCGATAGACCATCATTTCGGCAGGTTCTTTGCCAGTCAGCACAGAGGTGGTAGAGGCGGTTGTGCTAGAAGCATTCGGGAAAGCATTTTCAGCCACTAAAGATGTTTTGATTAATTCGTTAATGAAGGGTGTTGTGTCTTCGTCGAATCCATAGGCGGAGAGATAGCTAGCATTTAATCCGTCCGCGCCGAGGATGATGATGTTCGGGCGTGGTGTGCCTGATTGTGCTGAGGCAGAATTAAGCGCATGGTATGGAACGTCACGCGAGAAGTATGTCAGCAAGGTCAATGCCGAGGAAATGGCAAGCAAGCTGAAGGCGAGGGTTGAGGCGGATTTCCACAAGTGGGTGCGGGTCGTGAAGCGGAACATCCAATAGAAGAGAAGTATCCAGATGGAGATGTAGACAATGCGCCATGCGCCAAAGGCGGAGACAACCCCGATGTTGAAAACGGTGTAGGTGAAGTTATCGAGCATGATGAGCGCGGTGATGGAAAGCATGAAAGCCGCGGGGAGGTAGGCGAGCCATTCCCATTTTTTGGCGGGGATGTAAAGAAGTAGCCAGAGGAGAACCAGAACGAAGGCGATGACTCCGCCTGTGATGAATAGCACGCTGAGTGATTCAAGCAGGGTGAGTGTTGAAAGCGAAGAAGGCGTGGTGACGAAGAACAGCCATTCCATGCAGGCGTGAAAGTATGCGGCGAGCAGGGTGAGGGTGAGAGGTTTACGGGTCATGTGGGCGGAGATTATAAATGAGAGTGGTTAAAAAATTCTTTGCCACAGAGGTCACTGAGTTCTTTGAGAAAAAATCTCAAAATTCTCTGTGGCTACCCCACAAGATTATCTATTCAGTTTTATAGTGTTTCTTCCAGTGATTTTGGTTATGTTAGAATTGAAATATGGATCCAAAAACATTAATTAAAGTTCATCGTAATGAAATCCTAAAGATTGCCTCTCGTAATGGCGCGGTGAATGTGCGTATATTTGGCTCTGTTGCACGTGGAGATTATGACTCTACTAGTGATATAGATTTTTTGGTGAACTTGCAAGCGGGTAGAAGTTTGATGGATTTAGCGAGAATGTTGCGTGAGTTGAACACTTTGCTTAATCATCCTGTAGATGTGGTTACAGAAGCAGGGTTGAGACCAAGAATTAAGTCACAGGTGTTAAAGGAAGCACAACCTTTATGAGAAGTGAGCGGGAAAGATTGCTTGATATTCTTGAAGCCATTGAGCGGATTGAAAAGTACGTGGCAGAGGGCAAAAGTGCCTTTGAAGAGGATGAACTGATTCAGAACTGGATGGTTAATCACATTACGGTGATTGGCGAGGCATGTCGTTCATTGTCAGATGAATTTCAAGCACGCCATTCTGAAGTTCCTTGGGCGGATATTATCGGCATGAGAAATATTCTTGTTCATCATTATTTTGGGATTGATACAGATGCGGTATGGTCTGTTGTTGAAAAGGATATTCCAGAATTAAAGATGAATATAGAAGCAATTGTGAAGAAGATGAAGAAATAATTTAAATAATAATGATAAGGGGATAACAAGGAGTAAATATGCACATCCCAAAGTATTATCGTGAAGAAGATACCCCCTCCGCTTGCTACGCAAGCACCTCCCCCAAATAGGACAAGTTAGAGTTTGGAAAGGATTGAGATTTAGGTGTGTCCTATTTGGAGGAGGAAGATCTTTGCGTTATAAACTAGATTTTTATAGGAAACAATATGCACATTCCAAAATACTACCGTGAAGAAGATAAAACAAAAATAATTGAGTTTATGAAAAGCAACGGCTTTCCTGCGATTGTGTCATACGATGGGGAAAAGTTGCTGGCGACTCATATCCCAGTGCATGTGATTGAAAATGCAGATGGCTCATTGAAGATACTTGGTCACATGAGCAGGGCGAACCCACAATGGAAGAGTTTTGGTGAGCAAGAAGTTTTGCTGATTTTTCAAGGCGCACACACGTATATTTCGCCGCGTTGGTATAACCACGTCAATGTGCCGACATGGAATTATGTGATGGTACACGTTTATGGAAAAATAAAAATATTAGAAGGCGATGACTTACACGCGCTTCTTTCTGAGTTGGTGCATGTCCATGAACCTGAGACGGGTTACTCACTTGAGTCATTGCCCGCAGATTTTGTACGTAAAGAAATGAAAGGCGTGGCAGGTTTTGAGATGCAAGTGACAAAGATTGACGCGGCTTATAAGTTAAGTCAAAACCGCGATGATGAGTCTTATGAGAATATTATTTTGGAATTAGAGAAACGCGAAGATGCAGATTCAAGGAAGATTGCTGAGGAGATGAAATCGAGACGGTAGACCGTGGACGATAGACGGTGGATGATGTGGTCTCGATACGGCGGCGCTGGTCGAGTAATTCCGCAGGAATGTATCGAGACCCGCCGCCTTGTTTCGACAGGCTCAATACAAGACTCGACCACCGTTCTTCTTGACGAAACTCTCTCAAACGAATAAAATACCAGCCGATGTCAAATCAGCGCCTCCGTGTGGAGGCGAGTTTTGTGTAAAGACGTCAAATATATTCATAGGGCGAAGGTAATGCGACCATTTCGGTTTGTGTGAGAGGCGCCCGAGGAGCAAAGTACGATGGAAAAAGTAGTATTGAAAGCAGAAAAAAGAAATGTAGTGGGGAAGCAGGTCAAGGCATTACGACGCGAAGGAAAACTTCCAGGCGTAATCTATGGTCGCCATGTAGAACCAATTTCAATTGCGTTAGAAGCGCATAGCACTGGTTTGGCAATGACCAAGTTGACTTCATCCAGTTTGGTGACTATCAATTTAGATGGAACGGAATATCCTGCTTTGGTGCGTGAACGTCAACGCGATTACATCAAAGGTGATTTAACGCATGTGGACTTTTTGGCAGTGGACTTGAACGAAAAAATCCGCACAATGGTAGGTTTACATTATGTGGGTATTTCAGGCGCGGTCAAAGACTATAACGGCGTGTTGGTGCATAACCTTGAACAACTCGAAGTAGAATGTTTGCCGACCGATTTGCCCGAACGCATTGACATTGATATTTCGGTGTTGGCAAAAATTGGTGATGGTATCCGTGTGCGCGATGTGCAAATTTCTGATAAGGTGACAATTCTGACCGATGCTGATGAAATGGTCGCCGTGGTGACATTAGCCAAAGAAGAAGAAACCCCAGTCGATGCCGCCGCAGTACCTGGTGCAGAACCTGCCGCTCCAGAACTCAGCGTGGAACGTGGCAAGAAAGACGAAGAAGGCGAAGAGAAGTAAATCTTTTCAAATCAAAATCCGTCATGGCAACATGGCGGATTTTTTTGTTTTATATACATGTGGTCTCGATACGGACGAGAAAAGCACTCGTCCTACTCGACCAGCGGGTTTTATATTAATTCAAGGGTTTTTAAGAAGTTAACGGTCATTCTGGCGGTGGCACCCCAAAGCAATTCACCATCATACGGATGATAGGCAATGACCGTGCGGTTGCGGTCGTGCAATGTAAACTCCCAATAATTATTTCGCTCAGCCAGCCATAGCAACGGAATCGTGAACACGCGCGCGACTTCCACATTTTGAATTTTGAAAGCATACGGAAATGGAATCACACCTACGATTGGGCTGACGCGGTATTTACTAATCGTAATCATATTACTCAATCGCCCGATTACATTGACATGATTTGGTAAAACGCCAATCTCTTCGTGTACTTCTCGCAAGGCAGTTTCTTCCGCACTTGTTTCACCTTCTTCAGTGGCACCACCCGGAAATGAAACTTGCCCTTTATGTGATTCGACTTTATCTGTACGGCGTGTGAATAAGATGTGCCATTCGTTTTGAAAATATGTAAGTGGAAGTAAAACCGCCGCGCTTCTTAACGTGGTGGATGCCTGAATCTCAATTTCGGCATATCCATCAGTGTCAGCCGTGTTTTGTGCTTCGGAAAGTTTGTGGGTGATGAAATCAAGGGTGAGAATGGACATGATTTATAAAATACGCCGCCGAGACGGCGGCTAGAGCAAATTATATTTCATCTTCAATGCCAATGACTTCGTTAGCAAGTTTGGCACCACGTGGGTCGTCGGTGGGGATCATTTTTCGGGCAAATATCAAAAAGCCGGTGTGTGCCACCATTCTATCGGCGGGGCGAATGCGGCTGGGATTGGTTTTGTAATGACGCAATAACAATTCACACACTTCTACAAAGGCAAATTGAGTTTTGCGTAAAACGCTCAATACCTTTTCTACTTGATTAAAGGTTGGCACAAGCATACAAAGAAATCCGCCGGGCTTGAGGGCATTACGCACTTGTTCAATATAGTCATACGGATTTTGGACATCAAGGAAGAAGGCGTCTGCGTCGGTTTCGTCGAATCCTTGCGCGATGTCACGCAGTTTGAAATCCACGCGTGAGGCGAGACCTAATCGTTCTAAATTCTTTTTGGCAAGGTTTTGAAAATCTTGTTTCTGCTCATACGAAATGACTCTTCCTGTTTCACCGACAGCGGTGGCTAGGGCAGTCGTCATCGAGCCTGAGCCTGTGCCGGCTTCCATGACTTTTTTGCCGGGCGTGATGTCCATTTGAATGATGATGTAGCCGATATCTTTGGGATATAAAATTTGCGTACTGCGTGGAATGTCGTTTAATATATCGGCAAGGGATGGTTGTAAGATGAAAAATGGCGCGTTGGTGTGACTAAACACTTGCTCGCCCCAAGTTTTACCGATTAGGTCATCATGTTTGACGATGCCACGATGACTGTGAAATTCTTCGCCAGATTTTAAGATAAATATAAAGTGTTTATGCGTTAGCCCAACCAGTTGAATTAAATCACCTTCACGGGCAGTGGATTCATATTTCATGGGTGAAATTTTACCGCTAAACTGCTCATAGGCGGTCTATGACCGCCGTATTTTGCAAAACATTGCGAGGGTCACAGACCCTCTGCGAGCGAGAAATAAAGATATGACCTACGATGTGGTTCTCAATTTTCTATTGGATGCAATTAGCACAGCAAACATACCAATGGCAAGGACTAATAATCCACATACCAAGGCGGGGGTGAAAGTAAACAACCATTCGGGTCTGCCAATGGATTCGCCTAAGGCTGAAATGCCTGCTCCTGCGGCGGAAGCGTTCCAAACTCCGTGAATCAAAACAGCGGCGAGATAAGCACCGAATAACCTGCCGTATTTTTTTTCTTTGAAAGCAGAGACGATGCCCCAACCCATGATGCCGGAAGCGGTCATGTGTAAGAGACTCGTGCCAGCGCGGGCGGTGACAATCGCTCCCCAACTCATCGAACCATCAGCACTGGCGTTGAGACTTTCAAATAATGCAAATCCCGCACCGCTTAGTAACCCAAGCACAAAGCCTTGGGCTGGCGTCTCGATTTGAAAACCGAATAACCATACGCCTAATGGTTTGAATAATTCTTCTATTAAAGGAACAATCAGGGCGATATAACTTAGCCCAATGATAATCAATGAGGTGTTGGCGAGATATGGTGCGAGTAAACTTATCATTACCTGTTCATCTGTCACAACTGAAAGTTGGTCTGCAACAGTTTTGATTTCAGCGAACATATCTGGTTGGCTGATGCCGATATACACTGCGCCGATGAAAATGCCCAATACCAAAACGACAATTTCTAAAACAATCATAATCAAGGGGGCAAGCGTCATGCCGATGCCGAAGATAGAAAAAAATCTCCAACGTGCACCAAGCTCAAGCCCGTGTGAGCCGAGTCCGAATATCAGCCAGACAGGTGGAACAATCACAAGGATGGTCAAGATAGGTAAGAGAAACCAACTTAAGAAAGCATTTTCTAAGAGTGATGCGGCTGTGCCGATGGCAATGCCTAAGGTGACAATCCCAAAGGCGGCGGCGATATGCCAACTTGAAAATGGAAATGTGAACGATGCATCTGCTGATTCTTTATGCCTCACTTTTTCAAGCACAAACCATGCACACAGGATTAAGAGTAAACCCACAAAACCAAACGCAAATGCCATAATCATTTGCCCTGCCGCATCAGCAGTGCCGCGAATTAAACTGATGAGTGAACCTATGCCAAGAATCGCAGTGATTGGTACTAAGAATAAAATGCTTAACGCCAACAGAATCAGCGTGAAGGTGGATGGGTAATGAGTTTTATTTTGCATTATTTTTCTTCAATCGTAATTTTGATAATCATATCACCGGGTGCGAGTGTGCCGAATTGAGCAGGGTCTCGCGGTGTGAGTTGTTCTGCAATTTCTAAACCGCTAATGACCTGACCGAAAATTGTATAGGCTCCGTTCAAATGCGCGGCAGGTGCGTAGGTGATAAAAAACTGACTGCCGTTTGTATCGGGTCCAGAGTTTGCCATGCCGACCATACCGGGCTTTGTAAATAATAAATCACTCACTTCAGTATCAAAGAAATAGCCGGGGTTGCCTCTGCCTGTTCCGCTGGGATCACCTGCTTGTGCCACAAAGCCGGGGATGACGCGATGAAACGTGACGCCATCATACCAACCCTGACGCGCCAGAAATACAAATGAATTCACAGCCAATGGTGCTTTATCTGCAAACAATTGAATGACGATATTTCCCTTTTCAGTTTCAAGCGTGGCAACATAGGTTTTGGTCATATCAATTGTAAAGGGCGGGCATTCTGTAAATTGTTTTTTGCCCAATGCAATAATCCCAATCGTGTCGCTGATGTTTTGATAATCTAACAAAAAGAATTGCTCACCATTGATTAAGATTAACGGAACCGCCGCGATGTTTAATCCCCTTGCCGCTTCAATACTAGACGCTAGTTTGGTCGCTGTTTCCTCAGCATTCATATCCGCTTCAAGTTGATTTGAGTCTATACCGACGCTTTCGGCTTGGCTTAATATCCACGCCTCAAATTGACTTGGATTGAGATTGACCCAATCGTTGTATCTAACAAACAATAAATCATACATTTCCCAAAATTTATCTTGTTCGCCTGCGGCGAGGGCGGCAAGCACAGAGGCATCGGATTTATCGAGAATGTTACTTAAAGGAAGCGGACGAAATACAAAGCGTAAATCGCTGTGATTTCTCATCAACTCGACCACAATGCGAGACATTGCCAAACAGCCTTGTGATTGGAAATCGCAATATTGAATTAAGGTGACTGAAGCGTCGGCAGGTCCAAGCGTATAATCCGCACCGCTGACAGGTGGAAATAATGAAGCGGCATTGGGCGTGGACGTGGGTGCAACGTCTAATTTTGTGCAGGTGAAGGTTTGTGGAGGTGTTGTGGGGATGATGGGACTCAACACAATTGGAACATCGGATGTGGGTGTTGATTGAGTCTGTGGTGAGCAGGCTAGTAGAAAGAAAACACTACCTAATACCAAAAATATATATACCAATGTCTTTGCGAGCCGCCTCTCTTGCACTTTGGTGGCGAAGCAATCTCCAGTTATGTTGTTACTATTTCTTATTATGGAGATTGCTTTGTCCTCTTGGTCTCGATACGCACTTTCAGTGCTACTCGACCGGTGATGACTCGCAACGACATGTTTTTTTTTCATCATTGATTTAATTCTTCCTGTAATTCATCTAAAGTTGTAATCCAGCGAATGGTGTTGACGAAATCGGTGAGTGATTCACTTTGTTCGCGTAATTGCCGAACAGCAGGACCAATAGGGTCTTCGCCTGCGGCTCCGCCGGGTGCATCGGCGTAGGCACCATGAAATGCAAAATACGCTTGGTTGATTTTGCGAAGCAAATAGCCATTGCGTAAAAAGACTTGACGGCGTTCTTCCATGTAGGCTTCGGCTTCGTCAATTTTTCCTTCGGCTAATAATAAATCTGCGTTCACTCTTGTGATATACATTTGCTCACGAAAATCAAACACGGGGCGGGGGATGTCATCGGGGTCTGGAATGTCGAAGGAAGCAGAGACAAGTTGCAGTGTAGTAGGCGAGGCGGAGATTCTTTCAGGGTAAAACTTTTCTAGCACGAGTCTGCCAATTTCATCACCAGCAATCGAAGCGGTGGTTTCATTAATCGTGCGGGTTTCAGGGTTTTCGGTATACATCAAACCCAACGGAGCGAACATCAAGTAATTGTGAATCCATTCATGCGCAATCGTATTCAGTAGCCATTCAAAATTTGTAGTGCGTGCCACCATAGTGGGGTACACGCCTACGCCGCCGATTGGCACAACCAATGTGGATGTGTTGAGACTTTTATCAATATTGGATTCAAGTATGGCGTGTTCATCAACTGTTAAATCCATGTTGAGTGAGATGTTGGCAGTTTGTTCAATACGCTCACGCGGTGAGACGATTAACGCCCACGGCAAACGCGTGGAGTGATACCAAACATTTGGAATGGGTTGCCCGCCCGATGTTAAACCGATTTCTGCTAGCACTTGTGTAATTTGACCTTGCAGAACCGCCTCAGCCAACGGGGCAAGTTGACTTTGCCGCGTATACAGTTCATTTAATTCGGCACGCAAATCTTGTGAATAGGTTTCTTTGTCTTGGATGTTTGGGTCGGCATAAATTTGTGCGAGCAAATATTCTTTTTCTAAAATCAATTGTGTAGCGCGTAGATATTCATCTACAATTTGTTTTTGGGTAGCATGGTCTAATGTGTATGGCAAATCTACAGATGCGGCTTGGACTTTTAAGATGGCGGCATCTATCATCCATTCGACGTAATCAAATTCAATATCGCGTGTGTAGGCACGAATTTTTTCGATTGGATTGGTGAGTGATGGGTTGCTATAGCCTGTAACCGAGGCGAGGATGATGAGGATGACGGTCACTTCTACCCCGCGCATGATGCGTTGAAATATCATAGATGGAGATTATATCAGTGGGTATTAAGTGAAGATGAGCCAAATACTTCTTTAAATCTTATTATTAAACCTTCGTTAATTCCCTGTCATAACCAAGCCCACTTTTATAGAAGTGAATTAGAATGTTGAGCGAATGTAAAGAAACTTCCACAATTTCTCCACGTATATCTGGCAGAATTGTGATAATCAAAAATGCAGGGGCACAGCAGGTTGGAATATGGTTTTGACTACAAATCTTTCCGCTGTGCCCCAACAAATAAAAGTAGCATCCTCTGGAGGACTATAAATCAATGAAACAATTTTTTGCAAGGTTTTCTCGGCGCACATGGATCATCATTGGCGTAGTAGCCGTGATTTTATTATGCGTGGTCATTTCAAGCCTAAACAGTGGTGAAGAACCCATTTATCAAACCAGCGCAGTAGAAAGTGGCAATTTGCAAGCCTTTGTGGGCGCAACGGGTACTGTGCGTGCCAAACAAAGCGCAAATTTACTTTGGCAAACCACTGGCATTGTCGAGTCGGTCAACGCCGAAATTGGTGACGTGGTAACCAAAGACACCATCTTGGCAAATTTGAGCAAGACCTCTTTGAATCAAAGTGTTATTTTGGCAGAAGCCGATTTGGTGAGTGCCCAACGCGATTTAGATAATCTGCTCAACTCCAATACCGCGTTGCTCGAAGCCGAACAAGCCGTAGATGATGCCGAAGAAGCGTATCAAAAAGCGTATAACTGGCGTATCGAATTGAATGGCAAAATTGACATCAAAGAATATGTGCAAGACCAATTTGGTAATCTGAAATTAAAAGAATATCGAGGCTATGCTAGTGAAGAGACGATTGCCCAAGCCGATAGAGATTTAGCATTGGCAGAAGCCAGATTAAATGATGCTCGCCGTGAATACGAACGTTTATTACAAGGTGAAGATTCTGCCGAAGTTGCCGCCGCAAAAGCACGCGTCGAAGCCGCTCAAGCTACATTGAATCAAGCCTATTTAACCGCGCCGTTCAATGGCACCATTACCCAAGCCAGTTTGGTAGAAGGTGACCAAGTGACTGCCGGTACAGCGGGCTTTCGTATTGATGACCTTTCCAGTTTATTGGTAGATGTGCAAGTTTCAGAAGTTGATATTAATAACGTCAGCGTTGGTCAAGCGGCTACTTTAACTTTTGATGCTATTCTGGATAAAACTTATCAAGGCGTTGTCGTACAAGTGGGGCAGGCAGGTGAAACCGTGCAAGGTGTGGTCAGTTTCACCGTTACGGTTGAATTAACCGATGCAGATGAACTCGTCAAACCCGGTATGACAACCGCCGTCAACATTGTGGTTGAAGAAGTGCAAGATGTGATATTGATTCCGAATCGCGCTGTGCGATTGATTGATGGTCAACGTGTGGTGTACGTCCTTCGAGATAACCAACCGCTTCCGATTACGGTGACACTTGGTGCTTCATCCGACACATTTTCTGAACTTGCTAGCGGCGATATTAACGAAGGCGATTTGATTATCCTAAATCCACCGGCGCAATTTGGCGGTCCGTTCGGCGGAGGTTAATATGACCGATTGGGTGGTGCAAGCCAAAGACTTAGTCAAAACCTATATGATGGGCGAGTTTGAGGTCAATGCTTTGCGTGGTGTTTCCTTCAACATCAAACGCGGTGAAATCGTATCCATTATGGGACCTTCCGGCTCCGGTAAATCTACCATGATGAATACGCTTGGATGTTTAGATAGACCCACCTCCGGCGAATATATTTTAGATGGCGAATCCGTTGCAGAGATGGACGATGACCAACTCGCTAGTGTGCGTAATCGTAAAATCGGATTTGTGTTTCAAAGTTTCAACTTGCTTTCACGGCTGACTGCCGTAGGGAATGTAGAGCTTCCGCTCCGCTACGCAGGCATTACCGAAGGAAGACGCGCCAAAGCACAAGCCGCTTTAGAAGCGGTGGGTCTCAAAGAAAGAATGAATCATCGTCCGTATGAATTATCGGGTGGTCAACAACAACGCGTTGCCATTGCAAGGTCATTGGTCAACGACCCTGCCATCATCATGGCAGATGAGCCGACAGGAAATTTAGATTCTAAAGTGGGCAAAGAGATTATGAATTTATTGTTGAACCTCAACAAAGAACGTGGCACAACTTTAATCATCGTAACGCATGATGCCAATGTTGCAGAACAAACGCAACGCGTGATTCGTTTGCGTGATGGTGAACTCGACCCTGATTATGATGTGACCACAGGCAGGAAGAAATGACTTTTACTCAAGCCTTATTTGAAGCCTTAGAAAGTTTGAACGGCAATAAAATGCGGTCAGGCTTAACCGTGTTAGGTATTGTGATTGGTGTTGCGGCAGTGATTGCTATGTTAGCAGTCGGCAATGGCGCGCAAGCCTCTATCACTGGTTCTATTTCAAGTATCGGTACAAATTTATTATTTGTATTTAGCGGTTCGCCACAACAAGGTCCGCAGGAAGGACCGGGAAGCCAACGTAGTGGAAATAATATTCGTCCGCTGACATTATCAGATGCAAACGCCATCGCAGACCCACTTTCTGCACCGTCTGTTCAGCAAGTTGCCCCTACATTAGAAGGTAATGCTTTGCTTACTTTTGCGGGAGAAAATACAACTGCCACACTTTCCGGTATTACCCCCGAATATTTTGATGTACGAAATTTAGAAATGGCTGAGGGCGAGTTTATCAATCAAGAACACGTTTTAGGAAGAATGTCTGTCGTGGTGCTTGGACCCGAAGCCGCTATTTCATTATTTGGTCGGGCTGATGGCATCGTCGGTGAAACGATTCGGATTGAAGGTCAACCATTTCGTGTGGTTGGTGTTTTGGTCGCCAGAGGTGGTGGTGCCTTCGGTAGTGAAGATAATAGTTCATACATTCCATTTAGTACTGCACAATCTCGTTTAATTCGGCGTGGCGCACGCGACCAAGTGGATGTGATTTATGTGCAAGCCATTTCAGCCGAAGCCGTGCCACAAGCTGTGGAAGAAATTTCAAGCATCATTCGTCAACGCCACCGCACACCAGTTGGTTTTGATGATTTTACAGTTTTCACCCAAGCCGATTTTCTAACCATCTTTGAATCTATTACGGGCGTATTGACCATCTTTTTAGGTGGGATTGCCGGCATTTCATTACTCGTCGGTGGTATTGGCATTATGAACATTATGCTGGTCTCGGTCACTGAACGAACGCGCGAGATTGGTTTAAGAAAAGCACTTGGCGCGCGTAAAAAAGATATTCTGCTTCAATTCCTAACTGAATCATCCTTGTTAAGTTTTATCGGTGGTGTTATCGGTATTATGTTCGGCTGGTTAATTGCTTATATCGTTGGTCAAGTGGCGATTGCGTCTGGCACAAACTTTGTCCCCATCGTCGGCGCAGATGCCATTATTCTTTCTACAACATTCTCAGCCGTTATCGGCTTGTTCTTTGGTATTTACCCTGCTAGCCGTGCCGCCAACCTCGAACCCGTCGAAGCACTTCGTTATGAGTAGCTTTAAGAAAATAACAAGCATCCTTTTGATATTTTTTTTGATTGGATGTATGCCTCAAAATTTGAGCGTAGACGGTGGACAGGAGACGGTGACACCTACGGTCTACCGTCCACCGTCCACTAACACGCCTCAACCTACGGTGACAGTTGCTCCTACATCTACACAGTTGTCTACGCCTCAACCAAATGTGACGATTACAGCAGTGGGTGGCAACATCTACATCCGCCGCGGACCGGACTTGGCTTACAACCGCATTGGCGTTTTGAAAAAGGGAGAAAGCGCCCAAGTGATTGCACAAGATGTGTTATCAAACTGGGTGCAAATCAATATCCCCAACACAGAATTAACAGGCTGGGTTTCAGTGATGACTCAATATTCTGAAATCAGCGGTGATTTGAAAACCTTGCCGAATTTTACATTTACTGATTATCCAAAACCAGCCTACATCAAAAACTGCACAGAACATGTTTTATTGGTGATGCCCGGTGAATATTATTTAGAAAATTTATTTACTAATGCCCAATACCTCAATGAAGTGCGCGTTGATTCAGGCGTGTATTCCATTTATGATGTCACCCTGCCAGATGAGCCTTTAATCCAAACTGTGGATATGCAAGAAGGTGAAACTGCCTATATCACGGTCAATGGGTTGGGTGAAACGCACAAATGCCCGTAATGTAAATCTCTCTCTTCTGGAGAGAGATTTTTATTTTGGAATATAATTGGCTGAGATAATGCCTCAAGAAAACAGAAGCAATCATCCCCGAAGTATGAAGCGGAAAAAATCTAAGGAGAAACTATGTCTGATAAATTAAATCGCTTGAAAGAAATTATAGGTGAAGTCTCGGACTTAGGTCGTGCATCGAGTGTGTTGGGTTGGGACCAGCAAGTGAATATGCCGCCGATGGGTGCTGAGGCGCGTGGTCAACAATTGGCAACGCTCGGAAAAATTGCTCAAGAAAAATTCACCTCGGATGAAATGGGCAAATTGTTGGAAGATTTGCAAAAAGAGTATCAAGATGCTGAAACAGATGACGGCGCAATGATTCGCGTTACTGCGCGAAATTATGACAAAGCCAAACGTGTGCCATCCTCTTTTGTGGCAGAACAAGCCGTTGCCGCATCGAAAGCGTTTGAAGCGTGGGTGGAAGCAAAAAAGAAATCAGACTTCAAAATCTTTTTGCCGTTTTTAGAAAAAAATGTTGAGTTGGTGAAGAAATATGTTTCGTTCTTCCCACCAGCAGACCATCCGTATGATGTGTTGTTGGATGATTATGAACCCGGGATGAAGACTTCTGAAGTGCAAGAAATTTTTGGCAATTTGCGCCCCAAGCAAGTGGAATTGATTAAAGCCATCAGCGAAGCCAAACAAGTGAAAGATAAATTTTTGCACAAGAAGTACAACGAAGAAAAATTATGGAAGTTTAGTGAAAAAATTATTTCTAAATTTGGTTACGATTTTAATCGCGGACGACAAGACAAAGCCCCGCATCCATTTGAAACTACGTTTAGCGTGAATGATGTGCGCATCACAAATCGTTATGAAACAGAAAACCCGATGGCGACATTATTCAGTGCCATGCACGAATGCGGACACGCTTTGTACGAATTAGGTGTTAACCCCGCGTATGAAAGAACTTCGTTAGAGAGTGGGACATCTCTAGCAATTCACGAATCACAATCGCGCATGTGGGAGAACATGGTTGGACGTTCGCTTCCATTTTGGGAACATTTTTACCCCGATTTGAAGAAAACATTTTCATCTCAACTTGAAGATGTAAAACTTAAACAATTTTATAAAGCCATCAACAAAGTGCAACCTTCATTGATTCGCGTGAATGCGGATGAGGCTACCTACAATTTACACATCATGCTTCGGCTTGAAATTGAAATCGGCATGGTGGATGGAAGCATTCGCATTAAAGATTTGCCTGAAATTTGGAACACAAAATTCAAAGAATATCTCGGCATTACTCCGCCAAATGATGCACAAGGTGTTTTGCAAGATATTCATTGGTCGTATGGTTCCATCGGCTATTTCTCAACCTACGCGCTTGGTAATATCGTCTCGGCGCAGTTGTGGGAAAAAATCAGAAAAGATATCAAAAATCTTGATGACCTAACCCGAAAAGGTAAGTTTGAAAAATTGCGCGAATGGTTACGCGTCAACATTCATCAATATGGTCACAAGTATGACCCGCAAGATATTGTTCAAAAAGTGACGGGTTCAAGAATTGATTCGGCCGCGTATGTTCGTTACTTGATGAAAAAATTTAGTGAAATTTACGATTTGTAATATTGATTAGAAAATATTTTGTAGGGGCGACGCATGCGTCGCCCTTTTATTTTGGATATATGAAAAATAAAATTTTATTATTCGCCTCTTTAGTGACGTTTCTACTTGGTTGCACACAGTCAACAGAATCTCAGCCCACGCCTTTGCCACCTGATTATCTTCCGACAGCAGTCGCATTGACAGGGCAAGCCATGTTTGCAACAGCCGCGGCAATGACGCCATCTGTCACACCGACAGAAACTATATCCCCGACAGCATTGGTTGAGGAAATACTTCCCAGCCCGACCCCTACGTTTGCGGCGGGTTTTACGCAGTTTGCTCAGGTGCAGTTTATATCGCCAGGTCCGTTATCAAGTCTGACATCTCCATTTAATGTGCAAGCGTATGTGGCTTCAGGTGAAAGTGATTTAATTCAAGTGGATTTGCTTGGTGAAAATGGGCGTGTGTTGCAACGTGTTTTAGAAAGACTGACGCGCAACCCAAGGGGTGTATTTCAGCGTTTTGAAATTTCGTTTGAGATTCGCGCTGTAAGTGAAACGGGTTATATTCGCATCAGCAGTAAAGATGATTTTGACCGCATTCAAGTGGTGAACACAATGCCGGTCTTGTTGTATTCTGTGGGAACGAATCAAACAAACCCGCCGGGCAATATGATTTATGAAAGAGTTTCTGTGGATGGTTTGAAAGAGTTGACAAATTTTTATGCGGGTCAGGTCAGTTTGGATGGGCGTATTTGGCCCTTTAACGAAACACCGTTTGTGATTGAGTTGATTGGGCAAGATGGTAGACCGATTTCATCACGCATCATTAATATGAATGGAATTGATACACAACCTTTTGCTACAACTTTGCCTTACACTGTGACTGAACCTACGCCAGCCCGATTAACATTTCGACAAGAGAATCCTTTATGGTCTGTCAGTGACCCGGAGTATGGAAAATATATCTATGTTTACACAGTAGAAGTGATTTTGAATCCATAAATATTTGGTATAATCCGCACGCTTTGTTTCGGGGCGTGGCTCAGCCCGGTAGAGTGCACGGTTCGGGTCCGTGAGGTCGAGAGTTCAAATCTCTCCGCCCCGACACATTTAGAAAGTAAGACTCCAGACCCGAGGAGTCTTTTTAATTTGTAAGTTGAGAGTTTCCTTTACAAGGACAAGACAAATCCTCTCCGCCCGACACAATAAGAAAGTAGACTCCTAACCCGAAGGAGTCTTTTTAATTTATAGGTCGAGAGTTTCCTTTACAAGGACAAGACAAATCCTCTCCACCTTGACAGAAAAAGCAGTAAGTAGACTCCTAACCCGAAGGAGTCTTTTTAATTTATAGGTCGAGAGTTTCCTTTACAAGGACAAGACAAATCCTCTCCACCCCGACACATTTAGAAAGTAGACTCTTGACCCGAAGGAGTCTTTTTATGTATACAAATTTTTGGACGCAGATAAACGCTGATGTACGCTGATTTTTAATGTAATTTATGAATTTCGTTGCTTGCTAATCTTTCATTTCTTGCTATACTTAGAAAAATAATTGACCCACCCAACTTAAGGAGATGAGCCATGTCCACAGTGCGCGATATGCTTCGAAGAAAAGGCAGTGAAGTTTATTCTGTCACAGCGAATGAAACGGTTTATGATGCCTTAGAAATGATGGCAAAACATAACACTGGCGCGGTGTTGGTGATGAGTGATAATGCAGTAGAGGGAATTGTTTCTGAGCGAGATTGTGTAAGAAAAGTAGATTTAGCGGGGAAAAATGCAAAGACTACAAAAGTCAGTGAAATTATGACGGTAAAAGTTATTGGTGTGGAAGCCAGTCAAGATTTAGAAGAGTGTATGAATCTGATGATTGATAACAATATCCGCCATTTGCCTGTGTATGATGGCGCAAAGTTGATGGGATTAATCTCTGTGCGTGATGTGTTGAAAGAAGTGGTGGATTATCAAAGGTCGTTGATTGAGCAATTGGAGCAATATATTAAAGGATAATTGTAAGGGCACGGCGTCGCCGTGCCCCAACGTTTCTACCAATACAATTTCCCCAAATCTACATTTCCACCACTGAGAATTACGCCAACATTCAAACCTGACAAATCAATTTTCTTTTCCCATAAAACAGCAATCACAGTTGCAGACGATGGTTCGATAATAATTTTTGCGCGTTCCCAAATAAATTTCATGGATTCTATCATTGCGGATTCACTAACTGTCACAACTTGTTCAACTCGTTCTTGAATGATTGGAAATGTTAAAGTTCCAAGCGAAGTTAATAGACCATCCGCAATCGTTTTGGGATTTTGTGACGGAATAATTTTTCCTGCTTGCAGTGACTTAAACGCATCATCTGCCATTTCAGGTTCTGCACCAATGACTCGGATTCCTTTTTTCATTTCCGTCGCCGCAATAGATGTTCCGCTGATTAATCCGCCACCGCCGACCGGGGCAATGATTACATCTAAATCAGGAAATTCTTCTAGTAATTCTAAAGTCGCTGTGCCTTGACCGGCAATAACTCTTTCATCATTATATGGATGAACAACATTTGCACCAGTTTCATTTTTGATTCTTTCTAAATTACTTTCTCTGGCTTCGAGCGTTGGTTCACAGAATGTGATTTGACCTCCATACCCAGCAACTGCATTTTTCTTTACGTCAGGTGCATTACTGGGCATAACAATATAAGCAGGAATTCCACGCATTTTTGCGGCAAGTGCTAAGGCTTGCGCATGATTGCCTGATGAATGTGTACAAACGCCAAGTTTTGCTTCTTCATCGGTCAGTGACCAGACGGCGTTGGATGCACCGCGAAATTTGAATGCGCCAACTTTTTGCAAGTTTTCGCATTTCATAAACACATTCGCGCCAACTTTTTGATTTAAACTTTCGTTGGTCAATACAGGTGTGCGATGAATGTAGGGTTTGATTCGTTTTGCGGCTTGGTGAATGTCTTTTAGTGTTATTGTCATAATTACTCCAAGTGTTGAGATTATAATGGGAGGAAAGAAGAAAGATGAAAGAAAAATCTCTCAAAAAAATCTCAGAGGTCTCTGTGTCCTCTGCCGTTCGCTGCGCGAAGACGCAGTGGCTAAAAGGAACAAATGACATCATTTATCCAAGTATCTCCCAATTCTGATTTCCCGATTCAAAATTTGCCGTATGGAATTTTTTCGACGAAAGAAAATCCAAGTCCGCGAGTGTGTACACGGCTTGGAGATTTTGTGATTGATTTAGCAATGTTGGATGAAGATAATTTTTTTGGTAAACAATACAATTTATTTAATGAGGCATCATTAAATAAATTTATGTCAGCGGGGAAAAATGTTTGGAAGGAAGTGCGTGGGCGATTGACTGAGTCGCTGAGCAGTAACAAGCATCCCCTTAAGAAAGAAGCGGTGCATTTAATCCAAGATGTGAAATTGCATTTACCTGTATCCATTGGTGATTACACAGATTTTTATGCGTCGCGTGAACATGCCACCAATGTTGGCACGATGTTTCGCGGAAAAGAAAATGCGCTCATGCCCAATTGGTTGCATTTGCCTGTGGGTTATCATGGGCGCGCGAGTTCGGTTGTGTTATCAAACACAAATGTGATTCGTCCGCATGGGCAAGTGGCTGTGAAAGATTCTCCGCCTGAATTTGTAGCGAGTAGACAATTAGATTTTGAATTGGAGATGGGTTTTTTTGTTGGAAAAGAAAATCATTTGGGCGAGCCAATCAACATTGAAAATGCGCACGAACATATTTTTGGCATGGTGTTGTTGAACGATTGGAGTGCGCGCGATATTCAAGCGTGGGAGTATGTGCCGTTGGGACCGTTCCTTGCGAAAAATTTTGCAACTTCGATTTCGCCGTGGGTGGTGACGATGGATGCTTTAGATTCATTTCGCGTGCCGACTCCCAAACAAGACCCAACGCCTCTTTCTTACTTGAAGCTTGATTCAGCAAGTGGAATTGATATTACGCTTGAAGTTTTTTTGCAAAGTGAATCCATGCGCGAACCACAATTGATTTCAAATTCAAACATGAAATATTTATATTGGAGCATTGAGCAGATGCTGGCGCATCATACAATCACGGGATGCAACATGCGCGTTGGTGACTTATGTGGCACAGGCACAATCAGTGCGCCTTATGAAAATGGATATGGCTCGATGCTTGAGTTAACGTGGCGTGGTGAAAAACCGATAAAGTTATCCAGCGGTGAAGAGAGAAAATTTTTGCAAGACGGCGATACTGTGATTATGAAAGGCTATTGTCAGGGAGATGGATATAGAATTGGGTTTGGGGAAGTGATGGGGAAGATATTACCTAATACATAGTTTTGCTTCGCAGGGTCTGAGACCCTGCGAGAGCGAGAAAATATTTTTACTTACCAGTGAGCAGACTAACGACAAATATCAATACGGCGGCTCCAATCACTGCTACGAGTAGACTCCAAAAATCAATACCAGTGACACCTTGATAGCCAAAATAATTCATAATGGCGCCACCTAAAAATGCACCGACGATGCCATAAATGACATTGGCAATTCCGTTAATTTTTTTATTTCTGCCCATGATGATGCTAGCAATCCAACCTGCTACGCCGCCGAAAAATATCCATAAAACAACTTCCATTAAGTCCATGTAAGCCTCCGATGATTAAGATATATTTTATATTATACACTTTGTTGATTCAATTGAAATGCTATAGAAAAAAATAACCTTACCGTTAACGGTAAGGTTATTTTTTTTCTTGATTATCTTTTAGCGGCGGACTAAGCCAACCACAAAGAGCAATACGATTGCTCCTAAAATGGCGACAAGCAAACTGTTTAAGTTAAAACCTGTTACACCTGCCGCGCCGAATTGATTCATAATCCAACCGCCGATGAACGC
>DDVH01000022.1:117938-123872 GCA_002345215.1 Anaerolineales bacterium UBA2317
ATACTGGCAATCCAACCAGCAAGTGCCCCAAAGATAATCCATACTAAGATATTCATTTTGTACCTCCGTAAAGTGAATTTTGGATTACTTACTCGTTAAACTTACCGCATAAATCGGCGAATGGTATCAACCTTTTGGGGGAGTAAAGCCTAAAATCGGCGATTTTCTTATGTTTTTTTCATGTTTTATCTTCTAATCGTCGCATCTCGTTCTGGACCCACACCAATCCACTTGACTGGAATCCCTGCGGCTTCCTCAATCATCCGCACATAATTCTGTGCATTGAGGGGTAACTCATCAAAGGATTTTGCTTTGCTGATATCTTCCTTCCAACCTGCAACTGTTTTATAAATTGGTTCAATTTTTTCTAAACCATAAGAATCTACATCTGCATAACGTACAGGGTCACAACTGTATTCATAACGAACACACACTTGAATTTCGTCTAATCCACTGAGTACATCTAATTTGGTTAAACATAATTCAGTCGTGCCACTTAATTCAACTGCGGTTTTTACAATTTCCAAATCCAACCAACCAACTCGTCTAATGCGTCCAGTCGTCGCGGCTACTTCACCAAATTGTTCATAGACTGCACTTCTTGTATCCGTAATTTCAGTGGGCAAAGGTCCAGCACCGACTCTGGTTGTGTAAGCTTTGGTCACACCGATTACATTGTTGATATATTTTGGCGGAATTCCTAATCCAGCCGACGCGGCAGATGGAATTGTTGTGGATGCAGTCACAAACGGATACGTTCCCCAATCCGTATCTAAAAATGTGCCCATGGCTTGTTCAAGCAAAAAGTTTTTATTATTTTTCAAACCATCTTGCACCAAAGAAAATAATTCTTTGATATATGGTTTTATCTTCAAATAATATTCACGATACGTTTCTCTTACTTGTGAATATTTTATTTCTTCGCCACCCAATGCCACGATAATTTTATTCTTCAATTCCAATTGCACGCTTAATCTTTTTTCAAAGGCATCACTCCCAAAATCACTCCAACGGATTCCGTTATAACTAACTTTATCCGCAAACACAGGCCCAATGCCTCTGCGCGTCGTTCCAGTCGCACCTGCACCTTTGGCTTCTTCATACAAACCATCCAAAATTTTATGATACGGCATAATCAAATGCGAACGTGGTGAAATAAATAATCTTCCATCCACACCAACGCCTGCTTTATTTAACATTTCAATTTCATCAATCAACACTTGCGGGTCAATCACCACACCGCCACCGATTAATCCAATTGTATTTTTTGCAAAAATTCCCGATGGCACCAAATGAATCTTAAACGTCCCAAATTCATTAATCACCGTATGCCCAGCATTATTGCCACCATTGAAGCGCGCTACATAATCCGAATGCTCGGCTAAAAAATCCACCACCTTGCCTTTGCCTTCATCACCCCATTGCGAACCAATCACTGCTGTTACTGTCATAGTTTTTCCTACTCCGTTGGTCGAGACGCAAGCAGTCGAGACCAACATGTTTAATAAATTTTTATCTTCATCATCATCTTGTGGTCTCGATACATTCCTCGCTTTGCTCGGAATTACTCGACCACCGACACACGCTTCTCACCTGACCCGAATCTTGATTCTGTTTCATCAGGCATCAGACTCATCTTCAAGCATTATAATTCGGGCGTTTGAAAATTGGAGAAATGAAATGAAAATTTTACAAGAAACCGCTTTGACCTATGATGATGTTTTGCTTGTGCCTCAATATTCAGGTGTAGATTCACGCCGTATCCTTTCCACCAAAAGCCCGCTTACCAAGAAAATTTTTTTACAGTCACCGATTGTGTCTGCCAATATGGATGTCGTCACCGAAAGTGAAATGGCAATTGCGATGGCACGTGAAGGTGGCATTGGCATCATTCATCGTTTTATGACGATTGCAGAACAAACTCGTCAAATTGAAAAAGTGAAGAAAGCTGAATCGTTTATCGTAGACAAACCCTTGACGATGAATGAGTCGCAAACTGTGGGCGATGTCAGACGTATTGTCGAAGAGACAGATACCGGCGGAATTTTAATCGTTGACAAAAATGATAAATTAATTGGCATCGTCACCACCCGTGATTTGTTATTTGAAGATGATGACAACAAACTTGTCACTGAAATTATGACTCGTGATGTACATTCCGCGCCACCTGATACAAATTTGAAAGACGCAGAACGATTGTTACATGAATATCGCATCGAAAAATTGCCGTTGAAAGATAAAGAAGGCAAAGTGGCTGGTTTGATAACACTCAAAGATATTATGAAGATTACAAAATTTCCCAAAGCCACCAAAGACTCAAAAGGGCGGTTGGCGGTGGGTGCGGCTGTTGGGGTGCGTGATAAAGAATTACGTCGAGTAGAGGCGGCATTAAACGCAGGCGCAGATTGTATCGTGGTAGATATCGCTCACGGCGATTCACATCTTGAAATTGAAATGATAAAAAATATTCGCAAGCATTTTCCTGATGCACAAGTTATCGGTGGAAATGTAGCAACTGCTGACGGAACAAAAAGATTGATTGATGCAGGTGTTGATTGCGTCAAAGTAGGTGTAGGACCTGGTTCCATTTGTATTACACGTCAAGTAGCGGGTTCGGGTGTGCCGCAATTAACGGCGATAATCGAATCAGCCAAAGCGGCAAAAGAATATAACATCCCTATTATTGCCGATGGCGGAATTAGATTCCCCGGTGATGTTGCCAAAGCTATCGCCGCAGGTGCAAGCACTGTCATGATTGGTTCCATGTTAGCAGGTACAGACGAAAGCCCCGGCATGATGATGACTCGTCGAGGTCATAAATACAAAGCATCAAGAGGCATGGCATCATTAACTGCAAATATTGAAAGAAACAAACGCGAAGGCAATGACCTGACAAAAGAAGAGATTGAAGATTACGTTGCTGAAGGAGTTGAAGCCGCAGTTCCATATCGCGGCAAAGTGCGCGAAGTATTAACACAATTGGTCGGTGGTTTACAATCAGGCATGAGTTATAGCGGCGCGCATTCGATCCAAGAATTTCAAGAAAAAGCAATTTTTATGCGTATGACTGGGGCGGGGCTGAAAGAGTCTGGTCCGCATGATGTGGAAGTTTTAGGTTGACAAGTTTGAAGGTTGGAAGGTTTAGACTTGAGACCTTTGACCTTAGACTTTACAACTTGTAAACTTTTTAACTTTCAAACTTATAACATGGAGATATCATGACAACAAATAACTGGCTTGAAAAAGATAAAAAACAATTACATCCTGTATATCATCCCAAGTCACATGCAAATGCTTTGGTGATTGAACGTGGTGAAGGCGTATGGCTTTATACAGTGGATGGCAAAAAAATATTAGACGGCATGGCTGGCTTGTGGAATGTCAACATCGGTTATGGACGTGAAGAACTTGCTAAAGTCGCTTATGACCAAATGAAAAGTTTAGCATTTACATCCAATTTTTCTGGGATGACAAATCTGCCTTCCATTCAATTGGCAGAAAAATTGGCAGGTTTTGCTTATGAAGGTTTGAATACGACCTTATTTGTATCAGGTGGTTCAGAAGCAAATGATTCTGCATTCAAAACCGCAAGATATTATTGGAAGCGAAAAGGCAAGCCGACAAAATATAAAGTCATTGCACGCAAAGGCTCGTATCATGGTGTTACATTAGCCGCAACATTTGCAACAGGGTTAGAAAAATATCACACCATGTTTGGTCCCGCGATGGATGGCTTTGTTCACATCCCTGCGCCGAATCCATATCGGTATGAAGGTCAGTTGAAGGAAGGTGAAAGCATAGGTGAGTCAGCCGCTCGAATGTTGGAAGAAGCGATCTTGCGAGAAAATCCAGATACTGTCGCGGCATTCATCGCCGAACCTGTCATGGGTGTTGGTGGCGTTATCATCCCGCCTGATGATTATTTTCCGTTAGTGCGCGCGATTTGTGATAAATATGAAATTCTTTTTATTGCCGATGAAGTGATCACTGGTTTTGGAAGAACGGGCGAATGGTTTGGGTTGAAGCATTGGAATGTAAAGCCTGATATTTTATCTTTTGCAAAAGCCATCACCAGCGGATATGCTCAACTGGGCGGGATTCAAATTTCGGATGCGCTTCGTGACGCGATTGAAACTGCTACTGAACCTGAAGCATTTATGCACGGGTATACATATTCTGGTCATGCCATGTCATGTGCGGTTGGATTAAAGAATTTAGAAATCATGGAAGAAGAAAATTATCCGGGACGTGCCAAAGAATTGGGCAAACGTTTGTTAGAAGGTTTACAAACCTTGAAAGAATTTTCCTTCGTCGGTGATGTGCGCGGACTTGGTTTGGTGTGTGGTGTAGAAATTGTTTCTGATAAAGAATCCAAAACGCCAGACCCTGCTATGACAATGAAAATTTTCAAAGCCGCACAAGAACGCGGATTAAGAACTCGTCCGCTTGGAAACACGCTTGCCTTTTCACCACCACTTTCGATCAATGAAGAAGAAGTGGATGAAATTATCAAACGACTTGGCGCGGCGATGGATGGAGTTTAAGAAATAATTGGTGATTGAGCGCAAGCAGTCGAGACCACACGGTTTTTAAATACTTAAGATTTACATCTAACTTCTGGTCTCGATACGGGCTGGCGAACATCAGCCCTACTCGACCAGCGGATTGTTTATAAATTATGTCTGTCTATCTTCACGATATTCCATTAAATCAAGCACAAGCAAAGTTTCAAGAAGCATTGCAAAGTGCTGATTTATGGCGTGTGTTAAGTACAGAAGAAATTCCATTAGATGAAAAAGCTTTAGGGCGAGTTACTGTTGAATCTATTTGGGCAAAAATTTCGTCACCGCATTATCATGCCTCCGCAATGGATGGATTCGCTGTTCGAGCAGAGGATACGATTGGTGCGCAACCCTCAAACCCAATTCAGTTATCAGTAAACAGTAATCAGTTATTAAAGACAGAGTATGTAGATACCGGCGACCCCTTACCGGATTGGGCAAACGCGGTCATTCCGATTGAAAATGTAGAATCGCTTGATGAAAACAATCAAATCACAAATGCAATTCGTAATCCATCGTCCATCAGAATTCGCGCATCTGTGACTCCATGGAGTCATGTAAGACCATTGGGAGAAGATATTGTCGCCACACAATTGGTTTTACCGGCAGGTCATATCCTCCGCCCAGTTGATTTAGGCGCGATTGCCGCATCGGGTCATCAAACCATAAAAGTTTCTCGCAAGCCAAAAGTTGCGATTATTCCAACAGGCAGTGAACTTGTGCCGATTGGTTCAAAATTAAAATCTGGCGATATTCTTGAATTCAATTCATTAGTGCTTACATCACAAATCAAACAAATGGGCGGCGAAGCGACTCGCTTTGAAATCGTCAAAGATGATTTTGATTTAATTTGCGAAACAGTTTTACAAGCAAGTAATGATTATGACTTGATTTTATTAAATGCAGGCTCATCTGCCGGCGCGGAAGATTTCTCTGCAAAAGTCGTTCAGAAATTGGGTGAATTATTAGTTCATGGCGTTGCTGTAAGACCGGGGCATCCGGTAATACTCGGCGTCATTGCGAGGAACGAAGTGACGAAGCAATCTCCAACTCGTGATGAGATTGCTTCGGGCAAAGAGCAAGAACGCCCTCGCAATGACATAACACCCATCATTGGCATTCCCGGCTATCCCGTCTCCGCATCTTTAACTGTAGATATTTTCGTCGAACCGATTCTTGCCAAATGGCTCGGACGAAAACAAAACGAATTGCAAACAGAAGAAGCGATATTAACCAGAAAAATTGTCTCACCAGCAGGTGATGATGATTTTGTGAGAGTTGCAATTGGTAAAGTGGGAGATAAATTATTAGCCGCACCTTTATCTCGTGGAGCAGGAGTTATCACATCACTTGTTCAAGCAGATGGACTTGC
>DDVH01000022.1:124168-198841 GCA_002345215.1 Anaerolineales bacterium UBA2317
GCCATCGGCTCACATGATTTGACGTTAGATTTAATGGCACAATTTTTAGCAGAAAAAAATCGCCGCTTGGCTTCAGCAAATGTCGGTTCACAAGGTGGGTTGGTAGCATTACGTAGAGGTGAAGCGCATTTTGCAGGCTCGCATCTGCTAGACCCAAACACTGGCGAGTTTAATATTTCATACATTCGTCAATACATGCCAAATATAAAAGTTAAAGTTGTTGCGTTGGTGGGGCGTGAGCAAGGCTTGATAGTTAAGAAAGGAAACCCGAAGGGAATCAAAAGTTTAGGTGACCTCGCAGGTCGAAGTCAAGAAAGAGGCGTGCAGTTTGTTAATCGTCAAAAAGGTTCTGGCACGCGCACCTTGCTAGATTATCATTTGAATCAGTTAAATATCCCCCATGAGTATATTGCAGGCTATCATCAAGACGAGTATACTCATCTCGGTGTTGCAACTGCGGTAGCGTCGGGTCGGGCTGCTTGTGGCTTGGGCATTGCCGCCGCCGCACAAGCATTAGATTTAGATTTCATTCCGCTTTTTCAAGAGCGATATGATTTGGTAATCCCGAAAGAATTTGTAGATTTTTTAACGCCTCTCTTTGACTTGTTAACTGATTCGCGTTTTCAACATTCTATTTCACTTTTGAAAGGATATGATGTGTCTATCATGGGCACCATTATTTTGGAGGACGAATGACCGAAGGTTTAATTATTGACGACAATCGCCAAACGGCAGATGCTTTACAACAAATGTTGGGGTTATTAGATTTACCCGCAAAAGTGGCTTATGGTTCAAGCCCTGCGATGTCATTATTAGCAAGTTTTATTCCGCAATTTATTTGCTTAGATATCAACATGCCCGGCGTGGATGGCACAGAAGTGTTGGCATTTATCCGCCGTGAACCACGTTTGATGAAAGTGCCCGTCATCGTAATTACATCTGATGACCAACCCGAAACTCGTCAACAAGTGATGAAAAGTGGCGCACAAGCGATGATTATCAAACCTGTGACGATAGATATGCTAGAAACCGCATTCAAAAAAGCTGGAGTAATGACATAAAAAAACGGACGCTGAAAGCGTCCGTTTTTTATTTTTATGGTTGGGGCCACGGAATATCTACAGGCTGTGAATAACCATGTTTTTCAACGGTATAAATTTTCCCGTATGATTCAGCAATACACCCATCTTCGTCTTTGACTGTGTAACTGGTTTCATATTGATCTGGATATGAGAACGTCCACCAAATATAAAATGTATCTTGGCAAACAAAGGCTTCGATGAAATAGCCTCGGTCATCGTCGGCTGTCATTTCCATTTGATCCCACGTAATAGTGACTTCATCACCATTGCGAGTGGCTTGCACATTTTGGACAGGTCCGTACATGTTGCTACCAATGCTCAATAAATTAGGTTCAATTTTTTTAATAGTGCTGACGTCACCTACTACATCTACAACCGATGGGGCAACCCAGCAGAAGTAATTTAGTTTTTCGAACTTGATATATAGCCAGCGACTATAAAAAGCGGTGCCACGTACTTCGCCTTTATCACCGGTGTATAAATCTGCGGCGTGTAGATAGGCGGCAGATGGACCATATCTACAATGGGCTTGTTTATTAACGGTGACTGTTGGAAATGTAAATTCAGGAGTTAATGTAATCGTTGGTTCAGGCGTGTTTGTAATCGTAGGCGTAAATGTAGCTGTAGAAGGCAATGTAGGTTCAGGTGTGGCAGTGACATAAATCACTTGCGGCGTAAGCGTTGGTGCAGGGGTAGGTGTTTCAGCGGGTGCAGATGGGGCACAAGCAGTTAATAAAAAGACAAACAACAATAAAATCAATTTCCAATTTTTCATTCGAAATTCTCCAGTGCTTGGTATGGGTAATTAATTAGTTGCCTTGTATGTTACTTAAAGTTCTCTAACAGTGTTACTACATTTTTACCAAGTTCTTCATTAGCATAACCGCCTTCCATGATAATAGCAGTGGGGAGGTTTAGGCTAGCAATCCTTTTTCCTATTTCGGAAAAACCATTTCTGGTGACATGAAATTTTCCAAGTGGGTCGCCGTCGAAAGTATCCATACCTGTAGATAAAACCAAATAATTTGGTGAAAACTTTTTTATCATTTCAAGTGCTTCATCCAAAGCAATTAAATAACCAGCATCATCCGTTCCTTTTGGTAACGGAAAGTTTTTATGAAAGCCGAGTCCATCACCTGCGCCAGTTTCATCTGCAAAGCCGGCGTAATGTGGGTATTCAAAATCTGGGTCGCCGTGAATGGAAATGGTTAATACATCACTTCGTTCATAAAAAATATCTTGCGTGCCATTGCCTGCGTGATAATCAATATCCAATAATGCAGTTTTACCTTTTTGAGATAACCAATTCGCCGCGACAGAGGCATTGTTGATGAAACAATATCCGCCAGCATAATCTTTTCCGGCATGATGCCCAGGTGGACGACAGAGAGCAAAAGCAGAATGCTGAAGGCGGAAGGCAGATTCAGCAGAACTCAATGCACAATTTGCAGAAGCAAGTGCGGCTTGATATGTATGTTCCACAATGCACGCTGATAAATCCATCATGTAATATCCGCCACGACCATGCAATGATGAAGTTGGACGAGCCTTTCTTCTTAATGCAAATGTTGCAGGTAAGAAGGCATGAGTTTCAGGCGAAGCAGATATTGAGGAATCTGAATCAAGCCACTCGGTCCAGCATGAAGCGAGAAAGTTAATATAATCTTTGTCATGCACGGCAAGAATCGGGTCGAGTCCAAAATCTGTTGGTTCTTTTATCTCAGCCCAATTTGTTTGATTCAATGTCGATAAAATTTTATCCATGCGGTCTGGATTTTCATAATACGGCACGCGCTGACCACCATCAAACACTTCAAAAGGTGGGTAGTGTTTTCGATGTGCTTCCGAGTAAAATATGTTCATAAAAAAATTTTATCATAGAGGTAGCATGGAACTGTTTGAAGCAATTCATGGAAGGCAAACGATTAGTAAAGTGAAACAAGATGAAGTTTCACGCGAGTTGATTGAAAAAATTTTAAGCGCGGCTGTGCAGGCGCCGAATCATTATAAAGTGAGACCATGGCGATTTGTGGTGTTGACTGGTGACGGCAGAAAAAAATTAGGTGATGTGTTCGCCGCTTCTTTTTTGGAGCGGAATCCTGCTACGCCACCTGAGGGTTTAGACAAAACCCGAGCATTGCCACTGCGCGCACCTGTCCTAATTGCTGTTGCGGCAGATAAACCGAGTGAGCCAAAACATATTGAAGTGGAAAATATTTCGGCCGCTTCGGCGGCGGCTTATATCATGTTGCTGACTGCAAACGCACTTGGGCTTGGAGCGATTATCCGCACGGGTGAATGGGCACGTGACCCAAAAGTGAAAGAGTTTTTAGGTTTTGAAGCAGACCAACATATTATCGGCTTTATTTATATCGGTTATCCAGATGTGACTCCAGAGCCGTATGTGAGAGAAGGGTTTGAGGATAGAACGGTTTGGATGGATTGAACACTATGTCACTCTGAGCCTAAGCCCTGAACGAAAAGTGAAGGGCTGGCGAAGAGTCTATGAAATTGTAGAAGAGATTCTTCGCCACAAAAACAAGAACGCGGCTCAGAATGACATAAATTGAAATTAATCCTTATACTTCAATTCGCCTGCTTCAATTGATATTGGCAGGCGATTTTGTTTTGGTACGAGTGGGCAAGTGGCATAGTCTGTGTAAGCGCAGGGCCAGTTTTCGGTGCGGTTGAAGTCGAGAATAAAATCGGTGGTTGTGGGTGGCGTGAGATAAATTCTGCGTCCGCCGCCGTAAGTTGTGGTGGTGTTGGTTTCATCTGAAAAAAATAGCAGTAAATCTTTGTCGCTTTTTTCAACTTCGATAACACAATCCACGCCTTTGAATTGAAAATGAACATGCCCCAGAAAAATTGCATCCACTTCATTGCCTAGTGATTCAATCTTTTTCACATGCTTCGGCGTTTCATACGGAATATATTTTGCTGGCACTTTATATTCTTCTTTGACTGGATAATATTTCAAACCATCAAACTTTTTCTTGGATGCTGATTCTTTATCCCACATTCTGATTAAAAATCCATCGCCTCGTACTAAGACCTTCATGGTCAATGAACCGACGTGAAGCATATCTGGGTTTTCATCTTGGTCTGTGATTAAGTTTCTGCTTTCAGGGTTTGGAATATCGGAATTAAAAGTCACATCTTTTTCAGGGTGAAATGTGATTTTTCCGTTTTTGAGAATAAATTTTCCACAAAATGGTTTTGGGAAAGATGAATGAAAAATTTTATTACTTTCGTCGTTGCCAAAAGAATTGTCACCTTCTGCTAACCAAAATAAACCGACTAGGTTGAGCCAGTGTAAATCATTTGCTTTGATATTTTTGTCTTTTTCTTCACGAAATTTGAGAATATTTTTTTGATAAGAGGTTGGCATAGTTTTTATTGTAGGGGCGACCCTTCAAGGTTTACAAAATTTATTAATCAACATGGGCGGGTCGCCCTTACTTATTTATCTTCCAAGAATTTCCAGCATGATATCTGGTCTATCTGTCATAATGCCATCTACACCCCATTTGATGAATTTCTGCATGGTTTCTTCGTCGTTAATTGTCCATGGTTCGACGGCTAGATTTCTTTCGTGTGCTAAACGAATGAAAGATTCTGTCATTACAGTTATTCCACTTGATTCTTCAGGAACTTGTAATGAATAAAATTGTGGCGAATAAAATCCAGTAAGAAAAACTTTTGAGAGCAAAACAAACACTGTGGTTTCATTTTTTGCACTGGATGTAGCAACTTCGGGGCAGGTTTCTCTAAACTCTTTCATTTTGTCATCATAAAAAGAAGCGACTACGATTTTATCTCCCATGTCATATTCACGAATCATTTCACAAAACGGATCAATCATGGAAGTATTTGATTTTTTGATTTCAATGGTCATGTGTTTATCTGGAAAGGCTGTAAAGACTTCTTCTAAAGTTGAGATTGTGATTCCCTGTCCGCGAAATGGGAAAGTTGCGCCTTCATCTCTTGACCAGTCATAGCCTGCGTCATAAGTTTTTATTTCTTCTAAAGTCATTAACTCAACTTCACCTGAGCCATTTGTGGTTCGGTCTATGGTTTCATCGTGAATCAAAACTAAAACATTATCTTTGGTGATGTGTAAATCCATTTCAAGAACGTCAACACCTAAGTCAACTGCATTTTGAAATGCAAACATGGTGTTGCCGGGCCATAACCAGTCACCGCCTTGGTGGGCAATCACCAAAGGCTTGGGTGGAGAAGATGTGTAATATGGATGAGCAGGTGCAGGCGTAGAAGTGAAGCGGAAGATGATTCCAAGAATCAAAAAGACAATCAAAATGATGTGCCAGCGTTTAAGTTTCATATCTCTATTTTACCTTTATAATTTGAAAAAAATTGGAGTTTGAATAATGAAGAAAGTTTTGGCTGTTTTGTTTGTTTTATTTTTAATTTCTGCGTGCGCAGAAACGAGTTCTTTTAGTAATGAAAGCGCACTCCCAACTGTGCCAGCTGATTATGCTAATTTGACGAATCCATTAAGCGAGGATGCGGCGATAGCAGGTGGAGAAATTTTTCAGACGAATTGTGCGACGTGTCACGGCTCAGGCGGACATGGAGATGGTCCGGCGGGTGCGGCTTTGAATCCACCCCCGAAAGATTTATCTGTCTTGCAGGTACAGGTGAGTGATGGATATTTGTTTTGGAGAATTTCTGAAGGTAGCCCCGGCACAGCGATGGTGGCATGGCGCGGCATTTTAACCGAAGAACAAATTTGGCACTTGGTGACATTTATCCGGACATTGAAATAGTTATAAAAAACGGACGTTTCAAACGTCCGTTTTTATTTATCTTTCTTCTAAAGCGGCGACTATTTTTTCTGAAAGTTCATCAGGATGAAACGGTTTGGTGAGGTAGTCGTTTGCACCAGCACCAAAGGCAACGGCACGGCTGTCACTATCGTCTAACGCGGTGACAATGATAATTGGGAGTTTCTTAAATGCTGGTACTTCACGTAACATCCGGCAAACTCGAAACCCGTCAGGTTGTGGCATCATTAAATCTAACAAAACTAAATCTGGGCTTTCTTTTTGGGCAGTTTCTACGGCTTTAGAACTGTCGTTAACTGTAACAGTATTGTAACCGTCAGCTTTCAAAAGTTTTTCTAGCAAGTCGGTGACTAATTTGTCATCGTCCACCATTAAGATTTTGGTCATGTGCACACCTGAAAGTAAATTTCCTGTAATGATACATCAAAACATATAACATGCAAGACAAATAAACAAAACTGAAAGTATTTTGTTAGCCCTTATTTAACGTGGCGTTAATAAGCGTTAGAAATGATTTTGGCTGAATTGGCTTTACGACAAAATCATCTGCGCCAGCGTTGAAAGAATCTCGTTTAGAGCCTTCATCACTTAATGCTGAAACCATAATGACAGGGATATTGGTCGTTTTGGGGTCAGATTTTATCAACTTACACAATTGAATCCCGTTGATATTTGCCATCATAATATCAAGCAAAATTAAATCGGGTCCAAAAATTTCAATGGCGTTAGTGGCGTTCTTGCTTTCAGTAATCGAAAATGGCTCATGCCCGCTTGTTTTGATGATGTCTTCAAATAGTTTGGTAGTTTCCAAGTCGTCATCTACAATCAGTATCTTCGCCATGTGAATCTCCAATAAAATTATTCTTTTTTTAATAAAACTTCTACTTTGTAAGCAAGCTCATCTAGATTGAACGGCTTGGCAAGGTAATCATTTGCGCCAAAGGTAGTAGCCTTGCTGTTGCTATTATCTAAAGCTGTGATGATTAATATCGGCGTTTTGGTAAACTTTGGTTCATCGCGTAACATTTTGCATAACGTGAAACCGTCTGGGTAAGGCATCATAATGTCAAGGATAATCAAATCAGGGCGAACGGTATTTGCCGCTTGCATTGCTTTCGAGCTATCATTCAGTGTAGTAACTTGATAGTTGGTTGCCGCAAGAAAGCGCCCTAACAAAGTTGTCACTTTTTCGTCGTCATCCACAATTAAAATTTTTGACATAAGGTTTCCCTGAAAACAACTCGCTGTCTTTGATTTCTTGTATTATACCCTTTAATGTTTAAGGTTCCACCTGCCAAGTAAAGTCTCAAACTCTGTTAATTCTTCACATTGCTCGTCTAGCAACTTATACTCTGCTTGCCATTGAGTTTGAAAGGCTTGAAAATCCAGTTCAGATTCCCAACGGTCGATGGTTAAGTAGGTTTGAAGGTTTGTTATATCTTGAAACAATTCCGTGCCAAGATACCCCGCCGACTTTTTGAACAACTTTGCCCAATCGCCGTTTGCGGAATATATTTCTTCAAACTTTTTTGTATTTTCTTTTTTAACTTGATATTGCCAAATGATGATAAACATACAACCTCTCAAATCAAAAAGTGCCGACTATATCCCTAATTTCTAGATTTTCAACAAACTACTTGTATACTGCCGAAATCAAGAATAGGAGTGAACCATGAACAAAAAAATAACTCAATTTGCAGGGCGACATTATGAAACAGGCAGTGTGCAAAATGCTTTGGCGTTGCAAAATGTGCACACGCCGCACACAGGCAAACCGTTTTCTGAGGCGTTTTTGTTGGGCGTTAGTGGTGGCATCACGTTTGGATATTTCACCTTTGAATACAAAGGTCATTTGCCGCATGTGGCAATTTTGGCACGCAATACATTTGACCCATTCCAAACGATGCTTGAACGCTTAGGCGTTGAGCAACAAGTGTATCAAACTACCAAAGCGAACATTGCCGAAAAGAATTTGGTTGAGGCTTTAGCCACTGGCAACCCAGCCATTGTGTGGGCTGATGAATATAGTTTGCCGTACACGCATAAAAACCCAGCCGCGTATTGGAACATGATTCCGATTGTGGTGTATGGCATTGAAGATGATGAGGCGTTGATTGCTGATCGGTCGGCGAAACCGTTTCACGTCAAGATAGAAGCGTTGACGAAAGCACGAGCAAGAGTCAAAGATGATAAATTCCGATTAATCACAATCGCTTCGCCGCAGACATCAAAACTGGTTGCCGCTGTTCAAAAGGGGATTTGGCAGTGTGCATCGTTATTTACAGACAAGCCACCCAAAGGCGCGCGCCACAATTTTGGATTCGCCGCTTATGAACATTTAGCGGATATGTTAGTAAATAAACGCAACAAACAAAGTTGGGAGCGGATGTTTCCTGCTGGTGCAAAGTTATACAATGCCTTAGCAGGTTTTTCGGAAGGGAAGTTTAACCCGCCTGGCATGTTTGTATGGATTAATTCCTTTTGGGCAAGTGATGGTGCTGAACGTGATTTATATGCCGATTTTTTAGAGGAAGCATCTATGTTGTTAGATAAAAAATCTTTGAAAGAAGCGGCAAAGCAATTTCGATTGAGTCATAAAAAATGGTTAGACTTTGCAGATGCAATTTTGCCTTCAAGCGTTGCTCCATTCGGTGAAGTGAAAAAACTTTTGCTTCAAAAACATAAATTATTCGCAGAACAAGGCGAAGATGGACGCGATGAAATTGAAAAAATCAACACACGTTTGAAAAAGATTGAAGCAGACATTACAAAGAAATTCCCGATGACAGAATCTCAAGTTGCAGAATTTCGTGAAGGATTAAGAGAACACGTACTTGGAATTGCAGAAATAGAAAAGAGAGCAGTTGAGTTAATGCAACTTGCTTAAACAAAACTCGGAAGTCTTCAAGACTTCCGAGTTTTTATTTTAGGGTATCATCAATGCGGAGGATGTATTATGCCTAGAAAAGAATTACATTATTCAACTCGAATCGGATGGTTACGCGCGGCAGTATTAGGTGCTAATGACGGAATTGTCTCCACTGCAAGTTTGGTGGTGGGTGTCGCCGCCGCAAATGCTGTGCGCGGAGATGTGTTACTGGCTGGCGTTGCGGGCTTGGTTGCTGGCGCAATGTCTATGGCGGCGGGGGAATATGTTTCGGTCAGTTCACAAGCCGATACTGAAAAAGCAGATTTAGCTCGTGAGAAAAAAGAATTGGAAATTGATGATGCAGGTGAACGAAAAGAATTGACAAATATTTACATCGAACGTGGACTTGAACCCGCACTTGCAAAACAAGTGGCTGACCAATTGATGAAGCATGATGCTTTGATGGCACATGCGCGTGATGAACTTGGATTGACCGAAGTGCACACGGCTCGTCCCTTTCAAGCGGCTTGGACTTCGGCTTTGTCATTTGCTTTGGGCGCGGCAATGCCTTTGTTGGCTGTGATACTTTCGCCAATGAATTTAATGATTCCAATTGTTGTGATTAGTTCATTATTTTTCTTAGCAGGCATGGGCATGTTAGCGTCAAATACAGGTGGTTCAAATATTTGGGTCGGTGCATTTCGAGTCACATTTTGGGGATTGGTTGCGATGATTGCAACATTCTTAGTCGGAAGATTATTTGGGACAACTGTTAGTTAACTAAAAAATCGGAGGTCATTATGACCTCCGATTTTTTATTCTATTTCTAAAATATTATGTCCATCAAATATTTTATTTAATAAATCTAAAATCATTTGATACATTTCCTCATCCGCATCGAATTCTATTTCGATGTTAGCAAAATCTTCATTCCCAAATTTTTCTACCAATTCCCGCTTCAATTTGACCTCAAGCCTGTTTCTTGAAACCTGAACAGATTCCAAGCCTCCATAACTTGAATTGGATTGGTCATTGATTTCAAAATAATAAACACTATTTGGAATATCAATTGCACGCGACAGCATGAATACCGAAGGTTCGTCAGGATTTGTTTCAGGGTCAGCAAAAAGTAGATTGGCTATCTTTTCGCTTGTGTTGGGCTCAATAATGGAAGCGGTGAATTTCATGAAATGATTTCCTTGTTTTGTGCTTCGGTTATTTTACTTTCAATAATCTCATCAACTATGGAAAAAAGAAAAGTAACTTCTCTCAATAGCTCATTTTTTTGAGATTCGTCAATAGATTTTCCGTGAGCTAATTGACCTCTCATATCAAAAATTTTTGATACTTCGGTTTCAATATTTTTCCCCTTTGCACAATTTAACTGATTTATTCTTTCTTTAATAAGATCATTTTTCGTTTTTTTCTTTAATTTTGAAACTAAGTCAATAAGTTTCTGTCGTTTATTTTTATTGCTTATTACTTGCTTTAAGGATTTTTTTATATCTTTGATTTCTTGTTCATCAAGAAGTTTTTCACTTTTTTCTTCATTCCCAAGTTCGATTTCAATTGCACCCCAAAGTGTAATAAGTTTACTCTCATTGCTACTATCTGTGATTGCACGATGCCTCACTCGTAATAATTCTGCCACTGAAAGACCAGTTAAAACAAGTGTTTGGGAAATTGAAATTATTTTTTCCACGTGCCTTAAGTCAATTGAAGGTAATGTATGGACTGTAGGTCCCATGCCTCCAGAAATTGCCTCTGTTTCACTATGGTTGGATTCTTGAAAGTGGTGTGGGATAAAACCGATTTTAGCAATTTGTTGATTATGTCTTATTTCAAATGAAAGAGCAGAGAGTACTAAATTTAATTCAGCAGTTGGTGAATTTTCTTCGGGTTTTGTTTCATAGTTGATGACCCAAGTTCCTTTTTCAGTGGTTTTATTGAAAGAGTAATTACAGACTTTCCACTCTTGTTCAATAATTCCACCCTCAAATTTCGGTGTTCCACTTGATTCAACCAAAGAAACAGGAATAGTCTTAGAACTTTTTTGAATAGGAGTTAATTCATAATGGATTTTTTCGTAGAGATTAATAGGAAGCTTTTCTTGCCTTACTAGAGAAAATAAAAACTTTTGCATTTCAATACGAAGTCTTAAATCTTGTGTTTTCCACCAAATTAACCAATCTGTTTTTGACTTTCTCCATTTTGGTAATGCACGTGAGATTAATTTCGCACTTTCAAGGTCTGACTTTTTGTATAGATGTAGGTTGTTTTGAATAAGAGCTTCAAATTCATTATTTGAAATTGTCATTTGTTGTTACCCCGTCATCAACTCATCCACAGCATTCACCAACTCTCTCAAATTCCCAACCTTCAAGACATTGTTGCATAGTGGAGCATACTTGGGCATATCACTGTCACCGTGCCATAAGGTTGAGGGTTCAGGATTCAGCCAAATGGTGCGTGAGGCGCGGCGCGTCATCAACGAGAAAATGTCGAGGCGTGGATCATAATAATTATTGCGTCCATCCCCAACGATAATTAAAGTCGTGCCGCTGTTCAATGTATCCATAAAATCATCGTTGAAATTTTGCAAAGACCAACCGAGGTCGGTGTTGTAATGTCCGCTGGGCATACGCCACAAAACAGATTGAATGGCTTCATCGGCATTCGCGCCGCTGAAATCTTCACTAATCGATTCAAGATGATCAATAAATGCGAAGGCATGTGTTTTGCGAACTTGCCCTTGCAATGCAAACAGAAAACTTAACATGAGTTCAGAACAAAAACGCATAGACGTGCTGATATCACAAATCACAACAATCTTTGGCTTTTTGATTTTGTCTTTGTGATGAATTTCCATCGGTACGCCATGATATTTTAAATTTGCACGTATCGTTGCTTTCGGATCCATCTGCCCGCTCTTCATTCTTTTTTGACGCAATGCAATCCGTGTGCGTAACGCGGCGGCAAGTTTTTTTACTTCACGTTGTAAAAGTTTTTTATCTGCATCTGATAATGCTTGAAACGGACGATTCATCAAACTGTCAATATTTTCACCGCGTGGGCGTTCACTTAAATTTTCAGCGAGTCGTTCGCCAGCAAAACGATTGATTTGTTCTTGCATGCCTTGCATATTTTGTTGAATCATCTCGCGCATTTGCTCCACACGGTCACGGCTCATGCCCATTTGTTGCAGTTGTTCCATCAACTCTTTCAACGCCTCACGCACTTCAGGAAACGCCAAAGCACGCATCATACGTTGTGCCATCCAATTTTGATAATTAAGATTATCTGCCTGATTCAATCCGACTAACTTTCCTAACGCTTCAAGCTCTGACCTTGATAATGGTTCGCCATTCATCAGCCTTTCCATTCGCTGACGCATTTGCTCGGCAAATTGTTTCATTGCCTCAGCCCACATCTGTGCTTCTTCAGGAGTCATATCATCTGTCGGGTTTCCGCCCATCATCGGTGGTTGACCTGTCCCAAAGAACAATGGAAATAATTTTTCAAATGTAGGAATATCTTTTACATCTTTGATTAACGTCGCCCGCAACGATAATTTGAACTGTTCTCTATCTTGAATCCCCATCAAATCCACAGCCGAAAAGGATTCGGCTGATTCAGCCAAAGAAACTCGAACCCCACTTGCTCTTAGTGCCGCAATTAGTTGTAAGATGCGAGATTCCATAATTTATACCTCGGTGGTTGAGTAGTCGCGCTCTTGTTCTATGCGACGTATCGAAACCACCAATTTAAAATACACTCTTAATTTCTGGTTTCGATACGCCCTTCGCAAAAATCGCTCAGGGCTACTCAACCAGCGGGGTTTATCAATTCCCAGAAAACCTTCCAAACTCATCATTATTATTTCTCGGTCTTGGTTGTTGTGGAGGTGGCGGATTGATATATTGTCTCTTCGCCTTTTGCAAATCCGCTTCATGTTTCAACAAGACAGAAATCGTATCTTCCAAAGTTGTTTTATCTAAGTTACTTGCATTCAATGCAACTAAAGCATTCGCCCAATCCAATGTCTCACTGATGGATGGAGACTTTCGCATGTCAGCTTTTCTTAAGCGTTGTACAAATTCCACAGCTTGTTGCGCTAACTTCGGATTCAAATCTGGTACTTTGAGTCTTACAACTGCCAATTCTTCTTGCAAAGTTGGGTAATCAATGAATAAATACAAACATCTGCGTTTTAATGCTTCTGATAACTCGCGTGTGTTATTGGATGTGAGAATCACAAACGGTTTGTGTTTTGCAGTTAATGTTCCCAATTCTGGAACAGAGATTTGAAAATCACTCAACACTTCCAAAAGAAATGCTTCAAACTCTGCATCGGCTCGGTCAATTTCATCAATCAATAAAACTGTGGGTTGGTCACTCAAAATTGCTTTCAATAACGGACGTTTCAGCAAGAATCTTTCGGAGAAAAATACATCTTCTTCTTTTGCTAATTGGTCAGCCGCACCTGCAAGTGAATCCGCTTTGCCGAGCGTGTCATTTAATTTATCGCGTAATAACTGTGTATAAAGCAATTGTTTGGAATATTCCCATTCATACAAAGCTTTTGATTCGTCCAAACCTTCGTAACATTGCAAGCGAATCAACTCACGACCTGTGGCTTTTGCTATCCCTTTGGCTAATTCTGTTTTGCCCACACCTGCTGGACCTTCGGTCAGAAGCGGTTTGCCTAATTTCTCTGAAAGATAAACAATCGTAGCAATCTCATCCGAGGCGATATATTTTTGTTTAGAGAGTTCAGTTTTTACGGTTGAAGTTGAATCAAAAATTGTTGTCATCATTCACCTTTAGGTTTACTCGGTGGTTGAGTAGTCGCGCTCTTGTTCTATGCGACGTATCGAAACCACAAATTACAGATATATATAAAATTGTATTTTTACTTTTAATTGCTGGTTTCGATGCGCCTCTCAAAGAGCATTCGAGGCTACTCAACCAGCGGTATCACTTTTTATTTCTTAAACCATCTCGGCTGTGTTAAATTTTCAGGTTTAAGAATATCATCCAATTGCTCTTTCGTTAATAGACCTTTGGCTAGGATGATTTCTGCCACACCTTTACCAGTTTCGTATGCTTCTTTCGCAACGGCACTTGCATTTTCATATCCGATAATCGGATTCAATGCGGTCACAATGCCAATTGATTTATTTAGCATATCAGATAAATGTTCTTTGTTGGCTGTGATTCCTCTCACACATTTTTCAGCCAGTGTTAAGCAACCATTTTTCAAATAAATTAAACTATCAAACAAACTATGTGCAATGATCGGTTCAAAAGCATTCAGTTGTAATTGTCCGCTTTCCGCCGCAAAAGAAACCGTGACATCATTTCCGATTACCAAAAATGCAATTTGATTTACTACTTCAGGAATCACAGGATTCACTTTACCAGGCATGATGCTCGAGCCTGCTTGCACGGCGGGTAAATTGATTTCGTTAAGCCCAGTGCGTGGACCTGATGATAATAAACGCAAGTCATTACATATTTTTGATAATTTAACTGCCACGCGCTTCAACACACCAGATAGTTGCACAAACGCGCCGACATCTTGCGTCGCTTCGACTAAGTTCCCAGCAGTGATGTATTCAATCCCCGTTACTTCACTTAAATATTTTCTTGCAAGGTTTGCATATTCAGGATGTGCATTAATCCCTGTTCCAATAGCAGTTGCTCCGAGATTCATTTCAAGAATCAATAACGCACCTTCACGCAAACGTTGTTGGTCTTCTTCAAGCATGACTGCGTATGTGCTAAATTCTTGACCCAAAGTCATCGGCACAGCATCTTGTAATTGCGTGCGTCCCATTTTCAGAATATCTTTGAATTCAACTGCTTTTTCTGCAAATGCGATTCGTAATACTTCCATTGCTTCAATAAGTTCATCAATATAAAAGCGCAGAGCGACCTTAACTGCGGTTGGATACACATCATTCGTGCTTTGGCTCATATTCACATCTTCGAGCGGATGTAACTTTTTATAATCGCCGCGCTCGAAGCCTAAAATTTCTAATCCGCGATTGGCAATGACTTCGTTGGCATTCATATTGGTGGATGTGCCTGCACCGCCTTGAATCACATCTACAACAAATTCTTCACGTAATTTCCCAGCCATAATTTCTTTACAAGCCGAAACAATCGCATTTGACTTTTTATCTTCTAATAATCCTAATTCATGATTTGCCAATGCACAGGCTTGTTTCACTGCCGCCAATGCTTTTATAAAACTTGGATAATTACTAATCGGGATTTTGCTAATCGGGAAATTTTCTAAGGCGCGTAAGGTATGCACGCCATAATAAACTTCTGCTGGCACAGCACGCACTCCGAGTAAATCATGTTCCATGCGAGTTTTCACAAGGTGTCTCCTAGCGGGAAGGTCTACTTAAATTGTATCACTTTGATTTTGTATGAAAAAACAATTGCCTTGTTATATTTAAGACCATTGTTTTCAGAAGTATTAATTTTTTAATGCCCGCCCTTTTGCTTGTTAATCATTCTATTATTTTCCAAAAAGAATCTTTACGTGTAATCTTTCCATTAGCGAACTCAAGCAAATCAACTCCGCGCACTTCGATGTGTTGCCCTGATATAGATGTACCAGTGAGTGTCCATTCAGAGACACCAAAATTATTTCCAACCCAATGCTGATCATTTCCATAATGCACGTCTGGAATCCCTTCAAACCGTTTTGCCAAGCCTTCACGAACCTCCTTTTTTCCACTATAGCTATTGCCACGCGGCTTGGCACCTCTTGGCATATAAAAAACACAATCCTCTGCAAAATAGCTCATGATGGAATCCAGATCGTGGCGATTAAAGGCTTCGAGAAACTCTTTCAATAATTCAACAGTTACTTGTCCGGACATTTAAGCCTCCATACATGATAATTGCTTGGTAATTAAAATAAGTCATTGCAAGCTTTCATAGATTTTTAGATTGGCTTGTAATTCTTTTTCCAGCGTAAATTGATTGAGAACTGTTTCTCTCGCTGATTTTTGTATCTCTTCTTGATTACTATTTAACACTTCAATAATTTTATTGGATAATCCATCTACATCATTGACATTCACAAAGTAGCCATTCTTTTTATTATCTATAACATCAATTACTCCGCCTACAGGTGTAGCGATGACAGTTTTCCCGCACGCCATGGCTTCTAACACAGCATTGGGCATTCCATCTCGTAAGGAAGGATGAACAAAGACATCTATCAAAGAGTAATACGCTGGTAAATCTTTGTGGGGGATGAGACCTGTGACGATGATTCGGGAATCGGGATTCGTAACTTGGAATTCATCAAAGAATTTTTTATCTTCACCCTGTCTTATTTCGCCGACGATTAATAATGTCACAGGTTGTTTCTTATTAACCTGCGCATAGGCAAGCAGGAGTGTTTGTAAGCCCTTTTTTTCTCTCAACTCGCCGACAAAACTGATAACTTTTCTTTCTTCTTTCTTCTTTCCTTCTTCCACTTTCAACTTTCCACTTTCTATTTCTAAAGCCTCTGCTAACAAAGTATTTCTTTCTATCGGCTTGAAATGTTCAGTATCAATGCCATTCGGAATCAAAATAATTTCTCTATCAATAAATGCTTTTGCTTTTTTGACCAATACACTTGCATTGGTAGTGACTGCATTTGCATTTTGTAGTGCAAACATGACATGTGAAAATTTGCTGGGGTCAAATGCGGCGCGTTCGATGTCGTTTCCTCGAATGGATACAATGCTTGGAATGTTCAAGTATTTACCTGCATACGTCGCCACGAAACCTGCTTGCGGAAGAAAATAGGCTTGGATTATGTCAAATGATTCTTTTTGATGGGCTTGAACGATTAATTCAAACCAATCTACTAACGTATCATCCACACGTTTGTGTGCGCCGAAGCGTGTGACGCTGATTCTGTTTGATGAAAGTGTATGCGTCTCGGAGGCTGGCAGGTTGGAGGTTGGGACGAAGAGGCGGATTTCATGTCCTGCATCTGCAAGTAGATTTGCGAGTCTGTGAGTCGAGATTGCAAGCCCGCCAATGTCTGGTGTATACTTTTCGGTAAGAAATGCGATTTTCATTTTAATCAGGAGATTGCTTCATCATCGTGGTCTCGATACACGCTTTGCGCACTCGACCAGCGATGACTCGCAATGACATAAAAAATTATGGCTGAACAATGTGAAATGGTGATTGGTTATTTGGTGCCGCATCGTTGTGAGAATCCTTCGTTGGGAACTTGCACAAAATGTGGGCGTGGGTTTTGCGATGAGCATACGAATCAAAGAAAAGAGGGGCGAGTGTGTTTGGCTTGTCAGCAAGGGTTAGATATTCCTGTGGCGTTGCCGATTGCGGCGACTTTGTTTACGGCAACTGATTTGGATACGTTTGGTCGTTCTAGTACGTGGGATGATAATGATAGCAGTGATGTGTTTTCGGATTTGAGTTGATATGTGGTCTCGATACGCTTCGATACTCGACCATCAGCCCTCGCAACGACATTTGCTTAATATGGACCGATAGTCTCCCATATTTTTTTGTTCTGATCAATAAAATCATCACAACGCTGGCAAGGTTTCAATGAAGGTGGGTGCATTTTTAAGCGGATGTGACGATAGGCATCCCCTTCCCAAATTTCTTTGAAAGATTGATTGATAATATTTCCAATCGGCGGGATTTTTTCGCGCGTCATACAACACACATACACATTGCCATTGAAGTCAATCAGACTATGAGTCCATGGGGCATAGCAGGGATGTTTATCATAATACCCAAAAGCGTATCTGCCAGCGCGTCCTAACCTGACCTGCGACTCGTCTCTGCCAAAGGGAAACGCATCTTCATCCGACACAATTAAATCGAGTGCCAAAGCGCGTTCTGCAATCTTTGGCGCAATCTCTTCATTGAATAATGCAATGTCTTTTTTGCGCATGGATAATATTTCACCGCAGTGGTCATCTACAGGGATTAAGTTAATACCATCCGCGCCAAGTTCGTGAGCTAAATCAGGTAATGAAGCGAGGGTTTGATAATTTGTGCGGCTGACGACGGTGTTAATGCGTATGGTCAATTTGCCTTTGTGTTTATAACGATTAAACAATTGCACAGCTTTGACTGTAGATTTGAATGCACCTTCAACTCCGCGAATCTTTTCGTGCATTTTTCGGTTTGGTGAATCAATAGAAATATTTACGCCACGTAACCCGCCTTCGACTAGTCGCTTGGCTTTTTCTTTGGTGACCAATGTTCCGTTAGTCGTCATGGTGACTTTGATGCCCGAAGATGATGCAGTTTCTACAAAATCTGGGATGTGTGGTCTAAGCATGGGTTCGCCACCAGAGATGTGAATTTTTTTCGTCCCCATGTTTGCGAGTTCAGTAATCACTTCTTTGAAGCGTTCGGCAGTGACAGGTGGTTCGCGTGTATCACGCCAGTGATTGCACATCTCACATTTGAGATTGCACCCGTAAAAGACTTTGATTTTTACATATAAAGGTTTGTACGCGCGCGCATTGAGTACGGCTTGAAGCAACTCGTTTTTATCATTTGCAACAGTCTCTGGGCTGTACATGATTTGATTGTATCACTGGGGAGTGGTGGTTTGTTTAAGGCGGATTTCAATTAATATGAAACAGATTATTAAAACAATAAGTGAAATGACTTGTTCTTGTTTGATGCCGTTAAGTATCAAGGTTAAATCGGCGCGGAACATGCCCAGAAAAATTTGTGAGGCGGATGTCAATGCGGCGAAGGTGAGGAAGTGAATGCCGGGGCGAAGAGTCTGTTTGGGGAACCAGAGCAGGCAGAAGATGAGGAGTGAAGCGATGAAGGCGTAGATTTGAGTCGGGTGGCGGGTAGCGTTCCATAAATCAATGCCCCAAGGTTGTGAGGTGGGAATCCCAAAGGCTGTGCCTGCGGCGAGATGACTTAATGCTAAGCCATTCACTAGAATTGCAAAGAATGGTGTGAGTGCATCTATGCTTGACCAAAAAGAAAGTTTGCGGCGTTGAATAATTATCAATGCGATGATGATAAATACGACACTGCCACCGAAGACATCGAATAAATCTACGTTGACGGAAACAATGCTGAAAGGACTTTGAATAAAAGCAGTTATGTTTTGTAACATAAAAGATAAACGTCCGCCAATGATAAAACCGATAAAGCCATAATAAATGATTAGGCTGAGGTCATCTTTATCTATGCCGAAACGTTCGGCGCGTTTTTCTGTAAGTGTAGCCCCAAGCCAAACGGCGAGCACAAGCAAAATTAAATGGCGAGGCGGAGCGAAGATGTCCCGAAATAATTCAAGCATGGATTTTTATTCCAAGATTTTTTCAATGCGTGTGCGCAATAACGCTTCGGACATCGGTCCACCGATGACTACTTCGGTGATGATGCCTGCTCGATTGATAAAGTAAGACGATGGCAATGAGCGCAGTTGATATGCGCTGGCGGTTTTACCTGTTTCATCTAATAAAATTGGAAAGGTGAGTCCGTATTCATTTGCGAATGGCACAATGGCAAGCGGATAATCTTGATGGGTCATGTTGATGGCTAAAATGACCAAGCCTTGTGATTCGTATTCTTCGTACAATTTTTGCATGGCGGGCATTTCAGCACGGCAAGGCGGACACCACGTTGCCCATAGATTAATCAACACGGCTTTGCCTTTTAATTCTGAAAGCGTATACGTTTCACCATCAGGTGTTTTTAAAGTGAAATCTGGTGCGGAGAAACCTTCTTGTGGAGCAAATCCGTTGGTGATGTTGCTAGTGTCTGCTGAGATTCCAATCCATGCGACGCTGGCGATGATAGCGAGGGAATATAAAATGATACGTTGAGTTTGTGACATGCTATGATTTTATCAAGTCAAATGAATTATCTTTGGTATCAAGGGATTCCACTACGATGCCGACGTTATCCATTCGTTTGAGAGTCATTTATTATCCTGTAGATTGTGACATGCCGAGATTTTATTAAGGATTTTGAAGATGGAGAAGTTTGTAAATTTCAAGACAGTTGCTGCACGCTTTGTTGGGCTGTGTTCTGCCTCTGTATCTGTTTCTTTTTACTTACGGTGACCATTGGAATTGCGATAACCAACTTTCATTAATGTTTGAGTATGTGAGGCGAGTTTGATTACTACCGTCATTATTCATTATATAAATTTCAGGTTGTCCATCGCGGTATGAAATAAATGCAATTTTTTTGCCATCAGGTGACCATCTGGGATTATTGTCATCTGGTCCATCTGTTATACAATCTGTCTCAATGCTATTTGAGTTCATGACACAGATTTTGTCAACGATTCGATCTCCTATTTGACTCCTGTACATAAACGTAAAATTTTCGCCATCGGGTGACCACATTTATTGCCCACTTATGAGCCATTCTGATCCCTGTGTGAGAGTAATCCGAGTTTCATCACTTCCATCAGAATTGATAGCGTAAATTTCATAATATTTAGTATTAAAGTTGGTCGACATGTATATGATTGTTTTACCTTTCGGCAGCCAAGACGGATTGATATTATAGCTAATATGGTTGGGGTATTTTGGGTTATTTGTCAGCTTTAATTCGCCACTACCATCTATGTTGATAACGTAAATATCGCCTTGTTTATTACGTAAAGACCAAAAGGCAATCTGTTTACCATCGGGTGACCACTCAAAAAAACGATCATCGAATTCATTATTAGTAATCTGCTTTTTCTCGCCGCCATCAGAGTTCATTATGAAAATTTCACATGATTCAAAAGCATAAGAATGGCAGCCTACATATGCAATCTTTGTACCATCTGGAGACCATTTGGGTTCATCAAACCCAATTTCAGGAAATGATTTAGTTAAATTGATTTCCTCTTCACCATTAGCATTAATAATAAAAATATCTCTTCCTGCTCTTCCTCCTGTATTTCCTTGTGATATATAGATAATTTTTTCTCCGTTTGGTGACCAGTTTGGGTCAGTATTATCACCAGAATTGTAGGTAAGGCGGATTTGTTCGCTTCCATCAGAGTTCATGATATAGATATCTAGTTTCCCATCACGTGTTGAAACAAAAGCGATTTTACCTAGTCCACCGCCAACAGGGGTTGGTGTAATAGTTGGCGATACTGTTGGTTTTGGTGTCGATGTTGATGTAAAAGTGGATGTAGGAGTGGATATTAAAGTTGGTGTGTTTTTTGGGTTAAATTGCGTTTTGACGCTACAACTTGATTCCACTAAAATCAGTAGTAAACCAATAAGAATGATAGTATGTTGTTTTGAAATCACCTTTCCTCCATGATAACTTTAACTGTACTATCAAGGAACAGCCCAACTAGTAGTTATACGGAACTTGGCTGTATAACATTCCATATAGGGGTGTTATACAGAATAATGCTGCATAAATAATTATATACAGCATTATACATTCGTCAATTTACCAAAACAAGAAACCAAATCCCAATTCCCTTAATACAGTAAAATCTTTACCCTATGCGTCTAAAAGCAGACATTACTTTATTCATCATCTCCATCATCTGGGGTTCAGCATTTGTGGCACAACGAGTCGCGGGTCAATTGGGGAGCGTGTATCAATTTAACGGCTACCGATATTTATTAGCAGGCTTGGTTGTTTTACCATTTGCATGGAAAATATTTCGAATGCAAAAAATTTCATGTCCGCAATATATGTGGATGCTCATTGCAGGGTTTGTCTTATTTATCGCCGCGGCATTTCAACAAGCGGGCATGTTATACACAACGGCAGGCAATGCAGGCTTTATCACCAGTTTATATGTCGTTCTGATTCCAATTGTCTTATTTATCTTCTGGGGCGAAAAACCACATTGGATTTATATCGTGGCGGTCGTATTGGCAATGATTGGTGCATTTTTACTTTCCACTGGTGGAACATTTCACGTTCAATTTGGTGACTTGTTAGAATTAATCGGTGCCTTGTTTTGGACAATTCATGTTATTTTGTTAGGCAAGTTTGCATCTAAATTTGAAGCGTTGACGTTTTCTGTGGGTCAATTAATTGTGTGCGGAATGTTGAATCTCGGCGTGGGCATCGTCATTGAGCCTGCCATGCAATTTAATCCACAACTATTATTCGCCATCGGATATACTGCCTTCTTTTCATTAGGATTATGCTACACCTTGCAGATTTGGGCACAACGTCACACGCCTCCCGCCGACGCCGCCCTGATTCTCAGCCTTGAAGCAGTCTTTGCCGTTTTAGCAGGTTGGTTGATATTAAATGAAACTCTCGTTATGATACAAATCATAGGATGTGTTTTAATTTTCATTGCCGTGATGTTGTCACAACTCAAAGAATGGACGTCTGGCAAGTTAGACCATGAACATTTAATTGAAGGAAGATAAAATACAATGTCATTCTGAGCCACATTCTTGCTTTTTGTGGCGAAGAATCTCTACGATAATCTTAGAGACCCTTCGCCTAGTCTCGATACGGACTTCGTCCTACTCGACCAACGGCTCAGGGTGACACATTGAGAAGAAACCATGACAAACCGAATCGAAGAACTAGATTTATCCTTTCATCCGCTCACACAAAAACTATGGCGTGACTTTGAATTGCTATTTGGCGATAACGGCGCATGTGGTGGATGTTGGTGTATGCACTGGAAGTTACGAGGAAAAGCGTACGAGGAAAATAAAGGTGACGCGAACCGACAAATGATGAAGTCCATTGTTGACGCGAAAAAAAATCCAGGTTTGATTGCCTACTCAGAAGGGTATCCAATTGGATGGATTGCCATTGAGCCACGCAAAGAATATCTAAAACTTGCGCATTCAAAAATCCTCAAACCTGTTGATGATAAAGAAGTTTGGTCAATCACTTGTTTTTTTATTGAAAAAAAACATCGCCACAAAGGCATCAGCATTGAGTTAATCAAAGCCGCAATAGAACATGCAAAAAATAATGGCGCAAAAATTGTGGAAGGCTATCCCGTTGATTCAAAAACAAAACAAGCCCCACCGTTTATGTTTACAGGTTCTGCCCAAGCATTCAAAGAAGCGGGATTCAAAGAAGTGACTCGCAACTCACCAACTCGTCCAATTTTCCGATACAACATAAAATGAATTTTCAACCTCCATCAAATTCATTCACCACGCGCGATTATCAATTCATCACCATCGCCACGATTCTTTTTCTCGTCATTGCCAGCGCGTTGGTATATGTCAATCTTTCGTTTCCCAAAGGTGGCGGAGATTTTTATGTGCATTGGGTTTCGGCACGCGGATTTATATTTGAGCAAACTGACCCGTACAGTGGTTTGATTCCTGAGCGTGTGCAACAAATTGTTTACGATGATGCGATTGAGGCAGGCGATGAAGTTTATATCTTAGACACACCTTTTCACATTCTTCTACTTTATTTTCCTTTCGCGCTTCTCTCTGACGTGGAACTTGCTCGGGCGATTTTTACATTGGTGTTACAACTCGCATTGTTCGTGCTTGTTTATCTCAGTTTGCAATTAACAGGTTGGGAAGTGCCGCGTTGGTTCACAATTTTATTTTTTGCCTTTTGTGTTTTGAACTTTTATACCTTTCAAGCGATTCTTGAAGCAAATCCTGTTTTAATTCTTGGGTTAATGTATGTGGGCATGTTATTTGCTTTATATGCCGAACAAGATGAATTGCTAGGCGCATTATTTGCTGTCTCTTTATATTATTGGGAAGTCAGCTTGCCATTTTTATTATTAATCGCATACCGTTGTTATACACAAAGTCGCACACGCGTACTGGCTGGATTTTTCATGCTTTCTTTTGTGTTATTTGTGGTTTCAATCTTTTTATATCCAAACTGGATCATCCCATACTTACGCGCTGGCATGAACAATTTGCGCGCAGATTTTGGTTTTTCTATTTTTACATCGCTACAAAATATCATCCACTCGTTTGGTAGTCCACTGGCATGGATAATTATCGTCATTCTCATCATTGCTTACGGCTACGAATGGAGTCGCATCTCCGAAGCCGATGATAGAAGATTTTATTGGGTTTGCTGTTTAGCACTCGCAATTGCACCCTTGCTAGGTTTTCGCACTGAAATAGAGCACCTTTCTATCTTAATCATTCCATTGGCTTTGATATTTTCTATCATCTATGATCGCTGGAAAATTGGGACATTCTTAACTATTCTCGTATTATTAATTCTTTTTATATTGCCGTGGGCTTTGTATCTTTTTTCTCCCCTAACAAATTTGACTGGAGATATTCTCTACTTATTCCTTCCGCTTTTCACCGTCATTGGCTTATACTGGATTCGTTGGTGGGCACTTCGTCCGCCACGCGTTTGGGCTGACTTAACTAAAAACTGATTACGCTTCACTGATTACTGATGACCGATTACTAATAACTATGTCTTTCCGAACCTACTTCCTCCTCTTTCTATCTGGCTTAATTCTTCCCATCATCCTTGCCCAATTTCAACCCAAGCCTGGTTATTTAGATTCTGAATATTATTATGCTGGCGGAATCCAACTCGCTACTGGAAATGGCTTCAATGAACCCTACCTGTGGAATTATTTAGACGGCACAAAATCACTGCCACACCCATCCCATACCTATTGGTTTCCGCTTGCATCTATTATCTCTGCAATCTCGATGTGGCTATTCAATAACACAAGTTATGCCGTTGCTAGAATTCCTTTCATTATTATTGCCGCACTGGTTGTTCCAATCACAGTCCATGTAGCTTATTTATTTTCCAAACGAAAAGACATGGCAATTATTTCAGCAGTCTTTGCCATTTTCTCTGTCTATCATGCCCCATTCGTCGGCGTGACAGATAACTTTAGTTTGTTCATGTTCTTTGGTGGCTTGTATTTTATTTTTATAACAAAACTACTCGAAGATTCAACACAAAAAAAGAATTATTTTATTCTTGGTATTCTCTCAGGGTTATTATCTTTATCTCGTAGCGATGGCTTACTCTGGCTTGGTATCACCTTTCTATTTATATTATTTCGCATCAAAAATTACGAATTACCAATCACCAATCTCTTATCACGTTTCACGCATCAGGCATCACTTGCACTTCTCGGCTTCCTCCTTATTATGTCGCCTTGGTATTATCGAAATCTTTCAACTTTCGGTACACTCATGGCGCCGGGTGGAAGTCGCGCCTTGTGGCTTCAAAACTACGAACAGACTTTTATCTATCCACCCGAGGCGTTGACTAAAGAATCATTTCTCGAATATGGCTGGGAAAATATTTGGAACGATAGGCTTTGGGCAATTAGCAATAATCTACAAAGTGGATTTGCCGCACATGGTGGCATCATTTTATTTCCATTCATCCTTGCAGGCATACTTTATTTTCGCAAAGATGAAAGAGTCAAACTTGCAGTCATTGCTTGGTTGATTTTATTTTTCGTAATGACATTTATCTTCCCATTCGCTGGTGTGCGTGGAGCATTCTTCCATGCTGGCGCGGCATTACAACCGATATGGTGGACTCTGGCGCCTTTAGGCTTAGATTCAATTCTCGCATCTCTCCGAAAACGAAACTGGGGTGATGAGCGCGGCAGAATCATTTTCACCAGCAGTTTGGTTTTAGTTACAATCATCCTTACATTTTTTGTTGCCTACATTCGCATCTTTCAATTAGGATGGGGCGAAGGCAAAACAAATTATGTCGCAGTAGAGCAGATATTGGTCGAGAATGGGAGCGAAAAAGAAGATATCGTCATTGCTTGGGATGCGCCTTTATATTATTTAGATACAAATCGTTCCGCCGTTTCAATCCCTTATGGTGGTGTTGAAGCAGTTCTAGCGGTTTCAAAACAATTTAATGCAGATTATCTTGTCCTTGAACCCGAAGCCGCACTAGGCGAATTAAAAGATTTACTTGAATCTCCAAATCAATATGAAAACTTTATTCTCTTAGGTGAAGTAAATGGCGCAAAAATTTTCAGAATCGATCAATAAACTCTCACCACGCGATTTTTTTATCATTGCAGTTACTGTAATATTCATTGCTTCTATTTATTTAATAACAAGTCACTTCACTTATACCATTGGCTTTCCATTAGATGATTCATGGATTCATCAAACCTATGCACGTAATTTGGCACAACATGGCGAATGGTCATTTCGTGTCGGTATCCCATCCGCAGGCTCCACAGCACCGCTTTGGTCAGCATTGCTTTCAATTGGTTTTCTATTAAATCTTGCTCCATATATATGGTCATATTTTCTCGGCATTGTCATCTTATTTTCGTTAGCAGTTTTATGCGAATGGGCAGTTCGTAAACTCGTTAACTCTTACAATCCCAAATTCCCTTGGGTCGGAATTTTCATCGCCCTCGAATGGCATTTGGCTTGGGCGGCAATGTCTGGCATGGAAACTTTATTACATGGATTCATTGTCACAACCGTTTTGATTCTGTTGATGACAAACTCGCGTCGTTACCTGACTTTAGGCTTGCTTGCCGGGTTGTCAGTTTGGATTCGCCCCGACGGTTTAACTTTGCTTGCCCCAATTGCATTTACTATTTTTTTCACCGAACAGGATATGCATTCACGTCTAAGAGCTTTTTTTCCAGTGTTAATTGGCTTTGGGTCAATTTTTCTTTTTTATTTGCTCTTCAACCTCGCCATTGGCGGAACGCCAATGCCAAACACATTTTATGCCAAACAAGCAGAATATGCTTCATGGCAAGCATTACCCATTTTTGAACGCTTGGGTCAAATGCTTTTGCAGTTATTGGTTGGCCCAAGTTTAGTATTAGTACCCGGTGTAATCGCTTGGGTTATCAAATCGGTTCGTGAAAAAAACTGGGGAAACATTGCCGCCATCTTGTGGTGTTTTGGATATTTATATTTATACACATCGCGCTTGCCTGTTTATCAACATGGTCGTTATCTTATGCCGGCTATGCCGATTTTCTTTTTATTTGGTTTATTGGCTTTTGCAGAATTTGATAAAAGCAAATTGTTCAATCGTTATCATTGGGTAGGGCAGGCGATATGGCGTGGCAGTGTTGTTATGTTTGTTGTTGCATTTATTTTCTTGGGCGCTAGGTCTTATGCTCAAGATGTAGGAGTGATTGAAAGTGAAATGGTGGTGACAGCAAAATGGGTTGCAGAGAATGTCCCCGCGGGCAGAACAATTGCCGCGCACGATATAGGTGCGTTGGGCTACTTTGATGAGCATCCGCTGATAGACCTCGCTGGGTTAATATCTCCAGAAGTGATTCCATTTATCCGTGATGAAGAGCAATTGGCAGAGTTTTTAAATGAAAACGCCGCAGATTATTTGATTGCATTTCCAAGTTTTTATCCACACCTGACGGATTCTGCTGAAATTGCCTTTGAAACGGGTAGCCCAATTACCCTTGCAATGGGCGAACAAAATATGACAGTTTATCTGTGGAAACGCCCATAATGGGTTAAAATAGAAGAAACTAACAAGAGAGAGAATCTCCCGGGATGAACCCAATTACATTACTCATTGTTGACGACCATCCGCTGTTTCGGCAAGGCGTAGTAGATGCTTTGTCTTTAGAAACAGATATGCGTATCATTGCCCAATCTTCATCTGGTGATGAAGCGTTGGATTTAATCCAAACGAAAAAACCAACCGTAGCAGTTTTGGATGTAAATTTGCCTGGCATGAATGGTCAGCAAATTACACATCAAGTTTCACAAGAACGCCTTGGTACTCGCATCATTTTAATGACAGGCTATGATGATATTGAGCAAGCCATTCATGCGGCATTGGCTGGCGCACATGGCTATTGTTCAAAAAATATTGAACCACAATCATTGGCTCGCATTATTCGTGAAGTGGCTGAAGGCAAATATGTGTTTGCTAATAACGTCTTTACACGACGTGAACTTGAATTATGGATTGAAGAAAAGATGGAAGGCGCGCGTCGCTCTTACAGTGAACCTGGTACGCCATTTCATCCTTTATCTGAACGTGAAATGGAAGTGCTCTCTTGTGTGGTACGTGGCATGAGTAATAAAGAAATTGCGGCTTTGCTTGGTATTAGTCATCAAACGGTTAAGAATCATGTCACTGCAATTTTGAGAAAATTTGGTGTAGAAGACCGTACTCAAGCGGTCGTCTATGCTTTGAAGCGCGGATGGGTAACTTTACGCGATACGGATATTCATTCTCAGGAGTGATGGTATGTCTGATGAAGTAATTGACTTTAGTAATGAATTGACAGAAACACAACGTGCTTTGCGTGAAGTAACTTTGATGATTGAGCAAAGTCAAGGGGAATTATCAAAACTGACACAAAGAAACACTGCCATTACATCTCACTTACAACAAGCCCAAAAACAAGGTGGCAATGTAGATGAAATCAAGATGGCGTATGATTCTGCCTTAGATGCTCAGCAACGTCTATTTGTGATGCGTGGTCAATTAGAAAAATTACAAAACGATAAATCTCATCTTGAAAAATATAAATCAACTTTAGAGAAGTTGATTTTGTCTGGAAATGGTGATGGTGGCAGTTCTTCAGCATCTTCTGGAGCAAAAAGTCAAATGGCAGGGATTGAGATGATAGTTAATGCGCAAGAATCAGAGCGACAAAGATTATCTCGCCAAATGCATGATGGTCCTGCACAAGCATTATCCAATTTTATTTTGCAAACCGAAATTGCCATGCGTCTTTTAGATGTAGATGCTGCACAGGCAAAAGAAGAATTAGGAAACTTGAAGAACTCAGCAATGGGGACATTTCAAAAAGTTCGCAATTTTATTTTTGAATTGCGCCCTATGATGTTGGATGATTTAGGGCTAGCCCCGACGATTAAGAAATATGCCGAAGCTTTCAAAGAACAAACAGCTTTGGATGTCAATCTAACCATTACAGGTACAGAGCGCCGTTTTGAACCATATATTGAAGTGATGATCTTCCGTGCCTTTCAAGAATTGCTTGGCAACACAGCTAGGCACAGTCAAGCCACAAGTGTCAAAGCGCATTTAGATTTAGGAAGTGATAACATCCGCATTAGTGTAGATGATAATGGAAAAGGATTTGACCCAGAAATATTAAAGGAATCTTCAAACCTCGGTTTGAAACTAATCCGTGAACGGGCTGAAATGTTAGGCGGAAATTTTGAAATAGATAGTACCATTGGGTCTGGGGCAAGAATTTCTTTTAGCGTCCCGGCGAAATCCTAATCAAAAAGGCTTAACAATCTTGTTAAGCCTTTGTTTAATAGTACTTTTTATCATCACCCCATAATATGCTTTTGACATTTTTCTTGTATAATGAATATGTTATAAGTACCAGAAATAACACAGAACTCGTTGAGAGGAGCAGACTATGCGTCGCGGTCGTACCCTGATTTTAGTCCTATTAATTATTATTATTGGTTTGGTAGTGGGTTTTGTTGCTATTAACCAATTCTTAACTGCACAACAACCGGAAGATACTGGTCCAGTATATGTTGATGTTTATTATGCTGCCCAGAATATTGCTCAAGGTGCTACGATTACGGAGGATGTACTCGCTACATTAAGAGTGCCTCAAGAAAATCTTGTAGCTGTTATGTTTACACCGGATGAACTTCCGCTTCTAGTCGGGAAAGTTTCAAGATTCCCGCTTGACCAAGGTGTGGTCATTACTGAAGCGATGGTTTCAGATGCTTCATCAGCTGTACCTGTATCCGGTCCTGAATGGGCATCATTGATACCTCCCGGTATGACGGCTATGTCTATACCTACGGACCGTTTGTCTGTTTCTGGCTATGCTGTTAATGATGGTGCCCATGTAAACATCAATGCTTGTTTACTATTTGTAGATGTTGACCCCTCATTTCAAACAATTTTACCTAACCTAACTGCTATCGTAACAGGTACAGGTTTAGGTAATGTACAAAGGCAAGGTGATACTGCAACTGGTTTTACAACAGAAGGTTTACCAATTCTTTCACTCGGTGTTGCAGCTGCAGATTCAGCACAAGGCCGTTTAGAATTGGATCCATCACTTCAACAACCCTTTTATGTGATTCCTGCTGAGGCACAACGCCCTCGTATGGTATGTCAGATGTTATTACAAGATGTGGTTGTTTTGAAGCTTGGTAATTTTCCACTTGTACCTGCTGTTATAACCCCAGAACAACAACAAGACCCAAATGCTCAACCTGCTGCACCGGTAGCGCCTGATATTGTCACTTTGGTTGTATCCCCTCAAGACTCAATCACATTATCTTACTTAGTATATTCGAATGCAAAACTAATGTTGACTTTGCGTAACCCAAGTGATCAGGCAAGAGTTGCAAGTGAAGCTTCCACCTTACAATTTTTACTAAGTCAATATAATATCCCGGTACCTGCAAAATTACCTTATGCAATGCAACCTGCTCTGACAGCCTTAATTTCTCCAGTTTTACCAAATGATGCTCCTGTAGAGCCGGAACAATAAAATTCAATCTGTGGATATACCTTAAGTATGGATAAAATTCGAGTCTTGATTGTTGATGATATTGCAGAAACGCGCGAAAATGTGCGTAAGTTGCTACAATTCGAGTCTGATGTGGATGTGGTGGGTACGGCTCGCACAGGCCGGGAAGGTATACAACTTGCTGGCGAGCTTGACCCTGATGTTATTCTAATGGACATCAACATGCCAGATATTGATGGCATTACTGCTACTGAGGAAATCCGTCAGAAATCGCCACATATTCAGGTTGTCATTTTATCTGTTCAAGGTGACCCAAATTATATGCGCCGTGCTATGTTGGCTGGCGCAAGAGATTTTTTAACAAAGCCTCCTATGGGAGATGATTTAATCTCAGCCATTAAGCGAGCTGGTGAAATGGCACATAGTGAACGTTCTAAAGGTGCCAAGCAACAAATGAGTGTTTCTGGACCTGGCGGCATGATGGGAGCAATGACAGGTTTTGCGCCTGCCACAAAAGGAAAAATAATTGTTGTATATAGCCCAAAAGGTGGCACTGGTTGTACCACTGTAGCAGTTAATTTAGCAATTGCCTTAAATAATGAAGATACGAGAGCAGTGTTAGTAGATGGAAACTTACAATTTGGTGATGTGGCTATCTTTGTTAATGAGCAAGGTAAAAATACAGTTCTTGATATTGCGCCCCGTGTTGACGATTTAGATAATGAAATCGTAGATGAAATCCTAGTGAAGCATGAGGCATCTGGAATTCGTATTTTAGCGGCACCACAAAAACCAGAATATGCGGAACGTGTTTCTGCTGACCAATTTATCAGGGTTTTACAGTTTCTTCAAAATATGTACTCGTATATTGTGGTAGATACTTCAACTATTTTGACAGATGTTGTACTTTCAACAGTTGATAACAGTGATGTTGTGGTTTTAATTACAACTCAAGAAATCCCGGCAATTAAAAATGCTCGTTCTTTCTTAGATTTATTGCAAACTATGGGTATTAACAAAGAACGGGTAGTGTTTGCTATGAACCGTTACGATAAGCGCATTTCGATTTCACCGGAACGAGTTAGTGAAAATCTTAAGCATGAGATTGCGGCTACCATACCTTTTGACGAAAAAATTGCAATTACTGCTGTAAATCGAGGTGTGCCTTTTATGTTAGATAATAAATCTCAACCAATAGGAAGAGGAATTCTTTCGTTGGCTGAAGCAGTTCGGGCGCGGATTACTGCTATCGAAGCAGTAGATGGTGCGCCAATTGGTAAACGTTAAGGAGTTTTATTATGTCGTTACTTCGACGTATTGAGCAAGGTCAAGGAAATAATAATGCACAGGGAAATACTAATGCGAATCCGCCGGCGCAAGGAGCAGGTGGAGGTGGGCAAGCAGGTTCAGGCGGAGGTGGAGGCGACTCATCCCGCCTTTCATCATTACAAGCCCGAAGAGTCAGTGCACCGATAACATCCCCGCAAGCCGGGTCCTATTTTGATTTGAAGACCCGCGTCCAAAATAAGTTGTTGGCTGAAATTGACCCTTCGATGGATGTGACGCGGACGGAAGAAGTTCGCCGTACTATTCAAGGTTTGTTTGAGCAGATTCTTGCAGAAGAAAATATTGTTCTTTCACGCCCAGAGCGTGCGCGTTTGTTTGAACAAATTGCGGCTGAAATTTTAGGTTTTGGTCCTTTGCAATCTCTGTTAGAAGATGACACCATTACAGAAATTATGGTGAACGGACCGAAGAATATTTATATTGAACGTAAAGGTAAGATTCATCGTGTGCCAATTACATTTGAGAGTAATGACCATGTGATGAGAATTATTGATCGTATCGTTGCACCACTTGGACGCCGTATTGATGAATCTAGCCCATATGTAGATGCGCGTTTGCCTGATGGTTCTCGTGTGAATGCTGTCATTCCGCCTATTTCTTTGGTGGGACCTGTTTTGACCATTCGTAAATTTTCTAAAAACCCAATTACAGTTGATCAGATGGTTCAGTTTGGCTCTATTTCTGCTGAGTCGGTTCAATTCTTAAAGGCTTGTGTAGAGTCACGTTTGAATATCATTATTTCTGGTGGTACAGGTTCTGGTAAAACGACATTGTTGAATGTGCTTTCGAGTTTTATTCCATCGGATGAACGCATTTTGACAATTGAAAACGCGGCTGAATTGCAATTACGTCAAGAGCATGTTGTGACCTTAGAGTCGCGCCCGCCTAACATTGAAGGTCGTGGTGAAATTACGATTCGTGATTTGGTAATCAATGCTTTGCGTATGCGCCCTGAAAGAATTATCGTGGGTGAGTGCCGTGGTGGTGAAACCTTAGATATGTTACAAGCCATGAATACAGGTCACGATGGTTCGATGACGACAGCCCACGCCAACAGTCCGCGTGATGCATTGGCTCGTATCGAAACCATGTGTTTGATGGCTGGTATGGATTTGCCAGTGCGCGCTATTCGTGAACAAGTGGCAAGCGCAGTGGATGTGATTGTGCAACAAGAACGTATGCGTGATGGTACTCGTAAAGTGACTACCATTGCAGAAGTCAGTGGTATGGAAGGTGAAGTAATTACCATGACCGATATTTTCGTCTTTGAGCAATCTGGTACTGAAAATGGAAGAATTATCGGTCGGTTACGCCCAACTGGTTTAAGACCAAAATTTATGGACAAGATTGAAGCGGCTGGAATTCAACTTCCACCTTCTATTTTTGGTATCGGCGAAAGACGCCGCTATTAAAAAGCGATTTTAGAGAACAAAGGAACACATGGCTTGGATTATTATTATTGGTGGCATCATCTTAATCATTTTATTGATTATTGGTGTTGTTATTTCTTCAAATAGTGAGCGGGCATTAGTTGAAGAGCGTTTAAGTCAATATATAGATGATGGTAGTAACAAAGATGATGTGGATCGTGAGGCACAGAAATATGTACTCACAAATTGGGTTTCTAGAAGGGTAGAAAAAACAAACTTTGGTGATGGCATTGCAAAACAACTTGCCCGCGCAGATTTAAAATTAAAGGTGGCGGAATACCTGGTTGTCATTGTTGCTAGTATCTTTATTTTTGCGTTGTTTGCATGGTTTTTTGGGAATCGTCATCCTGTATCTGCCTTGATTGGCGCTGGTATCGGCGCAATTGCTCCACGATTTTATGTGAGGACTCAACAGCGTAAAAGGTTGCAAAAATTTAATGACCAATTACCTGATATGCTTAACTTGATGGTAAATGGTTTGCGTGCAGGTTACTCTACAATGCAAGCTATGGAGGCGATTAGCAAGGAATTGCCTTCTCCTATTAATGATGAATTTAAGCGGGTTGTTCAAGAAATGCAAATTGGTATTCCTATGGAAACAGCGCTTGATAATTTATTACGACGTATTCCAAGCGACGATCTTGACTTTGTGGTAACCGCTATTAACGTCCAGCGTGAAGTTGGTGGTAATCTCTCTGAAATTTTAGATAGTATATCTTTTACGATCCGTGAACGTATCCGCATCAAAGGTGAAGTACGTGTGCTGACTGCTCAAGTACGGACTTCCGGTACCGTCCTCTCCTTAATTCCATTTGGTCTTACAATTATTCTTTGGTTTCTTAACCCAGAATATTTATTATCTGTGACAGCTGGTGGGCCTATCTGTACATCTATTATTATTTGTGTTGTACTTGGCTTAATTTCTTCTAGTTATTTTATTATGATGAAGATAGCAGATATCGAGGTGTAATATGAATTTATTAATCGGCATCATTGTTGCTATTGTTATTATTGGTGGGGCAGTTGTACTTGTGATTGTTGGTGCAAGATTTACACGTCAGGCACAAGGTGAAGAAGGCGACCCTGTGCTTGCTCGCCTTGCAGAAGCTACTCAACGTGGAGAGAATATATCCCTTGAGGATGTTGAATTACAACAACCTTTCATGGAACGCATTGTACTTCCGCTAGTTAGACGATTAGGTGATATATCCTCTCGTTTTACTCCTGAAAAATTACTTCAAGAAACAACCCGTAAACTTGAGCTAGCAGGAAACCCTGGTCGTATTGATGCTTCCACCTTTTTAGCAACCCGCTTTGTTGGTGCAGCTATTTTTGGTGGACTTTTGTTACTGATTTCTACCTTACCCACGGTTAATTGGCCCTTTGGGCGGATTGTATTAGTTGTTGGTATATTTACAACCTTAGGATTTTTCTTTCCCCAAATGTGGTTATCAAGCCGTATTTCCCGCAGACAGAATGAAGTACGAAAAGCAATGCCCGATGCTTTAGATTTGTTAACGATTTGTGTAGAAGCAGGCTTGGGTTTTGAAGCGGCGATGTCTAAGGTGGCAGAAAAATGGGAAAATGAGCTCTCTATTTTGTTTGGGCGTTGTATTCGCGAAGTTCAATTGGGTAAAACACAACGTGAAGCTTTAAGGGATATGGAAAGCCGAGTTGGGTTAGGTGAATTGACAAGTTTTGTGGCGGCTGTGATTCAAAGCCAAGCACTTGGTGTGAGTTTAGCAAAAGTGTTGCGCATTCAGTCAGACCAGATGCGTGTGAAACGCCGTCAGCGTGCAGAAGAGCAGGCGCATCAAGCACCAGTGAAAATGATTATCCCAATGGCTTTGTTGACATTCCCTTCGATTATGATTATTTTGATGGCTCCTGCCGCATTCCAAATTGCAGGTGCATTCGGACCTTTGTTAGGTAATTAAGTTCTGTGATTTAAATAAACTGCTGGCGTTAAGTAAATAGCGAGGCAGATTTGACAAATTGGAAATACGCTTTATACCGCTCAACTTGGAGCGCACTTGATTTGCTTTTCCCACCTGTGTGTGGTGGGTGTGATAAAACGGGTTCGCGTTGGTGTGAAGAATGCCAAAGTAAAGTAAAAATTTTAGATGGAATTGTGTGTGATGTATGTGGTTTGCCACAGGAACGAGTTGGGACGTGTAAAACTTGCCTTGCTGATAAACCGCATTTTCGTATGTTAAGGGCGTGGACAGTTTTTGAAAACCCGATTCAAAAGGCGTTGCATAAATTGAAGTATCGAAAAGATATGTCTATGGGCGATGCGATTGCCTATCACATGTTGCCATTTGTCCAAAAATTAAATTGGCAAATTGATATGATTATCCCCACACCTTTGGGAAAACAAAGAATAAAACAACGTGGCTATAACCAAGTGGCGATGATTGCAAAACCTCTTTCAATAGGTTTGCAGATTGAGTATGACCCTCATGCCATAACAAGAAAAAAAGAAACGCGCACGCAAGTTGGCTTGACCAAAATTGAGCGGAAGAAAAATGTCGAAGGGGCATTTCAGGCTGAGGCAAGTGTGAAGCGGAAAAATATCGTAGTGATGGATGACGTCTCTACGACTGGGGCGACATTATCATCCATTGCTGAGGCTTTGTATCAGGCAGGTGCTGAAAATGTGTATGCTTTAACGGTAGCACGGGCTTTGCAACATCATAGCTTGCAAACCGTATAAATTAATAGATAGGAGAACATAATGACAAACAAAGTTGAAATTCAAACCGTTAATATCCGTTTGACCGAAAAAATTGAAGAGCATGTAAATAAAAAGGCGGGAAATTTAGACCATTATCTGCCAGCCATTGATGAAGCGCGTGTGCAACTTTCGCATTATAAAGCGGCACGTGATGCCAAAGATAGAAACGTGGCTGAGATTATGGTGTATGGAAAGGGATTTACGCTTCGTTCTGAGGTACGGGCTGATGAGGTGCTTTCAGCATTTGACGCCGCTTTCGACAATATGCAACGCCAAATTGAACGGCATAAAGGCAAGCATTATCGTGGGCGGGGTGATGGAAAATCTGCGGCTGAAGTTGTAGAGGAGGTATTTGATGAAGATACGGGCGAACTTTCTCCATTGTTTGCAAAGCGTAAGAAATTTACGATGTATCCGATGACTGAAGATGAAGCTTTAGTGCAAATGCGAGATTTAGGTCACGACAACTTCTTTATCTTTTACAATGCCGAGACTGGAAAAATGAATGTACTGTATCGGCGTAGAAATGGAAGTTATGGTTTGATTGAACCTGAACTTGGATGAGAAAAAATAGCCACAGAACATTCTGTGGCTATTTTTTTGTTTGGAAGTAAAATACTCCCATGCTCTTCTCAGACTCGCTTTTCATCGGCATAGACCCAACCTCTGCAAATAAATCCTTTACATACGCGGCGTTAGATAAGCATTTGAATTTAATCGCGTTATCTGATGGTGAGTTGGATGATGTCACCGCGTTTGTAGCAGGTCAACAGTCTGCTACGTTGGCGATTAATGCACCAGCCAATGTAAATAGAGGATTGGTCAGAGAAAAAATAAAAAAAGAAATGCTCACGCCACATAAAATCCGTGCGGCGGAATATAGACTCGCTGAATATGAATTAAGAGAAAGAGGCATTGCAGTTTCAGGTACGCCTGCTAGTGTAGGCGTCTGCCCGGCATGGATGCAAGTTGGTTTTTCTTTATACAGAAAACTTGAAAAGATGGGATTCAAAAAATATGCAAATGAAGATCAAACCCATCAAATGATTGAAACGCATCCACATGCTTGTTATTGTGTTCTAGCAGGGGATACTCCCTTGCCCAAGCCGACACTTGAAGGAAAATTACAACGTCAATTGTTGTTGTATGAACGCGGTGTAAAAATCAAAGACCCGATGGATTTTTTTGAAGAAATCACACGTCACAAAATGCTCAAAGGTATCTGGCCCCATGAATTGTTATATTCACCTGAGCAATTGGATGCTTTAGTTGCGGCATATACGGCGTGGCTTGTGGTCAATAAACCTGAACAAACTTTATCTATTGGTGATGCAAAAGAAGGGAAAATCTTTTTGCCTGTGAATGAATTGAAAGAAAAATATTAATTTGTAAAATTGTCCCGTAGTTTTTTTAATGTAAAACCTGCGGGACGTTATATCTTAGAGCGAATGGTAAAATAAAAAAATGACAACACAATCTCTTGAAACTCGCGCAATAAACACATTACGTTTTCTTTCGGCTGACGCTGTGCAAAAAGCAAATTCTGGTCACCCCGGCTTGCCGATGGGCGGCGCCGCAATGGCGTACACAATTTGGACTCGTCATCTTCGACATAATCCGCGAAACCCAAAATGGATAGGACGTGACCGCTTCATTCTCTCGGGCGGGCATGGTTCCATGCTTCTATATTCCCTGCTTCATTTAACAGGCTACGATTTATCTTTAGACGAAATCAAAAATTTTAGACAATGGGAAAGTCTCACTCCAGGTCACCCTGAATATGGTTTGACTCCCGGTGTTGAAGTGACAACAGGTCCACTTGGTCAAGGTTTTGCCAATGGAGTTGGCATGGCAATTGCCGCTTCACATCTCGCGGCGACATTTAACCAAAGTGGACACAATATCATTGACCCATTTATTTATGCCATCGTCACAGATGGTGACTTAATGGAAGGCGTCGCCGCAGAAGCCGCTTCAATGGCGGGGCACATGTCATTAGGTAGATTAATTTATCTTTATGATGATAACAATATTTCAATTGATGGTTCTACCGATTTAGCATTTACAGAAGATAGAGCCGTGCGATTCCGTTCTTATGGTTGGCAAGTATTAAGAGTTGAAGATGGCAATGATGTTGAAGCGATTGATAAAGCCATTAAAGAAGCCAAAGCAGACCCACGTCCTTCATTAATCATGTGTAAGACAATTATCGGATTCGGTGCACCGAATCGTCAAGGCACACAAAAGGCGCACGGCGAACCTTTAGGCGAAGATGAACTCTCTGCGGCAAAAACAAATTTAGGCTGGGATAAAGAAGCGAAGTTCTTCATCCCCGAAGATGTTTTGGCGTTTTATCATCAAGCCATTGAAAAGGGTCGTGAACTCGAAGCCGATTGGAATATGCGTTTTGAAGCGTATAAAAGAATTCATCCCGCATTGGGCAGTGAATTGCAAAGACGATTGAATGGTGAGTTGCCAAAAGGTTGGGATTGGGAAGAGGTTTTGCCGAAATTTCCTGCCGATGCAAAAGGCATGGCAACGCGTGCGGCATCTGGTAAAGTGATTAATGCATTGGCAAGTGGGTTGCCTGAATTGATTGGTGGCTCAGCAGATTTAGCGCCATCGAACAATACAAAAATTGATGGAAGCCCTGCTTTCCAAAAAGATTCTTTTGCTGGTAGAAATTTTCATTTCGGTGTGCGTGAACATGCGATGGGTTCGGTATTAAATGGAATGGCTGTGTTTGGTGGCGTCATTCCGTATGGTGGAACATTTTTAGTCTTTGCCGATTACATGCGTCCACCGATTCGTTTGGCGGCTTTGTCACATTATCCATCTATTTTTATTTTTACACATGATAGTGTTGGGCTTGGAGAAGATGGTCCGACTCATCAGCCGATTGAACATTTGATGTCGCTTCGCCTCATTCCTAACTTGATAGTTGTTCGCCCCGCGGATGCAAATGAAACCGCTGGAGCATGGAAAGTTGCTATTGAAAATAAACATGCACCGACAGTCTTAGCATTGACTCGTCAAAATGTGCCGACGTTTGAAACATCCAATTATGCTGGCGTTGAAAAAGGCGCGTATATATTGAAAGATTTCGGCGAACCACAAATGATTTTGATGGCTTCAGGTTCAGAAGTGAGTTTGATTATGGAAGCCGCTCAAAAACTTGCGGATGAAGGTAAGGGTGTGCGTGTGGTTTCATTCCCAAGTTGGGAATTGTTTGAAAAGCAAGATGAAAAATATAAAGACTCTGTCTTGCCAAAGAGTATTCAAAAAAGATTAGCAGTGGAAGCAGGTTCTGGCATGGGCTGGGAACGCTATGCAAAATCTGTGATTTCTATTGAACGCTATGGCGCATCTGCTCCGTATAAAACAATTTTTGAGCATTTAGGTTTTACAGTTGAGAATGTTGTTGCGAAGGCTAAAGAATTATAAATAACCCGATGGTCGAGTAGGCGGTGTTCGTCCGCCATATCGAGACCATCAATTACTAGAAAACAAAAAATTTTATGATGTGGTCTCGATACGCATTCGGCTATCGCCTCATGCTACTCGACCACCAGAGGTTAGTATGAAAATAGCAGTAGGTTGTGACCATGCAGGCTTTCCATTAAAACAAACAGTGATTGATTCAGTCCAAGCCCTTGGGCATGAAGTGATTGATGTTGGTACATTCAGTGCCGAACCTGTAGATTTCCCTGACTTCACAAAAAAACTTGGTGAAAAAGTTCAAAGCGGTGAAGCGGAACGTGGAATTTTAGTCTGCGGCTCAGGGATTGGTGCATGTATCGCCGCCAATAAAATGAAAGGTGTGTATGCTTCGATTGCACATGACACCTATTCTGCTGCACAAGGCGTATTACATGACAATATGAATGTTTTATGTTTAGGTGGACGTGTGATTGGACCTGAACTCACAAAAGTACTTGTCCCTGCCTTTTTGAACGCTAGATATTTAGGGAACGATGAAGGTGGGGAGAGATTAGCAAGAAGAGTTGAGAAGATTTATAAAATGGAAGAAGAGAATCGTTAAATGTTTGAAAGTTAGCAGGTTTAAAGGTTGGAAAGTTATAAAGACTTAACTTGTAAACATTCCAACTTTTCAACTTTCAAACTTATGAACGGAGGATTTGATGCCTACCATTACTCGATTTGAAGAAATTGAAGCATGGAAAACAGCCAGAGAATTAACCAAAATGATTTACTCCATAACCGATGAAGGAAAAATTTCAAAAGATTTTGGATTGAAAGACCAAATTCGTCGGGCTTCAGTTTCTATTATGAGTAATATTGCCGAAGGCTTTGAAAGCAAAACACAAGCATTGTTTATTCGTTATCTTGCAATTGCAAAAGCTTCGGCAGGCGAAGTTCGTTCTCAACTTTATGTGGCTCAAGATGTAAAATACTTAACCGAGCAACAATTTACAACTTTATTTCAAATGGCAGAAAAAGCCTCACGACAACTTTCTCGTTTTATCGCTTATCTCGAAACACACCCTGATTCTCATCGCATCAAAGAAGATTCTGCAGTATACGAAGTTTAACTTTTAAACTTTCAAACCTTTAAACTTGGAAACTAATTTATGACAACTCCTATTAAAAAATTAACATCCCTCAAACAATCCCTTTGGTACGACAACATCCAAAGAAAATTATTAATCAATGGCGAACTCAAAGCCATGATAGAACGCGGCGATATTCGTGGAGTCACATCCAACCCAACCATTTTTCAAAATGCAATTGCAAAAACAAATGATTACGACTCCGCATTGATTCCATTGGCGTGGGCAGGTTGGGATTCTGAAAAAATATTTTGGCAACTCGCCATTGAAGATATTCAAGAAGCGTGTGATTTATTTAGTCCGTTATATAATGAAACTGATGGGGGCGATGGATATGTAAGTTTAGAAGTCAGCCCTTTACTTGCAAAAGATACCGCAGGCACAATCAAACAAGCCAAAGAATTATGGGAGCGTGTTAATCGTCCCAATCTAATGGTGAAAATCCCTGCTACAAAAGAAGGCATTCCTGCTATCAAAGAATCTATTGCTTCTGGAATTAATATCAACGTCACTTTAATTTTTTCATTATCACGTTACATGGATGTAATGAATGCTTACCTTGCAGGTATTGAAGAACGTGTTGAAAAAGATTTACCCGTTCAACATGTTGCATCTGTCGCTTCGTTTTTCGTCTCGCGTGTTGATTCAAAAATTGACCCGAAACTTCCAGCAGATTCTCCTTTGCTTGGTAAAGCCGCCATCGCTAATGCAAAACTTGCCTACGAAGCCTTTGAATCTATTTTTACATCGCCGCGTTTTGCAACACTCAAAGCGCGTTTTCGTGCGCGTGTGCAACGTCCGTTGTGGGCTTCCACTGGCACGAAAAATCCAAAATATCCAGACACACTTTACGTTGATGAACTCATCGGACCCGATACCGTCAACACCGTTCCGCCTGCAACCCTCGATGCGTTTCGTGAGCATGGCAAAGCATCATTAACTATCACGCAAGGTTTGGAAGAATCACAAAATATTTTTGTGCAACTCAAAGCGCAAGGAATTTCAATGAGTGATGTCACTCAAGAATTAGAAGATGAAGGAGTCAAAGCCTTTGCGGATGCGTATGCGACCTTAATTGGCGCGATTGAAGAACGTAGACAAACCGCCGCTTCTTCTCTTAAGGGTCTAGCTGATTCTGTTTCAGAGACATTATCTCAACTTGAAATGGATTCTGTTCCCCAACGTTTATGGGCACACGACCCAACTTTATGGACGAATGATTTAGCGAGTCAAGAAGAAATCAAAATTAGACTCGGTTGGTTACATTCAATAGAAGATGCTCGACAACGATTAGAAAGTTATACATCGTTTGCCAAACAAATCCACGATGAAAAAATTGATAGAGTTTTAGTTATCGGCATGGGTGGCTCGTCATTGACTGCCGAAGTATTAAGTTCACTGATGGCAAACTTTGGAATTGAAGCAAAATTATCTTTAGCCATTTTAGATTCTACTGACCCTCAGCAAGTGAAACTTGCATCTGAACATTATCCGCCAGATAAAGCGTTATACATTATCGCTAGTAAATCAGGGGGCACTGCGGAACTCATGGCGGCGTTTGATTATTTATGGAAATTAAGTAATGAAAACGGTTCACGCTTTATCGCCATTACAGATAAAGATACATCCTTACAAAAACTTGCTGAAGAAAAGAAATTTAGAAAAGTATTTAATGCCGATTCAAATGTTGGCGGACGTTTTTCTGCACTCACTGATTTCGGTTTAGTCCCAGCCGCATTGCTTGGCATGGATATTGAACAATTGCTTGCATCTGCTGAGAAAATAAAAAACGCATCACAATCAGTTTATAGCGCGGGTTTTGCGTTGGGAAGTGTAATGGCAGAATCCGCTCGAAGTGGCAGAGACAAGTTGACCGTAGTCGCTGATGCGTCTGTATCCGCATTTGCAAATTGGATTGAACAAGTCGTAGCCGAGTCTAGTGGAAAAAATCAAAAAGGAATTTTGCCTGTTGTCTTAGAACCGATTGGCTCGCCTGATGTGTATGGCGATGACAGAATTTTTGTGTATTTGAAAAGTAATGGCGAATTAGAAAATCAAGTGAATGCGTTGAAAAATAAATTCCCAGTGATTGAGTTACCCATTACAAATTTATATGACGTTGGCGCAGAATTTTTTAAATGGGAAATTGCAATTTCTGTGGCGTGTCATTTGTTGGGAATCAATGCGTTTGACCAACCCGATGTGCAAGATAGTAAATTGCGAACGATTGCGAAGATAAAAGATTTTCAGCAAACAGGCAAGTTAGCCGAAGTTGATTTGACCGATGCCAAAGATGCTAAAAAAGTTTTGAATGATTTGTTATCGAATGCAAAAGAAAATTCTTATGTTGCTATCAATGCGTATGTGCCGCGCAATAAAGAAATGATTTCTGCGATTCAAAATTTGCGCGTGGCGATTCGTGAAAAAACAAAATGTGCAGTGACGGCGGGGTTTGGTCCACGTTTTCAACATTCGACGGGTCAATTTCACAAAGGCGGACCGAATACAGGTTTGTTTATTCAAGTGGTGTATGATGCCAAAGATGATTTTGAAATTCCAAATCAAGGTTTGAGTTTTGAAACATTAATCCGCGCCCAAGCCTTAGGCGATTACGAGGCGTTAATCGCGGCTGGTAGAAAAGCCGTAAGGATTCGTTTATCAAGTTTGGATGATTTGAAAAAAATAATGTAGTGGCACGGCGATGCCGTGCCTTATCATGGGACACAGCAACGCTGTGTCCCTACGGGATGTATATGAAGTACAACTCTCAAATTCATCATCGTCGCTCAATAAGATTGAAAGATTATGATTACACTCAGGCGGGTGCATATTTTATAACGATTTGTTCGTGTCAAAGAGAAAATATATTTGGAGAAATTGTAAATGGGGAAATGAAATTAAATTCTTGGGGTGAAGTTGCATATAACGAATGGTTTAAGACTGCTGAATTGCGTTCAAATGTTGAATTATATAAAGAGCAATTTATTGTGATGCCAAATCATATTCATGGAAATGTTTGGTTAAAAGATGTAGGGACACGGCGTCGCCGTGTCCCTACGGAGAAATTTGGCAAGCCAGTTTCTGGTTCGATACCAACAATTATTCGCGCTTATAAATCCGCTGTAACTTATTCTATTAATAAACTGGAAAACTCTCGTGGCTCTGTTATTTGGCAAAGAAATTATTACGAACATGTGATTCGAAATGAAAAAGAACTTGAATTAATTACAAAATATATTGAATATAACCCCATGAACTGGCAGTTTGACCGCGATAATGCTCAAAACGACTTACCTACATTTGAAAATGCAGAAGATTACATTAAAGATGCCGAAGCCATGATAGGATTAAAGAAATGACCGAACTTTCTTCCCTCAAATGTGTTGCATGCCGTGGTGGTGACCCGATGTTAACCGACGCCGAAATCGCGGAGTTGCATCCGCAAGTGCCTGAATGGCAAATCATTGAATTGGATGGAATCAAACGCTTACAACGAATTTTCAAAATGAAAAACTATGTGGATGCCGTGACGTTGACCAATAAAATTGCATTAATTGCCGAAAAAGAAGACCATCATCCGTTGATTGTGTTGGAATGGGGAAAAGTCACCGTGCAGTGGTGGACGCATGTGGTCAAGGGTTTGCACCAAAATGATTTCATCATGGCGGCGAAGACGGATGAGTTGATTGGGTAATATATTAGGAATAAAAAGTAGTAGGGTAAAATTATGAGGGAGTGTAATTTATGTTCAAGGAATACTATAAACTATACTGGATAACATTCCTTAATTTGTGGAAATCTGGCATTGATTGGAAGTCATATAGTGCTGAAGTTTTATCCGGAATAATTGGGGGATGGTTATTTGTACAAACGAACGGATGGGTAGCAGTAGTAGCTAATATTGGAGACTTTCTTTTATCCATTCTTGCTTTTCCGTTTACATTGGCACTTTTATATTCTGTTTATAAACTGATAATTACACCTGTAGAAATTTATCGGCATCATATATACCAACTTGAAAAGTATGATTGGAGTAGAGTTGAAATTGAACCAGTACCATTTGATATATTAGGTTTAGATGGATGGGGAGTAAAAGTAACGAATAACAAGCATATTCCATTAGAAGAAGTTTCTATTTGGCTTCATGGTGTTAGAGAAGGGCAAGATTGGCAAATATTGAACAATAAAGAGATTTTTGGTTACTTAAATGAGAGAGCAGAAATATTGTCTTTTGATGTATCAAAAGTACTTGATACATCAAAAAGCGAAACATTTGCAATAACAACTCGTGAAAGCGGGTTCCCAGTTTTTTTTGTGAGAACCGATAAAAGAAGAGAATTGACAAATTCTCATATACCTTTAGCAATTGATATTAATATAAAAGCTAAAACAGAAAATTATGAATTGCCACCGAAGTTAATAAGGTTGAATGTTTATTCTGATGGGAAAATTTCCATCAGAAAAGATTATGAAAAAGATAAGGATTAACAAAATACTAAAATATTTTTTATTAATCCTTCCACTCACCATTCCCCGTAAACCGCTCTGGGACAATGTGAGTAATAAAACCTGTTTGATTTCTGACAGACTCAGGCGGGAAATCAACATCTGCACCCAAATACACATACGCTAAGCGTTGAAGTAAATCAGCCGCGCCGCCTTCGGTCAAGTAGGCATTTCCATACACAACCAAATATTCTTGTAAGCCGATCGCATTTTTTCCATGTCCAAGCATAGATAACACCACACGCGAATCTTTTTGAATATTTTTCACTTTTTGATACGCACTCATATGTCCGCACACGAATTCGTCATTTTCAATCCCAACCCAAACCACAGTCACTTGCGGACTTCCGTCCGCGTTGAGTGTGGTCAAATGGGCGAGTGGGGCAGAAGCGATTAAATTTTTTACACTATCAGGGATTTTCATGTGGTTTTCCTTTATATCATTCTGAGCGATAGCGAAGGGTGACAAGTTACTTCAAACTTTTCCTTATCTTTTTCAACCTATTATCATCTAGCCATTTGAAAACATGTAACACAGACGGAAAATCTCCCAGCCAACCCAAGAAATTTCCCCAAAGTTTTGTCAAACCTTTGGGTTCATCAGGCAATGCCACTGCCGATGAAAAATCTACAACTCTATCACCCAATTGATATACATAACGACTCAATCGTTTTACTTTCGGTTCAGCCAATAAAAACTTTCGCACTTGTTCTCGTTCATCAGGTGTCATCCATTGTGGCAAATCGGATGTGGCTTTGAAGTCACAAATCAAGGCTAAATCTTGCAATTGAATTTTATGTTCTTCTTCTAACGTATTTTCTTTGGATACAAAATATTCTATATCGGGGTCAATGTGAACTAAATCTTTTAACCACAAACGATTCACAACCGTTCTGACTGCATTTTTTGTGCCAGGTGTTGAAGGGTTGTATAACAAAACTTCATTGCGATAATTTTCCCATTCATGCGAAACATCAGGTCCAATGCGAATCGCGTCACATACACCAATGGCAGGCAGTATTGGCGTGCCACACGTTAAGAAAAATGCATTTTCTCCCATCGCTTCATACATGTATTTTAAACATTCACGATACGCAACTTCACGCGGCATATCGTTATATCTTTTTCCTTTCAATGCACCCGCATATAAAAAATCTAACTTGAAATAATCGAAACCCCATTCACGCACTTGTTTCATCAATGCCACTAACCAATTTTGCACTTCGGGATGCGTTGTATCTAATGCAAATAAATATTCACCCCAATTGAATCCTGCCGAAACAAATTTTCCATGTTCATCTTTCAAAAACCAATCTTTATGCAGGCGAAATAATTTTGATGATTTGCTTGCAATCAATGGCGCCAACCATAGTCCAGCCGTTCTGCCTGTTGATTTTATTTTGTCTGCTAACGCTTTCATGCCTGATGGAAATTTTGCATTCACTTCCCAATCACCAATGGCAACTTGCCAACCATCATCCACTTGCAACACTTCAAATGGCAAATCGCCTAACGCATCAAACGTCTTATATAAAATTTCTTCATCAATCATTGTGTACAGGCTATACCACGAACACCACACACGCGGCACATGATTTTTTTCAACATGACCAAAGCGATTCTTTAATTGCTTGATGTATTCATCAAACGCTTGATTCTCATCCCCAAACATGATGAACCATTCAGCTTCATCCGCTTCACTCTTCCCTTCAAGTTGATTCTGAATTTGAAACACATGCGTATCCGTAGACAATGCTCCCAACAAAAGAATCTTTCCATCCGCAAATTCCACTGCACCCAACCATGAGCCATGCGGGTTTTCTTCATACGCATATTCGACATCAATTTGTAATGGATGAAAAATAGCAGGTTTTTGAATCTGCAAAAGTTTTACATCTGTCCACGCCGCCATAGACCATGACTGCCATCCATGGCGATAATATTTCACAGGTTGCGATGGCAATTCAATTTGAATACTCTTTGCTTTGATAATTTGTGATTTGTTGATTTCTGGTGATTTGATTTTTGTCATAAGAAAATATTTTATCTTATTACTTTGTCATTCTGAGCCACGTTCTTGTTTTTTGTGGCGAAGAATCTTTACGATAATCTAAGAGACCCTTCGCCGTGGTCTCGATATGTTGCTTCGCAACTACTCGACCAACGCTCAGGGTGACATAAAAGTTGAGGATTATGAATCAATGATCCCCGAAGAGGGAGGCGGGGTATCCATCTTGACGATACAATCACTATCAGGTATATTCGCGTAACTTTCGGAAGGCTGAGATATATCCTATGTATGAATTCGACAAAACAGATATAAAAATCGTCAATTTGTTGTTGGAAGATGGCAGAATGTCTGCTTCGGAGATGTCTCGTCGTATGGGAGATATTTCTGAACGGGCGATTCGTTACCGTATTGACCGAATGATTGAGGAGGGTGTGATTCAGATTAGTGCGGTGGTTAGTCCTGAAGCATTAGGTCTTAATATCAAGGCGGATGTGTGGTTGGAAGTGGAAGCCGATAAAGTTTTAGAAGTTGCTAAAAAAATGGCGGCGTTTGAAAATGTGACGTATGTGGCGTGTAGCATTGGGCAGAATGACATCAGTATTCAAGTGGTGGCGAAAGATACATCGGAAGTGTATTATTTTGTAACAGAAGTGATACGAAAAGTTCCCGGTGTGCGGAAGACGACAACTTCGATTGTGCCAATTATTTTGAAAGATGTGTATCAGTGGCGAGTGCCAGAAAAAATTGCGAATGAATTTTCAGAAAGCGAAATAATAATAACGAAATAAATATTGAGGAGATTTTATGTTTGGTTCAAAGACGCAGGCATTACAGAAACGCGCACAAAAAATTCTGCCATTGGGGGTGAATTCTAATTTTCGTTTTTGGGGTGATGAGATTACACCATATGTTCAAAAAGCCAAAGGTGCTTACCTTTGGGATGTAGATGATAAAAAATATATTGATTATCGTATGGCATTTGGTCCCATTATTTTGGGTCATGCTTATGATGAAGTTGATGCTAAAGTAATTGAAGAAATTCAAAAAGGAATTCTGTTTGCAATGACAGGCGAACTTGAAGTTTCTGTTGCTGAAATGATTGTGGAAATGTCACCTGCCATTGAAATGGTTCGCATGGCGTGTTCGGGAACTGAAGCCACTATGCACGCTATTCGAACTGCTCGCGCCTATACGGGGCGCGATTTAATTTTAAAGTTTGAAGGCAATTATCACGGTTTTCACGATCATACTTTATGGTCAACGTACGCGCCTGTTGAAGCATACGGAAATGCTCGTAGTCCAATCCCTGTGCCAGCATCATCGGGCATTCCAAAATCAATGCGCGAGTTTATTATCACTTTGCCGTTTAATGATGCAGAAGGTTTTGAACGTGTGATGAAATCTTATGGCGAGCAAATTGGGGCAGTCATCACAGAGCCATGTCAGGGAAATTGTGCGGCGATTAATCCGCAAGATGGATTTTTAGAATTGATTCGTAAAAAGACGGAAGAATATGGATGCGTTTTTATTTTGGATGAAGTCAAAACTGGATTCAGAATCGCGAACGGCGGCGCACAAGAATACTACCGCCTCAACCCTGACCTTGTCACATATGCCAAAGCCCTCGGCAATGGTTACCCTGTGGCAGCCTTCGGCGGTAAAAAAGAAATTATGTCTATTATTGGTCATGGTGTGGCACAAGGTGGCACTTATACAAATAACAAGCCCGGCATTGCAGGTGCGTATGCTACATTGACATTACTCAAAACAAAACCGATTCTCAAAACCATTGCGGAACGGGGGCAACGATTGATGGATGGTTTGAAAGACATTTTTGAAGAAAACGATATTCCTGTTGTCATGACAGGTTATCCCGCTATGTTTTCATTTTCATTGAATATTGATGAAGTCAAAAGTCAACGAGACTGGGCGAAGAGTGACCATAATCTTTATCTTGAATTAACAGAGAAAGCCATTGCCAAAGGTGTTATGCCAGACCATGATGCCCGTGAGCCATGGTTTATGTCTTATTCACATTCCGATGCAGATGTTGATGAGACGTTGAATGTATATGCCGAGATTGTTAAAGAAGTGAAGAAATAAAATGATAAACCGCTGGTCGAGTAGTTCCGAGCAAAGCGAGGAACGTATCGAGACCAGAAGTAAATTGTAAATAAATATTGATTCAAAACTTGTGGTCTCGATATGTCGCAAAGAACAAGAGCGCGACTACTCGACCACCGAGGATATATATGACAAAACTAACATCAAAAGAAATCACTGACCTCAACAAAGAATACACTTTTTTCTCTTGGTCTAATCAGGGACAAGTGAATCCAATCCCTGTAACGAAAGCAGAAGGTGTATATTTTTGGGATGCCGATGGAAAAAAATATTTAGATTTTGCTTCACAACTTGTGAATACAAATGTTGGGCATCAACATCCTAAAGTTGTGAAGGCGATTCAAGAGCAGGCAGAAAAATTAACTTTTGCATCGCCAGGCATGGCAACGGAACCAAGAGGTTTGCTTGGAAAAAAACTGTCAGAGATTACTTCTGGTGACTTGAAAAAAACATTCTTCACCTTAGGAGGAGCCGAAGCGAATGAGAATGCCATCAAGATTGCGCGTCAATTTACTGGCAGACATAAAATCCTTGCTCGTTATCGTTCCTATCATGGCGCAACACATGGAGCGATTGCCTTAACGGGTGACTATCGTCGTTTACCTGCGGAGCCTGCAATTTCTGGAGTGGTTCATTTTCTTGACCCATATTGTTATCGCTGTCCATTTGGTTGGACGAAAGATACTTGTAAGCGTCAGTGTATTGACCATGTTGAAGAAGTGATTCAACATGAAGGTCCAGACCAGATTGCGGCGATTATTTTAGAAGGAGTCACAGGTACAAATGGATTAATCATCCCGCCTGATGAATATTGGCCCCGCATGAGAGAAATCTGTGATAAGTATGGAATCTTGTTAATCTCAGACGAAGTGATGAGTGGCTGGGGCAGAACGGGCGAATGGTTTGCAGTGGACAATTGGAAGGTAACGCCAGATATTATTACAACGGCAAAAGGAATTACTTCTGGATATGTTCCGTTGGGTGCAGTGATTGTGCGTGAGCATATTGCAAAATATTTTGATAGTCACATGTTATCCGCTGGATTAACCTATAACGGACATGCCCTCGCTTGTGCCGCCGCGCTTGCAACGATTGAAGCATACGAAGAAGACAAGATTTTTGAAAATGCTAAAAAAGTTGGAAAACATTTGGGTAAACGACTCGAAGAATTGAAATCGAAACATCCGTCTATTGGAGATGCTCGTTATATCGGCATGTTCTCTGCAATTGAGTTAGTGAAAAATAGAGAGACAAAAGAGCCAATGGATATTACTGCCTTGAAAAACTTTATGATTTCAAATGGAGTCTATGTTTTTAATTTCAAGAATATTTTGTTCATTGTCCCGCCGTTGGTGATTACGGAAGAGCAATTAGATGAAGGCTTGAATCTACTAGATGAAGGTCTGGCTGAGTTGATGAATAAGCAAATCAGTTAAAAAGTTTACAAGTTGAAAAGTTTGAACGTTTAAACATTCAAACTAAATATGGATAGATAGGTAATTTAGAAGAATGAAACTTATTGTCACAGATACAATCTTTAACGAATTCCCTGATTTAGTTTTGGGTGTTGTCATTTTGCATGATATTGATAACTCACAAAACAAACCAGAGATTACCGAAATGCTCAGGCAAGCCGAAGCAGAGCTTTCAGGCAAGTTTGGTGGCGTTCCTGTCATTGAGCATCCACACATTGCAACTTGGAGAGAGGCGTATCGAAAATTTGGAGCAAAGCCGAAAGATTATCCTTCTTCGGTTGAGAATTTAACTAGAAGAGTATTGAATGGAACAAAGCTTGGATATATCAATAGCCTTGTCTCTTTATACAATACGATTTCGTTAAGACACATCCTACCTGTTGGTGGAGAAGATTTAGATAAAATTGTTGAGGATGTCTACTTAACAAAAGCTGGGGATGATGAGCCTGCTGTTTTTCTTTTAGGTGAAAAAGAAGCACGTGCTCCGCGTGCAGGTGAAATCATTTATAAAGATGAAGTTGGTGCAATTTGCAGACGTTGGAATTGGAAAGAAGCGGATAGAACAAAATTAACCCAAGAAACAAAAAATGCTTTCTTAGTCATTGAGTCTTTGCCGCCAGTTTCTCGTGATATTGTGGAAAAAGCAATTCATGAATTAGCAGATTCGGTTAAGCAATATTGTGGCGGTAATGTTTCAATAGCATTTTTGGATAAAGAAAACCGTGAAGTTGGGCTTTGATAGATAAGCAAACGAGTTAATAAAGTTTACAAGTTTTCAAGTTGGAACGTTTAAACATTCCAACCTGAAAACTTTCAAACACATTTGGAGAAACATGGAAATCTTAAACTACATAAACGGCTCGTGGATAAAACCAAACGTCAAAGAATATTTTGATGTCATCAATCCTGCAACGGGTCAAGTGATTGCAAAGACTCCGCTTGGCACAAAAGCAGACGTTGACTCGGCGGCAAAAGCTGCGAGTGAAGCGTTTCCTGCGTGGCGCAGAACACCAGTCAATGACCGTGTGCAATATTTATTTAAGTTGCGAAATCTCATGCGCGAAAATGCGGATGAAATTGCAAAACTCATTACCAATGAATGTGGAAAAACATTTGAAGAAGCAAAAGCCGAAATGATTCGTGCTTACGAAAATGTTGAAGTGGCTTGTGGAATGCCGATGATGATGAAAGGTGATGTTGTTGAAGATATTGCTTCTGGCATTGATGAGTTGATGATTCGTCAACCAGTGGGTGTGTGTGCCACCATCGCGCCGTTTAATTTCCCTGGCATGATTCCGTTTTGGTATTTGCCGTATGCAATCGCGGCAGGCAACACCTACATCATCAAGCCTTCTGAAAAAGTTCCGATGACAATGCAATTCATTATGAAACTCATCGAGCAAGTTGGTTTTCCAAATGGTGTTGTCAATTTGGTCAATGGTGCTAAAGATGTTGTTGATGGAATTCTTGAACATCCAAGCATTCGTGCGATCACTTTTGTTGGTTCAACCAATGTCGCAAAATATATTTATGCAACTGCCGCGTCGCATGGCAAACGAGTCCAAGCACAAGGTGGCGCAAAGAATCCTGTGATTATTCTTCCTGATGCGGATATGGAGATGGCGACAAAGATCGTCGCCGATTCAGCCTTCGGGTGTGCTGGTCAACGTTGTTTGGCAGTTTCTTTCGCTGTGACTGTGGGTGATGCTAAAAACCAATTCACCGAATTAATTTGTGACGCAGCTTCATCAAGAGTTGTTGGTTATGGACTTGAATCAGGTGTGCAAATGGGACCAGTCATCAATATGGCAAGCAAAAGCAGAATCGAGTCGCTGATTGGACTCGGTCAAAAAGAAGGAGCAAGTGTCCCCGTAGATGGACGCGGGACTTTAATCAAAGGGTATGACGGCGGTTCATTTATCAAGCCAACGATTCTTGCAGATGTCCCACGCGGAAGTGAAATCGCTAAGACAGAAATTTTTGGACCTGTGTTAAGTTTGATGCATGTCAATACAGTTGATGATGCGATTGAGTTGGTGAATAGCGGGCAATATGGAAATCAGGCGAGTTTGTTTACGTCGAGTGGAAATGCCGCGCGAAAATTTAGATACGAAGCCGAAGCTGGCAATATCGGAATCAATATTGGCGTTGCCGCACCGATGGCATTTTTTCCATTTAGTGGTTGGAAAGATTCCTTCTTCGGCGATATGCATGGTCAAGGCATGGATGCGGTTGAATTTTTTACACAAAAGAAAATTGTTGTTGAGCGTTGGCCCAAAGAATGGACGAGGAAGTTTTAATTTTTTGTAGGGGCGAGGCATGCCTCGCCCCTACGTAATAAAAGGAATTTTATGAGCTACGATTACGAAGACGCATTAGATTATTCATCCCGCTGGATTGATTTGATTCATAAACAAGAATTCCCAACCAAAGAGTTGGCGCATCAAATCATTGATGAATCAAAAGATAATTTTGCTGAACATTACAACCGCAATTGGTTGGAATATAGAAAATCTGTCACTGAATCTGGGGATTGGGCATCTGTCGAATGGACAGGTTCAGGTTCAGTCATCAAAGATGTGTTGGGCAGAGAATATTTAGATTTTCTTGGTGGCTTCGGCATGATGGATTTAGGTTGGAGTCATCCGACTGTTGTTGAAACAGTCAAAGCACAATTGAATCGCTCGCCCATGCCTTCGCAAGAATTACTTGACCCATTACGCGGTGTCTTAGCAAAGTTATTAGCAAGTATCACACCAGGTGATTTGAAATACAGTTGGTTTGGAGCAAGCGGCACAGAAGCCAATGAAGCCGCAATGAAAATTGCAAAACTTTATACAGGCAAAACAGCATTTATTGTAGGTGTTCGCGCTTTTCATGGTAAGACAATGGGCTCATTATCTTTAATGGGCAAATCAGATTTTCGCGCTCAAATGGGAGCGATGTATGGCGGACAGGTTTATCATGTTCCATTTGGTGATGCCGATGCTGTTGAAAAGCAATTAGAAATTTGTGAAAAAGTTGGGGTTGGAGTCGCGGCTGTGATGTTTGAACCAATTCAAGGCGAGTCTGGAGCGATTGTTCCTCCTGATGATTTCTGGCCCCGCATTCGTGAAGCCACAAAAAAATATAAAGTCTTGTTAATCGCTGATGAAGTGCAAACAGGTTTAGGTAGAACAGGAAAATTATGGGGCGTGGAACATTGGAATGTTGTGCCTGATATTTTGACCGTTGCAAAATCTTTAGGTGGTGGTGTGATGCCGATTAGTGCAGTGACAACAACGGAAGAAATTTTTCATCCAATGATGTATCCGAATCCATTTATGCATACCACTACAACTGGTGGAAATGCGTTAGCATGTTCTGCGGCAATTTCATCAATTCATGTTACTTTACGTGAAAGATTATGGGAACAAGCCGCGGAAAAAGGTGCGTATTTAATGCCGCATTTGGAAAATTTTGTTGTACAATACCCACACATTTTTGAACGTGTGACCGGCAAAGGATTGTTAATCGGAATGCACTTCAAAAATCCAGAAATTGGTTATAAAGTTTCGGCAGGTTTATTCAAGCGAGGTGTGTTAGTTTCAGGTACACTCACTAGTGCGCAAACTGTTCGACTTGAGCCGCCATTAATTGTCACAAAAGAACAGATAGACATGCTATTAGAACGACTCGGCGATACACTCAATGAGATTAGCAAGACAATGTAAGCAAATCCATTTCGAGGAGTATGTAGATGGCTAGTAGTGAATATGCAGTAGAAATGCAAGATGTTGTCAAGCAGTTCGTCACGCCGGAAGGGGGCATCCTAGCGGCAGTCAATCACGTCACCATGCAAATTAAAGAAAATGAATTTTTTTCACTACTTGGTCCATCTGGTTGTGGGAAGACGACTTCATTGAGAATGATTGCTGGCTTTGAATTACCCACCGATGGAAAAATTTTGATTCATGGCAAAGAAATGAGTCAAGTGCCGGCTTTTCAACGCCCGGTCAATACGGTGTTTCAACAGTATGCTTTGTTTCCACACATGACGGTTGAGCAAAATATTGGCTTTGGCTTGGAAATGAAAGGTGTCTCACGCGCTGAACGAATCAGACGCGTGGGGGAAGCCTTAGAGATGGTTCGTCTGCCCGGTATGGAATTACGTCGCCCCAAACAACTCTCTGGTGGACAACAACAACGCATCGCACTTGCGCGAGCCTTGGTCAATAAACCTGAAGTATTACTTTTAGACGAACCCCTCGGCGCATTAGACTTAAAACTCCGCAAAGAAATGCAACTTGAATTAAAAACACTTCAACGTGAAGTCGGTATTACATTTATTTATGTGACACACGACCAAGAAGAAGCATTGACCATGAGTGACCGCATTGCAGTCATGAGCAAAGGTGTGGCATTGCAAGTAGATGCCCCTGAAGCAATTTATGAAAGACCCGCTACAAAATTTGTAGCAGACTTTATCGGCGAAACCAACTTTTTAGATGGTGTCGTCAAAGGACAAAATGGCACAACAGTTGAGATTGACCTTGTCGGTACGGGCAGTGTATTTGTCGAATCGAGTAGAAAGTTTACCAACGGTCAACAAGTAACAGTCGCGGTCAGACCCGAAAAACTTCGCCTCAATAATCCAGTAAATGAGGATAACAATCTTAAAGGTCATGTTGAAGAAGTTATCTATATCGGCACAGATACACATTATGGCGTGCGTTTTACTGGTGGGCATAAAGCTCGCATTCGTGAACAAAATGTGACTGTGGCACAAAAATCCTTAGCCAAAACGGGTGATGAAGTAACCATGTCGTTTACGCATACATCACCACGCATTCTTACAGAATAGGCGGAGGTTTCGATGCTTAAATTCTTCCGCGGTAAAAGTAATTGGCAACTCTTTGGGTTGCTTTCCCCCGGCGCGTTATGGATTTTGATTTTCTTTAACTTGCCGATTTTGATTGTGATGTTCATCAGTTTTGTTGAACGTGGTCGGGCAGGCGGTATTCAAATTCCGCCAGTCTACACACTTGAGAATTATTCACAACTTTTCAACGCATGTGTATCCGAATTTGCTGGACCAGAATGTGACCCATTTTTGTACATCGGCATTTTCGGAAATTCAGTCCGAATTGCATTAATTGTCACATTTTGGTGCATCATTCTTGGATACCCACTTTCATATTTCATCTCCAAACAAAAACCAGTCTGGCGTGATGCTTTGATGATTTTGGTCATCATTCCATTTTGGACTAATTTTCTTGTGCGTACCTATGCGCTCAAACAAGTGTTGGCGGCAGAAGGTTTGTTAAATTCATTCTTAATGGGAATTGGCATTATCGGTCAGCCACTTGATTTGCTCTTCAATGAATTTGCAGTGGTGGTTGGTTTAATTTATGGTTACTTGCCATTTGCTGTTTTGCCAATGTACGCTTCCATAGAAAAATTTGACTATTCATTAATGGAAGCCGCCTCAGATTTAGGCGCACCGCCTCAACGTGCATTTTGGCGAGTCATGTTACCGATGACATTGCCCGGCATATTCGCCGCCTTGGTGCTGGTGTTTGTTCCAGTGGTGGGCGCATTCATCACACCTGATATTATGGGCGGTGGAAAAGTAGAAATGATTGGCACATTGATTAATCGTCAATTTGGTGTGGCGCGTAACTGGCCCTTTGGTTCTTCCATGTCGCTTATCTTGATGTTGTTAGTTTTAATCGGTGTGATTTTCTACTTCCGTTCTAGCACCGAAGAAACACGGAGGGCGATGTGAGCACACAAACATTTCCTCCTTATCCTCGTCAAAAAGTGCGTTTAAGCACACGCATTGGTAACTGGCTTTTAGGAACAAATGCCGCTTTGGTATTTGGCTTCATTTATTTGCCCGTTATCATTTTGATTTTGTTCTCATTTAACAACACACGCTCTGTGGCAGTGTTTGGCGGGTTTTCATCTCAATGGTATGTGACGCTTTCACAAAACACAGAATTACTCGATGCCGCCAGAAATAGTTTACTGGTTGCATTAATCACCACCATTTTTGCAACAGCCATCGGCACATTGACCGCCATTGCGATGGATAGATACCGATTCAAATTACGCACCGCATTTGATGCTAATTTGTATTTACCAATTGTGATTCCAGAAATTGTGATGGGTATTGCATTACTGCTTTTCTTTAATCAAGCCCTATTCCCATTTTTGCAAAACATCTTTGGCATTCGAGCATCCACTGGGCTTCATACCATTACCATTTCTCACATCGCATTTGATATTCCATTTGTGTATGTGATTGTGCGTGCCCGCCTAGCAGATTTTGACCGCACCCTAGAAGAAGCCGCTTCTGACCTCGGGGCAGATGAGTGGAAAACCTTCAACAGAGTCACACTCCCATTGCTGATGCCCGGTATCATTGGCGGTGCTCTAATGGCATTCACCCTTTCTTTAGATGATTACCTTATCACTGTATTTACAAAAGGTATTCAAGAACAAACCATGCCTTTGTATATTTATTCACTGGTGCGTAAAGGTGTCACACCGGAAATCAATGCACTATCTACAGCCTTGTTAGTTGGCTCAATTGGTTTGGTTGGGCTTTCACTCACTGCCCAAAATGGTGGACCTGTGTACACCCGTGCCATGTCTGTTGGTGCTGGCTTGGGTGTTGGGTTATACGCTTTATTTAGCCTGCCGACTTTGTTTGCTTCATTTACAGTTGGTGGTTTAATCGTCACTCTGATTTTGCTAGCAGGCTTATATTCTGCGTGGCGTTCATTTAGCGGATACCGAGAAGAACTTGCTGAAACAAATCAATCGGGCAAAGTGCTCTCTGTGATTGTGCTGATTGTAGTTTTGTTAATTTCCTATCTTTCCGCTTTGATATTATTATCTCAACGATAAAGGAGGTGATAGACTCTCGACACTTAACTGCATATATATGGATAAATCAAACTAATTAATGGAGAAGAAAAGAAATGAAAAAAACGCTTATATACATCTTTGTTCTGTTGGCTGTGATGCTAGCCGCTTGTGCACCTGCCACAGGAACAGAATCCGAAACAGGTGGCGAAACAACTGTCACCTCAGACCGATGCGGTGACGCATCTCAATTAGCAGATACAATTTATCTTTACAACTGGGTTGAATATATTGACCCAGCCATCAAAGACCAATTCTTAGCAGAATGTGGTGTTGAAGTAGTAGAAACAAACTTTGACTCGAATGAAACGCTTCTTGCTACTTTGCAAGCGGGCGGCGCGGCGTATGATGTGATTATCCCTTCTGATTATATGGTGCAAATTTTAATTTCGGAAGGCTACTTGATGGAAATTGATAAAAGCGTGGTGACCAACCTCGCGAATATGAACGAATTAAACGTCAACCAATATTTTGACCCCGAACAAAAATATACCGTGCCTTATTTATGGGGAACATCTGGTTTTGCTGTAGATACAACTGCAGTGCCAGACTATGAAGCCTCTTGGCGCATGGTGTTTGAGCCTACCCCAGAAAACTGCGGAAAAATCAGCATGTTAGATGACCAACGCGAAACACTCGGCGCGGCATTAATGTATTTGGGATATTCTCTCAACTCAACCGACCCGGCTGAATTAGAAGAAGCCAAAAACTTGTTAATTGCCCAAGCCGAATGTGTGCGCGCTTATGATAGCCAAACCAATGATGATTTGCTCATCAGTGGAGAAACTGTCTTTGGTCACATGTGGACGGGCGATGCGATTTTGGCAGGCTTGCCAGATTATGGTGGTCGTGATGGAATCGTGTACGTCATCCCTGAAGAAGGTTGTGTGATTTGGCAAGATAACTTGGCAGTGCCTGTAGGTGCACCAAATGCTTATACTGCTATGGTGTTTATCAATTACTTACACTACCCTGAAATTGCCGCACAAAATGCAGAATTTGTAGGGTATGGCACACCGAACCAAGCCGCTAAAGAATTTATTTCTGAAGAAGTGCTTGCCGACCCCGGCATTTACCCGCCAGCCGAAGTAGAAGCCCGCTTACAATGGTTAGAAGATGTAGGTGATGCTTTACAACTCTACGACCGCATTTGGACCGAGTTCAAAGCCTCAGTAGGTAGTTAGTTAATCAAAAAGTGACAGTCACTTTCGAGTGACTGTCACTTTATTAATATGGGGTTAAAATAAGTACAAAAACACACAGAATTGTAAATAATAGTTATAAAACCATTGACATTTATACAAAATCGTCATAGAATATGGGTATGGAAAGCATAATCGTCACAGAACGCCCTGAAAAACTAGATGAGATTGACCATTATATTATCCAAACGCTACAAAAGGACGGGCGTGAAGCCTTCGCACAAATTGCCGAAGACCTCAAAGTATCGCCGGGCATGATTCGCCAGCGTTACAACCGCCTTGTAGAACTTGGTTATCTCAAAGTTATCGCGGCGACCAACCCGTTGATGATGGGCAAACGCACGATGGCGATGATAGGCGTGCGCACCGACGGCAGAAAAATGCTCGAAGCCGCCAACAAAATCTCAAAGTTTGATGAAGTTGTATATGTTGTATTCGTCAGTGGTGGGTACGACATCATGCTCGAAGTTTTTTGCAAAGACCATGAAGACCTACTCAAATTTATGACCGAAAAACTTGCCAAAGTAGACGGCGTGCGCGAAACCGAATCTTTCATTTATTTGAAGATAGCCAAAGAAATTTATTTTTAGATAAAAATCCGCCTCGTTCTTAAAGTGACACCTGATTCTGCTTCGTACACCGTATCGCTAAAGCGATAAAACTTGTCTGCCTCCCAACAGAGAGGATGGCAGAGCCAATTGAAAGGATTTTATGCAAGCCCTTGTTCGTGGACTAAAACAATTCGGGGACATGATGGTAGAAGCGTACCTCATGGCATTGACAATCAATACAAAGCCAGTGCGTCAAAACAAAAAGCCAAACCGCTATTAATCATAAAAGACGGCATGAACTATCATGCCGTCTTTTTATTTATGTCAATCTAACTCGCGGACGCGGGTTATAAAACTAAATGGAGAATATGCTTGTATGAGAGTGCTACTAGTAGGAGTAGGAGGAGTAGGGGAAGCCATCGCAACATTAGCAAAATCTAGAAAGTGGATGGAGTTAATGGTCTTGGCAGATTTCAACACCAAACGTGCCGAAGAAATACAAAAAAAATTAGGGGATGCGAAACGATTTCCAGTGGAATTCATAGATGCCAGTAAGCAAGAAAATATTGAAGCCTTAGCAAAAAAATATAATGTGGATTTAATCATGAATTCGGTTGACCCGATTTTCAACAAGCAAATATTTGATGCGGCATTTAATGCAGGCGTGATGTATATGGATATGGCAATGACTTTATCAGAACTACATCCATCTGACCCATATAACAAAACAGGCATCAAATTAGGAGATTATCAATTTGAAAAAGCGAAAGCATGGGAAGAAAAAGGCTTGCTGGCGTTAGTAGGTTTTGGCGTAGAACCCGGCATGGCGGATGTGTTTGCAAAATATGCGGCTGATTATTTATTCGATGAAATTGACGAAATTGGTGTGCGTGACGGAAACAACATCACCATTGAAGGTTATAAATTCGCGCCGACATTTTCGATATGGACGACGATTGAAGAATGTTTGAACCCGCCGGTGATTTATGAAAAGGATAAAGGCTGGTTTACCACGCAACCATTTTCTGAACCAGAAATATTTGACTTCCCCGAAGGTATTGGCAAAGTGGAAGTGGTCAATGTGGAGCATGAAGAAGTGTTATTAGTCCCACGTTGGATTAAGAATGCCAAACGAGTCACATTCAAGTATGGGTTGGGTGATGAATTTATGGATGTGTTGAAAACACTCAATAAATTAGGTTTAGATAACAAAGAAAAAATCAAAGTGAAAGGTGTTGAAGTTGCCCCTAGAGATGTTGTCGCCGCATGTTTGCCAGAGCCTGCATACTTGGGAGACAAGATGAAAGGTAAAACTTGTGCCGGGACGTGGGTAACAGGCACAAAGTCCGGTAAGAAGCGTGAAGTATATTTGTATCAAGTAGCAGATAACGAAATCTGCATGAAAACATTAGGATGTCAGGCAGTTGTCGCGCAGACTGCATTTACGCCATTGATTGCTATGGATTTAATCGAACATGGAATTTGGAAAGACGTGGGCGTGTTGGGACCAGAAGCGTTTGAGCCAAAAGTGTTTATGGATAAAATGGCGGAGTATGGCTTTGCGTATGGGATGAGGGAAATGTAAAAGCCATGTCGCTGCGAGTGATAGCGAAGCAGTCTCCCAATAACAGGGAGATTGCTTACCACTTTGTGGCACGCGTCGTCATCTTGGTCTCGATACACGCTTCGCGCACTCGACCAGCGATGACTCGCACATCGTCCCCGAATGGGGAACGACATCGTTACAAAAAGATTGCTTCGTCACTTCATTCCTCGTAAGGACATTATTCATTGTTATACTCCACTCAATGACTGAAACCTTCGACAAAGTTGCATTGCTAAAAATCGCATTCAAAGGGTTGGATGAGGATGAATTGCGTCAAATGTCTGAGTTGACGCGCATTGCGACGTATCCGCCAGAATATATTTTGTGCCGTGAAGGTGCATACGAAGAAGTGTTTTATATTGTGGCAGAGGGGCAAGCAGAGATAACCAAACAAATCAACGAAAATGAATTGCGTTTATTGCGCGTGGCGGGCAAAGGTGACTTGATTGGTGAAATGGCATTGATTCAAAATGCGCCACGTTCTGCAACTGTGCGGGCGATTACAGATTTAACTGTGTTAGAAATGAACAAGCAAGATTTTGGCACAATGCTGACGCAAAGCCCACGCATGGCAATTGACATTATCCGCACGACGTTGAATCGCTTGCGTGAAAACGACCAAATGACGATTAGTGATTTGCAAAAAACGAATCAGGTATTGCGTCAGTTAGATAGAAACAAACTTGAGTTTATTCAAGTGGCGGCGCATGAATTACGCACGCCATTAACTGTGTTGAAGGGTTATATCAATTTATTGCGTGCCACACCAGAGTTAAAAGATAAAACATCATTAACTGAAATGATGGATGGCATTGCCAAAGGCGCAGACAGAATGCACGAAGTCGTCAATATGATGTTGGATGTTTCGCGTATTGATAGTGAAACGATGAAAGTTTTGCCTGCGCCGATTCCGTTGAATATGACTCTGACAGAGTTGATACATTCTCTAGCCAAAGAAACTGCTGAAAGAAAGATTCAAGTATCGGTTGAGCAAGAAGCGAGTATTGTATCCATTCATGCCGACCCGTCTCTGATCCAAAAGGCGTTGTATCAATTGTTGGTGAATGCGATTAAATATACGCCCGATGGTGGCAAAGTAAAAATCAATGTGCAAAATACAATCTTAGAAAATGATGTTCCCGCTGTGGATATTCGTTTTGAAGATTCAGGCGTTGGGATTGATGCTGAACATCATGAATTGATATTTGAAAAGTTTTATCAAGTGGGTGACGTGGCGCTTCATTCTTCGGGGAAAACCGCTTTTAAGAGTGGCGGACCAGGCTTAGGGTTAGCCATTGTGCGCGGAATTGCCAAAGCGCATGGCGGGTATGTGTGGGTGGAAAGTAAAGGACATGATGAGGTCAATTTTTCGGGGAGTGTGTTTCATTTTGTGGTGCCAGTGGACAGTAAGCAGTAGGCAGAAGGCAGTGAGCAGACGACAGTAATCAGTGGTCAGTGATCAGTTATCGGTTTGCGCGTAGGCAAATGAGAATTAATAGATAAATTGAATTTAGATTTTTACAAAAATTTTTATTTCCATAAATAAAAAATACAAGGTTATTAAAATCATAGACTATAATTAATACAATTAATTTATGGAGAATTTTTAATGCCGAAAAAAGATTATAGTCAATGGGATAAGAAAGACTTAATTAAACACATTGAGAAATTAGAAAAACGCAAAAAATATGGGCTGGTGTGGGATGAAGAACGCACAAAAGAAGTATTTGAATTGCAAGCACAAAATGCTTTGCCAGTATTGGTAGATGTACCTGAAAACGCGATTGTAACCAACCAACCAACCAACCAACCAACCAACCAACCAACACACATTTTAATTGAAGGGGATAATTTTCATGCACTTTCTGTGCTAAATTACACTCACGAAAAGTCTGTGGATGTAATTTATATTGACCCACCTTATAACACAGGAAGTAATGACTTTAGATACAACGATAAATATATAAATAAAGATGATGGATACCGACATAGTAAATGGCTATCGTTTATGTCCAAACGATTAATTATTGCTAGAAGATTATTGAAAAATACAGGTGTCATTTTTATTTCTATTGATGATAATGAATTAGCACAAACAAGGCTTTTGATGGATGATATTTTTGGGGAGGAAAATTATAAGAACACAATAATTATTCGGCGTGGAGCGAAAAATGTACAAGCCCAATTTGATACTATAGATAAATTATCTAGTGGTTATGAATATGTATTATTTTATTCTAAGGATTCAACTCAGCGATTTCCCAAAATGTTAAAAGAATTGGATCAATCGAAACAAGGCGGATGGAATAACCATTGGAGAGGTACAAATCGCCCTACTATGCGATATAAACTTTTTGGGATAACACCTGAAACTGGACAATGGAGATGGGGTAAAGAGAGAAGTTTGATTGCTGTCGAAAACTATAAGTTACTACTTAAGGAGTTAGGTAAAAAGACAGAAAAAGTAAGTCAACAAGAAATTGATAATTGGTTTTCCAAAAAAATTATTGAAACTGGTGAAGAAATTGATTTATTGCGACTTTCATCAAATGGAAAGCCCGAACATTATATTCCTCCAACAGATACAACATTATTAAATGATGTTTGGTTTGATATTTCACCAAATAGTACAAGTACATTGAAATCAATTTTCGGAAAAAAAGTTTTTGATAATCCAAAACCCCTAGAATTAATAAAGCGCATATGTAAATTTTCAGACAAAGATGCAGTAATTATGGATTTCTTTGCAGGAAGTGGCACTACAGCTCATGCTGTTTTGGAAATGAATAAAGAAGATGACGGGAGAAGACAAGTCATTCTTGCTACTAATAACGAGAATAATATCTGTATAGAAGTTTGTTATCCGCGTTTCAAGAAAATTATTAAAGGTTATAAAAACCCAAGCGGTGCGAAAATTGAAGGATTAGGGGGGAATCTAAAATACTATCGCACATCCTTTGTACCTGCTGATCCAAGCGATGAAAACAAAGAATTCCTTACTAGCCAATCGGTTGAAATGCTATGTTTGAAAGAAAACACGTTTGAATTTGTGACCGAAACCGATGTTTGGAAAATATATCAAAATAATCAGAAATACACAGTTATTTTATTTGACCAACTTTCAATTCCTGATTTAAAAGAAGAAATTGAAAAATTAGATAAACCTGTTAGTGTTTATATATTCTCACTAGAAGATGATAACTTTGCCGATGAATTTGATGATATGAAAGAGAAAGTGAAAGTTTGTTCTATTCCCGAAGCGATTTTACGTGTGTATCGGAGAATTTACCAATGATGAGAGATTCTGTTTATCAAGATAAAGCCGTGCGCGAATTATGCGAAAAAACAAACCGCCTGATTGAACTTGAAGGTAGTAAAACCATTGTTTTTAAAGCCCCAACAGGTTCAGGTAAAACGGTAATGATGGCGGAATACTTGAAAAAATTAGTAGAACATCGAGAAGATTCTCGTAGTTTTGCCTTTCTGTGGGCTGCGCCAAGGCACTTGCATATCCAGTCACAAGAAAAGTTAGAAAAACATTATTCCGATTCTAAATCTCTCAGGTGCTTATCGTTTGAAGATTTAATTGACCGTCAAATTGGTGATAAAGAAATATTATTTTTGAACTGGGAAAGCATTAATAAAAAAGATAATATTTACATCCGAGAGAATGAACAAGATATGAATCTCTCAGTTATTTTGCAAAATACCCGTGATGCTGGAAGAACGATAGTACTTGTGATAGATGAAAGTCACTTTGCTTCAAAAACCGAAACTTCACGAGAACTGATTGCTATGTTTGAACCGAAAGTGACAATTGAAGTCTCTGCTACGCCAAATATGCAAGGGGATGAATCTGTGACCGTGTATCGTGAAGATGTTATTAAAGAAGAGATGATTAAAAAACAAATTGTGATTAATCCTGGTTTTCGGAATGAAATCACGAAGCAAACATCAGATACCTTGTTTATTAAGAGTATGGGCGAAGAAAGCACAGATGAATTTGTGCTGAGGTTAGCGATTGAAAAACGAGAGGAATTAGCAAAATCTTTTCAAGAAATTGGTGTAAAAATAAACCCATTATTGTTAATTCAACTCCCTGATAAACAACATGGTGAATCTGATTTCAAAGATGATGTTGTGAAAATTCTTGAAAAGAATCACAAAATTACAATCAAAAATGGAAAATTAGCAATTTATCTTTCAGAAGATAAAGTCAATCTTGAAAATATCACTCGAAATGACAATGAAGTAGAAGTAATGATTTTCAAACAAGCCATTGCACTTGGCTGGGATTGTCCGCGTGCTTCTATTTTGGCTTTGTTTCGCGATTGGAAAAGCCTACAATTTTCAACACAAACTGTTGGAAGAATTTTACGAATGCCAGAGTTGAAATATTATGATAATGACGAATTAAACACAGGTTTTGTATTTACAAGCCTTCAAGATTTATCAATTATTGAAGACCTTGCTGGAAGCTATTTAACTATTCAATATGCAAGTCGCAGAAAAGATTACAAACCAATTCAATTGTATTCAGTTTACCCTAAGAGACATCGCGAAGAAACGCGATTAAGTTCTGGGTTTATAAAGATTTTTCTTCAAGCAGCCGATGAATTGAGATTAATGAGCAGAATTAATCTAAAGGTAAAAGATGCAAGAATTAATATCCTGTCTGACGGTTTAATTTCAGATTTAGATAAACACCCAAGTCAGGTTTCAGAAAGTGGTGAGTATATTGAGCGTAGACAAACTATTCTTGAAATACAAAAACTGTTTGAAAATTTTGCCCGTGAAAGTTTGGCGCCTCAATTTTTCCCTGAAGTGCGTTCCATTGGAAGAGTCAGAGAATCAATCCAACGTTTTTTTACAACCAAATATGCAAAAGATTTTCCAAATATGAGTACACGGGCGCAAATAATTGTTTTGCATGAAGATAATAAACAATATTTTATTGATGTAATTAATAAAGCGAAAGAACTTTATATTGAAGATGTAGGAAAAGGGAAAAAGAAATTAGAGGTAAAAGAAAATTGGGAAATCCCATTTTCTCGAAATTACAACAACCGTTTTGTTGAAGTGAAATATAAAAAATCTATTCTTCAACCATTTTTTGAACTCAAAGATGTGAAGAAGCCAGAGAAAGATTTCGCCGAGTTTTTGAATAATAAGCTAGCAAATGTTGAATGGTTTTGTAAGAATGGCGAATCAGATGCAACTTCACTTGCTGTTAAATACACAGATAAAGATGGTGTACTAAAACCTTTCTTTGTTGATTGGATTGTAAAATTCAAAGATGGAAAAATAGGATTGTTTGATACAAAAGAAGGTATCACTGCTGAAACCGCAAAATATAAAGCAGAGGGGTTAGCCGCTTATATCAAAGAAGAGAATAAAAAAGGTAAAAAACTCTTTGGTGGAATTGTTGTACCGAAAGATAAGAGCTGGCGATTTAATGACTCAGAAAAATATGATTATTCGCCAGACTTAAAAGGTTGGAAGTTCTTAGAATAGTAAGCTTTATTGCAGAAAATATATTAGTAAACAGCATTAACTTTCACAAAGAGTTACTGTTGACTGATAACTGTCAACTCTCCACAACCAATCAGACCTATTCGACCATTAGACCTCTAAGACTTTTAGACCAATCAGACCTGTTCGACCATTCCGACCTTTAAGACCATTTCGACCTCTAAGACCACCTCGACCACTGGTATACTACAGAACCAGTACAGGATACGCGAACCTCCAATAACCTGTATTGAATTAAAAGAAAGTCACATTATGGCAAAAGTTGTCCTTAATCCAGTCATCAAAAGCATTCACGGCAAACTAGGGGATATGGTCTTTCGTCGCTCCCAAACGGGCAAGCCAACCCTCATCAAATTGGCTGATATGTCCAACGTCAAATGGAGCAAAGCTCAAAAAGCACATCGCCAACGCTTCAAAGAAGCAGTTGCTTATGCCCGCAGTGCTATGAGCAACTCACAAGTCCGTGCTGTGTATGAAAAGCTAGCCAAAAAACAAGGCAAACGTCCCTTCGACCTCGCCGTCTCTGATTACTTCAAAGGCATAGACCGAACATCTGATAACTGACAACTGACAACTGACAACTGATAACTGTCAACTGCTCTTGCCCTTTCGGAAAACTCAATTTGCCACTTCCACATGCCGACTGTATAATTAAATAAAATTGCACCAATAAGACCTTCCAGACTTCTAAGACCTTTTAGACTTGCTAGACTTTCAGACATGTAAGACTTGTTAGACCTCTTAGACTTGTAAGACCAATAAGACTAATCAGACCAACACAGGAGAGTCACAATGCAATATAAACTTTGGATAGACGGCAAATGGGTGGACTCAAAAGGTGGCGGAATGATGTCCATTGAAAACCCAGCCACAGGCGAAAAAATTGCTGAGGTGCAAGAAGCAACCAGAAGCGATGTCGATGCGGCGGTTCAATCCGCCAAAAAAGCATTTTATGATGGACGTTGGAGTCGCAAATCACCCAGTGAACGCTCCAAAGCAATTTGGAAATTAGCAGAATTGCTTGAAGAAAAATCCGAAGAATTTGCACGCGTTGAAAGTGAAAACACAGGCAAGCCCTATAAATTTTTGAGCCTTGCTAGTGATGTCCCATTTACAGTTGATAACTTAAGATTTTTTGCAACCGCTGCGCGCGATACGCACGGTTCGCACGCTGGCGAGTTTATGCCGGGCTACACCTCCATGTATCGGCGCGAACCTGTCGGCGTGATTGGTCAAATCACACCGTGGAATTATCCCTTGAATATGGCTGGATGGAAAATTGGACCTGCGCTTGCGGCTGGTTGCACGATTGTGCTTAAGCCTGCCCCCGGCACGCCTCTCACTACCCTTATGCTTGCGGAGTTGACCCAAGCAGCGGGCATCCCTGACGGTGTGGTGAATATCCTTTCTGGTGGTAATGATACGGGTCAAGCCATTGCCGAACATGTTGATGTGCGCATGATTTGTGTCACAGGTTCATCGGGTACTGGTAAAAAAGTGATGAAGACTGCCGCAGATACATTGAAGCGTGTTCATCTTGAATTAGGCGGCAAAGCACCATTCATTGTCTTTGATGATTCAGACCCTGAACTGGTTGCAGCGAAAGCATCTTTTGCGGCGACTGCCAATACAGGTCAAGATTGCACAGCCGCGACTCGCATCTATGTAGAAAAAGGTCGTGCCAAAGATATGCGTGAAGCCGTTGTTGAAGCGATGAAGAATGTCAAAGTCGGCTCGCCATTTGATGATTCGGTTGTAATGGGTCCATTGATTTCAGGCATTCAACGTGAAAGAGTTTCAGCGTTTGTTGATAGAGCCAAGTCGCAAGGCGCAAAGATTCTCACGGGTGGTGGTGTACCCAAAGATTTAGACAAAGGTTATTTCTACGCGCCGACTGTGATTACAAATGTTGAACAAGATTGGGAAATTGTGCAACAAGAAGTATTCGGTCCCGTCATCACTGTCCAAGAATTTGATAATGAAGACCAAGCCCTTCATTTGGGTAATGATGTTTTATATGGTCTCGCCGCATCAGTGTTCACCAAAGATGTTGGTCGTGCTATGCGCCTCACCAGTCAATTGGAGTTTGGTACTGTGTGGGTCAATGACCATTTGCCAATCACATCCGAAACCCCACATGGTGGCTTCAAACAATCTGGTTTTGGTAAAGATTTATCCGCTGAGGCTGTTGGTGATTATCAAATCACCAAACATGTGATGATTGCGCAAAGTTAATAAACAACACGGTGGTTGAGTAGACGCGCTCTTGTTCTTGCGGCGTATCGAAACCACCAGTTAAACAAAATAATTTTAGTAACAAAAGTACTTTTGAAAACTTGTTGGTCTCGATATGGCAGGCGAACACCGCCTACTCGACCAACGGATATTATTGGAGAATTAAATGGAATACAAATTACTAATAGATGGTCAATGGGGCGGGAGTGGTACTCCGCTCGAAGTGAAAAATAAATACAGTGGTCAAACAGTCGGTGTGGTCAATACCGCCACAAAAGAAGATTTGAACAAAGCCATTGATGCCGCCCAACGTGCTAGAGACATCATGGCTGAGATGCCCGCACACAAACGCGCCGACATTTTAATGCGCGCCGCCTATCTACTTCGTGACAATGTAGAAGACATGGCAAAGACCATCGCCGCAGAAGCAGGTAAAGCATTAAAGTTTGCACGCGCCGAAGCAGAACGCGCCGTCAGTACATTTACATTTGCGGCAGAAGAAGCCAAGCGTTTACATGGTGAAACTATTCCATTAGATGCCGCACCGGCAGGTGAAGGCTTTTTCGGTTTTTGGACTCGCCGTCCAGTAGGTGTGATAGCGGCAATTAGCCCGTTTAATTTTCCATTGAATTTGGTGGCTCATAAAGTTGCCCCTGCCATTGCAGCAGGAAATACATTGGTATTGAAGCCTGCTAGTACAACTCCGTTGGCGGCAGTCAAGTTATGTCAAATATTACAAGAAGCAGGTTTGCCGGCTGGTGCTTTGAATCTTGTTGTCGGTGGCGGTGGAACAGTTGGCGAATGGCTCATCACTGATGAACGCGTAGATAAAATCACATTCACAGGTTCACCCGATGTTGGAAGGCATATTTTGTCAGTTGCTGGAATCAAAAAAGTAACACTTGAATTAGGGAATACATCACCAGTCATTGTTGCTCCAGATGCAGATTTGGATTTGGTTGCAAAACGCTGTGCAGTGGGTGCTTTCTATAATTCAGGTCAAGTTTGTATTTCAGTTCAGAGAATCTATAGTGAAAAGAAAGTCTACGAACCGTTCTCTGAAAAATTCATCAAAGCCACAGAAGCAATGGTGGTCGGCGATCCATTAGATGAACGCGTGGATGTCGGACCGATGATAGATGTCAAAGAAGTTGACCGAATCGAAACGTGGGTCAATGAGGCGCAAGGTGGGGGCGCGAAAGTGCTCACAGGCGCAAAACGTGAAGGCACAGTCTATTATCCGACCATCTTAACGAACACATCCTCAGATATGAAAGTCATTGCCGAAGAAACGTTTGCTCCCGTTGCTTCAGTCATTCAATCAGATGATTTTGAAGAATCATTGCGTTTAGCAAACGATTCAAAATTTGGTTTACAAGTTGGCGTTTTCACAAAAGACATAGACCGCGCACTCAGAGCCATTAAGAAATTAAACTTCGGTGGCGTGATGATTAATGAAACCCCTGCCTTCCGCGTTGACCACATGCCTTATGGTGGAAATCGCCAGAGCGGTTTGGGACGTGAAGGTGTCAAGTTTGCCATGGAAGATATGACCAATATTCAATTGGTTGCGATACGGACGAGTTCGTAATTCTTGTAGGGACACAGCGAGTCTCTCAATAATTTTCTTGAGAATTCGTTTCGCTGTGTCCTTACCAACAAAGAGGAGAAAACATGGAACACAAACTTTGGATTGATGGTAAGTGGCAAGAGTCAAAGGGTGGCAAGATGATGGCAATTGAAGACCCTGCAACTGGCAAGACAATTGCAGAAGTTGTAGATGCCAGCCGTGAAGATGTAGACCGTGCTGTGCAAGCCGCAAAGACTGCTTTTTATGATGGACGTTGGTCGAAGAAATCCCCGGGTGAACGATCCAAGTTGATTTGGAAACTTGCAGATGTGATTGAAGCAAACAGTGAAGCGATTGCAAAACTTGAATCAGAAAATACAGGCAAACCGTATGCATTCGTCAGCCTCGGCGGTGATATTCCGTTTGCAGTAGATAACTTACGCTTCTTTGCAAGTGCCGCGCGTGATACACATGGTTCACATGCAGGCGAATTTATGCCGGGCTATACATCTATGTATCGCCGTGAACCGGTAGGCGTTGTCGGTCAAGTGGCGCCATGGAATTATCCGTTTATGATGGCGGCTTGGAAAATTGGTCCTGCACTTGCGGCAGGTTGTACGATTGTATTGAAACCTGCTCCCGGTACGCCTCTCACTACTCTTATGCTTGCTGACTTCATCAAAGAAGCAGGCATTCCTGATGGCGTTGTCAACATCGTCACTGGCGGAAATGATACAGGTCAAGCCATTGTTGAACATCCAGATGTTCGCATGGTCAGCCTCACAGGTTCTACTGGAACGGGCAAGAAAATTATGAAGACCGCCGCAGATACATTGAAGCGTGTGCATCTTGAACTCGGTGGTAAAGCACCGTTCATTGTGTTTGATGATTCTGATCCTGAACTTGTCGCGGCGAAAGCATCAATGGCGGCGACGCTCAACACGGGTCAAGACTGTACGGCGGCAACTCGTTTGTATGTTGAAAAAAGCAAGTTGAAGGTCATGCAAGAAGCGGTTGTCGAAGCGGTGAAAAATGTCAAAGTGGGGTTGCCATTTGAAGATGGAGTCCAAATGGGTCCATTGATTTCAGGCATTCAAAAAGAACGTGTGGCAGGTTTTGTTGAGCGTGCCAAAGCATCTGGCGCAAAAATCTTAACAGGCGGTGGCACACCCAAAGGTTTTGATAAAGGTTATTATTTCGAGCCGACTGTGATTGCCAACGTGCAACAAGATTCTGAAATTGTGCAACAAGAAGTTTTCGGACCTGTGATTACGGTGCAAGAATTTTCAGATGAAGCCGATGCATTGAGTAAAGGCAATGATGTGTTGTACGGACTTGCGGCTTCCATCTTCACTCGCGACATTGGACGTGCCATGCGCATCTCTTCTGAGTTGGAATTTGGTACCGTGTGGGTGAATGACCATTTGCCTTTAACATCTGAAACACCACATGGTGGTTTCAAACAATCAGGTTTCGGCAAGGACTTATCTGCCGAAGCCATTGGCGATTATCAAATCACCAAACATGTGATGATTGCACAAAGTTAAAAAAGAGACTAGAGATTGGAGATTATTTACAGTCTCCAATCTCTAGTCTCTAATTACTAATTACTTTGTCGTCACTGACTCAGGCTTGATATTAGAAGAAGTTGTTTCTTTCTTTCCTTTTCGCAAAAATTGTGAAAGCGTTTCCCATTTTTGTTTGAGGGTTGTTCCATATACTACACCCATAATGGCAACACCTAATTCATAATTGCCGAGGTTGCGCACAATGGTAGCAACATCCCATTTAAGAGGAATCCCGCCAATGGCATAACTATAAGGATGAGTAAATTCTAAAATGCCTTCTCGTCCATGCGTGGTTCCAATACCAGATTCTTTAACACCGCCAAACGGTAACATTGGAATCCCAAATTGAGCAATGCTGTCGTTGATAATTATAGAAGAGGCTTGAATTCTATCTGCAACTCGTTTCGCTCTGGTTAAGTCTTTGCCATATACTGAAGCACCAAGCCCAAGCGTACTGTCATTAGCGAGGCGAATCGCTTCTTCTTCATCTCGCACTTTCATAATCGGCATAATCGGACCAAATGTTTCTTCTCGCATGACTTTCATGGAATGGTTTACATCTACCATCACCATTGGTTTGTAGAAAGCACCACCTTCTTTTCCGCCGCAAAGTACACGCGCACCTTTATCAACGGCATCTTTTATATGGTCATCAATAATTTGAACTTGACGCGGATCTGTAACTGGACCCATAAAATATGGGCTATTCGTATCTAAAGTAAAACCTGTGTGAATCTCTTTGGTGTTTTGAATTGCAGCATTCACAAATTCATCATACTTGGATTCAACTACATACACTCGTTCTACAGACATACAAGCTTGACCTGCATTATAGTGAGCGCCCCAAGTTGCCCAACGTGCCGCAGCTTCAATATCTGCATCTTCAAGCACAATGACCGGGTCTTTACCACCTAACTCAAGTGTGACTGGAATTAAATTCTCTGCCGCGGCTTGCATAATTTTTTTGCCAGTGGTGGTAGAACCTGTCACAAATATATAATCAGGTTTACTGTTTACCAATGCTGCTCCCACTTTTCCATCTCCATGCACCACGCGGACAAACGGTGCAAGTTCAGGAAGGCTTTTGAATAATTTTTCAATTAATTCACCGACAGCAGGCGTCACTTCAGATGTTTTCAAAACCACAGTGTTGCCTGCCAGCAATGCAGAAAACATCGGCGTTAGTGAAATTAACAAAGGATAATTCCATGGCGAAATGACCACCACCACACCATGCGGGCGATGCTCAACAATACCTTTCTTAAAAAGATACAGCCCAGAGGAAACCCGTTCAGGCTTTAGCCATCTTGGTGCGTTCATTCTGTTTTGAGCGAGCATATCAACAGAAACGAATAATTCGATTAAACTATCCTGACGGTTCTTACCTGTATCCTGACTAACAATCGTAGAAATTTCGTCTCGTTTTTCAATCAATAAATTTTGAAACTTCTTAAGGATTTTGCATCGTTCTTTTACAGATTTTCCACTCCACACAGGAAATGACTGGCGCATCTCTTCTACGGCTTGTTTCACTTCTTCAGGTGTTGTCATGGTCACTTCACCAAATTGTGTACCTGTGGCTGGATTTGTAAAAATAAGTTTTTCTGTCATGGGTTGTTCCTGTTTTATAAAGTACCGCAATTATAAACCTTTCTAAATATTTAGTAACATTTTATAAAATCTCAAAATAAAAAAGGATGTTTTATGGCAAATCAACTCTATCAAGAAAATTTCCCACATATCACCCCAGCCTGGAGTCGTATCTTTAACTTCGTGGCAGAACGTGCCGAAGGTTCATACATCTACACCGATGACGGCAAAAAGCTCTTAGATTTCACGAGTGGAATCGGCGTCACAAACACCGGGCATTGTCACCCGAAAGTCGTTGAAGCGGTGCGTGAGCAGGCAGGTTCATTTCTCCATGCGCAAATCAACATTGTCATTCATAAACCGATTTTGCAATTAATCGAAGAACTTCGCAAAGTTGTGCCTGCTCCAATCGATTCGTTTTTCTTTGCAAATTCTGGCGCAGAAGCGGTGGAGAATTCTGTCAAAATTGCTAAAGCAGTGACTGGCAGACAAAATGTGATTGTCTTCAACGGTTCATTTCACGGACGAACGCACGCTACTATGGCACTGACGACATCCAAAACAATTTATCGTTCTGGATTCGCGCCTCTTCCTTCTGGGATATATGTTTCGCCATTCCCTTATGCTTTTAATTTAGGGATGACAGAAGAACAAGCTAGTGACTATGCTTTGAATCAATTGGAATATTTGCTCGCATCACAAACTTCGCCGAAAGAAACCGCCGCCATCTTAATTGAAACGATATTAGGTGAAGGTGGTTATATTGCTCCACCAAAATCTTTTATGAAAGGCTTGCGCGAAATTTGTGATAAGCATGGCATCATGTTGATTCTTGATGAAGTGCAATCAGGATTTGGACGAACGGGCAAATGGTTTGCATTTGAACATTATGATATCTTGCCAGACATTATGACTGTCGCCAAAGGAATCGCTTCGGGCTTGCCTTTATCTGGTGTTTTTTCACGCACAGATATTATGAAAAAACTTGAAACAGGCTCTGTTGGCGGAACGTATGGCGGAAATGCAATTTCTTGCGCCGCTGGAGTTGCTACTATCCGCGCACTGCGTGAAGAAAAAATGATAGAGAATGCCGCCGAAAAAGGAATCCAATTAATGACTGGCTTGCGAAAATTGCAAGAAGAATATCCGCAAATTGGTGACGTGCGCGGAAAAGGTTTAATGGTTGGCACAGAATTTATCGTAGATGGAAGCCAAGTGAAAGCCAAGCAATTGGTAAAAGATGTGATTCACTCTGCCGAAGAAAAAGGTTTGTTATTGCTTTCCTGCGGAACCTATGACAATACTTTACGCTGGATTCCACCTTTGAATGTCACCACTGAACAAATCAATGATGGTTTGAAGATATTTAGTGAGTNNTATCGTAGATGGAAGCCAAGTGAAGGCTAAGCAATTAGTAAAAGATGTGATTCATTCAGCCGAAGAAAAAGGTTTGCTTTTACTTTCCTGCGGAACGTATGACAATACTTTACGCTGGATCCCACCTTTGAATGTCACTACTGAACAAATCAATGATGGTTTG